>JAAVIA010000017.1 GCA_014799405.1 Lachnospiraceae bacterium
GTGTCCGTCGTAGCGTTGCCTTTGACAAGGTATAAATCTCCTTTTTCCGACAGTGAAAATGTAATTCCCGTATCATTGTATACAACTGTTTTTTTACTTTTTCCCTCAATTATTTCCTCATCCGTATCAGATACAAAAACCGTTTCTTCCTTTTCACTGTCAATATAAATAATACTTCCTTTATCAGTTACACCTTTCAGCACAACAGAAGTCTCATTACTTACCATAAGCTTACTTTCACCGTAAGGACTGATACGATATATATCAGTGACCTTAACTGTCTCGTATTTTCCTCCTGCTTCTAAGCTTCTGTCCTCCACCCATTTCTTATATGTCCATGTTTCCGAATAGGCGCCATAGCAGCCCTTAGAGCTGATATGTATATTCTCTAAATTATTTGTCACATTTTTTACAAAAAAGCTTCCGTATTTGTTTTTTAAGCTTATATGTATGCCCTCGTTCGCTTCTTCTGCCCATATTGCACAGTTATTATCCGACGTCTTATACATCAATGCTTTATCGGGAATAAAATTGAAGACATTTTCTTCTTCCATCAAATTTCCCTTTATGTCATATGACATTTCACCATGTACGAAAATTATTTCCGGCTTTGCAAGCCTGCTCCAATATTTTCTGTCCCTTATAATAATGATTACAAAAGTAATTATCAGCAGAGCAACCACGGTCAACCCTATTGTCAATAACCTTTTTTTAACAGACCATTTTTTCTTTTCAGGCTTAATACACAATAATTTATCAATACTTTCATCTGTAATTACGGCATTTTTCTCCTCCGCAGTTTTCTTGGCAGTATTATTTTCCATTACTGTCTTCTGAATTTCCGTATTTTCAAATTCTATGCCATCAAAATCCTCCATATACATTATTTGTGTTTCATCAATATGCCACTTCTGTTCATCGCCTTGCCCACACAACACGTTTCGTATGGGTGTTTTACATACAGGACATACCTTTCTCTCACCTATTTCATTTCCGCAGTTTAAGCATCTCATGTCATCACCTCGTATAATTTTGCAAAATGCATCATGAATTTATTATAAAATTTTTTATTTCATATGAAACAATTTCTGCATGAACGACACGTTTTTTGCATGAACGACACGTTTTTGTACAAAATCGGAATAAAATTTCTATTTTTTCCCTTATTGAAAGAAAATACATTAGACACTATAATTTGTATCTTAGCAGAGTCCTGCCAGACTATGTCTATAGGAAACCCGGAGAAACCTTCTATAAAGTAAAAAAAGCTGTCGCAATAAGAATTTAAGTAAATTTCCTTAAATCCATATTGCGACAGCCCCTTAACTGTATTTTATTGAAGTTTTTAATACGCCTTTCCGAAATATACCATCTTCTTTGCAGGTTTACCGCAATGTACGCACACGTTTGATATTTCCTCCTGTACAAAAGGCATACAACGGGTTGTTGCTCCCGTCTCTTCCTTTATGGCAATTTCACAGCTTTCCTCTCCACACCACATTGCTTTTATGAAGCCCTGCTTCTTTTGAAGAATATCCGTAAATTCATTCCAATCCTTTGCAGTATGGGTATTCTCATCCCTATGCTTTTTGGCACGCTCAAACATTTCGTTTTGCATTGTTTCAAGAAGCTCTGTTATTTTTGCTTCGAGTTCCTCAAAGGCTACCGTTATTTTCTCACGGGTATCACGCCTTACAACGACTGCCTGTCCTGCCTCTATATCCTTTGGTCCAACTTCAACACGAAGAGGTATTCCCCTCATTTCCTGCTCTGCAAATTTATATCCCGGATTTTTGTCAGAGGCATCAACCTTAACCCTGCATGATTTAGAAAGTGCATTCCTAAGCTCCTCCGCCTTTTCAAGAACACCCTCCTTCTTCTGCATGATAGGAACTATCATAACCTGCACAGGTGCAATTCTTGGAGGAAGCACAAGTCCGCTGTCATCTCCATGCACCATGATTATTCCTCCGATAAGTCTTGTGGACATGCCCCATGAGGTCTGATGCACATACTGAAGCTTATTGTCATTATCTGTATACTGAATATTAAATGCCCTTGCAAAGCCGTCTCCGAAATTATGGCTTGTTCCTGATTGGAGTGCTTTTCCGTCATGCATAAGCGCCTCTATTGTATAGGTAGCTTCAGCACCTGCAAATTTTTCCTTGTCCGTCTTTTTTCCTTTAATTACAGGCATTGCAAGCACCTGCTCACAGAAATCAGCATAGACATTCAGCATTTGTATTGTTCTTTCCTCTGCCTCCTCGGCTGTCGCATGTGCCGTATGTCCCTCCTGCCACAAAAACTCTCTTGAACGAAGGAACGGTCTTGTCTCCTTCTCCCATCTGACAACGGAGCACCACTGATTATAAACCTTAGGTAAATCCCTGTAGGACTCTACCTCCTTGCTGTAGAAGTCGCAGAATAATGTCTCTGATGTAGGTCTTACACAAATTCTTTCCTGTAAAGGATTAAGTCCCCCATGTGTTACCCATGCAACCTCAGGCGCAAAACCCTCCACATGATCCTTTTCTTTCTGAAGCAAGCTTTCAGGAATAAACATCGGCAGATATACATTTTCAACTCCCGTCTCCTTAAACCTGTCGTCAAGCTGTCTTTGAATACGCTCCCATATTGCATAGCCTGCCGGTTTAAGCACCATACAGCCCTTTACGCTTGTATAGTCAATAAGCTCTGCCTTTAAAACAACGTCCGTATACCACTGTGCAAAGTCCTCAGACATTGATGTAATCTGTTCCACTAATTTTTTGTCCTTAGCCATTTTATTCTCCTCGTTTATCATCTAATTTAAAATTCATCCAGTTCAATAATATCAAATGCCCCTCCGCAGGGCTCGCTTTTGAAAATCATATGCTCCCCCGTAACAGGATGCTCAAGCTCTATTCTTGACGAGTAAAGCCCTATGTCCTTGCCCTTACCTTTCTTCCCTGCAAATTTAGGGTTGTACTTTGTATCGCCCCATATTCCGAAGCCTCTTGATGCAAGCTGCACTCTGATTTGGTGATGTCTGCCCGTCTCCAGCTCTATAAGTATGTATGACAAAATGCCCTCATCAGTCTCCATTACATCAAGCACCTCATAATAAAGCCTGGCAGCCTTTGCACCCTTATCACCCTTTTTGGCAACTCTGGAGGTATTTGTTTTAGGGTCACGCACAAGATAGTCCTTCATCTCCCCTGACTCATCGGGAAGTTCACCTGTTACAATCGCCTGATAAAACTTCACCATAGTGCCGTCCGTTACCTGAGCGCTTAAGGAAGCGGCAGCCTCGGGGGTTTTTGCAAAAATCATAACACCCCCTACGGGTCGGTCAAGGCGGTGTATGGGCGCCACATAAGGCTCCTCATCCGTATTGCCTTTATCATATAAATAATTTTTTATAATAGTCACCATATCCTCATCATTTGATTTGTCACTCTGTGCAGGAACACCCGCAGGCTTGACGCAGGATATCATGACGTCATCCTCATAAAGTACTTCAAGCTTCATTAAATAATTACCACCGTTTCAAGAAATATTTTGCTTTAATAAAATATTCTATGTAAAAATAAAATTACGCCCTCTAGTATACCCAATTTATCCTACATTTTCAATAATTTAATACCTTTTCCTTCCAAATCTTCTCTTTGCCCTTGTGGCGGCAACCTCCTCATTGGCTCTCTGTATCTGACGCAGGCTTTCATCAAGCTTTCTGAATCTTGCCTCCTCCCTCTCCTCCTTTTCCCTGATAATAACGTCCATCTGCTTCATTACATCCTCCGTTATCTCGGATTTTATTGCATTTGTAAGCATGCTTTTATTTTCCCTGAATGCATTTGCCACAATTTTATTCATAAGCGTCTGCATCTGTGCGGATTTAAAATCAACTATGTTATCCTTTTCCTTTTTATCTTTGCCAAGCTCCCCATCAAATTCGGCTTTGTCAATAACACATATTTCACTGCCACCCATAATTCCATCTTCATTTTTCTTTTCTTCTATATCATTTGTTACATTTATACCGCTTGTATTTCTTATTTCTCCTGTGTCCGTTACTTCCTTCGCATTTATTTCCTCTGCATTGTTTTCTTCCTTTACCCGTTTAACCTTCATCCGTTCTATGCTTGACCGTATTTCCTTTAAGGAAATACCCTCTGCACGAAGTCTTTTTATTTCCCCAAACATTCTTATGTCCTTTTCATCATAGTACCTGTGTCCCATGCTGTTTCTCTTTATTTCAAGTCCCAGCTCCTCCTCCCAATATCTTAAAACATGTGCTTCAATCCCAAGCTTTTTTGTAGCATCTTTTATCATAAAGCTCTCCATAAAGCCTTAAGCCTCCTTTCAATATTACCTTATCCTCTACTTTATCATCTTTATGTCTCTGGCGCATTCCTCTATCGTCAGATAAATTCTCCGTATTTTCTACCTATTATGACAATTTGTCATTTTATATCATTTGATTTTTTTGCTTATAATGTATATACTATAGTTTGGGAGCGAAAGCTGTGCTAAGCTTTCGTTCAAAAAAAATCAGGAGGGAAAAATATTGCATATTAAAAAGAAATCCATATTAGCCATGTTAATGGCTGCCATAATGTCTTTTTCAATTTGCGGATGTGAAAAAAAGGACAAAACAACTACCGAAACCACAAGTGAGACCGGCATTTCCACTGAGGATGGCGCTTNGGTTCTTTCGACCGCTACCGACCCTGCAATGTCCGTAACAGAGTATACGGAAGTAAAGGATGACCCAACCTCACCTGAGGCTGTGGAGGAACAGAAAAAATTTGACGAGTACCTTGATGAGAGCTTCAGGGACTCCGTTGTCAGCGACACAGTGACTCTCCACTATTCTCTTGCATATCCTGAAAAAATGGATATTGTGATGGACGAGGTTACCTATGGTGACGGTTATACCGGTGAAGCAGTTTTTGAGGAGGAGAAAAAGGAAACCGAGGAGGCAATTGCCGAGCTTAAAGGTTACAATTATGAGCTTTTGACAACGGACCAGAAATTCACATACGATATACTTTTGAATTTACTTGAAACCGACCTGCTTTCATATGATAATCCATACCTTTATGAGCCTTTTGCCTACACAAGCGGATTACATGTCAATCTTCCTATTACCATGTCAGAATATAAGTTTTATGACAAGGAAGACGTTGAGGACTACATTAANCTGCTTGAGCTTATGCCTGATTATTTTGACNGCTGGCTCAGTTTTGAGCGGGAGAAATCGGATAAGGGCTTTTTCATGGCACCAAACTCTACTGATGAGGTAATAAGACAGTGCAACGAATTTATTGCTGACCCTGAAAAGAATCTCCTTATAGAAACCTTTAATGCAAGAATAGGCGATGTGGAGGGTATTACCCCTGAGGAAATAGAAACCTACAAGCAGGCTAACCATGATGCANTTATCAATAATGTAATACCAACCTATGAAAAGGTTATAGACACATTTAACGAGCTTCGCTCAACCTGCAANAATGAATTAGGTCTGAGTCACCTTGAGGGTGGAAANGATTACTATAAATACCTGNTAAAATCAAAGGTTGGAACAGAGCTTACCCCGGAAGAGGTTATCGAGCTATTGGACAGTGAAATAGATAATATCATGGATGAGCTTATGTCACTTGCAATGTTATATTATGATGACTATGTAACTTACTTTGATGAGTATGAGAATTTCTATAGTGATATAGACCCTAAAGATACAATTATCTTTTTCGAGCAGGAATTTAAGGACCGTTTTCCTGAAATACCTGCAATAGACTTTACTATATCACCGGTTCATGAATCACTTGTAGATATGGTAAGCCCTGCATTTTACATGACACCTCCACTTGATGCATACGAGGATAATGTCATTCACACAAATATGGGAAGCAAAGGCGCCGGCTCACTTTGGAGTACTCTTGCACACGAAGGTGTTCCCGGACATATGTACCAGTTTGTTTATTTCCTTTCAAACGACCCGAATCCTTTAAGAACACTTCTTAATTTTAACGGTTATCAGGAGGGCTGGGCAACCTATGTAGAATACAAATCCTTTGATTACTACGACGGCTACAGCAAAAAATGCTTTGCTGACATGGAAAGAATAAATGGTCAGCTGAACATTCTTGTTTCTGCACGTGTTGAAATCGGTGTAAACTACGAGGGCTGGTCTGTTGAAGAAACAGCTGATTATCTCACACAGGCGGGCTTTGACGGAAGCGTCGCTCAGGATATTTTTGACTATGTAATTGCAGAGCCTGCAAACTACCAGATGTACTGCACAGGCTGGCTTGAATTTGAAAGATTAAGGGATATGGCTGAGGAGCAGCTTGGCGGCAAATTTAATGAAAAGGTTTTCCATCAGGTCGTACTTGACGCAGGACCATGTCAGTTTAAATTTGTTGAGCAGAAGGTACAGAAGTATATTGATGCAGTAAAATAAACAGCACTATTGACTTATTTTTAACTTGCTTATATACTTATATTGGTTATTTTTTGATATAATTAATAATTAAAAATTATTTATAGGAGGAAAAGAAATGTCAACAAAAGCAAATTACAAACTTGACGAGATTGGTGCAGGCAAGGTTGGTTTCCCAAAAACCGGCGAGGCCGTTACAAACACTCGTGCAATCATCGAAGCACCTTTCTACGGAAANAACGTAGTAAAGGTTAACACATTAAAGGAAGCTTACAATCTTGCTAAGAATTCCCCTGGCACTATCGTAACTGATATGCCTGTTTACCGCGGAGAGGAATTTGGTCTTGACAGTGATGCCAAGGTTTTACTTTTCAATGACGGTGCAGTTACAGGACGTTATGCAGCAGCACGCCGTATCAAGGGCGAGCCTGGNGTAGACGCATCAAAGCTTGATAAGGTTGTTATGGATGCCATATACAAGACNCGCTTTAAGAAGCTCTATCATGCTACCTGCTATGTAGGTCTTGATCCTGAATTTATGGCTAAGGCTCATCTTCTTATTCCGGAAGGAGAGGAAAATCTCCTCTACAACTGGATGCTTAACTTCCAGTACATGTCAGACGAATATGTTAAGATGTACAAGGATTCAAAGCCTATCGGTGATGGTAATGAGCCTGATATTTATATTTTCTCTGACCCACAGTGGGTACCTACAGAGAGCCCGGATGTAGATTACAGCTGCTTAAGCGACCCTCTTACACTCTGCTACTTTGATACGAACCAGAACTGTGCAGCAATTCTCGGTATGAAGTATTTTGGTGAGCACAAGAAGGGTACACTTACAATGGCTTGGGCACTTGCAAACAGAAACGGCTACGCTTCATGCCACGGCGGACAGAAGGAATACTCACTTGACGGCGGCAAGAAATTCGTTGCTTCCGTTTACGGACTTTCAGGCTCAGGTAAGTCAACTCTTACCCATGCAAAGCATAACGGAAAATATGATGCATTTGGTGGAATCAAGGTTCTCCATGATGATGCTTTCATTATCAACTCAGATACATGTGCTTCCATTGCACTTGAGCCAACCTACTTTGACAAGACTTCCGATTATCCTACCGGCTGTCCTGATAATCAATACTTACTTACTGTTCAGAACTGTTCCGCAACTATGGATGAGGACGGAAAGATTCAGCTTGTTACTGAGGATGTCAGAAANGGTAACGGACGTGCAATCAAATCCAAGCTTTGGTCACCAAACCGTGTGGACAAGATTGATGCTCCTGTTAATGCAATCTTCTGGATTATGAAGGACCCTACAATCCCACCTGTTGTTAAGCTTAAGGGTGCAGCCCTTGCATCTGTTATGGGCGCTACACTTGCTACTAAGACTTCAACTGCTGAACGTGTTGCTGCAGGTACTGATATGAATGCACTTCGTATTGTTCCTTACGCAAACCCATTCAGAACTTATCCTCTTGTAAATGANTACGTTAAGTTCAAGAAGCTTGTTGAGGAGAAAAACGTAGACTGCTATATCGTAAACACAGGCGANTTCATGGGAACTAAGTGTAAGCCTGCCGATACTCTCGGAATACTTGAGACAATCGTTGAGGGCAAGGCTAAATTTGAAAAATGGGGACCATTTGANGATATTGNAANTATGTATGACTGGGATGGCAAGACTGCTGACTTCAAGCCAAATCTTGATGACCCTGAGTACAGAAACGCACTCAAGGCAGCTATGCAGAACCGTGTAGATGCTGTTGAAGGCTTTGCCACTAAGAAGGAAGGCTATGATAAGCTCCCTGATGAGGCTCTTGCAGCTATCAAGAAGCTTGTTGATGCACTGTAATTAAAATTTGATTTAAGACGTATGTATAACCTTTAANAATCGTTTGAATACGTTGATACTTAAGTTGCCGGTCTGAGATATATCTTTTTATACAGGAATATCTTAAACCGGCAATTTTTAGTGTAATTTTTACTTGTTATTCCCCGTTCTCTTTGCTACAATTTTATATAAGTATCTCCCTTTCTGATTTGAAAGGACAGCTTTATTTTTTATTACATACAATAATAGAGAAAAAGAGAAAGGTGTGGAGGATGAAAATGTCAAAAGAAGAATTGCTTACAAATGTTAAGGCTGCAATGCAGCAGCATGAATTAAAGGTGTATTACCAGCCACAGTATGATGCCATAACCAACAAACTGGTAGGCGCAGAAGCATTGGTGCGATGGGTAAAGCCTGACGGCTCCATTATTATGCCCGGAAGCTTTATTCCCCCACTGGAAGAGGATAATACAATTTTGGAGCTTGATTGGTATATGCTGAGGGAGGTATGTTCTTTCTTAAAAAAACAGCAACAAGAAAATTTACATAGCGTTACCGTTGCAGTAAACTTTTCAAGAAGGCACCTCTATGAAGATGATTTTGCAGATCAGTTGTGTAAAACAGTCAGTGAATATGATGTACCACGCAAAATGATTGAAGTGGAAATTACCGAGTCCGCCTTTGTGGATCAATCAGAAAAAATTGCGGAATGGATTGAAAAAATACGGACCGCGGGATTTCGGGTAGCCATAGATGACTTTGGAAGCGGATTATCCTCCTTAAGCTTTGTCAAGGATATTTCCGTGGATGTTTTAAAGATTGACAAATCACTTCTCAGCAGAAATTGTGAAGATGAAAAAGAACGTATTGTTCTGGAGAGTATTTTTAATTTTGCTCACAGGCTGAAGCTCACAACGGTGGCAGAAGGAGTAGAAACAAGAGAACAGCTTGGCTTTTTAAGGACCTGCTCCTGTAAAGTAATTCAGGGCTTCCTGTTTGCAAAACCAATGTCGGAAGCAGATTTTTCTGAGCTTTGTAAAAATAATGAAAATGTTGGAGAAATGGAGGATATTTTACTGGTGCAGGCGCCATCCAGCGCAACCCAGTTATTATTGGAAGCTGTATTTACCAGATACCCCCTTGTTATTTTTTCCAATCTTACAAGAAACAGCTTTTATATGATGGCATATGAAAATTTCACAGCCCGTTCATGCCCTTCCACAGGTGTATTTGAAGAGCTGATTGCTCACGGAGCCTCCTCCATGCATCCGGAGGATCAGGATTTATTCCGAAATACCTTCAGCATTTCCAATCTGTTGTCCGCTTATGAGAGAGGTGAAAAATCTGTAAGTATAGTTACACGTCAGATTGGAGATGATGGCATATACCGCAGGGTTGAAACAACTGATTATTTTGTAAAGCATCCGTCTGTAGATGATGTTCTTGTAATAGCACTCTGTCACAATTTAGAGTAAGAATACATAAGAGTGGGGCCGCCGCAGAAAAACCCGTTTCTACTGCGACAGCCCCACTCTTATGTATATTTTCTAATCCTTCTTTTCGATATACTTATTCAATGTCTCAACAACCGTATTTAAGTTATATGGCTTTGCTATGTAATCATCAAGCTTATTCTCAAGTATACGCTCTTTATCGCCAAACATGGCTCTCGCCGTTACAGCTATGATAGGAAGTCTCTTTTTGTGCTCCTTGCGCTCTATCTCCCTTATCTCCTGAGTTGCGGTTATACCATCCATAACCGGCATCTGTACATCAAAGAGTGCTGCGTCATATTCCTTCTGCTTGAACAGCTCTATGGCCTTCTCACCATTTTCTGCTATATCGTATGAGAAGCCTGCCATACCGAGAAGCTTTCCGATAACCTGCTGATTAACCGGCTCATCCTCTGCAACAAGTATTCTTGCCTTACTGTGTGCATTGATTGAGAAAAGCGCTGCATCGTCTTTCTTTTCTGCTTCCTTTTCTGCCTCAATCTCGGCAGCCTTTACAACCTTAAGAGGAATCTCAGCGATAAAGGTTGAGCCGATTCCCTCCTTACTCTGTACGGTAATCGTACCGCCCATAAGCTCACATATCTGCTTGGAAATAACAAGGCCAAGACCCGAACCGCCAAACTTTCTTGTATCGGAGGCATCTACCTGTGAAAACCTTATGAAAAGCTTATCCATGTTCTTTTCGGAGATACCAATACCGGAGTCTGCAACCGCTATTCTTATGTTTATGGAATCCGTGGCTGTATCAATAGCGGCAATCTTAACTCTTACGCTGCCCTCCGGTGTAAACTTAAGGGCATTTGAAAGGAGACAGTTAAGAATCTGCTGTATTCTCTGTCCGTCACCCTTAACAAGCTTCGGAATGTTATTACCAAATGCACAGTCAAGTGCAAGACCCTTGTTTGTAGCAATCGGAACCTGTGCAGCCACAGTTTCCTCTATGGCACTTCTTATGTCAAATATTTCTTCCTTAAGATTATATTTACCTGCTTCAAGCTTGCTTATGTCAAGTATGTCGTTTATAAGTCTTAGGAGTGTATCTGCACAGTTCTTTGCAGTAAGAAGATTATCCCTGTAATCTGCCTGCAAATCCTCTGCCATAAGTGTAAGCTGAAGCATACCCAAAATACCATTTATAGGGGTTCTGATTTCGTGGCTCATATTTGCAAGGAACTCTGCCTGTGTCTTGTAGGCTGCATTTGCATCCTCAATAGCGGAAGAAAGCTTATTCTCAACCTCCTTCTGCTGAGTGACATCAATGACAACCATGTTTATATAATCATTTTCTGATTTGTACATAAGGGTGTTAAACACCTTGCCAAGCTTCTCCATGGTAATCTCAACATCCATGAAATCACCCTGCTTAGTGCCTGAGGTGTTGTATGCCATAAACCATGCATTTATATCCTGTAATACATCTATCTTGCTATCTCCAAGTATTTTTCCTTCGTAATCTGATTGGTCGAGGTTAAAGTAACTTCCGAATTTTTCATTTGCATCCTGTATGCAATAGCCGCTTGTATTGCCAACAGAGTCCGTAATAATCCTAGCCTGTGCAAAACCGATAGGCAGGTTCATAAACAGCTTCTTATATTTGTCGCTTTTTGAATGGCCTTGTACCTCGTCACCGCACAGCGCAAATATAACAAATGCCGTTATACCGGCGGCAAGCACACCTGTAATAATCCCCGCAGGCATAGCATCAAATACCACCCCAAAAACAATTCCCAGCACTACCTCTATAACCGCAGAGATAATGAGAAGGTTCTGCCAGCCCATTTTCTTTAATTTTTCCATCGATTGATACACCCCTATTCCATAAATTTTTGTCCTAATAAACCAGATACATACTAAATATTTTACTATAGATTTAAGCTTCGGTCAATGTCATTAACGTTAATTTCATCTGTTTTTTCTTGTTTTTTATCTTTTTCCTTTTTCTGCATTGCAATAACAATGGCGACAAGTAAAATCCATGACCAAAGAGAAATATATATGCCGGTGTAAAGTCCCTGCGGTGTATATATCATCTCTATTTCATGCTCACCCGGCAACATGTCAACACCTATTAAAGCACCGCCAAAAGCATAATACTCTGTCTTTTCCCCGTCTACATACACGCTCCAGCCCTCATCATACGGTATGGAGGTAAACAGGGTTTTTCCCTCCAGCATATTTATGCTTCCCTTTATATAGCCGTCTTCAAAGGAGGACACAGAAAGCATATTTTCAGACAAATCATGATAGACCCTTTCATAAGCTTCCCTGTTAAAATCTGCCAAATAAATGGAAGCCGTATTTTTTTCTGCCTTAACATTATCAAAGCAGTACTCCACGGAAATGTAGTCTCCCACCGAAAGCTCTCCCAAATGGAACAGCTGTATCTGGTATCTGTCGTATGCATACTCCTCTCCGTTTATATAGAAACGGATTTTTGTCACATAATTTCCCCTGCAGTTTATATAATAGTCTCCGTCCTTTTCAATAAAAAATGAAACCATAAACCCATTTTTTCCTGATTTTTCAGGAGTATAGGTTATTACATTTGTACTTACACTTACATCGCATGTGTCACTGCTTACAACAAAATCAGGAACCATGCTGTCAAAAAATCCCCCATAACCTGTCATTGCATTTGCAAGAGAATTCTGATTATTGATAGGAAGCGAATTATCCCTGCTCCAATTTTTTACACTGTCTCCCACTGCAAATCCAATGGAAAGCGGATAAGGATTTTCATAAATTCCCACGCCGTTTACGGTATCTACATAGCCAAAATCAAAATTATTTAAGTCCTCCTCCCTGTGGAGAAGGTATTTTACATTAAATATGGAATTGGTAAACGGTGTGGCTCCCATATACAGGAACTCATTTGCCCCTGTGTAAAAGCCTAATCTTCCCATGAGAGTAGTCATCTCTCCAAGCACCGTGGAACAAAATACGCCTATTGACTTCATATTATGCCATGATACCTCATCAAGTACGGTGGAATCCATAAGCTCACGTCTGTAGAAGCCGGAGTCCAGTTCCGCCTCACGCTCATCTATCCTTCTGTTTGCCGCCTCCACGTCAGATGTAGTGCTGTAATATTTTTCATAATTAGAGCAACCATTGTCGTAAAATCCCATGATTGAATTAACGCAGATTTCCACCATCAAAACACCTGTTAAGATAACATGAAACATCCTTCCCTTATACACGTTAGCCGCCCGAAGCAGGCACACCACGGAATATATAACAATTGCTATAAGAGACGCCACAAATATTTTTGTTGAAACGCCGACCTTATAATTACATAAAATCACAAAGCCTCCCGCAAGCATACCCGACAGTATAACCTGAAAAACTTTTATAGCCTTTGTGCGTTTAAACACATCATATGTCATAACCAAAATTACAAATATATATAGAAATGAAAATCTGTTTGGAATACCGTACTGGTCATGAAATCCATGCCATATGAAATTTAACGGCACAGAGTTAAAGCTTACCATAAGCAGTGCAAGCACTGCCACATTCCTTATTTTATCGGACAGCTTTATTTTGAGTGACAGTACATACATAAAAAATGCAACTACAGCCAATATTCCGCAGTATAAATTTACGCCTCCGTCAAAGGTCTGATTCGTAATCGGCATGGTCATAAAAAGNTGCTGCTTTAAAAGCGTAAACCAGCTACCGTAAAGCTCCCATTTCGGAAACTTTGTTCCTGCCGACGCGGTCAGCATAATCCCCTTGTATGCCGGTATNAGCATAAANGCNGCCATGCCTCCTGCAATAAGNGAATATAAAGCAAACTTAAGACCATCCACAAAAAACTTTTTAAATTTCTTATGGTTATATGCAAAGAACCATATAACCATAAAGACGCAGATTATAAAGCCTATATAATAATTACAATACAGTGCATAAAATAATGACAGCGCATACATTTTNGGGTCGCCCTGTTCCATAAGCCGTANAAAGCCCAGCATAATAAGAGGAAATATAAGAATACAATCAAGCCACATCACATTCCAATAATACCCTACGATATAATTGGAGAGGGCATAAGCGACAGAAATCGCAATTATGTGTATNCCCCTTGATTTTTTTCCATCCTTATAGCTNAGGAAATGCGTCATGGTAACGGCACATAAAACTATTTTTACAACCGCTACAATCGTAAAGCCTGCGGCTATCCCTTCTTTTCCAACAAGCAGAAAAATCAGATTAAAGGGACTTGCAAGATAATAGGNACTGAGGGACATAAAGTTTGANCCCATGGCAACATTCCATGTATAAAACAGACTCCCTTCATGTAACAGCTTGTCCCTGTATTCCGAAAAGAAAGGCAGNTACTGATGCAGNCTGTCAACGATGGACAGGGACCTGCTTCCAAAGGGTGCTATCNTTTGTGATATAACAACTACAAGCATGACACATAAAACAATACCGCCCGATATGATATANCAGAAATTNTCGACAAAATATTCCTTTAATGTTCTCTTTGTCTTTTTAAATACAAAAAATTTGCTGAATATATAATTNAAGATGAGAACGATGCCCTGTACAAAAATTTTAGATANAGGCTCATTCAGCCTGAAGCTGTCGCATAAAATTGCAAACCCTAAAATCTCCACAGCCATGGACACCATNCTTAAGGATACAAAGCTTATTACCTCACGCAGTANNCCCCATATCCCTTTTGTCTTACTGCGAAACACAAAAAATCTGTTGGCAAAATAGGCAAATGTTATAGCCATACATATGGCTATAACATTGCATANATTTCTTTCTATATCTGTAAATATNCTAAGCAGAAAGAAGCTTATTAAATTGACAAATGTCGTACATCCCCCTGCGATAAGATACCTGAGCTTATCGCTTAAAAGACATTTTTTTATAAATTCAAGCATTTTTTTCTCCAAGTNTTATTTTACTCCGGTCAAGAGATATATNAGCGGAGAATTCCAGTATATTGTTATCTCGTTACATGAGAAGCTCTGTGAATTATCCACATATGCACATGCTGCNGGCAGACCGAAAAGCACTGCGTTNGCATAAGGATCCTCAAGATTACTNTCAGGTCCNCCTACAAGCATACCCGGCATTGTTTTTCCAAGCACCTGTGANGGTCTGTGATGTGTGCTGTCCGGTGACAATGTNCCGTACCCNGTCACATAGCANTATGCCGTTCCATTTACACCGAAAATGTAATCCCTATGTCTTTGCGCATACTCCTGATATNTTCCATCACCTGTAATATTTGCTGCCATAAGCAATGTCATACCATTATTGGCAACNCTCATNTTNCTGCCCCAAGGATAAGTGTCTCCGANAGCCATAAACAGNCTGCTTTTCTCACATTTTTTTATGAGCTCATCTGCCTGATATATAACCTCATCCTTTGCAGTNTGCTTTATCTGGCTGTCTATATTTTCAGCCTTTGCAAGGTCATAAACGGCATATGTTCCTATATCAGCCCANCCTAAGCCTCTNGCATAATATTCATTTATAGCCTCCTTTACGGCAGTTTCATACTGCTTATCNCCTGTNGCNATATAAAGCTCCGATGCAGCCCATAAAAACTCATCAGCAAGCAGACTGTCCCCATACTCTCCCGTTACAATGTCGGAAGGATTTCTATATCCNGTCATATTTGAATTTGCCTCAAGATATCCATATGCCTTCTTAGCNGCTTCAAGACATTTACCTGCAAATCCGGCATCTATATCCTTGTATAAAACGGAAGCCTTTGCCATAACGGCGGCAAAATCTGCCGTGGCCGTATAAGATATAGGTGCAAGCACCATCTGATCCGTCTCATCAACGGCAAGCACNGTTTCAGGGAACACAAGGGCAGTNACNTTATGATACACNCCTCCGGTTGCTTCATCCTGCATCTTAAGCATCCANTCAAGCTCNTATTTTGCTTCGTCCAACAAATCAGGAACTCCNTTTCCGCTTTCAGGAATTCCTATGTCGTCAGCAGTCTGATTGTAGTCCTCATATGCAAGGAACANATCCTGAACCGTCTTTGCACCNGGAACAACATATCTTCCATAATCGCCCGCATCATGCCATCCNCCTGACACATCNACTGTNCCGCTTCCTTCACTGCCATATATAACTGCCTCACCCATATGACANGCATCATGNGCGAAATCTCCTGATATNCCTGCGTCAAGCGNGCTTCCACACCTTTGATTATANAGCATAAGNACAACNTCCTTATATACNTCATCATACAAATTATCGCCTATNGAAAATTCATAGGAATATCCCGAAGGACTTGAAAGTATTTTGTATCTTCCCGGANTTTTGAAATCCGAAAAATCTCCAAGCCTTGTNTTGTCNCCTACAGCTCCGTCATATCCTAATTCACCGTANTTTCCAATGTAAACCGTTTCTTCTGTTTCAGCNTCAACGATTTTAAACTTCTCATCATTGGAGGAGGTNGTAAGAACAGTTTTTACATCATCAGGCTTATATCCAATCTGATTTACCTTTACTCTGTTAGGAGTCGGTACACCGGTTATAACCTCAGCATTTGANCTGTCGCTTACTATGAGTGACATATTGTCNAAATGTATCTCATGCTCTCCTAAATCTCCGTCACCCTCAAAGCCACCCATATTTATTGCAAATCTCGGTGCCGGGTCTGAATTTTCCTCCATAACAAAGGTTTTTGTAACAGTCTGCTTCTCAGATGTAAGAGTTANCTTNTCACTTGAATANGCGTGGTAGTCTCCGCCGTTTATCTGTACACGCCATTCAATGGTTCTGTCAACAGTNGAATAAACATCAAAGGATAAGGTATACTCACAGCCCTTTGCCATNGTAAANCCNTCAAAATAAAGCTGGCAGCCATGCTCCACACCNCCCTGATAGCCTATTGCNGCCACCATCTCACCATCAACNGCGGAAAGTGTATATTTACCTCCGTTTGTGTACGTCAAAAATCCGTGGAGCTCATTATCATCAAAGTTTATGCCAATAATGTCAGCACCCTCCTTAATGACAAACCTGTCGCTGTCTGTAACCTCTGCCTCTGTGGTAGGCCAGTTGCCATCATCCTCCAAAGGTGCTTCCGTACTTGTCAAATCTGCATCTCCCGATGTGGCATTACCTTCCGTTTGCGTATCATTTCCCGTCTTCTTTTCACATCCCGCAAATGCAAATGTTACGGCAAGTGCGGTAATAACTGCAAATGTTTTCTTAAATCGTCTCATGTTTAAACTCCTCTCTCAATTTTTGTTTTATATTTCTTTTAGTTTTCTTTTTTAAAATAATCTACAACATTTCTATACGGCATGTTGCCGCCAAATATATCAAGTGCGCTTCCTATTGTTACGTCAAGCCTTCCGCATCCAAGGTGCTTTAAGCTGTCCAAATCATCAAAGGAGCTTACTCCGCCTGCATATGTAATTGGCTTTCTGCCCCACTGTCCTAAGCATGCCGCAAGTTCTTTTTCTATTCCCGACGCTTTCCCCTCAACATCAACCGCATGTATAAGGTATTCATCGCAAAACTCTGAAAGCATGTCAAGGGTATGGTTATCTATGACCACATCTGTAAAGTTCTGCCACCGGTCCGTTACTATGTAATATTTCCCGTCTCTTTTTCTACAGCTTAAATCAAGCACAAGCCTTTCCCTGCCAACTGCCTTTACAAGTCCTTCAAGGTTTTCAAAGTGTATTCTTCCATCTTTAAAAACATGGGAGGTTACTATGACATGGGAAGCTCCCATATCAAGGAAGCCTTCGGCATTTTCACTGTTTATGCCGCCTCCAATCTGAAAACCCTTGGGATAAGTCTTAAGCGCTTTTTTTGCCTGTTCTACATCAGCCTCATAATACCTGCTGTCCTTATGATTCAGGATAATAATGTGACCGCCGCTTATACCGTTTTTTTTATACATTTCAGCATAAAAGTCAGCCCCTGATTCCGAAACATAATTTTCCTCGGCACTATCCTTATCATCCTTTAGGCTTCCTCCCACAATCTGTTTAACAGAGCCGTTATGAATATCTATGCAAGGTCTGAATCTCATTTACAGCCTAATCTCCTTTCAGTCACAAGGGACTTTTACAAGTATAACCCAAATCACATATTTATTCAACACAATTCACACTTTACGACCATTATTCACAGGTGGTATAATAGGGATGTCGCACTAAGCATAGGGACAGATACCTTGGTATCTATGATAGGAGGATTTCTTAATGAATTACGAACTTAAGAAGGACATTAATGACTTATATATGTATGGTGAAATAATAACACAACAGGGTTTTGGTCCTGACGGCAGTATAAACATGCGTGAAATGATTAAATTTGACCTGCTTCAGTTTCTCGCATATTTGACAAACAATAACGGAAAGCCTCTGTCAGCCGAAATTTCATTTATACAGCAGTACCTAAACATGTATTTCAGCGTCAATAAGCTTATGTCATTCAAATACGAACGGACAACCGCAAAAGAGTTTTCAACCAAGGTTCCACGTTCATTCACATATTTTGCAAATGCAGATTTGTCGGGAAAATCCGCCTATACCACAAAGGGCTGGTCAAAATCCAGATTCCTGCTTAATATTTACGAGCGTCTCGGTCAAGAATTTATTGCATGTGATGCAAGAACAAATGAAGATGAGCTTACCAAGCTTACAGATTACTGCCTTGTAATAGAAAAATTTTTGAGGAAACATAAACTTTATGAGCCGGGGCAAAGACCTCCCGTAAAGCCTGTCAGCGGAAATTCATCATCCGTCAATAATAGCTCATCAGACTCCAAGCCTTCCGTTAATGCTGAGCTTGAGGCCATGAAGGGTAAACTGAACAAAGAGGAAATTCCTGAGGGTGAGCTTAAGCTTGATGACCTGATGAATGAATTAAATGAGCTTACAGGACTTGATGGAGTTAAGAAGGACATTAAAAGTCTTATTAATCTTCTCAAGGTTAAAAAGCTCCGTGAGGAAAGGGACATGAAGCAGCCTTCCTTATCACTTCATATGGTATTTTCCGGCAACCCGGGTACAGGTAAAACAACAGTGGCAAGACTTCTTGCCAAAATATACAAATGCCTCGGGGTATCGAGAACAGGACAGCTTGTGGAGGTTGACCGTTCCGGTCTTGTGGAAGGGTATATCGGGCAGACTGCCACAAAGACAAAGGAAGTCGTTGAAAGCGCACTTGGAGGTGTACTTTTTATAGACGAGGCATATACACTTACTGCGGGAAAGGACGGCAAAGATTTCGGACAGGAGGCAGTAGACACTCTCTTAAAGCTTATGGAGGATAACCGTGATGACCTTATCGTCATTGTTGCGGGCTATACCAAGCTTATGGAGGAATTTGTGGAATCCAATCCGGGACTTAAATCCCGTTTCAACAAATATATTTTATTTGACGATTACACAGGCGACCAGCTATTTGAAATATTTATGTCCATGTGCGAAAAGCAGGACTACATTCCAAATGAGGCGGGAAAAAATTATGTAAAACAGTATCTTACCGAGCGGGCAAATGCAAATGACGAAAATTTTGCAAATGCAAGAGAGGTCAGAAATTATATTGAAAGGGCCATTGCCCGTCAGGCTTCACGTGTTGTAAACATCAAAAACATATCGGACAAGCAGCTTCGCACGCTTACAAAGACAGATCTTACTGAGTAACCATTACTTGCTTGACTGTTTTTGTAAGGTGAACGGACTGCCTTCCCTTGTAAAGTTTATATTGTAATATGGGTCACCGTTTTCTATTATGTAGCTCCAGAGGTTGCGGAATATATTTTCCTCTCCTCGGAGGTGTCCCTGCATACGCTCCTTTGACATATGTGCAAGCTCCGAAGCAAGGTCGTTTTCGTCAGGATGTACCTGCCACGCCGCCCTTGCAGCACATACTATTATATAATTCATTTCCCTTACGCGAAGACAGAAATCAACATCTGCAAGTCTTGACATATAATCAGAGGAAAAACCCTTTAATAATTTAAACAGCCCTGCTTTTACAAGCATACATCTTGAGCTTACGGCACTGCAATTTCTGTTTGCAAGATTATTCATCAGATACCCGGGCTCCCCCTTCCTCATTCCACGATAAATATAATCGTAGGAGCCGTTAAGTCCTACAACGATTCCTGCACTGTTAATCATATTGTTTTCATTGTAAGTAATTCCGCTTACAATTCCAACCTCCTGACGCATACATATTCCAAGCATATCTCCTATTGAGGCAGGCTCAATAAGCTCGGTATTGCTGTCAAGGAAAAGGAGATAATCGCCCTTGGCATGACTTGCCCCGAAATTTTTCAGTTTTCCCGGTGTATTTGATTTTTTATCAAGTATAACATGTATGTTTTTCCGCTGCCTCTCCATACGCTGATAGAATTTCAGCATTTTTTCGTCTTCGCCATCATAATCAACAATTATAATTTCAAAGTTACTGTAACGCGCATACTCAAACAGCGGCCTGATACATTTTTCCATTAACTGAATATTTTTATTTCCCGGAATTATAATTGATAGAAACGGATTTCCCGGTGTTTCATATACAACCCTATATGGCTCCTTGACATTTGGAAGGATTACCGTGGCATAAAGCTTACATCTTCCTATGTGGGAAGCAAGAGCACTTTTTCCTGCCTCCTTTTCAAGCTCATACTTGGCCGCATTGTCTGCACTCTTCCCCGTTATTCTCTTATGATATAATACCCTTGGGATATGCTTTATTTCCTGTGTTTTTTCACAACATCTGAGTATAAAATCATAGTTCCATGCCTCATCATATTCCCTGTGGAAGCCGCCACATTCCATTGCAAGATTTTTTTCCACAACAAGAAAATGGGATATATAGTTGTAGCTTCTAAGTAAATCTATGCTGAAATCCGGCTTGAATGCCGGCTGAGAATATTTAGACCCATCCTCAGACATTTTATCCTCATCTGAATAAATAAGCGCATATTTATATTCATTTAATGCCTGCACTACATAGTAAAGGGCGTCCTCAGTAAGAATATCATCATGGGCAAGAATGGCAATGTAATCGCCTGTTGACATGGCAATGGCAGTATTTGCATTTTCCGAAATACCTTTATTTTCCTTGAGCAGTTTATAGGAAATTCTATTGTCCCCAAGCATATACTGTCTGACAATTTTTTCAGTTTCCAAGCCATAAACCTTATCATAGGCGGAAACCTTACTTTTCCCATTATCATTTATACCTTCACTTTGACTTCCATCCACTAAGCAAAGCTGCCAATTTTTATAGGTCTGTGCCTGAACAGACTCAATCATTGACCTGAGATAAAATTCAGGCGTCAAATAAATAGGCACAATTATGCTTATAACCGGCTCGTATCTAAAATGAGCCTTCCTTTGGAGGGCAAATGTTTCCTCGTCACCCTCATGTACCTCCTTAAACCAGCCGTTATATGCAGGCCCCGGTCCCGATAATTTATATCTGACCTGGGACATTACACCATTCACGCCGTTATTTTTGAGATAATCCCAACCTTTTTTTATTACATCTCCCGGACCGCTCATACGCCGCCCTCCATTTTTCTATACTTTTTTCGTTCTTTTCCATACTGACGGTGAAAGCAGTAAAAGCAGTGGAAACAGCTCAAGTCTTCCAGCCAGCATATCAAACATCAAAACTACCTTTGAAAAATCCGTAAATTCTGCAAAATTATGAACAGGCCCTACACTCTCAAGTCCGGGTCCCACATTATTTATTGATGCAGCAACCGCCGTAAAATTAGCCACAAGGCTTTTATCATCAAAGGATAAAAGGAAAACCGACAGAGCAAACAAAATAATAAAGGTGATAAAATAAACATTTGTCGCCCTTAATACTTCATGCTCTACAACCTTTCCCTCCATCTTTACCTTCTTGACACTTCTCGGATGGACATAGGAGGTTATTTCCTTTGCCACCGTCTTTACAAGAATCATAATACGTGAAACCTTTATACCGCCGCCTGTACTTCCTGCACATGCACCGATAAACATTAACAGAATAAGCAAAATCTGTGATGTCTGAGGCCACAAATCAAAATCAGCAGTACAAAAACCAGTGGTGGTAATAATGGAAGCAACCTGAAACGTCACATGTCTTATGGCGTCTGCCGCTGATTCCCATAAATGTCTCACATTTATAAAAATAATAACAACTGATGTAAGTATAATAAGCAGGTAGGTTCTTGCCTCCTCATGTCTGATAGCATACCCAAATCTTTTTGTTATCAGCAGGAAATATACTCCGAAATTAACTCCGAAAAGTATCATAAATATCGTAACAACCCACTGTATATATGGGCTGGCACTTATAAGACTGTCATTTCTTATTGCAAAGCCTCCTGTACCTGCTGTTGACATGGCTGTTGTCACCGATTCAAATATTCCCATTTTCCCAAAAAGCAGAAAAATTATTTCAAGTATCGTAAGCACTATGTATATGCCATACAAATATATTGCGGTCTGTCTTACCTTAGGTACGAGCTTTCCAACAGATGGTCCCGGGCTTTCCGCCTTCATAAGATTCATATTTGAGCCTCCCGCCATAGGCAGTATTGCAAGCATAAATACAAGAACTCCCATTCCCCCTATCCAATGAGTAAAGCTCCTCCAAAACAGGCTGCACATGGAAAGTCCCTCTATATTATTTAATATACTGGAGCCTGTTGTGGTAAAGCCTGATATTGTCTCAAAAAGTGCATCTATAAAATGGGGAATGTCACCGTTTAACATAAATGGCAGACAGCCTATAACTGACATGACAATCCAGCTAAACGCCACTGTCACAAAGCCCTCCTTCACATAGAAGGTCATATCCTTCGGCTTCTTATGTACAATTAATGAGCCAACCAATGCACAGCCAAGAAGGACCCACAAAAATGCAAGACCCTCCTTTTCACCCTTAAGCAATGCAACAAGACATGGCATAGTCATAAATGCCGCCTCAAAATTCATTAACCATCCTATAATGTAAACAACAACACCGTAATTCATTTCTCCTACCTCAATATATCGGAAACGTCATTAAAGCCTGTATGCTTTGTAACGACAATAACCCGGTCTCCTCCCTCTATAACGTCATTACCACGGGGAATTATTACCTTTCCGTTACGGCTTAGAGCAGCCAAAAGAAGCTCATTTTTAAGAGGAAGCTCCATAATAGGTATGCCAACCACCGGTGAATTCGCCTCAACATTAAATTCAAGTGCTTCCGCCCTGTTATCAAATAAATTATAGAGGGTTTCCACATTACTTCCTATAGAATTTTGCATGGCACGGACATAACCGAGTATCGTTTCAGACGTCATGTATCTTGGATACATAACGCTTCCCATATCCAAATTATCAATGACGTCATTAAATGTTGTCCTGTTTATTTTTGTTATAACCTTTGTATCAGAAATTTTCTGTGCAAAAAGTGTGAGAAGTATATTCTCCTCATCAAGCCCTGTAAGAGGGATAAAAGCACCCGTCTTGTCTATGCCCTCCTCCTTTAAAAGCTTTTCGTCTCCACCATCTCCATAAATAACGAGAGCCTTAGGAAGCAGTACAGAAAGCTCCTCACATCTTTTTTGGTTAATCTCGATAATCTTTACGTCTGTATTCATTTCCGTAAGCTGCTTTGCAAGATAGTAGGAGGTTTTTCCTCCGCCTATAATCATGCATGATCTTACCTGATGTGTATCAACACCAATCTGTTTGAAAAATATATGCGTGTGCCTTGGCGTGGCAAGAAATGTAACAATGTCACGTTCCTTCAGTGTATAAGAACCATCAGGAATTACCAAATCTCCGTCTCTTTCAACACCACATATAAGTATGTCACTGTTAAAATCTTTATTTATATTTGCTATCTTTCTATCATTAAGTGCACTTGTATCAGGAATACGGAATTTAACAAGCTCCGCCTGTCCCTTTGCAAAGGGATTAATGTCAATTGCCATCGGAAGCCTTAAAAGCCTCGCCATTTCCTTTGCCGTTTCAAGCTCCGGATTAATAATAAGTGAAATTCCAAGCTTCTCCCTCAAATAGCTGAGCTCATCCGCATAATCAGGCTTTCTGACACGGGCAATAGCAGTACAGTCATTTAATTTTTTCGCAATGGTACAGCACAGAAGATTAAGCTCATCCGACGCAGTCACTGCAATAATTAAATCCGCATTATCAACCCCTGCCTCAAGCTGCACATTGTAACTTGACCCATTGCCTGTCACTCCCATTACGTCATATGTTCCCGCAACCTTTGAAACAACCTCCGAATCCCGGTCAATTATCGTAATATCATGTTTTTCCTGACTAAGCTTTTCTACAAGTGTGATTCCAACCTTGCCGCAACCTACAATAATTATTTTAAGACCTCTGTTTTTCCTTGAAAATGGACTTTTCATTTTTATATCTCCCTTATTTGGAACATCAACCATTTCTAATGAAATATATCTTACTCTCTGTTCATATTTTTTTCAATATTTTCAAGTAAAATTAACCAAGTTTTAGCATTTCATCTATACAGTGCCTTGCCTTTTTCATCGTTTCCTCAGCCAAATCAATTTCCTCACCTGACATCCCCTTAAGGCATCCATATACATCACCTATTGTGGTGAGCTTCATATCCTCGCATATAAGCTTTTTAGACAGTTCATAAAAACGCTTTTCAGGATGTGCAAGCTGAAGATGCGAAACAATGCTGTTTTCAGTTCCTATAATAAATTCCTCTGCATCACTTTTATCCACATAGTCCATTATTCCTGTTGTACTTCCCACATAATCAGCAAGAGATGTTACTTCACTGTTGCATTCAGGATGCACAAGAAGCAATGCATCCGGATGCTCTTTTTTTACGGTCAAGGCTTCTTTGCCTGTAATCATCCCATGTGCAGGGCAGCCGCCGTTGAAAAGCTTTATATCCTTATTTGGAAACTGCATTTTTACCCAGCTTCCCAAATTAATGTCGGGTATAAATATTATTTTATCAGTATTCATATTTTTTACTATATTAACTGCCGATGCAGATGTTACACAGACATCGCATACAGTTTTAAGTGCTGCTGTTGTATTTATGTATGCCACAACGCTGTAGCCCGGATTTTCCCTTTTAAGTTCTTCAACGTCCTCTACCGTAAACTGCTCAGCCATAGGGCATCCCGCATTAGGTTTCGGAAGCAGCACCCTTTTATCAGGGGACAAAAGCTTTACCGTTTCCGCCATAAATCTTACGCCACACATAATAACAGTTTTCTGTGGTGCATTCATGGCTTCCTTTGCAAGACCATAGGAATCACCTATGTAATCCGCCACCTCCCATATGTCGTGGCTTTGATATGCATGAGCAAGAATACACACGTCCTGTTCCTTTTTCATTCGTATAATTTCATCCTGAATCTCAGATATCTTCATTTTCTCTCTCCATATTATTTTACGAAATATTTAGAACATTGCAAATAGCGCATCGTCAATCTACGATTGACGATATGATATAATATTCTTAGTACGACAGCCCCATAAAAACAAAAAGGCCTGCGTCAATTATATGTCGCAAGCCTTAAAGTGTCAACAAACCGTTATAAACGATGTTTGTGTTTTTAGCTAAATAGCCAAATCAACATGCTGCATCGTGCCAACACCGCCGCTTTCCTTAAGGTAAACGCCCGTGCTTCTGATAACTCCGTTTGTCTTGTTTGTCTCCATATCATTAAGTGAAAACTCCGTGGAGGCATTTCCCAGATATAGTGCTCCTACATCTGCCGATTTCAGATCCATCAGGATATCGTTTCCGTTTTCATCCTTGGTCCATACCCTGAGATCCTTATAAATACTGTCCGCTTCATCAATCCAGCCATTGCCGTCCTCATCATAAGCAGCAAGGTCGGCGAAACCGTCTCCGCTCTTTGTGCCAAACAGCTCGGAACCATCATTTATCTTTCCGTCGCCATTCCTGTCCAAAGCGATAAATCCGCTTCCCTTTCCTGCAAAAGACATTTCTTCTTCCTCTCCGTCTGCGTCCAGGTCAAACAGAAATTTCATGTCTGATACAGTTGCAGTGTTACTGTCAAGATTGATTACAAGAGGGTCGCAAAGAGTAAGCGTCTCCTGTGTAAGCGTTTCGTATCGCTCACAAAAGCCTCGTGACATCTCCACTGTTACACCAAAGCTTATTTCCCTTCCGTCAGCAGTTTTTGCAACGCCTTTCGCCTCATAGGCTGTATGCTCCGTCTCTGCAAAAAAGCCCGAAGTAACTGTTGTACGGGTCATCGTAGACACATTACTTACTGAACGGCTTCCGCCTGTTCCGCTTCCTACGTCAACAACTTCTCCACCCTTTAACGATAGACTTCCTATAAACTCTGACGTTCTTGATGACGCTCTAAATGATTTCTCAAGATATTCAAAACTATTATTTTTGATGTATTTTCCACGTCCAAAGGCTCTCTGAAAGGACTTCAAAAGATTTCTGAGCATTTGAAGCCTAGGGTCCTCCCTCACATCAAACTGACCATTTGTTTTTTCTGCACCGCCAACATGCCTGCGGGCACTGTCTCTTAAATTATCAATTTGACGTTTTTGATTCTCCTCCTCTGTTTTTTTCTGGTCTTCCTTGTAAGCCTTGATTTGTTCCATCATATTTTTGGATTCTTGGGAAATTTTGAGCGTGACAGAAGCAGCATCGCCTCTCTCCTGGACAGAGACCTGCTCCTCCTCCCTGATACTACTGTAGCTCCTGCTTGAGGACATCGCTACAGTGCTTGAATTAATAATCATGGTATCGCATCCTTTCTAACCATAATTTGGGTGTATGTATACACCATCTTCAGTTACGGGCAAATCCTTTCACCCAAAGAAGCCTGCCATTTGGGAAAGCTTAATATTACCAATACAAGGGCAGACTTCCTCATATGCTTTATCGGCAGATATTATAATAACCTTAACCATCCACTTACGTTAAGTTTTTATGATAAATTTCCGATTTTCCGCAAATTTATTTTTTAGGAGAAATATGGTATACTTAACTTACACAAATTGAAACATTGCAAGATGTTTATTTTCGATTTATTTGCCAACTCATATTAGAAAATCATTGTAAGTGGAGCATCAAATATGAAAAAAGTGATTGTTAAAAGAAAGAAGAAATTTTCAGGTGCATTAGTTCCGTATTGGGTTATAGTTGGGACAAGCAAAGAGGTGTTTTCTAAGCGATATGGCTTTGATGGAGATATATACAAGATGCATCCGTCAGGTTGTGATTTTTAAAGTATAATACCATTAAGATAAACCGAGATTTAGATTGGAGTGATTAACATGGAAGAAGCGATACTTTCATATGCGGCTAAAGCAAAAAACAATCCGAATTATTGTATCTATGAAGACCTTCGGAAATTTAATCCTAATATAAGGAAACAAATGGAACGCGGCGAATATTTTGTAAGAAGAACCTCAAAAACTGATTTTAAAATTTTCGAGGATACATTCGGGTATAAGCTGCCATCCGACATAGGGGATTTGATAAATCTTTTCTGGCATCCTTATATTTATGGCTTTTATAAATATGATAAAATTGGCGAAAGCATTGTTTTATTTTCATGCCATCAACATAAAACAGAAACAGACGATGACATACTGCGGCAAAAATATGGTATCATTGATTTAGGAATTAAGTGGCGTAATCCTTATTTGGGACATGGAGGAGATATTACGCAGTATTTACCCATAGGCTGGACAAACTACTCAGGAGGAAATATTTTATACGAATTAAGCACAGGCAGGATTTTTTGCGAGCATCTTGATAATGTGAAGGAACCTGAAGAAGATCCAATAGCAAATTCTTTAAAAGAATTGATAACAGGCTTATCGTTTAATTTAAAATGACTTAATTCCCTTTTGCGGAACTAAAGGAGAGTAAATATTATGGAAAATCTACGTTTCAAATGTAATGCATGTAAGAAATATGTTGAGATGAATAAAAAAACCGCAAATTCTTTTACGGACTGGGCATATTACAATTGTATTGAATGGTCGGATTTTACAGATGATGTTCCCAATTTATTGGAACAACATTGGATAAGAAGTGACCTTACTCCAATTGTTAACGAAATACGGATAGTACGTGTTCACAAGCCGTTTGATGAAAAAATAAGAAACGAATTTTTTGCATTATTTGAGCCCGCACTATTGTTTTTTAATGGTTGGGACGATTCTCCAAGAGAAGAAATCAGGAAATGTGCTGTTGTGAAATGCAGATTTGAAAAAATACTTGTTTCAGACGAATACAGTGCATGGATTTCAGTAAGCGTAAAAAAAGTAATGCTTTTGCATGAACTTTACAGCTATTATGAAAATACTGTAACAGATACTCCTATTGATGAATTTAAAGGCATTTCGGAATCTATATACGATATAATTTTTCGGAATGATGAATGGCTTGTTACGAGTTGGGACGCTCAGGGTGACTGTGGTGAAACCAAGTGGATTTATACGGATGAATGTGGTGTCCGTCATTTGGTTATGCAGCAGTACTTTGATTTTCATGAGGATGTAATATATCTCGGCAATGTCACAAATAGCTGATGACTTTTCCCAAAATAAAAAGCCACACGTCATTTAGACATGTGGCTTTAAATCCATATTATGTGAATTTTTAGTCCATTGGTTTACTAGTGATGGAACAACCTTATTCCCGTAAAGCACATTACCATACTGTACCTATCGCAGGTTTCAATTACGTTATCATCACGGATGGAACCGCCCGGCTGTGCTATATATTTTACGCCGCTTTTTGCTGCTCTTTCTATGTTATCTCCAAATGGGAAAAATGCGTCCGAGCCAAGGGCCACATCTTGCATCTTGTCAAGCCATGCACGCTTTTCCTCCCTTGTAAAAACCTCAGGCTTCTCAGTAAAAAATTTCTCCCAAATGCCGTCTGCAAGAACATCCATATAATCGTCGCTCATGTAAACATCTATTGTATTGTCCCTGTCTGCACGTCCGATATTATCCTTAAACGGAAGGGCAAGCACCTTCGGTGACTGACGTAAGAACCAATTGTCCGCCTTCTGTCCTGCAAGTCTTGTACAGTGTATTCTTGACTGCTGACCTGCACCGATGCCGATTGCCTGTCCACCCTTTGCATAGCACACGGAATTGGACTGTGTGTATTTTAATGTAATCATTGCTATAGCAAGGTCTATCTTTGCCTGCTCCGTCATGTTTTTATTTTGGGTAACTATGTTTGCAAAAAGCTCATCATTTATAACAAGCTCATTTCTTCCCTGCTCAAAGGTTACTCCAAACACATCCTTTGTCTCAATAGCGGCTGGAACGTAATTTTCATCTATTTTTATTACGCAGTAATTTCCTTTTTTCTTTGCCGAAAGAATCTCAAGTGCCTCAGGCTCATATCCCGGTGCAATTACCCCGTCTGAAACTTCTCTTTTTATAAGCTTTGCAGTTGCCACGTCGCAACAATCTGAAAGTGATATAAAATCTCCAAATGATGACATTCTGTCCGCACCTCTCGCCCTTGCATATGCATTTGCAAGCGGGGTAAGCTCGCCCATGTCGTCAACCCAATATATCTTTCTCTCCACGTCATTAAGAGGAAGTCCAACTGCTGCTCCTGCCGGTGATACGTGCTTAAAGGAGGTTGCTGCAGGAAGTCCTGTTGCTTTTTTCAGCTCCTTCACAAGCTGCCAGCCGTTAAACGCATCCAAAAGATTTATGTAGCCTGGCTTGCCGTTTAAAATTTCTATTGGGAGATTTCCGCCCTCCTTCATGTATACCCTTGATGGTTTTTGATTTGGGTTACAGCCGTATTTTAATTCGATTTCGTTCATGATGTGTTTCCTTTCCATGTTTAATAGTTATTTATTCAGGGATTTATTATTCTACTTATTTTTATTTATAATTTTACTCTCGTATGTTCCATCCTCAATATTGATATACCTCACGAAAAGTGACACCTTGTTTTCCTCGTCAAGATTATTCCATACTATATCAGCAAATTCGTTTATGTCATTCGGAATGTCAACAAGTGTAGGCTCACCCTCGAAGCTTGGAAGTGGATTGCCGTCACCCATATAAGTATGTATGAAATGTCCCTCTCCCGCAATAGGATTTGAATATGCAAAGGTGTATCTGTTGCAGGCGTCAGGGTTTCCGTTGTTGCTCTTTAGTATGGACATTGCATAATTATAATTTCCATTGTCAAAATGAAGTATTCCTGAAATTCTAGGAGTGTAATTTGGCGCATCAGGCTCATACTCTCTTGTTCGGAGTGCCTGCTCAAATGTAAACTGCTTGTCCATAAGCTCATATATCGTATCAGTCTGATCACCGTTTGTAACGATTGTCTTATTTCCTAAAACCCTTACCGGTGCATATATTATAAGACTTGGGTCCTCAAGCTTGGATGGGTCAAAGGCTTCCGTTCTTATGCCGTCGCCGTCCTCAACAAATATACGGTTTCTGCTGTTGGCGCTTCTTCCCATGATAAAGTATGCGATCGCAGCCTTTTTTCCGTCAGGCGTTCTGCCTATGACAATTCCCCTGCCCGGGTATGAGGTTGCACTAAGCTCACCTGCAAGTTGTTTCATTTCCATATTTTTTCCTCCTTTTGAACATCAGCGCATCTATTTTTGCCTTATCAGTTCATTTTATTATAAAGCCGCTGGTGTTGCAAGCATATTATTAAGGCCTGCATTTTCCACATGGTTTATACCCCTTTGCCACCGCTTCCTCTCTTGCGCCTTTAAAATATACCTTATTATATTCCTTCATTTCCTCCACACTTGTGCATTCAGGCAAATGAAATTTTCCGGAATATGTGTTAAATACATATGTAACCTCCTCTATATCGGCCTCAGTTGCCGCATAAAGCGCATCAATATCCGCATTTTCATCAGGCATATTTTCCCCAGTTGCATAATCTATAATAACTCCGGGCTGTACATTATAAACAAATACATGAAAGCATATTCCTGCACCCTCATCCTCCACCGAATATGCCTCCATGCAAACCCCCTTTGCCACAAGATTGTCACCCTCAAAAAGTGGTGTAACCCTATAAAGGACATGGTTATTTGTCATTCGCACGTAATTTCCTACCTCCTCCTCATAAGGCAGCATGGCTACGGCATTAAAATATCTCGTTCCGGTTATAAGATTTCGCTCATTAGCATTTTCTCCCGTAAGCTGATATGCAATCAGATGACTTCTATTATACAAATATTCGTACTCCACAAAATCATACTTTGCATTTTTCCATCCGGTGGGCTTTATATGACTTATGTCCTCACGCTCTCCCTCAGGCATAAGGTCTGTTCCGATACATGCCATACAGCTTGTGCATCTTCCCAGGTCATCAAGCTCTCCATATTCTTCAAAAGAATCAGTCGTATATAATCCCACATCAAACTCGGGAATGTTATTGTTCAATACAATACTTGCACTTCCACTGTAATCAGGTATATGGGATAAAGCTTCCGTATCCACCACAACCGCTTCCGTCGCAGTTTTCTTATCATCACCTGATAAGGTGCATCCCGTCAGCATAATGGACAGCACTATTGATACATATATAATTGTTTTTGAAATTTTTTTAAGAATTATAGTTTTCATAAACACTCTTGCCTTCCTTCATCCGACTTCCACTTCTTCTGCATTCCATCATCAGAATCAGATATCATGCTATACGAAATAAAGTTTATATCAGCAATAATCTTACATTTTTTTATACGATAAAACAATAACAAATATAATACCTTAAAATATTTATTTCTCCCCCGCATTTTTGGAAATTAATTTGACAACCTTATACTTTACAGTTACACTATTTATTGAATAAACATGTGAAGACCTTTCCTATAAAAGTGCCTTCGGCATCCTCTATGATGCCACTACGTTTATGGTGATATTAAAAATATTAGAAGGGTAACTATTTTATGAACAGAGATAAATATTTAACTGAGCTTGGCAGCTACCTTGCAATCCTTCCTATGGACCGCAAAACAAAAATTCTTGAATTTTATAACGAGCATACGACAAAGCTTGTGGCAAACGGTGAGGATTTAATTGAAAAGCTTGGAACTCCGAAAGAGCTTGCAGCAAATATTATAGACACGGAATTAGACACAAAAGCTTCTCCTGTTCCACAAAAGGGCAGAAAAAAACATCCCTTACGAAGAATTATTTTTGCCATAACACTTTTATTTGTAGTTGTTTTTGCGGGATTTTTTGCTTTGCTTGGATTTACAGGACACACCCTTTATTGGGATAATGAAATTAACCGCCTTGTTATAGGTGACGCAGGTCAGGTAATGACTCTGGAAAAGACTAAGGTTGAAAAAATTGACAATATAGACATAGATGCAAAATATGCCACGGTATACCTTATCCCTTCTGATGATTACTATATTGAATACAGCATAACAAGCAGCAAGAGTACTCTTTATAAAATACAAAACGGAAGGCTTACATTTGATGACAGTGCATGGACACCTATACGACTAAGCTTTGGAATTAAAGACCCGCACAATGACTATATAAAGATTTATTATCCGGCGGATGCTGATATGAACCGTCTGAGGGCACAGCTTGATATGGGCAGTATTGAGGTTTCGGGTGTGACCATAGACAATATGGAAATCGACCTTGACATGGGCAGTCTGGACATAACAGACTGTGCGATAGACAAAATTGAAGCGGACCTTGATATGGGCAGCATCGACATTTTAAACACCGATATTTCCTCCGCTGATATATCACTTGATATGGGGGGACTCGATATGTCCGGCACACACATAGAAAACAGGCTGATTGCAGACCTTGACATGGGCAGTGCCACATTATCGCTTGCAGGAAATGACGACGGCAGCCAAAGCTACGGCTTTGACCTTGAATGTGATATGGGCAGCGTAACAATCAACGGAACTGACGAGGGCAGAAAATATAATAATAGCGGTAATACAGTTATTGAAATAGACTGCGATATGGGAAGTATCGATATCAAGTATTAATAATAGGGCTGTCGCAACAAGATTCAGGATGTATGACTCGCCTGCGGCTGTCACATGCCGCTGTATACACATAAAAACCGTTTGAAGACGTCGGCACTTGAGCTTGGGGTTTTGCATATATACATGGCACACAAAAACACGCTTTCGCTCGTTTCCGACGTAGCGGTACTAAAAATTGCCGGTTTAAGACACCTCCATATAAAGGAATCTTAGACCGGCAATTTAAGTACCGACGTCTTCAAACGGTTTTTATGTGCCATGTATATATGCAACCCCAAGCTTTTAGTACCGCTACGTCGGAAACGAGCGAAAGCGTGTTTTATGTGTATACAGCAGCATGTGACGGTCGCAGGCGAACCATACACCCCAAATTTTACTGCGACAGCCCTATTCTAAAAGTCAACTCTAACGATAAACTTCCCTTCCGCTCTCTTTAAGCTCAGCTTATATCCATGAAGCTCAAATATATTCTTTGCTATCGTAAGCCCTACGCCGCTTCCCGACTTGTTACTGCGGCTTTCAGACCCCTTTACAAACGGCTTTAACAAATCAAGCTCGTCAGGTTCATCCTCATTGGCGGTGTAGGCGTTGCTTATTGTCATGAAAGTTTTGTCGCATACGATATTTATTACAGTCTCGTCGTTGCTGAATTTAATTGCGTTGAATATAAGATTATCTATCGCCTGCAGCATAAGCTGTCTGTCTGCATTTATGGTGATATCTCCTTCTGTGTCTACCGTAAGCTTCTTTTTATCTATCTGTCCCTCATATTTGGAAATTACCTCATCAAATAATGTCTGTAATTCTATACTTTCCCTTTTAAGTTTCATGTCATTTGCTTCCGTCTTTGAAAGCTCAAGAATGCGCTCAATTATACTGTTCATATAATTTACGTTTTCTGAAATAACATCTGCATAGTACCCCCGCTTTTCTGTGTGTACATTATCTTTCAGATTTTCTGCAAAACCTGAAAGTGCCATAAGAGGACTTTTTAAATCATGAGCCATGGCATCCGTTAAGCTCTTCCTATAATCTTCTATTTCATATTGGGTCTTTACCCTAATCCACCTGCTTCTTGCCATAAGAAGTGCGAGCACAGTCACAAGCATTGCAACAATGCAATACACTCTGATACAATCATCCATATGATAATCATAAAAATTGTAGTAGCCATATGCATGTATGAAATATTTTTTGCCCATGCTTTCCCATTTTATAGGCTGTATTAAATGATACATTCCCCAACTATATAATTCATTCTCTGTCATATAGTTTTCAAGGTCACTTCTTCCTATACTGGCATCAATACCATAGCTTATAGCCATCTTTCCATCGCCAAAGTACTCATATTCAATGGTATTTGTTGCCACATATGCAGGACTGTCTTTTTTCGTACCGCCAATATAAAGAATTATATCATAATACGGATATCCTCCTTCTTTCCCTTCTGCCGCAGCAAACCTCTTTTCCCGCTCCTTTTCACTATCAATATGAAACCATCCCTCCGTATTTTCAGGTGTAAGGTCATACTTTATGTGTTTTATTATACTGCCGTCTTCACTTGTATATAGTCCTCCTACAACACCCGGTCTGAACTCAGTTCCTTTTATATAACAGTCATATATTCCCAAATTAGAGTCAAAGTCGTACCTCCCGATATCAATATCTCCAAATGCCTCAATCGGACATTCGTAAAACATAGTTTTGCTTGAAGATACATCATCATATCTGTGAACGGCAAGAACAATGCCCTCCTGCGAGTCACATACCTTATTTACAACCCCTTTATCATAGTCCACTTCATACATGGTTGCAGAAAAATCATACATATTATTGTAATTCGTCTCATACATACTTGCCCTTACTCTGGCCCTGAACATTGCCTGTTTTTCCTCGTCAGTATATATGTCTTCGCACGAATCCAACTCATATGTGGCAAGCACTGCATTGTGGTATATACCATTCTTCCAGCTCTCATACACCCTTTTTACCTGCTGGTAGTTCTCTCTTTCTACCATATACGTTCCGGCGGCACAAATAATTGCGCTCACAATAATTAATACAACCCATCTTTTTATAAATATTTTCCAAAAGCTGTCACGTTTTGAAAGCACTTTACGTCTGCGCCTGTCATTTCTTGCAAGCTTCCTTTCCCTTTTAAGTCTTTTTCTTCTTTGTCTATTTTCTTTTTTTGCCTCCATATCAGGTAATAATGTAAACTTCATAAAAACGCCCCCTTTCATTTTCTACATTGTAGCAATGGGGTGTGTCCTCTGTATATCCATGTTGTTTTTTATCAGATTATCCCTGCTTTTTCTCCATGGTCTTACCGATATAAAACTGAAATATATTTCCCCTTTCAGTTGTTTTCAGGTTCATATAGCCGCCCTGCTTTATGGCTATTTCTCTTGCAAGATAAAGTCCCAAACCAATTCCCTCTTCATTTATGCCATTTTTACCGCGGTAAAATCTTGCAAATATTTTTGCCTGCTCCACCTCACTTATGGCACCGTTTGCATCCTCAACAAGCACTGCGGCAAACATTCCGTACTCTCTTATCGTAAGCTTTATGCTGCTGCCCTTTTGGGCATACTTTACTCCGTTGTCAAGAAGATTAAATACAGCCTCTCTCGTCCAATTCCTATCATGTAAAATACTTACCTCCGCCTCGTCATCATATATTATTTCCACATTCTTCTCCAATGCCTTTTCGTATATATCCTTTACTGCCATCAGCACCGTTTCATTAAGGCTCATATATGACATATTGAGGTTTATAATTCCCCCTTCAAGCCTTGATATTTTTATAATACTCTCGGATAAAAATACAAGCTTGTCTATCGTCTTATTAAGTGCGTCCATGCACTCTTTTCTTCTCTCACTGTCGAGAGCATCCTCCTCCAAAAGTCCGGTATATATTTTAAGGTTTGCAAGAGGTGTTTTAAGCTGATGGGAAATGTCGGACACAAGCGACTTTATATTTTCCTTTTCCCTTACGGACATCTCATTTTGCCTTCTTAAAATCCTTACAAGCTTTATAACCTTATTCTGAAGCTTTGACAAAAGCGTGTCTTCATTTTCAGAAAAGACATTTTTCTCCTGAAGGTTAATAAGTACATCCAAAAGGTCAGACAAATCCGCTACAATTTGGGATATATAATCGTCACAAAGCCTGTATATAAAAACACTTATACCCGACACAACAAGCCCCGACACAAGCGTTACCATTGCAGCATCCAAAGCTTTTGTCATAAAATAAACAGAAACAGCCGCCAAAAATGGCAACACAAAGGATGCGATAAAAAGCCATGTCACCTTTTTCACAAACACATTACCATATTTTTTTGTCCATGCAATGTCATTTTTATTTTCCAAAAGTATACCCAATCCCAAACACCGTAATTATATATTCCGGATTTTTCGCATCACGCTCAAGCTTCTGTCTCAGCCTTCTCACATGAACCGAGAGTGTGCCGTCATCCACAAAATTTTCATCTATGTCCCAAATTCTGCTTAAAATAACATCCCTTGTAAGCACCTGTCCCTTATTTTTTATAAGCAGCTCTAAAAGCTTAAACTCAGTTGCCGAAAGCTTTACCGGCTCATTTCCAACATAAACCTTAAGCTTCTCAAAATCAACGGACAAAGCTTTATAGGTATACACCTCCGATTTTTCCTCGTTGCTACTCCGCCTTAGTACGGCAATTATTCTTTGCAAAAGCACATCTAGTGAAAAAGGTTTTGAAATATAGTCGTCACAGCCCTGCTTAAAGCCCTCTATCATATCCTCATCCGTATCATTTGCAGTGAGGAAAATAATAGGAACACGGCTTGTTTTTCTTATTTCACTGCAAAGGTCAAGCCCGCTTCCGTCAGGCAGCTTTATGTCAAGTATAACAAGATGAAAGCTGCCTGCAAGCATAAGCCTTGCACTGTCAAGGTCATATGCCGAAGCGCACTCGTAGCCTTTGCCACGCAGATATGATTTTACTCCGTCATTTATAAACTTATCATCCTCAACTATAAGTATTCTTTCCATTACTCCTCCCTCAGTCTGTCCGTCAGGGTTTCCCTTGAAATACTCTTGTATAAAACAAACGGCACTAATATACATACAGCAACAATAAACACACACATAATAATAAGCTCTGCAAGCGGATACACCGCCACTGCATAATCTATTGTTTTTTCGGTAAGCGTTGAAACGATATATATAATTCCATTTCCTAAGGTGGCTATAAGGCCTATGGATATTATACCATAGTAGCCGCCCTCAAGCATGAGCATTTTCTTTACCTGACCCTTGGTCATTCCCACGCTTTCCAATAGGGCAAATTCCTTGCGTCTTGCATATACTCCTGATGTCATCACATTTATAAAATTAATGATGCCGATAAGTATAAGAAGTAATGATATGCCATTTATTAATATTTTCATTGTTTTAATGGATGTGGACAGGTCCCCCATCAATTCAGTCTTTATCTCAACATTTGCAACATTATCCCAATTGTCCGTAAGCCTCTTTATTTCATTTGTCGCAGATACCTCCTTATCCGCTTTGCAGTCCATGGTAATTGTATATATTGTATAATCAGTTCCAAGTCTTTCCATTGCCTTATCACTTATAATTATATACCGAGGTGCTCCTGCTATGAATACATCTTCCGCAAACTGAAGAAAGGAGGATGCTCTGGTGGTAACACAGGAGGCCACCTGAATATCAATGGAATTTTTTTCGTCCTCGCTTATCATTGTAATGGTTTTTCCTTCCATCTGCCTTGCTTGTTCCTCTGAGCCCAGACAGCCAACTAAGCATATTTCACCATTTACAAATGCGTCAATATCAATTTCCGTTCCCGTAAACTCAGCGTACTTTTCTATTATCCAATCGTCTGCCGTAACGGCAAAGGTTCCATAGAAAACCTCAGGATTTTTGTTTTCCTCATAAAAATCTGCAATTTCATCAAAAGACGCCCCTGTATGCTCCGCCTCATTTTGAAGAAACGGCATATAGGTATCGCGGTTAAAACCAAGCCGTACATGCATCCTTTTATTTATGCTTACGCTACTTATTCCATCTATTTCCTTAAGCTCCTCTGCAAGTGCCAGACTCTGATTCCTCATTTTGTCATAACCATCCTCATCATCGCTTACAACACAGTGAATTGTATAATCATAAGGCAGATACATTATCGCAAAGTTTTCAAGGTCTAGCCCCCTCAAAAATGTATTCATTGCAAGAAATGCAATTGTACCCATGAACAGTGACGCAAACACAAGTGCTGCCGCTTTCTTTTCACGAAAAACATTTCTTATTGCCATGCGGTAGAGCTTTCCGCCTGATGTGGTATTCTTCTTTTTACTTTTTCCTGAATATATACCCGTATATTTTACTGCTTCAACAGGCGACACGCTTCCTGCAAGCTTTGCCGGCTTTCTGCAACTTATAAGTATTGTAAGCATTACAAACAGAAATGTTGCCACATATATTAACGGATTAAAATGTATTTTATCAGGTAATGCCGAAAAGCTTCCGGAATCAAACATATGCATGGCTATAGGCATAATCACAAATGATATAGCACTTCCAAATATTATTCCCAAGGGAAGTCCTATTATGGCAAGCCTTACAACCTGTGCCCGAACGATGCTTTTTATCTGTTTCGGGGTCGTGCCGATTGTCTTAAGCATACCGTAAAAGCGTGTATCCTTGGACACCGACATATACATAATATTGTAAATAAGAAGATAACCACTGGATACTATAATCAGCCCCAGAATAATTGCAAGACCCAAAAATGTTACGTCGTTGTTTTGTTCCAAATTGGTGAAAAATGAAAAATTCCGCATATCCACATTCAGTATTTCATCAATTACAGAAAGCTCCTCAAGCAGGCTGTCTGTCTGCCCTTTTTTTGGGGATATACAAATTTTCCCCTCACTATTCATATCAATGCTGTTTTCCTCAACATATTTTTTTGAGACAAGACCACTCTTGCTGCCCGACAAATTCATGTAATCCTTATACCAGCCTGACAGCACAAATTCCTTACTGCTGCCGTCCATAAAATCAAAGTCAAGCTTCATCCCACGGACAGGCTTATCAATGCCAAGTGCGTCAAGGGAGGAATAAGAAAGCATAAGCTCATTTTCCTTAACAGGATAATACCCCTCTACATCACTTATGGCAGGCATGAAATGCTCCTTAAATTCGGTTTCATCATAGTAATTGAACTCTATATATTCCCCCTCTATTTTAGGAATATATACCGAGCCCGCATATATTTGTACACCTACAGCATTTAAGTTCTTTAGCTCTCTTATGGCTTCAAGCTGCTCATTTGTGGGATGCGTATAATAAATGGTTGCGACAGTTCCCTGCTGACGAATGTACATTATTTTTATATTTTCATATACGCTGAAGCAAAGCGTAAATATTGTTGTAAACATTATGGTTGTAAGCATTATGGCAAGCATTGAAAATACATTCCGTACCCTGTTATTTTTCAGTGAACGCCTGCTTATTCTTTTAACTGCGGTTTTATTATTATTCCTAAGCATTTACATCACCACCCTCACAAGCTACCTTTCCATCCTCAATCCTTACCATGCGGTCTGCCATAATGGCAATTTCCTCATTGTGGGTAATCATTATCATGGTCTGATTAAAGTCGCGACTTGTCACCTTCAGCAGCGATATAACGTCCATTCCCGTTTTACTGTCCAAATTTCCTGTAGGCTCATCTGCAAGTATGATTGCAGGCTTGGTAGAAAGTGCCCTCGCTATTGCAACCCTCTGCTGCTGTCCGCCTGAAAGCTGATTTGGCATTGCATTAAGCTTTTTTTCAAGCCCCAAGGTTTTTACCACATGAGAAACAAACTCCCTGTCAATAGGACTTCCGTCAAGCTCTACGGGAAGCACGATATTTTCATATACATTTAATATGGGAACAAGATTATAATTTTGAAAAACGAAGCCCATGTTTCTTCTTCTGAAAATGGTAAGCTCCTCATCATTCATGTCAGACAGACAATTGCCCGAAATGACAACCTCACCTGAGGTTGGTCTATCCAAGCCACCCAACATGTTAAGCAGTGTTGACTTGCCACTGCCTGAGCTTCCGATTATAGACACAAATTCCCCCTCATTTACGTCAAGGGAAACCATATCAAGTGCCTTTACCTCGCTTTCTCCCGAACCATATGTTTTACAAAGATTTGTTGCAGATAATATACTCATTTTTATCACTCCTTATTAATTAAGTATCAGCCTGATTTACTTCATAAAAGCAGTATAACAATGAGTTCTTACAGAATTATTACAGAGAATTTTATAATTTAATTATTTTTATTTGTAACATTTTTTATTACAATCTGCTCCTGATTGTAAATATGCTCATTCATAATCCGTTCAGCTGTATTTGCGTCACCTAAAAGTATGGCGTTGGTAATTTGGTCATGCTCGGTTACAAGATTGTCGTGGTAAGAGAAATCCTTTACATATTCCACCCTGTAGCGGTACACCTGCTCACGCAGGTTCTGGGCTATATTTATAAGGCGGGGATTTTGGGAAAGCTTATATATTGTGTTATGAAATGCCTCGTCTGCCTCCACGATTGCAGGAACAAGCTTGGAATTTATGGCTTCCCTGAAGGCAATGCACACCTGCTTAAGCTCCTCCTTGCCCTTTTCGTCTATACGCTCACATGTAAGACGAACGGACAACGCCTCTATCGCCATTCTGACCTCAAGGGCATCCTTTAAGTCCTTTACAGTAATATTTGCAACCTCTGCACCCTTTCTCGGTATCATGACAACAAGTCCCTCAAGCTCGAGCATTCTTATGGCTTCCCTTACGGGAGTACGGCTCACTCCAAGCTTGTTGGCAATTGTTACTTCCATGAGGCGCTCACCGGGCTGAAATTCCCCCTGTACGATTGCATTTCTTAAAGCACGAAAAACTACCTCTCTCAGAGGCAGGTATTCATCTATGTTTATGTCTAATTTCATGGCTTACTCCTTTAATTCATGTTTTACACAGGCTTTGTAACAAATATATCCGTTGCAAGGTCAAGTTCCCCTATATAGTCTGCCGCCTCCCACGCCTTTTCGGAATCATCAAATATTCCGAATACCGTTGGTCCGCTTCCACTCATAATTGCATTTAATGCGCCTTTTTCCTTCATGGCATTTTTTATGTCCTCTATATCAGGGCAAAGCCTTGCTGTTACGGTTTCCATTACATTTTCCATTTTCGATACCACAATGCCAAGGTCATGCTTTCTTAAGCCCTCAAGCATTCCGTCAATATCAGGACGGCTCTTTAACTCATCACAGTTCATGTTTCCGTAAATCATTCCGGTACTTATGCCTACGGGAGGCTTTACAACAAGTACCGTACAGCTAGGAAGTTCCTGAACTTCTGTCAATATCTCACCAATACCCTCCGCAAGTGCAGTTTTTCCAAGAAGACAAAACGGAACGTCAGCCCCCAGCCTTTTGCCAAGCCTCATAAGTTCCTCCAAGGAAGCATGTATTTCAAATATATCATTCACAGCTTTAAGGGCTGCGGCACAATCCGTGCTTCCTCCTGCCATTCCCGCCTCAATGGGAATATTCTTTGTAAGCTTAACCAAAACGTCACCACATATATTATACTCATCAAACATAAGTCTTATTGCCTTATGTATAAGGTTGCTTTCATCCGTCGGAAGCTCCAGCTTATTTGTTTCAATCATTATATTATAGCAAGGTTTTGCATGTGCAACAGCTTTTTTTATGTCCGTCACCGTAAATTCAAGCTCATCATATATATCAATATTTTGCATAACCATCTTAACATCATGGTATCCGTCAGGTCTTTTTCTTAAAACGTCAAGGGCAAGATTGACCTTGGCATAAGCCTTATAAGTTTTTGTAATACTGTCCATGGATTCTCACATTCCTCGCTACTATTCTGATTCTTATATTACATGTTTCATTCCCTTACATCCTATCAGTTTTCACTTATTTTGTCTAGGAAAAGCTACCGTAAAACGAGTGCCGATATCCATGCGGGAAAGAACATCAATTGTTCCGTCATGAGCATCCACAATCCACTTTGCAATTGAAAGTCCAAGTCCTGAACCGCCTGACTCTCCGTTTCTCGCCTCATCCGAGCGGAAAAATCTTTCAAAAATGTGGACAACATCGTCCCCATTCATACCGATACCCTCATCCTGAACAACATAGCTCACTGCATTTTCACTTTGCCTTACCCCCAAGCTGATAACACTTTTCTCCTCTGAGTATTTTGCCGCATTTTGAACAAATATACGAATGGACTGTTTAATCATTCCCATATCGCCCTGCATCATGCACGGTTCATATTCATTCTCCCCATCGCTTTGGGCATCTGCTTCCCAACCCACAATATCAAGCTTATACACATGCTTTTCATCTATCATCACGGATTCTTCCCATACCTCCTTCATAACTTCATTTAAGTCAAAGGAAGTCATGTGGAGAGAGTTTCTTCCACTGTCACCTCTTGCAAGGAACAGAAGCTGCTCAATCAGTTCCTTCATATGCTCCGATTCATTTTTCAAAGCCTCAATTGCTTCCTCAAGAACCTCCTCATCCTCCTTACCCCAGCGGTCAAGCATATTTACATATCCCTGAATGACAGAGATAGGAGTACGGAGCTCATGGGATGCATCTGAAACAAATCTTGCCTGCTGCCGTTCACTCTCCTTCATCTTTGAAAGAAGATTGTTAAGCGCAATTTCTATACTCTGTAAATCCTTGTCCCCTGTGGAAATGTGCGCATCGGGAGAATCGGCATGAACCTTTGCGATTGCCTGCTCCAGACTATCAAATTTTGAGGTGTCATATACTGCCTCACTTATTTCCTGTGCCCTTACTGCAAGGTCATTTAATGGGCGCATTTTTTTTCTTACCATATTTGTGTTAAATAGCGCAAAAAACAAATTAACGCCCTGAAGGGAAACAAATATAATTGCAGGAATCTCAAAGGGCGCGCAAAAATCGTTCAGACTGCTTACAAGTCTTGTATCATCCGAGAATGATATTATATATACGAAATGCTGTTCCTCATTGTCTAAACTCTTTTCAACGTCCATATATCTTTTTATTACCATTTTATCTTTCATAACGTCACCCTCCGCCTTAATTATAAAGGCGGCAAAAAAAAGACATACAAGTAAAATATCTGCGGCAATGGCATCCGCAAGTCGCTCAAGCCAAAAGCTCATATTTATTTTTCGTGCTATTGAGGTCATTTTCTTATTTTCATTCATCTTTTCAATCATCTTTTTAATCCCAATATTTTTTTTAACAACACATTTTCGGTGTTGCAGTCTGTATTTTCTCAGCTTTCACGTATGACATATCCCACACCACGCACTGTAGTAATAAGCTTTATTCCAAATTTATCATCAATTTTCGTTCTAATATACCTTACATATACGTCAATTATATTTGTCTCTCCGATATAATCATAACCGCATACGATATTCATAAGCTTTTCTCTGTCCATAACAATATTTTTGTTCTGCATAAGCGTGTGTAAAAGCTCAAATTCCCTGTTTGTAAGCTCCACAACCGTACCGTTCACCGTAACCTCATGTCTGTCCTCATCAAGCTTTACACCATTAATCTCCATATAATTTGTAGTTATGGACGAGCCATTGCTCCGTTTTTTAAGAGCAACCCTTATTCGGGCAAGAAGCTCCTCGATGGCAAAGGGCTTTGTAATGTAGTCATCTGCTCCGGCATCAAGTCCTGATACCTTATCCATAACCGCATCCCTTGCCGTCAGCATAATGACAGGTGTGTCCTTCTTCTGTCTAAGCCTCCTTAACACCTCCAGCCCATTAAGCTGGGGCAGCATAACATCAAGAAGTATAAGATCAAAATCCTGTTCAAGCGCCATATCAAGACCAAGGCGGCCATCAGCCGCCTTAGTAACCTCATTTCCTTCATGCAAGAGCTCAAGTTCAACAAATCTTGCTATTTTTGCCTCATCCTCAACTATAAGTATATGTGCCACCTCTTTATTCCTCCAAAATTTATTCTTTACCGTTTATGTCATTTTTTAAATTGGTGCATGCATCGGAAGCCTTATTGCACATGTCATTTATATCAACGGTTGTTGATTCAAAGCCTAAGAATGAATATCTGCAATCCATGAACATACCTACGATAAGGCAAATTATCGTAACTGGGAATACAAATACAAGTGCAATAACAAATACGATTACCGGTACCTTAAATACATTTTCGCCATTTCTGTCTACAGAAAACGTCGTGTCACAGCCCTTCTTTACTACCTTTTTTATCCATTCAAAGATTTTTTCCATTACATCTCCAAACGACTGCTTTTTACAGGAATCCTCATAGGACTGCTGTGCCTTTTCAAACTCAGCAACATTGGCAGGTACTTTGCTGTCAGGTGAATAATTGCCTACATTTGGCTTTTCAATTCTTCCTTTTTGCTCTAAGTATACAACCGCATCCAGCATATCGTAGTCGCTTGCCTCAAGGGCTTCCTTCGCCTCCTGATAAGTAACTCCTGTTTTCTCTCTGATTTTTTCTACCTTTTCAAAATTATCCATATTTCATACATCCTTTCTGTTTTTAATCAGTAACATTTGTGTTCCTTATGGTGTTTATAATACACTGCAAGAATTAATCTAAAATGTTAGTTAGATTAAAATCAGATTAAAAAATTAATTTTCAAAGTCCTTTTTATACTAGCATTTTTGTGTATTTTTGTCACTAGCTTGTCAATATAATATATTTACCCGGGCAGTCGGGGGACGTTAAAGGCTACTGCTTAATTCTTAGAAAGGAGTGGTGCCTATGAGTACATATGAGGAATTTATGATAATTCTAACCACAGCGTTACTGATAGTCGCAATTCTGAATTTAAAAAATAAGAAATAGCCGTCCTGCCCTTGGAAAAGCTGACGGCTATTAGTTAGTTTCGCCGGGACGGGTGACCTGCACTCACCTTCCGACTGTCTTGATAAGCATGTTATATAATTACGAGGATAAATTGTCAAATACCAAAATAAGCCGTTACAATGGATTAATTTTCTGAAGTCTCATACGGCTTAAACATTTCTGCGACCTTTTCCTTATCTGGCTTTGGAGTAATAAGACTTACAACAGGAACAATGATAAGTCCTGCAATCATTGCAAATGCTCCGCAGTTAATCGGTGACTGGAGATGTGTTGGGAATGAATCCCTGAAAAGCATATTTGCAATCATAATTCCCGAACCGAATATAAAGTTTACGATAACGGAAATTTTTGTAACACCCTTCCAATACAGGCTGTAAATGAACGGCGCAAGGAATGCTCCTGCAAGAGCTCCCCATGAAACACCCATAAGCTGTGCAATAAATGTAACGTTATTCTTGTACTGAATTACGGCAATAATTGCTGATATGGCAATAAACACAACGATAAATGCCCTCATTACAAGCACCTGCTTTTTCTCCTCAAGGTTCTTGACAATTGCTCCCTTTATAAGGTCGATTGTAAGCGTTGAGCTTGAGGCAAGTACAAGTGATGAAAGGGTTGACATTGAAGCTGAAAGTACAAGCACAACTACCACAGCAATAAGGAATGGTGAAAGCTTTTCTATCATTGCAGGAATAATTGCATCAAAACCAACAGCAGCAACATCTATGTCATAAAGACGTCCAAATCCTCCTAAGAAATAGCATCCTCCTGCAACAACAAATGCAAAAAATGTTGAAATAACCGTTCCCTTTTCTACTGCCTTTTCATCCTTTATTGCATAGAATTTCTGCACCATCTGAGGAAGTCCCCATGTACCAAGAGAAGTAAGGATAACCACACAAAGCAGGCTGAATGGGTCAGGTCCAAAGAAGGAAGCAAATACACCCGGTGTTTCAGATACAGAAGCATCATTAACCTGTGCAAGGCTCTTTAACGACTCCAAAAAGCCGCCGTTTGAGCTAAGTACTGACGCAATGACAGCAACAATTCCTATAAGCATAATCATACCCTGAATAAAGTCATTTATGGCGGTTGCCATATAGCCGCCGGCTATAACATATATACCAGTAAGCACTGCCATTACAACGATACATACAGTATAGTCAAGATTAAATGCCATACCGAAAAGTCTTGAAAGACCATTGTAAAGCGATGCAGTATATGGAATAAGGAAAATAAACACAATAATGGAAGCCACAACCTTAAGCATTGTGGAATCAAATCTTGTTCCAAAAAACTCAGGCATTGTTTTACTGTCAAGCTTCTGTGTCATAGTTCTCGTTCTTCTTGCCAGTACTGCCCATGCAAGAAGCGAGCCAATAAATGCATTTCCTATACCAATCCATGTGGAAGCAATACCGAACTTCCAACCAAACTGTCCGGCATATCCGACGAATATTACGGCTGAAAAATATGATGTTCCATAAGCAAATGCCGTAAGCCAAGGACCTACGCTTCTTCCTCCAAGAACAAAGCCGTTTACATCCGTTGCATGTTTTCTACAGTAAATGCCTACTATGATCATTACTGAGAAAAACACAACTAACATTGCTACTTTTACTACCATTTCTCTCCTCTTTCCGCAGGTGGTCCTGCAACGTAATTCACAGCGGTGTTCGCCTTGATTTTTTTTCGCGCTTTACATCGTTACGCTTTAACGCAATAAAGCGATATGCGCATAAATAGATGTAAAAATACCGCTTATACGATTAAATAACATTTCTACAAAAAAATCAATACCTTTTTGCAAAAGTTCTTTATATGCCAAGCAGCTTCTTTGCATTTTTGTAAAATATTTTTTCTTTTGTCTCATCGTCAAGGTCACAGGCATTTATCCAGTCTATGGATTCTTTCTGTCCTGACCAAGGGCTGTCTGTTGCAAAAAGCACCCGATCACTTCCATGTGTTTTTACAATTCTCTCAAACTGTTGTCTGTCAATATAGTCCTCTATAAATGCGGTGTCAAAATAAACATCCCTGCCTGCAAGACTCTCCTCAACCTCATCCCAGAGCTTCCAGCCCCCTAAATGCGCAAGCACAAGCTTTTTTGCTCCCGTCTCGGAAATTACCTCCAACGCCATCTTTGGCGTACAGTGAACAGGCTCAGGAAGCCCGATATCCACTCCTGCATGAACCTGAATAACCATGTCAAGCTCCGACGCATAATCCACAATTCTCTTATATCTTATGTCGTTAAACATAACTCCCTGATAATCAGGGTGAAGCTTAATGCCAACAAAGCCCTCATCCCTTAAAAATTTAAGCTGAGCCTTATAATCCTCACTATCGGGATGTATGCCGCCAAAGGATGTAAGACAGTCCGAATATTCTTCATTAATTGATGCCGCAAATCTGTTTATTCCTGAAAATTGCTTTGGCGCCGTAACAACAGGAAGCACAATTGAACGGGTTACTCCCGCCTCTTTCATAGAGGCGAGCAGCCCGTCTATACATCCGTTTGTTTTCGCAGGAACACCTGATTTTTCCTCTAGGGTCTTTACTGCGCCGGCAACCATTTTCTCAGGAAAAACATGTGTGTGAAAATCTATAACCATGTGTATACCTCACATATAAGATAATTGCGAAACTAGTTTTTTTATAATACGTTGTAGAAAATATACAATTCAACGCATGGTACGCTTGCGCTGCTTGTCGCACGTAACGGTACATAAGACTGCAAAGTACGCAGTCTAAGTACCGACGGCTCCAAAGCACCTTGCTTATGAAATTGTATATTTTCTACAACTCATACTTTAAAAAGGGAAGTTTCGCAATTCCTACTCTCCCTTATATCCACAAAGGAAAGCCCTTTTATTTATATCAACCGTCTTTGGTGGCACGGTGTTTTCTATAACCTTAAGCCATGCCTCCTCGGAAAAGTCCATATACCTTGCAGCAAGTCCCAAAACGATAACATTAAATGCCTTCACATTGCCAAGCCTTTCTGCCTCCTCCATTGCATTTATGGAGTAAACCTTATGTTTTTTGCTTAGATTCTCTATAATATCGTCAGGATATTTTGCAGAACCCGTAACTACGGTTATAGGGTCAATGCGCCAGTCATTTACAATTATAACGCCATCCTTTTTAAGAAAATGCGCATACCTCATAGCCTCAAGTCTCTCAAAGGCAATCAGCACATCTGCCTGACCCTCCTCAACAATAGGCTCCGCAACCGTATCTCCGTATCTTACAAATGTAACTACGCTTCCGCCTCTCTGTGCCATGCCGTGAACCTCTGAAAGTTTAACGTCATATCCCGCATCCACGGTTATTCCGCCAAGTATGCGGCTTGTAAGCAGAGTACCCTGTCCACCGACACCTACAATCATGATATTCTTAGTTTCCACTGATACTCCCTCCTATTTCTCACAAGTTTCTATGGCGTCAAACTTGCAAAGCGACTTGCAAAGTCCGCATCCGTTACACATAGTTGTATCTATTGCAATTGTTCCGTCCTCTAATTTTGTAAGCGCAGGACATCCCGGCTTTAAGCACATTCCACATTTCTTACATTTTTCCGGAATCGGCTTACAAACATTTGGAAATACATTTCCCTTAAGAAGCACGCACGGAGATTTTGTAATAATAACCGAAACCTCGTCCCTTGCTACCTCCTCCTTGACAACCTTTTCAAGCGTTTCAAGGTCAAATGCATTTACCTCGACTACATTTTTTATACCCAACGACTTACAAAGTCCCATAATGTTAATTGCAGGTACAACCTCACCCTTTAAGGTCTTTCCGGTGGCTGCATGGTCCTGATGGCCCGTCATTCCCGTTGTGGAATTGTCAAGGATGATAACCGTGCCGGTACCTTGATTGTAAACCATGTTCATAAGGGAATTTATGCCTGTGTGCATAAAGGTTGAATCACCTATAACGGCAACCCAGTTCTTTATGTAATCCTTCCCCTTTGCCTTTTCCATACCGTGGAGAGTGGAAATACTTGCTCCCATACAAACTGTCGTATCTATGACATTAAGAGGTGCCACTGCACCAAGCGTATAGCATCCAATATCTCCCGCAGCATGTATCTTAAGCTTATTGAGAACAGTAAACACGCTTCTGTGAGGACAGCCAGGACAAAGGATAGGCGGTCTTACAGGTACATTATCGTATGGTTTTGCCTCCACATCTTCACATTTAAGTGCCTTTCTAAGCATATTTGCACTGTACTCACCCTGAATTGTAAAAATTTCCTTGCCGTATGCCTCTATACCCCACGACTTAACCTGCTCCTCAATAACAGGCTCAAGCTCCTCAAATATATAAAGCTTGTCAACCTTTGAGGCAAATTCCTCAATAAGCTTTTTAGGAAGGGGATGCACCATTCCAAGCTTAAGCACTGAAGCTTCAGGGAATACTTCTTTTACATATTGATACGGTATACCACTTGTTATGAAGCCTATGGAGGTATCACCGTAAAACACCTTGTTTACAGGCATTGTACATCCATCCTCCGCAAGCTGTTTCATACGCTTTTCAACATATACATGTCTGCCCTTTGCATTCGCGGGCATCATTACAAACTTCGCAGGATTTCTCTCGTAGGTTTTATCCTCAACCTCTTCCCTGTCACAGAGAAGAACCGTTCCCTGTGAATGTGAAAGCCTTGTTGTTGTCCTCACCATAACCGGTGTGTCATATTTCTCGCTTATTTCAAATGCATATTTTGTAAAGTCCTTTGCCTCCTGACTGTCGGAAGGCTCAAGTACAGGAACAATAGCCGCCCTCGCAACTGCACGACTATCCTGTTCATTCTGCGAGCTGTAAAGTCCCGGGTCGTCAGCTGCAACTATGACAAGTCCGCCGTTTACTCCTCCATAGGATATAGTATAAAGAGGGTCGCTTGCTACATTAACACCTACATGCTTCATAGATGCCATGGCACGTACTCCGCTTATGGATGCACCGATGGCAACCTCCATTGCAACCTTTTCGTTTGGTGACCACTCCGCATAAATCTCTGGATATTTAACTATATTTTCACTTATCTCTGTGCTTGGTGTGCCCGGATAGGCCGCCGAAACCTTAACTCCTGCCTCGTAAGCACCTCTGGCAATTGCCTCATTGCCGAGCATAATCTTTTTATCTGCCACTTTGTATTTTCCTTTCTCTAATATTAAATATATAACTTTAGCCCTAAGGAATCCTCCCAACTTCGTTGGGTCCCTCCTTAGGGCATATTATAACATACTATATTACTTCTTTCTAGCATACCTTCAACAATATTTATGCTGCCACAACTTAATCAGGCTAATACAGCTTCGGATATACACTAATAAATGAGCCATCAATTGCGTTAAGCATTATCCACAGCTCCTTATCGGTGCCTAACCGCCACACGGGAACAATACTGTAATGGTTTGCAGACTCCGGATCCTCCAACCTATAGTATAAAAGTTCCATATTATTAAGCGAAAATTCACTTGGATAATCTGCATCCACCATTAAGGTTTTTAAGGTCTCTTGGTAAAGGCTCTGTATTTGTGAATAATCAAGTATTTTCACATTTTCGGCCTGTGTATCAAGTATTTTCGTTGGATTTGTATAAACGCACATTATTACCCCTGTCTCATTTATTTCCATTTCCACACGCTCTCCCTGATAATGCCACAGAGAAAGCGACATGTTCTCAAGTGCCTTATTATATGCCTCACTGTTAACATATGACGGTTTGCAGTCAAAATATTTATCGGAATCCACACGTACTCCTTCTACCTGCCTCTCAAGGACCACATAAGCGCCGTCATAATATTTATCCCCTGTGAGCTCACCTTCGTCATCGCCTATACTATAAGCCTCTACCTCCAAATCGGTACAAGCAGTCATTTTAAACCCCTCGAAGCCAAGGTCCGAAAGGAAATCACAGGCAAGATTTTCCAATTCCTCCTCAGTGAGCTTACATCTGTTTGTTCCAAATGCATTATAGTCCGTATTTCTAGGCACAATATATAACATGTATTCGTAACCATCAATAACCTGAGTGTTATGCCTGTTATAATTAAACGCATACATATTCAACATATCATTATATTCAAAGGAAACATCATACTCTGCTCCATCCTTGATTATTATATATTCCAAGCTATCATAATCCGATGCAGCAATAGGTGCGTCAGGTGCTTTTTCAAGCATAGCTTCATTTTTGGCAATTACTTCATTCCAAAATTCCCTATCCTCATCTGTCTCACTTTTATTTAACGCCTCGTGGGAAGAATCAAGCTGTTCCTGCCAATATTCCCTCGCTTTATATTGATCATCATTTTTATAAACCTTATCTGCCTTAAGCCCCTGAATAATATCTTCTTTTTCCCCATTTGTAAATGTAATTGCCACAGCCTTCCTCACACTTATGCTGTTTACATTAGGAATTTCTATTTCCGCATTAACATTAAATTTTTTTTCGACACCATGAAAAGATGCCTCCCATTTGTCCTCTGCTCCTATCTGCTCTTTTAAGGAAATACTGCCCCCACTTGACGAAACTGTCCCTGAAGTTTCCGTATAATAATCAACATCAACCTCTTTTCCGCAACTGCACAGACTAAACAGCATAATAACGATTACTGACAAACCGATTATTTTTCTGTACTTAAAATCTCTAACCATAATACTCCTCCCAAACAGCCTTGTATCATACATCCACTTTATGCTAACACAGCTTAGTATTTCTCATATTATAGAATGCAAATGTATCTGAAATGCATCTAACCGTAGAACCCCACTATTTTCTTATCTTAATTTTTCTGAAATTAAGCATTCGGTATTTGGCAGGAGTAATTCCTGTTCTCTTTTTAAAAATTTCCGTAAAATAACTTTGGCTCGGAAATGCCAGCACTGCTGTAATCTCCGCAGGCGTATAATCAGAATATATAAGCATATTCTGTGCTGTTTCAATTTTACAGCTCTGTATATACTCACTTATGGAGCATCCAACTTCCTTTTTAAAAAGTCTCGAAAGATATGAAGAATTTAAGTTTACATGCCTTGCCAATTCGTCTACAGTTATCCTTGTATTCAGATGGTCAAAAATGTAATCAAGACAATCGGCTACATTTTTCGAGCATATCTTTTGTTTCCTCAAGTTTTTCATTTTCTTGGCATAATCCTCACACATGGTACAGTGCAGCTCGGAAATATCCTCAACCCTTTTGCATCTGTCTGCCTTTTGGATATAAAAATCGCTGAGACTGTATGCCTCTGCCAGCTCCATTCCACCCTCGATACAGTATCTTGCTACAAGGGCTGTTGTAATTACAAAATGAAATTTCATATTCTGCAAAGGGTTTGACGACAAAACTCCAAGCCCCTCCTTTGTATGTATCGGTTGGCTGCAAAGCTCCCTGACCCGTTTTACATTCCCCGATTTTATCTCCGAATAAAACTCGAGCTCAGGATTATACGGCGCACGAAGTATCTCATCTTCTCTTTGAATAAACTGCTTATAAAGCAATTCTCTCTGTATATCCATTATAATTCCTCCGTTTGGGATGTACTGTAACTTCATATCATTATAACATAAAAAAAGATATTAAAACGATATATTTTGAAAATTTGTTTTGATAACATACATATATAAAAGCATTTTATATGCATTGATGCGGTTTATTTATAATGAGTAACGACATTGGTCTTACTTTGGAAAGGAGAACAAACATGAATAAGAAATTGAAAAAATGCCTGTTTTTAGGTGGCTGTCTTGTGGCAATTGCAGGAATTGCTGCTGCCTGTGGCAAAAAGGAAAATGATAAGACTACCTCTGACAACACAGATGAACAGGAGTCCGTAAAAGTAACTCCTACTCCTGAACTTGAGGGCTACAATCTACTTTGGAGTGACGAATTTGACGGTTCGGAGCTTAACATGGAAAAGTGGAATTATGAGCAGCATGCACCGGGATGGACAAATGCAGAATTACAGGAATACACAGATTCAACGGATAACATGTATATTGAGGACGGAAAGCTTGTTATCCAAGCAATAAAAACAAAGGATGATTCAGGACATGATTACTATACCTCAGGAAAGGTAACGGGACAAAACAAAACTGATTTTCTTTACGGAAAGGTTGTAGTAAGCGCTAAAGTGCCAAAAGGACAGGGACTTTGGCCTGCAATATGGATGATGCCTACTCAGGAAAGCTACTATGGCCAGTGGCCAAAATGTGGCGAGATAGACATTATGGAGATTTTGGGAAACCAGCCTGAGATAGCTTATGCCACTATCCATTATGGCGAGCCTCATGCCGAGCAACAGGGAATTTACACCCTTGAAAACGGAAGCTTTGCCGATGATTTCCATGAGTACTCCGTTGAATGGGAGCCGGGAGAAATGAGATTTTACATTGACGGAAATCTTTACCACACTGTAAATCAATGGTTTTCCGCAAATGAAGGTGATGACGAAAAGCCTTATCCTGCACCATTTGACCAGACCTTTTTCGTACAGCTTAACCTTGCAGTAGGCGGTACATGGCCTGGAAATCCTGACGAAACCACGGATTTTGAAAATGCAAAATTTTATATTGATTATGTAAGAGTTTACCAGAAGCCGGAATATGATACAAATGTTGAAAAGCCTGCCACTCTTTTCCGTGAGCCGACGGAGGATGGAAATCTTATATATAATGGTGACTTTGCTGAAGCAGAAGCACTTGATGATGAGGATAATTGGTCTTTCCTTCTCTTTGAGGGCGGTGATGGTTCCGCTGCCATAAATGACGGCGTCATGACAATAACAACAAAAAATGAAGGAACTGCTGATTATGCCGTACAGCTTGTACAACCTTCACTCCCTATAATGGAGGGTAAATCCTACCGACTTACATTTGACGCTTATGCAGCAGAGGAAAGGGACATGATAGTATGTGTATCTGCCCCTACAGCAGGCTGGGGAAGATACCTTCAGGATACAAAGCTTACACTATCCACAGACTGGCAGACCTTTACCTATGATTTTGCCATGACCTCAAAGGATGATAACAACGGACGCCTTGAGTTTAACATGGGTGCTAAGGGTTCAACGGCAGAGATTTATATAAGAAACGTGAGAATCGAAGTAGTAGAATAAAAACCATAATGAGGCTGTCGCATCAAGATTTTAGTGTATGGCTCGCCTGCCGCTGTTACATACTGCTATATACACATAAAACCGTTTGAAGACGTCGGTACTTGAGTTTGGGTCTCGATGCATAGGTACATGGCACATAAAAACATGCTTTCGCTCGTCTCCGACGTAACGGTACTAAAAATTGCCGGTTTAAGATATCTCCATATAAAGGAATCTTAGACCGGCAATTTAAGTACCGACGTCTCCAAACGGTTTTTATGTGCCATGTACCTATGCATCGAGACCCAAACTCTTAGTACCGTTACGTCGGAGACGAGCGAAAGCGTGTTTTATGTGTATATAGAAGCATGTAACAGCGGCAGACGAGCCATATCAAATCTTGGTGTGACAGCACCATTCCAGTTTTTACATTCTAGTCCTTCTGGCTGTCGGAAAACTCCTCCATCTCTTTTCTCACATGCTCAAAGCATTTTAACAGCTTTGGTGAAAAAATACCACAGTCCCCATTTTGTATCATATTGTAAGCGGTATCCTTATCAAATGCCTTTTTGTAAACTCTATCGCAGACAAGTGCATCATACACGTCAACAATGGAAACAAGCTGTGCAGAAAGAGGGATGTCATCTCCTTTCAGTCCGTCAGGATATCCCTTACCATCATGTCTCTCATGGTGGTGTCTGCATATGTCATATGCCGCCTGCATCTGCTCATCCTCCACCACATCAATAAGCTTTAAAATTTCACAGCCCTTTGTAGTATGGCTCATCATGATTTCTCTTTCCTCATCAGTAAGTCTGCCCGGCTTAAGCAGTATGCTGTCAGGTATGGAAATTTTGCCTAAATCATGGAGAGCGGAAGCCCTGACAATAACATTTATTTTGTTCTCATCAAGTCCTGATTCCGGATAAAGCTCCATATAAGCTTTCGCCATAATCCTCGTAAGTCCTTTAACACGTTTTACGTGAGCACCTGATTCCAAATCCCTAAACTCAACGATGTTACTGACAACATCAACAAGCTTTTCGTTAAATATCTCCATCTTTCGACGTTGCTCGTGTAAACGCTCTCTCTGCTGCTGAACCTTTTTTGCAAGGGCATCTGCATTTCTGTGAAGGTCAATAATATTATGCACTCTCTGCCTCACGGTCTGTGCGGCAAACGGCTTGGTTATAACCGCCGACGCACCGAGGGAGTAGCAGGAAAACTCTGTCTGCTCATCATTGTTTGCGGTAATAAGCACCACTGGAATCTCCTCCAATATTCTCCTTGAATTTAAAGCCTTAAGCACCTGATATCCATTTAAAACAGGCATTATTAAATCCAAAAGAACAACAGCCACATCCTCCATGTGTTGGTCTAACTGTGACATCGCCTGCTTACCATCCTCGGCCATCAGAATTTTAAATTCATCCTCAAACATCTGTCTCAACAGTTCTCTATTAAACTCATCATCATCCACAATCAAAATCGACTTTCTCATGTTTGCCCGTTCCTCCAAAATTGTAAATCTACAGTCCCAGCCACTGCTTTATTGCATCGTCAGAAAGATCGTTGCCGTTAATGCTTTCCGTAACCTCTGCGCCCTTAACGCTTTTTGCAATATCCTCGGTGCTTCTTCCACATCCACCGCCACCGTTTGTGACAAAGGAATATATTTTCTTTCCTGTTAAATCATACTGCTCCAAAAATGTGAGCACCGCCATAGGGCATGTACTGCACCAATTTGGAAATCCTACAACAACGGTATCATACTTGTCCATGTCCTGAACCTTTTCGGTAATTTCCGGTCTGGCGTTTGCAACTACCTCCTTCTTTGCCTCCTCTATACATGTCTGATAGTCACTTGAGTACGCATTTTTTGTCACAATTTCAAATATGTCAGCATCTGCAAGCTGTGCCACCCTTTCCGCCACCTTCTTAGCATTACCCGAATAAGTAAAATAAGCTACTAAAGTTTTTGACATAACACATCCTCCTTTTTAACATAAATTTGTTTAACGTATTTTATAGATTACATTATACTGCTAAAATCAGAAAAAAACATCTAATATTCACTTTATTTTATTATTTTTATTTTTGAATTTTTCTATCTAAGCATCTTCACGTAACATTTCCAAGTACATATCCAAGCTCGAATTAATATATCCTGCAAACAAATTCTCCATTGCTGAAAGATTGTGTTTTACCAATTCGCTCACATATTCAAAAGCCTCTTTGTGACCCACGGCCTCCATATGGTCCTTTAATGGTTTTTTGTCAATCGTAAGGCCACGGAGAACCAAGTCTGTTTCTCGCAAGGTAAGCGTATTACCTTCGATAGCATTGGAATTGTAAGTGTATTCCACAATAAACTCTTCATTAAGCCTTGCTACTTCACCCTCAGTTAAAGGTCTTCTGCTGTCCAGTTCCTTTTTCTTGCGGTCAATCTGCTTCTCCACAAATATGGACCAATAGCTCCCTAAATTCATTCCTATCAAATAACCTGAAACGTTTTCCATTTTCCCGATTTCTTCCGCCATACAAAAATAACTGCTCGAAGTACCCAATCACAGACCATGGCAACGGCAATCCCTATCACGCCCATGTGGAGAACAATCCCCAACAGGTATGATAAAAACAGGCGTCCTGCAATCGTGGATATGACCGAAACGTACATGGTAAATTTCACATCCCCCGCCGCCCGAAGTCCATTGCTAAGCGCCCCGGAAAAAGGAAACGCAATTGCATTAAAAATATTGTGTATCAGCACCAGCCAGATTACAAGCTGCTTTGTTTGCGGCTCCAATGCATAAAATCGTAGAAACAACGGTGTGAAAATAAATATCAGCAGATTCCATACAGATGACAGCAGGAGCGTTATCTTTGACAATTTCGTAAAATAATAGTCTGCCGCCTGTGTATCCTTATTTCCCATACACTGTCCAATTACGGTAATAAAAGCAGGCCCCATCGCCACACCGGCCAATGCTGCCAAAGACCAGATGCTTTGAGCCACACCATTTGCTGCAATCTGATAAGTGCCAAAAAGTGCTACAATGCTGCTGAGTGCTACTTTCACTAACTGAAAAATCCCATTTTCCACTCCGTTTGGTACAGCCACATTCAATATGCGCCTTAGACAATCGGTATCCCATTTGAAAATCCAGCCTCTCCTGTAAACCACCTCATTTTTCTTTTGAAAACACAGAATTGTAATGACAACAGCAGAAAATGTCCTTGCTATCAGGGACGGCCACGCTACGCCTGCCACTCCTGCTTTAAACACAAATACGCCCAACACATTTCCTACCACGTTAATGATGTTTGACAACACAGATATATACATGGTTACATTTGTCTTGCCAAGACTCCGGTAAACTGCAGCACCGGAATTATAAATAGCTAACGCAGGATAAGAATAGGCGGAAATTTTCAGATAGGTAATGCAAGCATCCATGACAGAATCCTCCACTTTGCCAAAAAGCAGACGGAGCATCCATTTATTTCCAATCAATACCAGCACAGCAATCAGCAGGGAAAAAATTGTTCCGAACATCAAAAGCTGACTGGCAGACTTTCCTGCGTTCTCCGACTCTTTCCCACCGATGTACTGACTGATTACAACTGCACCACCGGATGCCAATGCCGTAAAAAGGTAAATAAATATCGTATTAAACTGGTTGACCAGTGAAACACCCGAAACGGATGCTTCTCCCACATAACTGACCACAAGTGTATCCGCAATCCCTACAAGCATCACCAGAAGCTGCTCCAAGAACAGCGGAACAATCATTGCCCGCAGGTCTTTGTTGGAAAACGGCATATCTTTTTCTTCCATAAATCCACCTCTCCAAGCAACTATTGTATAATTCCATTCTCCTTAAGCCATGCAGCCACATCTTCTGACAGACTGCTTCCGCCGGAATAATGCACGGATAATGCTTCGCCCATTGACGCATCCGGCACCAGCTTACCAATCGCTGTCAGACTCTGCCCGAAGCGCCCTCCTCCATGAGAGCAGAAAGGAATAATAGTCTTTCCTGCAAAATCATATTCTTCAAGGAAAGAGGCAATCGGCATAGGGATAGATGCCCACCAATTTGGATAACCTAAAATAATCGTGTCATAATCTTCCATATTTTCCACATGAGTGGCAAGCTCCGGACGAGCCTGTGCATTTTGATCCCGCTGTGCTTCATCCAACACTGTATTGTAATTACTGGAATATGGATTTACCAATTCAATCTCAAACAAATCCGCTCCCGTCTGTTTCTGAATTTCCTCGGCAATCCCTCTTGTATTTCCTCCCCATGAGAAGAAAGCAATCAGAATCTTACCATTTGTACCATCCATCTCCTGTGAACCGGCACTGACAACGCTGCCGTTCACGCTTACAGCGTTTCTCACCAGCCGAATTCCAATATTGAAGCTCCCTTTGTTCTCGGCAAGAGCCGCCCGGTAAGCACTTCGCATATTTTTTGCAAAGTCATTCCAACCGCCTCCCCGATATACACGGAGGGTTCCTGTTTCTGCCCCTGTGGGATCCGTCTGTTCTCTAGTATCGTAAGCTCCATAATAATCCCATACCCATTCACCCACATTGCCATGCATATTATACAGTCCCCAGCGATTTGGTGAAAAACTGCTTACGGCGACAGTGGTCTGTCGGTATTCCCCCGGCTTGGTCGTGAGATTCCCCTGTGAGAAATAATTGTCTTCAATTTCATAAGGATAATGACCGTAATAATTGGATTCCTCAGCGCTGATTGATGTTTCCGTGTTAAATGGTGTCTCTGTTCCTGCACGGCAGGCATATTCCCACTCCGCTTCCGTAGGCAGGCGGTATCCGTTTGCACTGCGATTCCATGTTACAGCGTCCCCCTCCACGGTATATGCAGGAGTTAATCCTTCCTTTTCACTACGGGCATTACAGTATCGGACTGCATCCATCCAAGAAACCATTTCTACAGGCAGGTCATCCCCGGAAAAGCTACTCGGATTGTTTCCGATTATCTCTGCATATTCTGCCTGCGTCACCTCATATATGCTCATATAAAAATCACTGACCGTTACCGTATGCTGAACTTCATCGTCCAAACGCCATGCTTCTGTATCCGGACTTCCCATTTCAAAAGTACCACCTGTAATCAGGACGAAATTTTCGGGTGGTATTGCTGTCTCTTCTGTAATTTGAGTATCTTCATTCGTCTCACTGGATGAAGCTTCACCTTCAACTGTTCTGTCTTCCGTTTCAATCATGTCTCTTTCCTGTGGGTTATTCCCACACGCTCCTAACATAAAAGCCATAATCATCACCATTAAAAAAGTACTGATTTTCAGGAATGTTCTGTATCCATTCATTACTTTTTCTCCTTCCGCTTTTGAATGACTGCTGAAAATTTTTCTATCCCTTTTGCGGCATAATAGGATATAAAAACCCATAGTGCCATCATTGCCAAATACTCTGAAAGAACCTGTGCGGCATTTTTATCAAAATCAATAAATGCAAATTCCACTTTTAAGAACATATACGAAACTATGCCTGCCTTCCAAAAACAGTAGGCTCCATATCCGGCAATGGCAGCTGCAAGCAGGCGCATGCTCCATAAAACCACGGCTTTTCTTCTTTCTCCACTTAATTTACGGAACACACCGGTCACCATGCTCCAATGAAGTCCAATATGAATACTCATCAGAACAAAGCCCCAATAGGAACCGGAAAGATGCATGACTCTTGCCAGAGCCATTCCACTCTTAATTGGAAGTGCAGCAAATACATAACGCGACATTACAATTCCGCTGTAGGCAAGGCACAACATTGCAATAAGCACAGCAAAATTTATCAATGTCCGAATGATGCGCAAAAATGAATACTTCCCTTTAAACAGATTTCCATACCAACGGATATTCAAGACGTTGTGTAAAATAAACAGCAGGAACATAAAAACACCAAGCCATTCATGGTATTTCGCTCCTATGACCTGATACGACACAAGCAGAAGCAGTGCCACTGTCATCAGAAGGTCTATGAGCAATTTTAATTTTATTTTCATTCCTGATTCCTTCATTTCTTTACTCTGCTTTTATATCCAATCCGAGACCATTCACCCAATCTACGATTTCCTCATGGGAGCTTCCCCCACTCAAGCGTGTGCCGGAAAGCCATGTAGCTCCATTCGTCAATGCTTCCAAATTTGTCGCACTGGAACCTACTCCACTTCCTCCCGAAGTACAGAAAGGCACGATTGTTTTACCGGAAAAATCATAGCTTTCCATAAAGGTGGAAAGAATTCTTGGAGCGTCACCCCACCAGATTGGATAACCGATAAACACAATGTCATACTGCTCCATATTTTCGACAGAACCGGAAATGGCAGGACGTGAATTCGGGTCATTCATCTCAATGGTGGAACGGCTGTTATCATCGTGGTAATTCAAATCTGCATCCGTATAAGGCTGCTCCGGTATAATCTCATAAATATCAGCAGACAGACCGTCAGCTATAAGCTCTGCCACACCTTCCGTCGTATTTGTCGCAGAGAAATATACGACAAGAATTTTTGTTTCCTCCGCTTTATCAGTAGGTTCATTTTCTGACGTATCATTTGTCGGTTCGCTCTCTGTGGTTATATCAGATACAGCTTCCGAAGATGTATTTTCTGCGGAAACATTTTCCACAGAATCCGTTTCTGCTTTATTTTCTGATGTTTTTTCTTTTGCTGAATCATTTCCTCCTGCACAAGCCGCAAGGGAAATTACCATCAAAATGGTAAGTAAAATCGCTGTAATTTTTTTCATGTTTTTTCCTCCAATTCTTTTTTTACATATCATTATTCTGCTACTGAGAAAGCAATGTTATCTGGTGTTTATCATTCCATCCAATTTGCACGAAAAATGTAGATACAGAGAAAAAGTGGGCTGCACTTTTTTCTACACCTACATTATAAATCTGATTCCATATTATATCTAATACTTGATTTTTATATGTGAGTTATGCCTAAAAAGCATTTAATATATTCTATAAACTTGCCTGCCGCCAGACTAAATGGCTGCTGTCTTTTCCATGCAAACACACTGTTTGCCGTTAATTCGGGATATAATGGCCGGTATGCAATTTTTTCTTTATCCCAGAAAGGGACGGAACCCTCAATAACAATGGAATAAGCCATCCCCTTTTGAACCATAATTGCACCATTTGTGCTTAAATTGCTGGTAAACAGGACTTTCCCGCTCTGAAAGGAATCCCCAAGCCAATTCAACAATTCATTCTGCACATTTGTCCGTCTTGGAAGAATAAGGGGCAGATTTTCCAAATCCTTTGCACTTATTGCTTCCTTTTCTGCCAGAGGGTCGTCCGGACGCATCAAAACACCCCAGCGTTCCTTCCCTGCCAAACGGATAAAATCAAATTTCGAGGTATCAATCGGCTCCAACAGCACTCCAATATCAATCAAACCTTTTTCCATCTGCTCCTTTACCAAATCAGCATTAGCTGTAAAAATATCATAACTGACAAGCGGGTACTTTTTATGAAAGGACTCAATTATTTCAGGCAAAACCTGCACAGCAGCCAGCTCCCCACTGCCAATCACAATCCTTCCTTCCACAAGCTCCTCCTGTTCAATCAACTCCTTTTCAGTTCGGTCAACCAGAGCCAGAATCTCCTCTGCACGCCGACGCAGTAATATTCCTTCATTTGTCAGCGTAATCCTTCGTGCACCTCTGGAAAACAGTTTCACACCGACTTCTTCTTCCAACTGTGATAATTGCCTGCTTAATGTAGGCTGTGTAATATGTAAAACCTCTGCGGCTCGATTGATTCCACCTTCCCGTACAACTGTAAGAAAATACCTAAGAACTCTTATTTCCATATACGACCTCCACAAACAAATCGTAACTTATTGAAATTTATGTTGAATTTAGTTATTATTATAAAAAGATAGCAGTAATATTGCAAGAAAAAGCAGCGCAACAAAAAGATGTACGGGTAAAATGAAAGGAGCAAAGAAAATGTCTGAAGGACCACTTTTAATTTTTGGCGTTTTTGTCAGTGTCGTCTTTATGGCGGTAGGAATCTTAGGCATCCATAAAAAAAGAAAGTTTACAAAAAGCATTCAGTCTATGTACAAGGTTTCCGGTGTTTTGGTGGATACCACCGTATGCCAACAACATGACGATGATAACATTGTACAGGATATACATTTCCCAGTCTATGAGTATGAGTGGCAGGGAGAAAAGAAGCGGTTGTATAGCACTACAAATGCACTCCATATAAAGATAGGCAGGCCTGTACACATTCTTATAGATCCCCAGACAGAAGAAGCCATTTGTCTGGAGGAGCAAAAGGCGTCCGATTCAATGCTTTTGATTTTTGGGGTTATTGGACTGCTTACCTTAATCCTGATGATTCTGTTAGGTACGGGCATACTGTCTTAATCAGGTAAAAAGCGTCAAAAATTTCTAAAAGTGATATTCCTTTGCTTACTACATGGAGCAAAGCGGTAATGGTGTGAGAAATAATTAACCTCTTTTACCTCACAGGCTCATAATTTATCTTGGCTTCCTCATTTGTCGCTTCCAGCTTAAATATAACTGGTCTAAGTCCGTCATTACAGCTACAGATTGCTACTCCCGGCTTCCTAATCCAATCACCGTAATAGAATATGTCATTTCCAGCACCATGTGCCAATGCAAAAACATACTGATAAATCGCTTTCCATGCTTCATCACAAAGACCATCCGGTTTTGCATAATCAGCATAGAATACCTGCCCTACCTTCAGCATTGGACAAGCTGTCAGACCTTCCGCTCCATACTCCTTAGCAAGTTCTTCATCCAACGTGGTTTTTAAAACAGTTATTTTTACTTTTTTCATGTTGCTGTTCCTCCTATATTATTAGTTCAAATATATTTACTTAATCTTACACGATTTTACTGTCTCACAAAAATATCATGATTATCTATCAGAATTAATATATTGTTTTTATCATTTCTTTACATATTCTCCTTGCGAAAAAAAGGGGTTCTATGTAAAGAGCTATGCTCTTACATACCAATCATTATTTAGTTTTTATCTACACCAAGAGTCTTATACAAAGGATTCAGCTGGTCTTTCACTGCATTCGAAATCTTATCAATATCCAAACGGTTTACCATACCATTGCTCTTCATTCCCTTATAGTACATCTTGTTTGCCTGCTTATACAAACGCTTCAGCTTATCATATCCATCCTTACCTGTTATCTTCGTTTTTTTATTTAATCGAAGGAATGAAATGATTCCTTCCGCATCATACAAAAACCAGTCTTCAATCGAATGTCTTGCTTCTACATGGATAACATCAGCCGCACCACTAGTACGTAGGTCCTTTTCCACTTCGTCCCATTTTATCGGTGGTTTCGGTGACAGCTCAAACACGTCGGTATCCCTGCATAAAACAATAGTAAATACACAATCGTCATCATATTTCGTTTTAATATCTTTTACGAACTTTCTCAGTACAATGTTCTTGAAGCCACCAACACCATTGATACTTTTACACTCTATACTTGTATCAAACATTCCGTTTGGGCGTTGTTTTCTAGCGTTGGCGATTACCTGTTTGTAAAATTCAACCTCAGTATCGCCTTCAACGAACAAAACAAGGCATTTACTCATTTGCATCACACTCCAAGTAATCATCTAAGTTATTTTCAGAATCTGCCAATAATGAGAACAGATAATCTCCCATACTCATATTGAAATCTTCTGCATCCTGTTGCAGCTGCTTCTGCCCAGACTTCTTTAATGTAAAAAACTCTGCCACTCCAGGATTTCTATTCATACCAACATGAATCCATGAAGGCTCCAAATAGCTAACAATATAAGGCGAATGACTAGTAATAATTATCTTACAATCATCAAGCAGTTGGCTAATAATGCGGATATATGATTGAAAAAGTCTTGGATGAACAGAGTTCTCTGGCTCTTCAATCGCAATCAACGATACATTACTTGTACTAGATAAGATAATTTTAGTGAGAATCATAAATACTCTTTTGGCACCATCCGACATCATTGCAAAATCAATTGGATGTACAAGATTTCTGTCTTTTACATACAAAACATAGATAGAATTTGATAATACAAATGGTGCATCATCCGGAAGCTTATCATTATCAGCTCCATTAATTTTGTACTGCTTTACAATTAGATCTTCTACATCAGGAAATAACTGTACATATACGTCTTTTAAAAGTTCGTACTTATCATTAAACTTATCCTTAAGCTGATAAATAATACGTGGCAAATTATCAGCATCAATCATCATATCACCAATTCCCTTACGAATAATCGGATCTGGTCTATAGAAATTTTTAGCATCCAAGTTGTTTTCCATATAGAATTTCATACTGTTTAATTTTCTGATGATATCAGCATAATATATCTCATCATAAGCACGCAGTTTATTCACAACCAACTCTGTTGGCCCCACTTTTATCTTAGATGAACAACGACCTGTCTCTGAACTCTTATACATTGCAGACTCCGCTGTTCTGGAAATCAGCTGTGCATATTTCTGTCCCTTCTCATCTAGCTTAATTCTCAGATACTCTTTCACAATCTCAGGATCTTCGTCCTCATCACACTGCCAAGAGAACTCATATCCATACTGTACACGATACTCCTGTCCAGCATCTTCCGTTAATACTTCTACCTCAAACTTGTAATTTCTGCCCTGCATACTCTGGTTAATAGGAATAAAATTGGCGTTTGCCATCCTCTCCATCTTGTCGTCGATAGTTGCTTTTATAAAAGCCAAACCAAAATCAATACCAGAAAGTACATTGGACTTACCAAAATTATTAAGTGCCACCAAAGCTGTAATATTATCAAATGTTATTTTTACATCGGATAGATTCTTAAAACCATCTATCAATACGGCCTGTATCTTCATATTGACACACTCCTTTTTCTTTATCATACTCACACTATAACACTCCTTTCTAAAAAACGCAATAATACTTTGCGTATTTTTCATATATACTATCCATAATCTTTATAAAATATTACTTAGCGATATATAATTTTGCGTTTTAATTCGATTAATTGGCATTTTGGGAAAGTTTATCCTTTTTTATATTACAATTTACGGAGGTTCAAAAAGTATTAAGGCGGATTATATTTAGTTTTTTTTGCATAAAAGTGTCGTTCATGCAAAAAAAGTGTCGTTTATGCAAAAAATGTATTTGTTTCTTTTCATATAAATTAAAATTTAAGATGCAATGGAAATAAATATGAGATTATAGAATCTATTGCAACATATCCTGAAAAATTTTCATTTTAATTAAAGAAGAAAGGTAATTAAAGGAATTTTGGTTAAAATTTCTTTAAACAAGGATTGATATGAAAAAAAAATTTAAAAAAATAATAAGAAAAATGAATGGCATGGCATTATTAGGAATTATATCTGCTGCAGCAATATATATGATTCTTATTTTTCAATTTTCATCAGATAATAAATTTACTATAATATTAACAATATTTGTTGTACCTTTACTTTTAGAAATGTTCAAAAATGCGTTTAACAGGCTGTTAGATAATAAAATAGCAAATATTGATATTGTTTTAAACAATACTATAGAAAACGGTGAAGAATTTTGGAGTTTAACATACAGTGATTATAACATTATGTCATATATAAAAATCAAAAATACAGGAAAGGTTGACTGGCTTAGATATTACATAATTATTAAATCTGAACAAAAAATTTCTCGTTATGTTATTAATGAGAAGCTGCTTTGTGGTCAAAGTAGTTTTATAGGTGTGTTACAAGGCATAGAGTCAATTCAAGAGGTTGAAGTGGATGCATGTATACCATATGAAATTGCTGCAAAAAAATTTTATTCGCAAAAAGTCTTTTATAAAAATACTGCTATTTTTTCTTATTCAGAAGAAATTGCGGAAAAGAAATCTGAATATAAAAATAATAATGAAGAAAGTTTTAATAAATTGTGTAGAAACATAAAAAATGCTTAAAGGAATCTGTGAAACTTTTTCTGTAAATAGAGAAATAACTGGTCTTCTATGATAAAATAAAAATCATAGGAGGCCTTTTATTATGGCAAGAGAAAAGAAAAACGTACACAAAGTTGA
>JAAVIA010000018.1 GCA_014799405.1 Lachnospiraceae bacterium
AGAATCCTGATTCTGGATGAAGCGACATCAAATGTAGATACCCGTACCGAAAAAGCAATACAGGATGCCATGCAGCGTATTATGCAGGGGCGTACCAGCATTGTGATTGCTCACCGCCTCTCCACTATCCGGGATTCCGATCTTATTGTTGTTATGGATCACGGCGAAATCGTAGAGAGCGGCAATCATGAAGCACTTCTTGAGAAAAAAGGTAAATATTATGAACTGTACATGACCCAGTATGCGGGGTTTGCGACATGATAAAGAAAGGAGAACAGCTATGAAAGCAGCAATTTATTTGGGACAGGAAAATGTGGAGGTCAGAGAACTTCCCAATCCTGTCTGTGGAGACCATGATGTTGTCATCAAAAATATTTATTCAAGTATCTGTGGCACAGACGTTGCCGTTTATATGCACGGACCGGGAACCGGGCACCGGGTAGATGTGGGAGGTGAATTTGGTCATGAGACCATTTCACGTATTGTTGCCATTGGGAAAGATGTCACGGATTTTAAAGTGGGTGAGCGGGTTTATCCGTATCCGCTCTATGCCAAAAACGATACAAAACGCGCCGGAACCATAGGCGGTTTTTCTCAATATATTCTTGTTCCTGAAGCAAAGAGGGATCATTCGCTTTATGCGGTTCCGGAAGAAATATCAGACCGCCTTGCCTGTCTGACCGAGCCTTTTACTGTCGGCTGCCGTGCGGCTAGACGCGGACGGCCGCAAAAAGGGGAAAGTGCTGTGGTATTTGGTTGTGGCACGATTGGTCTTGCATCGGCGGTTGCTTTGAAATATTTCGGTATGGAAAAAGTCATGATCTGCGACCAATCAGGTTTTCGTTTAGATATTGCCGAAAGATTGGGATTTGCCGTCTGCAATACAGAAACGGAAGATTTTATTCGGAAAGCTGCATCATACTTTGGAACAGCACATTCTCTGACAGATTCNGTTCCTGATATTGATTGCTGGATTGATGCAGCCGGAGCNGAAAGTATTTTGGAATCCTATATGCAGTACGGAAAAATTATCAGCCGGTTTGTTGTCGTGGCGGTAAACAATAAGCCACGCAAAATTGATCTTTTGCATTTAACCTATGCCCAGAAAAGTCTTATCGGTTCCGGTGGTTATTTCCCAGAGGATGTCAGGGATGTTTTGACAATTATGGCAAGCAAAAAATGGGATTTGGAATCTATTATTACGCAGGAATTTCCGCTGGAAGATATTTCCCAAGCAATTCAAACTGCGGCTGATCCGAGGAGGGCATTTAATGTGATGATTCGTTTTTGAATTTAGTAATAAGTAAGATGCTTGCAACNANTGTAATTGTGGNAATNTAAAACTGGTTTTTGATACTTTTATGAATTGGGTCATGCAGGTGAAAGAAGACGGCAGATATGAGAAAAGTTTTACAAACACACTTGACAATACCTCTCTGAACTGGAAAAAGAACATTTTATATACCAACCCTACTTGGATTACTACCCGAATGATGACCCTGAATATACATATATAACCGATATTTTTATTGATGATGATAACTATAATGTTTTGGGACTATCAATNGGTGATGACCTAGCAAAAGTGAAAAAAACAATGAAGCAATATGGCTACATGCGAGATATTTTCTATCCTTCTTATCTTATATATAAAAAAGGAGATATACGCATCTGGATTGATATGACATCCNATAATCACATAGAACAAATGACGATACTTCTTCATCGGAATACACTAATAGAAACACATTTTGATTAATTACATTATTTGCNGTTCATGTCCTTGACAAGGCTATACTATTAAATGGCAAGTGGTCCGAAGAAACATCCACATTACGGTGTCCACNCATATATATAAACCTTCTCATCAGGATCATCCTGATATGAGCCNAGCTTTATTATTTCCTTAAGCTCAAAAGGTGTATTTCTCATNGCCTCCATCATTTCATAGGTACAATAATAAAGTATGACCGTTACCACTCTCGGANTGCATTTCACGGAGCTGACGATTTTATCAAGAATTTTTGCGAGTATATCCCTTGAAAAGGGATTGAACAAGTAAAAGAAATTGTCGCAGGGCTGTATATCGTAGTCCTCCGCTTTTATATTGAAAAGGTGAAACTTGTCCTCCTGATTTTTAAATCTTACATGATAATAGGCTGCATTTTCCTTTAACTTTTCAAAAATTTTACTGTCATATTCAATCCCTGTCACATTACACATAAATTTCTGATTGCAAAAAAATAAAACCCGACCCATACCGCAGCCTATATCCACAAGGGTATCTTCCTTCGTAAGGCTTACCCTGTCAAATATTTTTACAAGTCCGTCATACTCGGAGGCCGCATAGGAATAATTTGTTTCCATGTCATTTCTTCTTCCTATTTTGGCGGTAAAAAAATCATTTTCTTCAGAAGTATTTTCTCCGATAAGCTTTTCCTCTGAAGTATTTATTCCTAAAAATTTTTCAAATGAAAGCTCTGATATACTGTTCATAAATCAATAAATATCTCCTATAAAACTGAACTATACTATTTATACCGGAAAATACAGAATATTTCCTATATCGGCATTATCTCTATAAAAAGCTTCGTGGGTGCCGCCGCCTCACTTCCTCCCATATCAAGGAAATACACAGCCTCCGCATTTATTGCCCCATTATCTGACAGTTCAAATTTGTAGTGTGTCGTTTTTAATGTGACGGCTATATCTCCGTATGCCGTCCCATACATGGAATGGTGAACAAGCCCCTCCTCATAAATAAAATCAGAAACAAGCGTGCCCCGTCTTGTGACACGCATGCTTTGGGGATTTATCAAAATCGTTGTCCTCGTCATTTTCTTATCCCTTGATAAATCCTCAACATAAACGAGCCGAAAATGCTGCTGCCCCTGATTTTCCATTACTGCAAATAGTTTAGTCTCGCTCTCATCACCATTTTCATCTATTGTGACAAGCTTCATATTTACCTTCATATGCTAAATTCCCTTTTACAAATACATCTCAATTCCCTAGTAGCTTTCTATATCAACTACGTTTACGGTATCAACATGTATCGGCAGCACTCTGTCTGCAAATGCTTTGAATTTGTCCACGCCATCACTTACATAAAACTCGTACAACGGCATTTTATCCTCGGTACAGAGCATATTTTTTTCGCCCAAAATGTTTTTCAGTTCCTTTGCCGTTTCATATGCAGGATTAATAAGAGTAACCTTTTCACCCATATACCTTTTTATGGGATTGGACAGCAAAGGATAGTGTGTACAGCCAAGTACAAGGGAATCCACCTTGTATTCCTTGAGCTCAGACAAATATCTGTCAACCATGTCATCTGTTATNCTATCCTCAATAAGTCCCTCCTCAACAAGAGGNACAAAAAGCGGACACGCCTTACCAACAACAGTTACCTCCTTGTCAAGCTGCCTTATGTAATCCGTGTATATACCTGACTTTATTGTTCCCTCNGTTGCAATTACACCGACACTTTTTGTCTTTGACATCTCCACTGCCATNTTTGCACCCGGTCTTACAACTCCCACAACNGGAAGCTCCATCTCAGCCCTCATATCCTCAAGNGCAAGGGCNCTTGCAGTGTTACAGGCAAAAACGATAGCCTTGACATTTTTAGTCATAAGGAATCGCACTATCTGCTTGGAAAATTTAAGTACCGTCTGCTTNGATTTGCTTCCATAAGGAACACGGGCGGTATCGCCAAAATATACTATATTTTCACTTGGNAGCTGACGCATTATTTCTCTTACNACAGTAAGTCCGCCAACTCCCGAATCAAATACTCCTATNGGTGCTTCCATAAAAGTCTCCTTCTGTTTAATTTCTTTCCTCTGCCATGTCAATAAGCGTTTCAACAAGCTTATTTATGTCATAGCCCCTTGATGCCCAAAGCATCGGGTACATGCTTATGGAGGTAAANCCCGGAAGTGTGTTTATCTCATTAAANACAACACTGTTTGTATCTTTTTCCATAAAAAAGTCTACTCTTGCAAGTCCAAATCCGTCAATGGCATTAAATATTTTCACTGCCTTATCACGTATCTCAGCCTCCACGCCATCNGGAAGCTCNGGGTCAATTACCGTTTTTGAATCCTCACTGTTATANTTCGCATCATAATCATAAAATTCTACCGCAGAAAGTATTTCTCCCACNCCGGATGCCTTTGCNGTTTTNTCGTGACCCANAACGGCACATTCAAGCTCCCTTCCCACGATTGTCTCCTCAACCAAAATCTTGTAATCATGNTCTGCCGCAAGNCTTANTGCAGCNATNAGAGCTTCCCTGTTTTCNGCCTTTGAAACTCCCTTTGAGGAGCCTGACTTTGAAGGCTTTACAAAAACAGGATAATCAAGTCCTGCTTCAACCCTTGCTACAACCTCATCCATATCCGAAAGCTCATTTTTAAGAACAGGAACATATTTTGCCTGACGTACGTTAAGAGTGTCAACGATAAGCTTTGTATAAAATTTATCCATTGCCGCTGCTGATGCAAGCACGCCGCAGCCTACATANGGTATNCCTGCTGCCTCGAAAAGNCCCTGTATCGTTCCNTCCTCACCATACATGCCGTGAAGAACAGGAAATGCAACATCAAGCCNTATGTTTTCCATATCCTTATATGTACCGCTTTCCTCCGAATATATAATAAGCTCGCCCTTAGTATCCGGAGAAATAATTGCATGTCTGTCGCTTCCCTGCCAACTTCCGTTTTCAATGTCAGCCACATCCTTCGCAAGAAGCCAGGTTCCTTCCCTTGTTATCCCAACAAGATACAGATTATATTTTGCTCTGTCAATACCATTTATGATTGTAATCACGGACATGCATGATATCTCATGCTCCGAAGACCTTCCTCCAAAAATCACTGCAATATTTTTCTTTTCCATAGCTTCCTCCAAAATTTATTTTCATTTTCCATCAAAACAAAAACATAGGTATATTGACCATTTCCCTACAGTGTACCATTCAAGTACAATTAAAGTCAATAGTACCTATGTTTATAGTATATGTTTCAATTTTATATTCCAAGCNACTCTAAGAGCTTAAATTTAACCTTAACNTCNTTTTTGTCAACCTCTCTGTTTATAAACAGCTTTTCGTACTCCTCCTCGGATAAACACCTTTCTAATTCCTCAGCATCCTCTTTCGTTATTACCGCCNCCGAATCATATGTGTAGCAGGTCATGGGATATAACACGCACCAAAAGTTTTCCCCTTGTGCAACTCCTATATCTATCCTTAAAGCCTGATATTCTCCTGCCGGAAAAACCATGTCCCCATACTGTCTTATAGGAAAATAGTCATTGGAAATGTAAACCTTCACAGGGTATGAGAAGCCTGCCTCATCGATTGTCTTAACTGCAATGTCCTGTATTTCCTCCAAATTCTCTGATAGATACTGGAGCACTTCCTCCTTTGTATGATTTCCCTCAAGCTCTCCGCCAATTTCCATGAGTACGGCATCACGGACCGCATATTTTAAAGCAATATCCTCGCTGCTGTCGCTGTTTGCCTTTACATGAAATCTAAGTATGGCATCCTGAAGACTTGTACATTCCGGCGGATTCGTATTTGCCGTCTTAAGCCCTGCCACGTCCGTGCTACCATCATTTGCGCTGAAAACCTCTGCGGCATCATCATATTTTGCCATCATGTTTCCTTCTAAAATATTTTTGAAATGTATTCCATATGACAGCCCCACGCCGCCTACAACACCTAAAAATATGCCGATTATTGCTCCTCTTGCAATACGTCCCGCATTACTTCTTTCCATAAAATGCCTCCTATCTTTTTATACATTACTGTATTCAGATAGAGCATTCCCATTTATTTCCAAATATATACCTCGCTTATCAAATTCATAAGCGTATATTCTCCTTGTCCCTCAACCTCGACCTTTGTTGATTTGCTTACATTTGGCATATCCGAGGTTTCAAGCAGTATATCCACATAGCTTTGCCAACCCCCTGATAACACAATTTTTTTCATATGACCCATATCCGGTATCATTTTATTTTTTTCGTTAAAGGTATTTACTGCATTCTCTAAATTTATTCCCTCATATGAATGCTCCTCAGTTTTTAAATTAGCTCCTGCATCACCCTTATATTCTGATAAATCTGCAACCTTAAATGTAAAAATATATGACTTTTCGTATCCTGCATCCGTAAGTGTCGCAAGCTCTAAGGTATTTCCACCCTCTATTTTAAGCTCCGTCACATAGGCTCTGCCCTCAATGGACGGAGCCTTTGAAGCCTTTGCGTCGGCATTACGGACACCTCCCACAAGCCCGTCCACGATATCCCTTCCCTTACATCCTGTAAGCGCAAAGGATGCTGTCACACAAATAACCAATATTTTCAGAGCCTCCATTTTACCCTTCCGCAGTCTAACCTCATTATTTTTTTCCCTGCCATTTTCCGCAGCCTGTTTTTTTCTTTCCCCGTATTTCGTAACTGCCAGCAATATTCCGGGCACTATAAGGCTTATGGCTATATCCGCCCATACTATATATGTGACAACAAAATTTCTCCACCAATCCGCATTGAACAATGCTATGAAAATAAGAACAAGGAGGGCTATCATCGCCAATGTTTTTTGGTAGCTTTTTTCTTCCTCAAACCGCAGCATGGAGCCTGCAAATTCTTTCGCATAAAAAATATATCCACTGACGGTTGCAAAAACTCCTATAATCCAAAAGGCAAAAACAGGATAATCAAGCCGCCTTACTGTATTGCTTGAAACAGATGCCGTCTGCATCACATTTAATGCGGAGCCCTGGCCGCTTCCCGCCCAGCCTGCACCGATAATACCCACCACATATACATAGGCAAGTACCATTGTTATAATAATCCACAATAAAATACCAAGGTCATTTTTCCAGTTTCTTTTTTTCTCCCTGTGAAGGGTCATCATCATAAGCTCCACTGAGCTTAAGGGAATAAGAATGCTGTAACTGCCCTCCCATATGCCTCCTGATGTAAAATCACCCGCATTTAAAACAGGCCATGAAAATGAATTCCATTTTATATTTGTTATTGATAAAACCGCCACCAATATGAGGGGTATAATCATCCACCAAAAAAGGAACTCCAAAAGTCTTCCCCTTTTTTCTATATCCCTTGCAGAGCCATACGCACATAACAAAACAAAGGAAATTAATATTGCCCATAAATTAAAGCTTCGAAGCATATATTCCTGAACGATAAGGGCAAAAAAAACCGATATTACCGCTGCCTTAATCATATACCTCAAGGAGTATATTCCCTCCAAAACTCTTCCGAAGCCGCCCATTGATGTGTGCAGTGTATCAATGAAGCCCATTGGAAAGCATACCGAATAAAAATAAATGATAATACTGTACAAGGCAAACAGACATAAACCCAGCATTAATGCAATTATGTGAAATTCCCCTGCAAGCCCCGTCACAAGATACGGAATAAAAATTATTCCGACTGCAATATTTTCAAGTATTCCTATACGAAATGCCTGTCTGCTTGAAATTTTTCCGTTATCCAGATACATTTACTCCTGATCTCCCTTCTGCTTCAATCTTCGTTTATTCTTTTTCCTCGCCCATATAGGTCTGTTCACCATAGCCTTTATAGGTGACCTTACCAAAAAGTCTTGTTTTCCCTGCATTCCGTCAATGCCTCCGCCTACGGCAGGAGCCATATAAGGGACACCGAAGCTTGTAAGCTCAGATAAATGTATTGCTATTATTATGAGCCCTAAAATAAATCCGTATAAACCAAAACAAGCTGACGTCAGAAGTATAAAAAATTTAAGCAGCCTGAATACGGAAGAGAACACCTCATTTGGAATGGCAAAGGAGGCAATTGCCGTAAGCGCCACCACTATAACAACCATTGTACTTACGATTCCTGCTTCCACTGCCGACTGCCCCACAATAAGACCGCCCACGACGCCGATTGTATTCCCAAGGGGACCGGGAAGCCTTATACCTGCCTCCCTTAACAGCTCAAACAAAAATTCCATAATAAGAACCTCAATGACAATGGGAAATGTAACAAGTGTGCGTGCAGAGGATATTGCATATAAAAGAGTTGTGGGAATTACCTCACTTTGATACACTGTCACCGCCACATAAAAGCCTGGGAGAGTAACAGAAAGAAATGCCGCTATATATCTAAGAAATCTTGCAAAGGTTCCCACTGCCCATCTGTTATAGTAATCATCCGAAGCCTGCATAAGCATATTAAAATTGCTTGGCGCAATTATAACCTCCGGTGAATTGTCAAAAACAATCGCCACCCTTCCCTCCGTAATGGCTGACGCAACTTTATCGGGACGGGTTGTAGACTGAAAAACGGGAAATGGCGAGTACCATTTCTCCTCAAGAAGATGCTCCGCCATACCGCTGTCATAAACAGCATCTATATCATATTTCTCAAATCTTTCTTTAATATTTTCCACAAGTCCCGGCTTTACCACATCCGAAAGATACATAAGTGCATAGTCCGTTCTTGAACGCTGTCCTAAAGAACTTTGTTCAACTTTAAGCTTTGCATCCCTTATACGTCTTCTTATAAGTGCCGTTGACTGTCTGAATCCCTCATTAAAACTGTCCTTTGGTCCTCGCATTCCCGATTCGCTGTCATTTGTACTAACAGACCTTAAAGGCAGCTTTTTTGTGGACATAACCATTGCCTTTGCATATCCGTCAACAAATATTGCAGTATCCCCCTTTAGCACAGAGCCTATCACAGAATCAAAGGACGTATCTTCTTTGATGTCTGCGGTCTGTGCCTCGCGGTACAATATGGATTCCCACAGATTCTTTTCGTCCTCGTACCTCCATTCATAGGAAACAGGTTTAATTATTGTCTCCTCAACCATGCCATTATCAGTAAGACCATCAATATAAATGATATGAAGTCTTGCATCACCTTGCTCTCTCTCTATGACAAAGGTTTTTTGTACCACGTCACCACATTTATCAAAAAGTGTTTTAAGCACCGAAATATTTTCATCAAGGCTTCTCTGCATCTGAACTTTAAGCTTATTGTCACCGTCAAACAGCTTATCAATCTCCGTACCCATGCCAATCCCCCTGTCCTTATTTAATGTCACCGCATTTTATGGCTAGTATATACAAAACTTCCTTTTTTATACAAAAAAAACAGGCTGCCCCATTAAGATAAAATCTTAGGATGGCAGCCTGCCCATTATAATTTAGTTCATAAAGCTATTAGTTAGCCTCGTCAGCCCACTGATCTAAAAGCTCATTTACTCTGCTGTTTGTTTTCTGTGAAATCTCAGGAAGGTCACTTCCCCAAGTCTTAGTAGCAGCCTTATAGCCCTTCTCAATAGCCTTTCTCATCTCCTCAACCTTGCTTGCATCACCACCGGTGAGAGCCTTTGCAAAATCAACGATTCTTGAAGCGGTCTGCTCAACGCCCCAATATCCATCCTCAGCAACATCCTTCTTTGCCTGTGCAACAGTTTCAGGGTCAACGGCAATCTTGCCATCCTTAACTGCTGTCATCAAATCACCGAGAGTTGCATACTGATTTGTCTCACTCTGCTTTGTGAGTAATTTGTCAACAAGTGACTGAAGTGATGCAAAACGAGCTTCAACGTCAGCCTTTAACTTGTCTATCGTAGCCGCATCAACCTTTGAAGACTTAGTACTTGATGCTGTATATGTAGCCGCTACAGAAGTCTTTGATGCCTCTGATTTTTCGTATACTACTGCTGATTCATCAGTTGCCGCTGCAACAGTTTCCTTTTTTGCGGTAACAGCTGATGCAGTGTACGATGCAGTATACGTACTTGAATTAACTCCATTTAATTCCATACCCAATACCCTCCTTGGTTATATCTAAATGCTAGATTAAGCCCCTCCAACAATGCGGTATTACCGCCTCAGTTGAAAGAGCTTGAAATCTTTATAAGGTTTGTACTTTCAATTAATATATCGGTTATTAATTATATTACTTAACCTTCAATATGAAATTTTTTTGTTTTCTTACTTAATTATATGTGCTACATCCACAAATATGATTCTTTTTTAGGATTTTACAATTATAAGTCTGTCACCCTCCTTAATTGCATCCGATTCAAGATTATTTACCTTCCGTATCGATTCGGTTGTAGCAAAATATTTTCTTGCAATTGACCATATGGTGTCATCCTTTTTGACAACATAACCGACAATTCCCGGCATTGCTCCTTTTTTCTCATAATCTATGTCATTAAGCTTCATATCCGTAATTACGTTTGATGACGTCTTTTCAAATACCGATATACCAAGACTTATCTGTGCTTTTATTTCCATTTCCTCACTGTTAAGAAGTGTTGCCCCTAACTGGTCGAGCTCAGGCACTATTCTTATGGAGGTTTCCTTATTCATGTCTGCCGCTTCAACAAAATGCTCAAATGGTACATGAACATTCATGCAATTCATAGGATCATCATTGCTGGATATGTACAGAACATTACATTTTACAACACCTGATATATGTATTATTCCTTTGCCATCCATACCTTCCTTTAGGTCAGAGGCAAAATCCCCACCATCCTCCTGCGCATACTGCATTGCTTCACTGTCTTTTTTAACGCTTACGTCATCAATGTCAACGTTACCGTAAATGTGACATATCTGTAAAAGCTTTCCACCCTCACTACTTATCCGTTTTCTGTGGCTTACCTTTGCCTTTGCAACATTTCTCATCAAAAGATTTTCATATTCAAAGACCTCTGTCTCTGGTTCAACCTGAACCTGAGGTGAATACAAATCAGCCAGAAGCGTAGTTTCTTTGTCCTCATAAAGCTTTATATTCATGTCAACGCAGTAGTCTACTCCGATGATTCTCGGCTCACCGTCTGCGTCCTGTCTTATTGTTACATCTCCCTTTCCAAGAGCACAGTTTGATTCCAAAACCATTCCCTCTGTTGTTCCCTGACATTCAATTTCCTTTGTTATTGCCCTTACAGAGAACAGGTACTGTATCGGCAGATGCTCCTCCTGACCCTTATATATTATAAATATTTCAACCTCGCCTCTTATTAAAAGGGAATTATCCCCTGCCTTTGTTTCCATGTTGCGAAGCTCAACGGAGGACCATAAAATTTCGCTTATATTAGGCTTTGTTTTCGGAATGTCTATCTCCTCTTTTATTCTGAAAACATCACGCTTACATATTGCCGTTTCCGTGTATGCCACTTTTTTATACTGGCATTCAATTCCCTGTCCGTTATCCAAATCTACGGCTGCATTTACCTTATCCTCGTGATATATGCTTACCTCATTACCTATAAGTCCCCTGACTTCCAGCTTTCTTGAATTGATAATACTGATGGTTAAATCCTCAAGCCGGCATCTGCTCTCTGCGCGGTTTGATTTACATGCCCCGTCAATATTTACAAAGTCCTCTATCGGTATCTCTCCGCAAAATACCTCCATATTCTGTTTATCCTTGTCTGTCTTGTACATTACCTTAAAATAAACAACACCTACGACACGTACCTTTCCCTCCTCACAGGATACGTCCTCCACAACCACATTTCCATCTGTGGCAATTATATTTTCTATATCATCCTTACAGTCCGGAATATTAAAATCGTCATCTATTGTAAGCTGTGAGTATTTTGATGTTTTCAAAATACTCGTATGTATATCCTTTCTTACAAAATCCATACGCCCTCCAAAAATAATTATCACATTTATAACCTATGTTTTAAAATATATTCCAAAGGTTCTGCAATTATTCATAAAATCAGTCAACGTTAAACACTACGGGCCGGTCTATTTTTTCGCATTTAATTACAATGTACGGACACATTGATGGCTCACTTGTGGAAGCATCCGATTCCGTCTGTTTACTTGTTGATAAATCCGCATCTATATATATTGCATTTTCCGTTAAAAATAAATCATTTATGACAACACTGTAATTCGCCCTGCTGTGTTCCCCATAGCCCACGGCTATATATAGGTATTCGCCGCTTATATATGACAGCTTAAATGGTTTAGCCTTTTTTTCATCAATGATTGTTCTCAGCTCATCAGGCATTCGTGTGCTGTCACAGACCGTAAATTCTATATCCTTGCGCACCTCCTCCCTGTTTTTGCTGCTACAGCCTGTCGCCAAGACAGACAATAAGCAGACAAATAAAAATGGAACAATTTTGATAAATTTTTTTACCGCCTTCACCCTTTATCAGCTCCTATATGGCTTTTAAAAATAATATGTGACAATTTATCTAATCATTCCATTTTTATAATACATTTTTTTAGCTTTTTAAAAAGATTTATCTATAAATGGTATGGCTCTGTGAATTAACGTAACATCATTTTCCGCATCATAGGTAAATGCAATGTTCACATTTACCTTTTCTCCGTCCTGATACACAAACTCATTTATGCCTGTACTATATGCATATACACACATACCATCATCAAGCTCTATTTCCTTTACCTTCTTTGCATCCATCTCATTAAAAAAGCTGCTGATTTCACTTTCCATTTCCTGCTGTGTAAGCTTTCCCTTAACCTGGCTACATACATAAAGATTTGTGTTTGCACCCATTCCAAGCTCCTCGTACATATTTACAAGAATGTCCTTATATTCATACACGGATGCTGTTGCGGCTCCCTTAAAATTTATATCTATCAATACGTAATTTTCATATTCCTGCTGCCCGTATTCATCAGCAACGGCAACAGATATAAGCTTGATTTTTGTATCTCCCTGCGCTCCAAGCTTTACGAGCTCTGTGGTTTCATTGTCATTATCCTGTCTGTGATTTATTTCATAGCCCGATGTAATGCCAAGCTTTTCAGCAAATTTTTTTACCATTTGTTCCTTCTTTGACGGACTAAGCTCCTGTTTGTCATAAAAAGCATAGGCTCTCACGCTGCTTTCGGATATTCCCGAAACGCTCTCGCTCATAACCTGCTGTACCATTTTTTTCTCACGGTTGACAGATGCATTTATAAAAAGCTGTAAAAGCACTGCCGACCATATTAATGCTATAAGATATATTTTTGATTTCTTATTCATAATTGACCTCCATCTCTTTGGTATTTTAATTGTTGACAGTTTTTTTGGTTGCCATACATGCAGGATTTAATGTAGAATATGTAATTATCATACTTTAGAAGGATTGTATAAATATGAACAGATTGAAAGCTTATATAGAAAATGCTACAAATAAAAAGCTGTCATTGTCGGATGTGCAGCTTCGCCAATTTGAAATGTTTTATGAAATAATGATTGAACGTAACAAGGTTATGAATCTCACTGCAATTACGGACAGAGAGGAAGTTATTTTAAAGCATTTTATTGACAGCCTTTCCATTGCCGAGTGCTTCGACATGTCGGCGGAACTGTCAGTAATCGATGTGGGCACGGGAGCAGGCTTTCCGGGTATACCGCTTAAAATAGCGTTTCCCTGGATTGATGTAACGCTTTTTGATTCGTTAAATAAAAGGATTGTTTTTCTTCAGGAGGTCATTGATACGCTTGGACTTGAAAAATGTAATACCATTCACGGCAGGGCAGAGGACGGCGGACGGGATAAGCTTCTGCGTGAGAGCTTTGACCTTGCGGTGTCACGTGCAGTTGCAAACCTTTCCACCCTGTCAGAATACTGTCTGCCCTTTGTAAAGCAGGGAGGACATTTTATTTCTTACAAAACGGATTCTGCCGATGAGGAAATCTTAAAGGCAGAAAACGCAATATCAACATTAGGCGGTGTTCATCAAAAAACCCTAAAACTAATGCTTCCTGATTCCGATATAGGCAGAAGCCTTGTCATAATAAAAAAAGTAAGGACTACTCCTAAGGCCTATCCGAGAAAAGCCGGTATAGCAAACAAACAGCCCCTTAAATGAAAGGGGCTGTTTGTTTTTAGAATGAATTACTCATACGGATTTCTGTCTGTTCTTTTTCTCATGGCGTTTGTCCTGACGCTTCTGTCTTAATTCATCCTGTCTTTCTTTTATATTTTCCATTCCTTTTTTATCTGTCGGAAGCATTGTCTTTATTGCAAAGACTTTTCCATCCTTCGTCTGTTTAAACCTTATCTTTCCTGCTACAAGACCATGATACCAGCATTTGCCTACCCCGGCATAGGTATTTGGTGTGTTCACAAACCACTTTATCTTTTTTGCAAGCTTCTTCCCACATTTATAGCATCTCATTGTGATGAGGTCCTTATCAGATATCGCTTCGCTTTTGTCATTATACACTCTCGTAATATGCTCCATATAATTTTTATGGTAGGAGATTATTTCTTCATTTTTTTCCTGAGGTGCATTGTATACGTCATAGGTATATCTGTCCTCTAAGTCACTGGGGTTTATTTCCTTTAAAACCTTTCCGGTGTAATAAGCATCATTTACCGCTGAATGGAACGGCCGGTCTATCAAAATACCAAGCTTATTTACCGCCTTCTCAAGCTTTGCAATGGCACCATCATCATCTATAAGGTCAGCATATATCTGCTGGACATTATAAAACTTAAGCGGAAATCCCAATGGCTTCATGTAATAGTATTCCATATTATTTTGCAGATAGTTTAAATCCATGGCTCCCCAGGTACAAAATATATAATCATTTCCGCACCATTTTATGAACTCTCTGCACACCATGTCAAAGGGCCTGCCTTTTTTCAAGGTGTCCTCATCATAATTTAATATGGCTTTTATATGAGGCTGTAGCTTTCGGTAAAGCCTTGGCTTGACTATACTTGAATAGCTATCTGTCATATTCAATTTTTCATCGAGCTTTACAGCCCCAATTTCAATTATCTCAAATGGCATCCTGGGGTTTTCAGTTTCCCGACCACCGCAGCTCTGATTCCATTCAAGATCCAAAACAATATAGTTCATGTCAAATCCTTTGTCAAAATCACTATGAATTCATAATCTTAAGGTGTGTAAATTCCATATCCTCATCTAAGTTGTTTACCATTTCAGGAATTTCGTATACATTATCATATACCCTATCGTCCTCGAATTCATCCATTTCATCATCTTCGTAGTTGTCTATTTCGTCTTCGGTATCATCATCCTCGTAATCGTCTATTTCGTCTTCGGTATCATCATCCTCGAATTCATCCATTTCATCTTCAGTATCATTATCCTCGTAATCGTCCATTTCGTCTTCGGTATCATTATCCTCATATTCATCTAAGTTGTCAACCATACCTAAGCTGTCAATCAGTCCTAAATAATCAAGCATAGCAAAATCATCTGCCGCATCCATATTATGGACTGTATCAGAATTTTTAACCGTATCCAAATTATCTGCCATGTATAAACCATCTGCTGCATCTAAGTCATTAGCATCATCCAAATTATCTACCATATCTAAATCACTAAATATGTCTAAATTATCTACCTCATCTAAATCATTAACCTCGGTCAAATTACCTAATTTATCTAAATCATTAAATACATCCATATTATCTGTATCTAAATTATTGACTACGCTTAAATCATCAGCATCTACCCTGCTGATTGCATCCTCTTTGTAACTTCCCTGCTGTAAGCCTTTGTATATATCATTCAAAATATCAATAGCATCATCCGATGATTTAGCATTAGCTGTAGCCATCTTAGCAATCAATACAGCAATTCTTTCATTGCTGTTTATAATCTTATTTGCATTATCCATATCCTTTTTTATGCAAAGCTTTGTCAGCATCTTATCCTGCTCAGCAAAATCAACGTAGCTTTTTGCACTTTGCTCCCTGATATCCATCATAGCATTAAGCATGGAAGACATACTCTGATTTCTAGAGATTTCCTCCCTCTTTGCCACTGAGTAAATTCCTTTTTCAACCTTAGTAAGCTCATTTTGCTTATCAATATTTACCGCAACAATTTCATCAACCTTTTCGAGTATTCCATCCACAAAAAAATATGTATCTACAACAACAATAAGGGATATGGCAATAATAAGCTCAATTTTTGACGGAGCCGCAAAAATTAAATATAAATCAACTAGCAATGCAGCCACAAATGCAACTGCGCTTATTGCAAGTATAGATTGTGATTTTTTAGTCTTCATAAATATACTCCTACATCATTGAATTTGTGATGTTTTTTCACAAAGTATAATGTGCGTTTGCGCACATTATACCATAAACATGGGCAAAAGCCAAGCCGTTAGTACAACTTGGATTTTGCCCAGCTTCGGAGCTACCCTATCTTGCTCTTTTATTTCGTAAGGCAAATTAGCTCTCTGCAAGAAGCAGTATTTTCTCCAAATCTGCAATCAGTTCCTTGGAATAGTTATCTGCTTTTCTATATATCTGCTCCGCCTCCGAATAATTACCACAATTTAAAGCACGGATTACCGATGCACCAAATTGGTGAAATCTTCTATGCTTTTGACCAAGGGTATCCCATATCGGAAGCACCTCCGGAATTTTCGGTGTCATGGAATAGTAAAAATGTCCGAAGCCACACTTGGAAGAATCCAACTGCAACGGATTTACCTTTCTTTCCTTTACCATTTTATATAAATTGTCCAACCATACATGATGGGATGAAATAGCGTTTTTCACATATCCTGCAAATTCCTTGTTTTCCAGACGGAAAAAAGCATCATCCGTCATTGCTCCCATCTGCTTCACTGCCTCATCCAGTGTTTTTTCAATATTAACAACCGGCTCAATCGCCTGATTTAAATCTGTGCTGACCTGGCGCATAAAATCTGTGCTTCCGATTATCTGATTTTCCATTTCGGTCATCGAGTGACTGATTTCCTGACTGACAGCAGCAATGGAGCTAATGGATTCATTAACCTCTGAAACGCGTTTTCTGTTTTCGTCATTTAATTCCCACACATTTTTGATTCTGTCTGTCATAGAATCGAGTGCGCTGATTGTATTGGATGCACTCTTTGAGCTTTTTTGGGATGCTTGCTTCATATTTTCAACAAAATCCCCCATGTTGCCTACCATTTTTTGGGTTTCTCCCGCCAATTCGCGAATTTCATTTGCCACAACAGCAAATCCTTTTCCTGCCTCTCCGGCCCTTGCAGCCTCAACAGAAGCATTTAACGCAAGTAGGTTTGTCTGCATAGATATTGTGTCAATTCCTGTTATTACCTCACCCATACGTTTCATGATTTCAAACAGATTTTCCATATCCTCTTTCATTTCCCTGGAGACAACTAACAACTGTTCCGATAGCTCTTTTATAGATGTCAGTTCATCCTGACCGGATTCAATTTTTCGGGATACTTCTTGGGCATCTTCAGAAACCTTAATAATTGTATCAGTTAATTCTTCATGCTTATTATTGGAGGTTCCCGTATCATAAGATCCACCGGAAGCCGTTCCGAAAATAGCTGTTGCCGCCCGTTCTATACCTTGGGATATGTCCATGATTTTTTCTGTCTGATGCTGTAATGTTAAATCAAGGGAGCTAATCTGCATAATTACTTTTATATTTTTTTCAAAAATTTCTGCAAACTGTTTTCTTCCGCTTGCCAGTCTCCTATACATACTATTCAACTCAGGTTCCTTTGAATAATCAACCGCCTTCAACTCCGAAACAGCTTTCATCAGTTCCGCTTTATTACCTTTAATCCCCATACTTTTGCCCTCCTCTTTTCTTTGAATAATTTAACATGTGACAACCGTTACCAAATGCAATTAAACATTGTGCCGATAAAGGGATTTGCTCTGTGAGGGTAAAGAGGCTCCTCAAAAGAAAATGCAGATTCGCAATGTGCATGGAAGATATCTTTGATATGTATGAGCTTCCATTCAACCCTTTGCTCCCGACTATATGTATAGATGAAACCTTGCGAATGTGCAGTAACTGGAAGCCAAAAAGATTACATTGGTTATGGATAATCTCATACCCATAAAACTTCCATGTATGGTGTATTAACATTGTAGATATTTACATGATACGTTATTTTTTGCAATTTGAAAAGCTTTTTTTAACTTATTACATAAATTTACAGATTTTTGTATGGTGGATATAATTTTGCAATCATTTCCAAAACGTCATTCTTTCTGTGCTATGTTGATAATTTCTGAAAATAAAAAGGCAGCTAATTTTCTGTTAAGATAAATCGCATTTAATAACATTGTTCTAACACAAACAGATTTTGTCTATTCAACCTTTTCCTCGTTATCTTCTTTAGGCTGTTCAACCTCTTTTACAACCTCATCAATAAGCTTTGCAAAATCCACAGCATTTTGTGAAGTGATAACAGGTTTCCCAGTTTCTGCCTCCAGAGCCTGCCTTGCAATTCCCGCGACCCGTCCGCCACGGCGAGCAACCTCTTGATTTTCTTCAAAAGTTGTCGGCTTTTCCTCTTTAGATATGTCGGTGGTGGAAGCTTCTGCAAGCATATTCAAAATAAGTTCTGTCCTGCCATTCATCGGTCAACTCTTTACAGACTTGGATAGCCTGTAATCGCTGATTTATCCATTCTCGTGTGTAGCCTTTTTTCAGGTATGTAGCAAGGGCGCGGTCAATGGTAAGCTCCGGGTCAATGGTTTCCTCAATTCGTTCTGCACCAACACTGGCTAACCATGCTTTAAATGGCTCTGCTTTCGGTGAGGGAATTGACTGAATAATACGCAAAAGCTGTTCCATAGTTGCGACATCAGTCATGCGTTTTTTTCCATCTGCGGCAGTCATTTTCAAACCGTGACAATTTGTCACGGTTTCATTTCCTTCATTTTTTAATCGTTGCTTCAATTTACGCCAATATGCTGTCGGATCAACACTGTCTGTTAGTACAGCGACCACATCCACAATCGAAAAATACCATTCTTCCTGTTCTTCATCCCACGCTGTACGGATTTTTTTATCTTCAAACAACTGAATTTTATCACTTTCCATACACAAAATCACTCTCCCTTCCTATCATAATATAGAGTCTGCTGATTTTACGCCCAGTTTTGACAATTTAGCTAACTGAATCATTTATTGGCTCATTATATATAATATCTTCCCTTGAACTTGAAGTCGCAATTTGCGACTTCAAGTTTTATATACACGCTTTGTTTGTTTTAAAGTATATCATACATTTTAATATATAAACAGACATGTTCTTACCATTTTCAAATAAAAAAACATACAGCTTTATACCACTTGCCACCTTTTTCATCTTCCTTCGAGGTCACAACTTGTGACTTCAAACAAATTCCCTATTCTTCTGTTTCCAATTCTAACCTCTGTAATATATCTCTAATAATTCCCTCATCTTGAATAAGGTTGATGCCGAAGCACTTTTTTCCTGCATCTTTCAAAGAAGCTCCTACATGATAAGCTACCCCTCGGTCAAGAATCAAAAACCTGTCCATCAAAAAACACCTTTTGACTGGATTCCTCATGCTCAGATATGTACTCAAATATTTGCTCTAATTTCCCGTCTGTCTGCTTCTGATATTCTAACTGCCGCAATTCAACTGTGCTGATACGTTCAAAGAGCAGAGAATTGTTAGAGATAAAATGCCGCATTTCTACAAAAGCATTCATAATATTAATACTGACCTGAATTGCAACATTGCTTCGTAAAACAGCAGATAACATAGCGATTCCCTGTTCTGTAAAAACATATGGCAAGTATTTACGATGTTTTCCTCGACCATCATTTTCGTTTAAGGTCGCAACTTGCGACCTTAAAGATTCTGTTTCTTCTGCGGTTAGCTGAAAGCGGAAATCCTCTGGAAAGCGCCTTATATTTTTTTAACTTTTGGAAAAATTAAGAAAGCCACCATTTGATTAGCAAACTTAGAGAATAAGAAATGCCGAAAATTTTCAAATCCTTCATTCTCGGCATTTCTTTCAGCGTTCCCGAGGTGATTCGAACACCCGACCTACCGCTTAGGAGGCGGTCGCTCTATCCAGCTGAGCTACGGAAACATAATATTTANAATTNAAATCTNAAACATTCTTGTACATTTTAAAATATTATGACCTAAANGTAAATAGTAAATTATTTTTTTATGTAATTTATGGTATAATGTGCATAAATGCACATTATACTTTGCGAAAGGACATCGCAAATAACGCATCGCCAATCTTCGATTGACGATATGGTATAATNTGCCCTAAGGATTGCCCAACGAAGTTGGGNGGATTCCTTAGGGATAAAGATAATTATATATTCAATATTTATGGTNTAATGTGCATAAATGCNCATTATACTTTGCGAAAAGGAGATTTACATGGAACNAAACAATAACCTTGTTTTTGACAAACAGACAATTCTTAAAATAGATACTGCTGCCATTGCGCACAACATTAAGGTAATAAAAAAAAGAACCGACAAAAAAATCATTGCGGTTATCAAGGAAAACGGTTACGGCATGGGACTTAAGGCTGAGTATGATTTATTAAAGTCAAATGGTCTTGATTATTTTGCCGTGACAAACACTGCGGAGGCTCTTGCTTTAAGAAGCTTTGGCTGCACGGAGACNGTTTTGCTTATGACTCCCTGTATGTCATATGACGAAGCTCTTANGCTGAATGAAGCTGACATTACCCTTGTCTGCGGCAGCATTAAACAGCTAAATATACTTAAGTCAGTTTACGAAAAGACGAACAAAAAGCCCCATATTCATATTGCAATAGATACAGGCATGGGACGTTTCGGTTTCTTCTGGAGCAAAATACCTGACCTGTCAAACATAAATAACTANGTNTGCGTTGACGGCTGCTACACTCACCTTCACGGCAAGCCGAAGCATTATGAGCAGGACGTTAAAATACAGGCTGATAAATTTAAGTCTGCCATAAATGCAATAAAGAGCCAGGGTATTGACACCGGCTTAAAGCATATAAGCAACTCGCAGGCAACCATGCTGTTGGGCGATTTGGGAATGGACGCAGTAAGATGCGGTTCCGCAATTATAGGTAAACTGGGAATGGGAAACAGTAAGCTTAAATGTGCAACATGGACAGAAGCACCTATATATCAAACAATGAAACTGCCAAAGGGAAGTACGGTAGGCTATCTTGCAACCGTAAAGCTAAAGAGAGATTCCCGANTNGGAATAGTAAGGNCCGGCCATGCCGATGGAATATTTTTATCATACTCCGACATACCCGACCAGTTTTTCAGTGGAATCATTCATCTGATATCACTTAAGCTCCGCCCAAAGCACCATATCNGAACNTTTATAATAAACGGNAAGCATGTACCTATNGTGGGATGCGCAGGCGTAGCTCATTTTACAATTGATTTAACNGACACGGATTTTAAGGAAGGGGATATGGTTCGCATAGAAACAAATCCTATTTTGGCACACCCTGCAATTCCAAGGGTATTTATATAAAAAGGCACAGAACGCTTTTTATATCCTCACGTAACCCTGAAGCCAAACCTCACCTCTAAAACGCCTGCCCTCAAGAGGTTCACCCTGAAGGTCAATCTCATTAATNCCTATATTTAATATAACCTCATTTGCCTCAACTAAAATATTATAAACATGCTCGTTTGTTATTTCATTTGTAAGCTTTTCTACCTTAAGTATNTTACCCAAAACCATATAATGGTCACACTCAACNCCACATGGCATAAAGCTTGTATCTACAATTGAAAAGATATCCTCTTTTCGAATCCTTCCGCTTACCGAAGTGTAAATATCCATCTCCTCAAGCGTTAGGTTTTCTATTGCCTCCGTATCTCCGTTTTTTGCTGCCGCCAAAAGATTATTTCGAAATGCTCTTTGCTCCGCATCAAANCGTTTCTGTCTTTTATCCCTATGAACACCAAGCAAAATTGTTGCATTTATCGAAAGTGCCGANAGCTTAACATTTGAAAGGTGNCGATTGGAGTAATTCAGCCACTTGGATTTTGCATAATCGGCAATATTCTGCAAATAAAATATAAGCGTCATTCCTAACCGGTAATCCTCGCATACTCCCGCATATGACTCCTTATCCGTCTGCTTTTCAATTGTAATATCCTCATAGCTTGAAATTGTCGTGCCCTTAATGTATGGATAATAATGCTCTATGGATAAAGCTCCGTTCACATCATATTCCCCTATAAGNGTCATGCCTATACCGGGACCAAAATCCTTCTCAAACTGAATAAGCGAAGTATCAATGCTTATGGTTGTTATAATTTTACGGTTAGGTCTTCTAAGCGTTTCATAATATATTTTCTCAAGCTGCTTTCTTGATTTATATTGACTAAAGCCAATTGCTCTCAGATATGAATGCATATGCGTCTCCTTTCTCCCAAATTTATCGGATTACCTAACGTATCCATCCTGTTAAAATGTATTCAATAAACAAAAGCTACTTCTTAATTATACTCTTTCCGCCCATGTATGGTCTTAAAACCTCAGGTATATTAATGCTTCCGTCCTCGTTTAAGTTATTTTCCAAAAATGCAATAAGCATACGCGGAGGTGCAACAACAGTATTATTTAATGTATGTGCAAAATACTTTCCATCCTTACCCTTAACCCTTATTCTAAGCCTTCTTGCCTGAGCGTCTCCAAGATTGGAACAGCTTCCAACCTCAAAATATTTTTTCTGACGCGGCGACCAAGCCTCAACATCATATGACTTAACCTTAAGGTCAGCCAAATCACCTGAACAGCACTCTATCGTTCTTACAGGAATATCCATTGAACGGAACAAATCAACCGTGTTTCTCCAAAGCTTGTGGAAATGTTCCATACTTTCCTCAGGTCTGCACACAACTATCATTTCCTGCTTCTCAAACTGATGTATTCTATATAAGCCTCTCTCCTCAATTCCATGTGCCCCTTTCTCCTTTCTAAAGCATGGAGAATAGCTGGTAAGCGTGTGAGGAAGGGTATCTTCATCCACAATTGTATCAATATATTTTCCAATCATTGAATGCTCACTTGTACCGATAAGATATAAATCCTCACCTTCGATTTTGTACATCATGGCATCCATCTCTGCAAAGCTCATAACACCCGTTACGACATCGCTTCTAATCATAAACGGAGGAACACAGTAAGTAAATCCTCTGTCAATCATAAAATCCCTTGCATAAGAAATAATTGCGGAATGAAGTCTTGCAATATCTCCCATAAGATAATAAAAACCATTTCCGGCAACCTTACGTGCACTGTCAAGGTCAACGCCGTTTAGTTTCTCCATAATCTCTGTATGGTATGGAATTTCAAAATCAGGGACAATCGGCTCACCAAATTTTTCAAGCTCCACATTTTCTGTATCATCTTTTCCAATAGGAACCGACTCATCAATTATATTTGGAATAACCATCATTATTTTTTTAAGCTTTTCTTTAACCTCAGGCTCAAGCTTCTCTAACTCGGCAAGTCTGCTTGCATTTTTTGCAACCTCTTTTTTTGCCTCCTCAGCTTCTTCCTTTTTACCCTGAGCCATAAATGCACCAATCTGCTTTGCAATAGAATTTTTCTTTGCCCTAAGGTCATCTGCCTCCTGTTGCAATGTCCTTGCCTGCTTATCAAGCTCTATAGCCTCATCCACAAGTGGAAGCTTATCATCCTGAAATTTCTTTTTGATGTTTTCCTTAACTACATCCGGATTTTCTCTTACAAATTTAATGTCCAGCATCTATATTTCCTCCTTGTTCAACTCCTGCAAAAGTGCTTCTGTCTCCGCTTTCGGTGTGCTCTCCTGCTCTGTCTGAATTTTTAAGTCCCCTATTTCTTCCTCTAATGTTTTTGCTTTTTCAAGAGCCTCTTTTTCTTCCTCAGATAGAGGAATGTATGACTCTCCTTTTATAATTTCCTTTGCATATGTGAAGCAGCCCTCTCTCGAATGCATAGCATTAAAAATTATTCCCGTATTATCATTATTTAACAATGCTATGACAAAACTCAGCTTGCCCGCCATCTGTTCAAAGGCATCATACTTTACAAGACTAACCTTACTTACACAGTTATTCAAAAATTTCTGTGTCTGCTTGTGCTCCCTGGTAATCCTTTTGGCTGTAGCCATAACCTGATCCATTTCCTTGAACCGTTTACGGATTATCTTCTCAAGGTCCGCCCCCTTCTTTCCAGTCATTAAAGCACTGTATTTTCTAATCATAATATTCATTTTATATATAATAAAAATTACAAGTGCAATTAACAGTATGACAAGAATAAAAAGAATGGTAACAACAGACTTTATGCTCATACCAAAAATGGTATCCATATTTTTATTCCTCCTTTTGAACATCAGCCATTCCATATTTGCCTTCGGCATCTGTTCCGATTTACTTTGTAAATCGAGAACTCTATGGGCTGACGCCGTGTCTCGGCGGCTTTGCCACCGGACATACTACATGTCAAGTTTTCATAGAAAACTTGACACAAATCCTACTCGGCTGAATTATACAGCATACGGGTAATTCTGTCCAAATCATCCTGCGAATAGTATTCTATCTCAATCTTTCCTTTATTATTACTTTTAGCCTTTATGGTTGCCTTTGTTCCGAGTATATCCTTAAGCTTCTCCTCAATATCCTTATAAAGGAAATCAAGATTTTCTTCCGTAACGGCTACTTCCTTCTGACTTTTTATTTTTCCGGAAAGCAGCTTTTTCACATAACTTTCCGTTTCTCTTACACTGAGCTTTTTATCAAATATATACATTGCCGTATCATGCTGAAGCTCTTTATCCTCTATGGAAATAAGTGCTCTGACATGTCCTGTTGAAAGCATATCGTCAATAAGCATTTGCTGAACCGGCTCACAAAGCTTAAGCAATCTTAAGGAATTTGTAATCGTAGTTCTGCTCTTTGAAACCCTCTCGGCAACCTCATCCTGCTTTAAATGAAACTCCTTTATAAGACGGTCATACGCCATTGCCTCTTCAATAGGGTTAAGATCTTCTCTTTGAAGATTTTCAATCAGGGCTATCTCTACAATTTCCTGATCCGTATAATCCTTAATGACAACCGGAACCTCCTTAAGACCTGCCATACGAGCAGCTCTCCATCTTCTCTCACCGGCTATCAGCTCATAGTAACCCTTTTTCTTTGTAACAACAAGAGGTTCGATAACGCCAAACTGCTTTATTGAATCTGCAAGCTCCACAAGCGCATCCTCGTTAAAATTCTTACGCGGCTGCGATTTGTTTGGCTCTATACGATTAATGTTTAAGGTCTGTTCAACTTTCTTTATTACTTCCTTAACCTCGGTCTTTGCTTTTGTATCATTAACAGGCGTATTATCGGATTTAGCATCATCCGTTGGTATAAGATTGTCCAATCCTCGTCCTAACCCTCTTTTCACTGCCATACCTTTCCTCCTTAGATTACGCAACACCCATTGCGTTAAATACCCGCATAAAGTTTATTGTTAATAACTTCTTCCGCAAGCTCTCTGTAACCCTGAGCACCGGACGACCTGCTGTCATATAGATTAATGGGAAGCCCAAAGCTTGGAGCTTCAGCAAGTCGAACATTTCTTGGAATAATGGACTTATAAATAAACTGATCCAAATTATTTTTTACATTTTCTACAACCTCTAAAGATAAATTTGTTCTGGCATCAAACATTGTAAATACGACGCCCTCAATCTCTAAAGCCTTATTCAGTTTCTTCTTAATAAGATCAATTGTATATATAAGCTGGGTTAATCCATCAAGTGCAAAAAACTCACACTGAATAGGGACAAGCACCGTATCGGCAGCTGTCATGGAATTAACCGTCAGCATTCCAAGCGCAGGAGGGCAGTCGACAATAATAAAGTCGTACTTATCCTTTATGGGAGATAACAGTTCTTTTAATATGTACTGTCTTTTATCGACATCAATAAAATCAACCTCTGCTCCTGCCAAATCCCTTCCAGCAGGGATGAGACTTAAATTTAATTTATGGTCACCTAACGGATGAACAATCATACATTCTCCGATATTACAGTTTCCGCACATTGCTTCATATATTGTATATGACAAAGAAATTTTGTCTACTCCCAATCCACATGTCAAATTGCCCTGTGGATCCATATCTACCGCTAATACTTTTTTACCCTTCTCTGCCAGACAAGCTGCAAGGTTAATAGAAGTTGTTGTTTTTCCAACACCGCCCTTTTGATTTGCCACAGCTATTATCCTTCCCATCAATGTGCCTCCGTAATACAAATTTTATCTTTATCTAGTACCCATTTACTTCAATATTATATCACTTTCATATCCCTTTCGCTATATCTAAATATGGTTCGAAATAATTCGACACCACAATATATAGATTTTAATACGGACACATTTGGCAGACACTGTAACAGATAATTATCGGTATAGTGCGGACATTGGCCTTATCTCCTCCTATTCAACAGATATACTATACAATAATTATATCCAGATGTTTCACGTGAAACACCTTTTAAATGGAAAACAAATTTAGGAGCTAGGGGCTTATTTTCAAATTCAACAAATACACAATTTTATTTTATATATAGTATGTATATATAAAAAATGCAAAGATGTTTTTATGGTATCTTAAAACAAAATGTCTTTAATAATTTTTATTTTGATACGCCACCACTTTTATAGTTCTTGACCATATACAAGGAAGAAGGCAGCGTCGGATATCTGTCAATAAGAATTCACTGTTTAAATCTAAATCTTTACTGACCAAGCGGTAGATAGTGTCAGATATCTGCCAATAGGAAAGCTTGAAGATTTTTCTAAAAAACAAAAGGAATTTGTCGTTACGAATTATACATATGTTTCACGTGAAACATGTAGTTAAATTTAAGAATCAAACTATAGCACAATATATAAAGTAGAATTTAATATTAGAATATATTAATATATTGCCTTTTTTATATTACCACAGCCTTATGATATCTGCATGGCTCTTAGTAAGAAATAATCGTATATTATGAATAGATTCAAAGAAAAACGTCCAAATAAATTTTTTTAACAAAAAAGTATTCAAAGCAAAAATATTATTTACGTCAGTAATATTCTATTCTGCACAAATTACACTATTTAAAATTTAAGTAATATAATTAAAATATTTTATATAAATTATTTTTCTAGTGCAAAAGAAATTTGACATTTTTTATATTAGTCGTGCATTTACTTATCGGATGACTATTAATATAATTTAAAATCTCTCATTATAAAAAATCTAAAAGTTTTTTATTTACGATAAAATAAATATGAAATATTTTGTTATTATATAATTTTATATATAAAAAGTATGTTATCAAAACGCATTTTTATTTTATAAAAACCTTGGTACATTTTACAAGACACATCCACAAAAGACTGCTACGATTAATCCAAAGCACAACAAAAAATAGCAGCATGAAAGAATAATGAAATTGAAATGTACCCTATTCTTATCATATAGTATTAGGTTTATTTTAAAAACAAATTATTTTATATTTTATTATGTATACAAATACATTAAAACATTTTCCTTCGACATAATTTATTTTAGCATTGTTTATAACTCTTTCAGTAAATCTAAAAATGATAAAAAGCTAATGTTTTTAAATTACATTGTTTTTTCAAAAACATGTTTCACATGAAACATATATAAGTAAAGCATATATAACCCACAAAGTTATTCACACTTCTTTTCTAACATAGTTTGTTTTAAGATTATTCATATAATACTTTCGATAATTCTAAAAGCAATAAAAACTAATGGACTTTTAATTACAATGTTTTTTCAAAAATATGTTTCACGTGAAACTAATGTATGTAAAGCATATATAATAAATTCACAAAATTATTTATATTCTTCCTATGACAAAGTTTGTTTTAATATTATTTATATAGCAAGCACTTTTAAACACCAAAATAAAAACTTAATAAGTTTTATATTGTAATAATTTTTAAAAAATGGGTTTCACGTGAAACATATATAATAATCCACAAGGTTATTCACATCCTTGTGGATAACTCTGAGAGTCCAAGCAATGCAATTGTGGATAACTCTGTGTGATAACCACTATATATTGTATATAAATAAAAACAAACACAAAATAAGTAATAGAATGCAAACGATGCGTTTGATATTTTAATCATAATCTATTTTCATTTCAACATTTAAATCTTCATCAACAGTTATATGATATATAATTGGATCCTGCCATTGTCCAAAGTTTGTTTCTTCATATATAATTGAACATTCTCCCGAATCNATGGCTTCAAACTTCCAGCCAAACTTCATTGCAAGCGTAAGACCCCCTCGATAAATTTTTTCTTTTTCTATCAAAATANCATCACCTTCTAAAGAATACCTCGCACCGCTTCCCGCAGAGCCTGTACCCTCCCCGATAATATAAATATACTGATTATGCACTTTTGTCTTTAAGAATGTTCCCTGTCTATAACAAATTAATAAGATACCGGAAACAAAGCGTCTTCGACACTGTAGCCTGTACTCACGATAGGAAGCGAAGTTTCATATTAAATAAAAACAGGGTTATCACATGCCTGCAACACATATGATAACCCTTCATTTTCTTACATTCTTTCAGGACATTCTATACCAAGAAGTCCCATTGCTTCTTTTATTGTTTCCTTTGTTATATAAACAAGAATTGCACGGGCATGTTTCACATTTTCTTCCTCAACATTTATTCTGTTGGAGTTATAAAATTTATTAAATGCCTGTGAAACATTTACTGCAAATCTTGCAACTACTGACGGCTCATATTTTTCCGCAGCATCTGCAACAATTTTAGGAAATTTTGATATTTCCTTTAAAAGAGATAGTGCATCTGGATCATCTAAAATGTTGTAATCGATTTCACCATCAATACTAAAATTATCCAATTTACGGATTATACTTGCGCATCTGGCATATGTGTACTGTACATATGGTCCTGTTTCCCCGTCAAAATTAAGAAGCTTTTCCCATTTGAAAGATACATCCTTAATTCTTTGATTATATAAGTCATTAAATAAAACTGCACCCACACCAATTTTCTTTGCAGTTTCTTCCTTATCCTNCAAATCAGGATTTTTCTCCTCAATTATTTCTTTTATTTTAGAAACTGCCTCAAGAAGAATATCCTCTGCATATATTATGTTTCCGCTTCTTGTAGAAAGCTTTGCCCCCTCAAGACTTACAAGTCCNTANGGAATATGAATAAGCTCCTCATTTGCCCACTCATTGCCAAGCATCTCTATAACCTTAAACACCTGTGCAAAATGAAGCTTCTGTTCCTGTCCGGTTACATAAAGGCACTTACAAAACTTATAGGTTTCCTTACGATAAAATATAGCAGCCAAATCTCTTGTTGCATATATGGAACTTCCGTCATTTTTAAGTATAAGACATGGTGCCATGTTATACTCATCAAGGTTTACAATCATAGCCCCATCGCTTTCAGTAAGGAGATTTGCAGACTTCAATTTATTTACCACAGCCTCGGTTTTATCCCGGTAAAAGCTTTCACCGAGATAGTAGTCAAAATCCATNCCNAGAAGGTCATANGTTCTCTTGTATTCAACAAGGCTTATATCCTTAAACCACTGCCAAATTTTAAGNGCNTCCTCATCNCCNTTTTCCATCNTGTTAAACCATGCNCTTGCNTCATCATTAAGCTCAGGNTTTTTGTCNGCCTCNTCATGAAATTTAACGTAAAGCCTCATAAGCTCGGCAACACCATCTGACTTTACGGCATCCTCATTTCCCCATGCCTTATATGCAACTATNAGCTTTCCAAACTGGGTTCCCCAATCGCCAAGATGATTTATTCTCACAACCTTATAGCCAAGCTTGCCGTATATTTTATATAAAGANTTTCCGATAATAGTAGTTCGNAGATGCCCCACATGGAAATTCTTTGCCACGTTAGGAGAGGAGTAGTCGATACAAATCACCTTTCCTTCACCTTCATTTGAGCCACCAAAGTTCTTGCCAAGTGCAGCCTCAACCATGCTTTTAATATACAAATCTTTCTTTATAAAAAAATTAATATATGCGCCTTGCGTTTCAATTTTTTCTAATATTTCCTGNCTGCCTATTTTATTTTTTATATCNTCNGCAATTATCTGAGGNGCNTTTCTCATTGTCTTTGCAAGTGCAAAACAAGGAAAAGCAAAATCACCAAGCTCCGCCTTAGGAGGTATTTCNATAAGACCCGCTATTTCAGAAGCTGACAAGCCTTCAATATTTTTTTCTATTATTTCTACAATTTTATTTTTCATAATATTTTATCTGCGGGATNCCAATTCCGACAGACGTACTCCTTTCGATATTTATCCGTTTAATATATTTGAAATAACAATTTATCTTAAGTTAATTAAGTTAACATTNCATCTATATTGGAAANCTGAAGGTAACCTCCGTNCCNTTCATNGCNTCNCCTGTTATATTAAGCCTTCCNCCCAANAGATATATTATTTCATTNGCCCGATGCAAACTGCTNTACCACGGACTTAANGTCATGTATTCTGAGTTAATTCCAATACCATTATCCTTGATTTTTACATTAACNACATTTGGNGTTACCNCNACNGAAANCTGTATCTTACTNGCTCCGGAATGNTTATNTATGTTNTCAAAAAATATATCAAGCAGCNTAAATAAATTTATTGCAAAAACAGGAGGCAGNACAAGNTCATGGTCNGAGCATTCAAGGGTTGATTCAATCTCNTATCCACTGTTGTTTACCTTCTGCCTGTCTATAAAATCATTAAGCTCCTCCCATATNGCTTTTGTTATNTCTGANCCTTTGTTAAGNCTCTCATTTATATCATCCACCGATTCCTCAATCTGNNGGGATTTANCCANAATATCCTTAATTGTAAGCTTTGCCCGTTCCGTNTCNGTTCCTATCAGATAGGATAACATTTCAAGCTTATGATTTANNTTAATTACACCATCCTTAACATTTCTTTCCAAAAGNGTGGAGTAGAAGGTTTTATCAAATGCATCCTNCATAAGTATATTGTAGCCATGATTTTCCTTTTTNNCTTCTTCTCTCGTAAACTGAAAATTATCCTCNGNGTCTNNCNTGTCAATATTTTCTCCAAGCTCAAAAACCAAATCGGAAATNGCNTCNTCCGCACCNCTTAAAAGCTCAAGTCNCCTTTTTAATATCTTAAGGGAGCTGTCAAGNGTTCTGATTTTAATGTCCAGAGAGGANCTTACCTCCTCCAAATCTCTTATNTGATTATCAANTATTTTTCNTTTAATATTTGCACCNTCATCTGTTACAACAGGTGTAAATGCNCTTTTNTTNGANCTTGTTTTAAAAGCATAAATATCCTTNGTNTTCTCCAGNTCATCTANCTTAACATCAACCTCGAAAATTTGCGTTTTTAGATTTTGGATATTCTCAAGTTCATTTATAAAGCTATCGTTAAAATAATCCAACATTTCCCGGTTTGCTTTCTTTATTATTTTAAGATTATTCTTACGATTATTATCCATAGTATCCCCCTATATTGTACATTAATATTGACAACAGTTACTTAATTATCCTATAAAATACAAAAAAAAACAAGGGAATATTTCTTGACATTTACTATTGAATCCTTAACCATCAAAAACCTCTGGCAATAATATTTATATAATGCTAAAATATAGCCCATACCGATGGGGTAAGGGTGAAAGGAAATCATAAGAAAGGGAACTAGGCAAATTATGAGATTAAGAAACGTTAAGGGCTCACGAGAAGTTATCGCTGCAAATCAATTTGTGATACATAACGAGGAAGAAGCGAAGGGCAGGTGGAACGAGCTTTTTGGAAATACAAATCCAATTCATATAGAAATCGGCATGGGTAAAGGACAGTTCATAATGGAGCTTGCAAAAATAAACCCTGATATAAATTATGTAGGAATAGAAAAATTTTCAAGCGTATTAGTTCGTGCCATCGAAAAGCAGGAGGAGCAGCAACTTCCAAATCTTAGGTTTATACGAATGGATGCAGAAAATATTGAAAATGTTTTTGATAACGCCGAGGTGGATTACATTTACCTTAATTTTTCCGACCCTTGGCCTAAAGATAGGCATGCCAAAAGACGGCTTACATCTGCACAGTTTCTAAAAAGATATGTAAACATTTTATCCAAAGACGGAGGTCTTACATTTAAAACCGACAATAGGGAGCTTTTTGATTTTTCCTTAGAGCAGATCGAGCTTTCCGGTTGGACACTCGTAAATGTAACCTATGACCTTCATCATTCACAGTTTTGTGAAGGCAATATTATGACAGAGTATGAAAAAAGATTTTCTGATATGGGCAACCCGATATGCCGTATGGTATGCACCCCGTAACATATCCCGCATATAATAGGTAATAATAATATCAGGAAGCTTGTTCTTTATGGGTAAAAAGAATTTATCATATAAAATCAAATCCTCTTTATACGTCTGCCGCAGCCTTAATCATGATATTAATACATTTATATGCAATATTCAGGAGTTAAAATGCATACTAAACCGACACTGCTGTAATAATAGATGTAATAAATGTAATAGAAACAACTGCAACAATTGTAATAGAAATTGTTGCAATCCCCACCGTGATAATAACTGCTGCAAGAATTCCTGTATGAAAAGATGGTAGCATCCAAACCTACTTTAAAAACAAAGTACTTTCGGCACTGCAATTCGCATCCTATATGCTTTAAACAGAGGAATGAAAAAAAATGTAAAAAACACTTGCATTTATAATATTGTTGGTATATAATCTTCTTTGTTCTGGTGAACACACAATGAACACAATTATATACGGGCCGCTAGCTCATTTGGTAGAGCACCTGACTCTTAATCAGGGTGTGCGGGGTTCGAGCCCCCGGCGGCCCACTCCTAAAAGCATCGGTTTTGCAGACTTAGAGCTGTGGGGTCGGTGTTTTTTTTGCCCTTATGACAAGGATTCCTTGTTCCTTAAAATTATCGTTTGGGAAGCAGTGTATGATATTTAAAAGCTTAATTGAAAATGAAAATACAAATATATACTTTAATGAATGGTCAAAGTACAGACAGACCGTTACTTCATATATTATGGAAAGTATCATGTCTAATCCCAGCATGTCCATCGGCAAAAAATGTGACAAGCCTTCACTTGCCATTTGGGGAGCAGGGCAGTGCAATGATATTGATATTTCCCTGTTATCCGATTACTTTAAGCTTGTTCTCATCGACTGCGAACAGGAAAAAATAAATGAGGCACGTTCAAAATACATAAATAATAATCCATGTATATGTACGGATATCCCTTTTTGGAACATTGACCATGAAGCATACGAATTATTTGAGGCAATGCTTATTGATGCCTTACCTGTTGAAAATATTACCCGATATATAGATGAGTATATGAACAGTCAACATACAATCAAATATGATGAGCTGCCAAAATTTGATTACAGCATAGCTGTTGGATTATCCAGTCAGCTCTGCTCTCGTTTTATCGCCTTGTTATCCAATTATAAGAGCAACTATAATAACAATGAGCTTGATTTTCTTTATAATTACTTTTCTTCATTAAACAAAGCGGCAGTGAAATCCATGCTCGAAGCACTTAAAAAAATGACCTCAGGTCTCATTATTATTGGTTATGAAATAAAAGCCTACAATAATGATTTTAAAATGGAGCAGCAGGATTTGAAATATTTTTCCGGATTTCTTCACAGCAGTGGACTTCATTTTGATAATTCACTAATGAAATCATCTGTTTCCGGAAATGATATTCTCCAAAATGAATTATATTCGTTACTCTGTGTCACAAAAAAATATGTCCTGGCAGAGCAAAATTTTTTTGTTTGGAATTTTAACAAATACAAACATTATTTAATGCATCTTGTAAGTTTATCGTTGTTAAACTAACCTTTAAACTTCCACAAATTCCTTGAAGATACAACATTATTATGATACAATGAGCATTGTAGGGCTTTATGCTTGCATAAAAGCCCTATAATGCGAAAACTACATGGAGCCGATAGGCGACATGATACAATGAGCATTATAGGACTTTGTGCTTGCACAAAAAGCTCTATGATGCGAACTAAACTTTTAGGAGGATTTATTATGAATTGTACAGTGTGCGGAGCAATGATTCCGGATGGACAGACTACATGTCCTTCATGTGGAAATCCTGTTGCCACAGGCAACAGCGGTCAACCTGTTCAGCCGATGAATGGTTACGGTCAACCTGTCCAGCCAATGGGTGGTTATCAGCAACCTGTTCAGCAAGGTCAGCCAATGGGCGGTTATCAGCAACCTGTTCAGCAGGGTCAGCCAATGGGTGGTTATCAGCAACCAATGGGCGGTTACCAGCAGCCTGTTCAGCAGGGTCAGCCGATGGGTGGCTATCAGCAGCCAATGGGCGGTTACCAGCAGCCTGTTCAGCAGGGTCAGCCAATGGGTGGCTATCAGCAGCCAATGGGCGGTTATGGTCAACCAATGGGTGGCTATCAGCAGCCGATGGGCGGTTATGGTCAGCCAATGGGTGGTTCAAAGGCTAATTTTAACGGATTTGCAGACAGCCTCAAGGGTCAGGCAGGCACTATGAAGCTGTTAGCTCTTATTGGTGGCGTACTTATTACTTTAGCACCATTTTTTAACTGGCTTTCATACAAAATTAAATACGATGGTGACAAAGAAAAAGGACACTTTAATTTGTTTGGCCTTGCCGGAGATGATGGTCTCGATAATGCTTTTTTTGCAATAGCTGCCATAATCATGATATTATGTGGTATTGCACTTATTGCTGAAGCTTTAAAGGACAATATTCCTGCTGTACAATCTATTCTTAATAAAAATCAGTATATGCAGTATATTGGAATTGGATTAGTAGTACTCGCACTTTTGTTTTGGCTTTTGACATTTTTCAATGGAGATTTGAAGGATGGAATTGATGCTGCTAAATCGATGCTTAAGTATGCGAAAAAATGGAGTGATGATGTTAAAGGTCATGTAGGTCATGGTTTTGGACCTCTCCTTTCCATGATAGGTATTTTATGTTCGGCATTCCCACGCGTTATGAAGCTTCTTAAAAAGACAAACTATTAAATTCCTATAAAGAAATAAAAAAGGACTATCGCAGTAAGAATATTTATATCATCATATAAATATCCCAGTGCGATAGTCCTTTTTTTGTTTGTCCGTATTGTAAATATTTTCAAATAAGTGTAAAATAACTTTTAAGAATATCATGTAACTATTTAAAAATAAAATACTGTCCATTTAGGAGGCTAATATATGCAGTGTAAAAATTGTGGAAAAGAAATTAAAGAAGGTATGGACTATTGCATGGAATGCGGTGCCCCTATAGAGGAGCCTGCTGTAATCACTCTCACGAAGGAGGACTTAAAAGCAACAAAAAATAAAGCTGAGCCTGTTGCTGTCACGGGACCGTTTTTTGATTTATCAGGATTTGTGAACAGCCTTAAGTCATCCATAAGTATGCTGCTCGCTTTTCTTGGTGCTATTTTACTTTACCTCTCCTCCTTTTCTACATGGCTTTGGTATCAGCTTTTTGAACAAAAGAAATCAGCAAATATATTTGATATGGGAAATAAATCAGGGGAAATGTATATTGGAAAATCAAGCTTTTTAATTTTGGGAACTATAATACTTATAACAGGGCTTCTTATGCTTATTATGTCTGCTGATTCCTATATAAGACCTCTGAAATCTATTGGTAATTCAGAAGTAAAACGTACTATTTTAAAATGCATTCCCATAATAATAAGTATTATTATATTTATACTGATTTGGAAAAATAACCTGTATGAACAAGCTTACAACAATATTAAAAACCAAATTGATTTTGCAAAAAGTATAGGTTCAAATTCAAATTATACAGGTGGCAGAGGGGTAGGACCTATTTTATATATTGGGGGAGTTGCTCTTTATTCCTTATCAGTTTTATTTGAAAAAAAGGATAATTAAACATGACAAATACAGATAACAACAATCCAGACTTTAATAATCCGTTTTACAACAATCAAAGCTACGATAGCATAAATTATTCCCGCATTTTGAATCCAAGTACCATTTTAGGGATTATATCAGCAATATTTTTAACCTATATNNGCAATATTTTTAACCTTAGGGCTTTTCTTACCTGCAATGGATTTTTCTCGTTTTCATGAGGAGGTCGACATACAGTACAATCTCATAAAAATATGTAAAAATATAGGACTATTATCAAGCATGTGGATGGGAATTCCCTACGGAATTATAATTGGNATTATCGGNATTTTTTTACTTTCCTTTATAAAAATACCCNTTCTGAAAATTATACCATGCCTTGTTATAACTGCAATGATTATACTTATGGTCGCTGATGTTGGAAATATTATCGAATGGGTTAATAATACGTTGGATAAATTTTATAAAAACAATGATATTATTATTAACCTTTCGAATATAATAAAAAGCTTTTTGTCCGGCATATATTTTCTTGCTGCCGGTATTATANTCGGTTTTGTAAGNTGCTTTTTTAAGGTACCCCAGTAANACTGTCATACTTTAACTAAAAACCATTTGANNNTGNTGANACTTAAATTGCCNGCTTAAGATATCCCTATTTNATNTNAGNNTAGTNTNACAGCCGNCAATTTTTNGTAANCTTGTGTAANTAAATTACTTTTTCTTGAATACCATGTCTACACCCTGAGAATTAAGGGTAATTGTCTTTGCATCGCTGTCATACTTACCGGTAATTGTCTGACTACCATCTTCAATGGTAACGGTATCGCCGCTAAACTTAATCTTAGCAGAGCCGGTTCCTTCTACTCCCATACCAGACATATCAGCTGAAAGAGTACATTTGCTTCCCTTAACAGTAAGTGTCATATCAAGCTTCTGTCCTGACATTGCTTCAAATTCGTCTGCTGAGAAAGTCATTCCCATAGCAGAAACCTCTGAAAGCTCATAAGTACCATTGTACTTTCCACCCCTCGTAAGTACAACAACTGCAAGAACTGCAATTACTGCGATAACAGCTATAACTGCTATAATTGCTCCTGCACTACTCTTTTTCTTAGCAGGTACTGAATCAGCAGGTGATGATGAAAATAATGCATCATTAACTCCACCTGATTGCTGAGCATCAACCGCATTTCCACAAGAAGCACACCATGTTGAGCCTTCTGGTAACTCTGCTCCACAATTTGGACAATTCATAAATTAAAACCTCTCTTTCGTCTTTAAAGTTTATAAATAACAAATGAAATTGTAACACAAATACATGAAATTGTATAGTCCCAAAAAATATAAATAGGTTCTTTTTATGACTCAAATAATACTTTATTATATTATTTTCTCATCAATTTCTTTTACAATGTCAGAAATAAACTTTTCAGTATCCATGCTTCCCATGTCACCATCCTCACCTCGTTTTCTGACAGATACCGTCTGCGTTTCCTCCTCATTTGCTCCAATGATAAGCATGTAAGGAAGTTTCTGAAGCCTTGCCTCCCTGATTTTATAGCCAATCTTTTCCGCACGTGAGTCCATAGTTACACGCACACCTGCTGTCTTAAGCTTNTCAACTATCTTAGCGGCATATTCATGGTGCTTGTCTGATATAGGAAGCACACGTACCTGCTCAGGTGCAAGCCACGTAGGAAATGCACCTGCGTATTTCTCAATCAACCATGCAAGCGTTCTCTCATAACAGCCCATTGAAGTTCTGTGAATAATATATGGACGTTTTTTCTCGCCGTCCTTGTCAATGAAGTACATATCAAACTGCTCAGCTATTGCACAGTCGAGCTGAATTGTTATCATTGTATCTTCCTTGCCGTAAACATTCTTTGCCTGAATATCAATCTTCGGTCCGTAAAATGCTGCCTCTCCGTCTTCCTCGGTAAATGGAACATTTTCATCCTGTAAAATCTTACGCAGGGCATCCTGAGTTGACTCCCAGTATTCCTCATCGCCAAGATATTTTTCCTTGTTTGCAGGATCCCACTTTGACAATCTATAGGTTACGTCCTCTGCAACTCCAAGTGTCCNTAAACAGTACATTGCAAGGTCAAGGCATCCTTTTAATTCCTCCTCTGCCTGATCAGGGCGGATAATAAGNTGTCCCTCTGATATGGTAAACTGACGTACTCTTGTAAGTCCATGCATCTCTCCGGAATCCTCATTTCTGAAAAGGGTAGAGGTCTCACCATATCTGCATGGCAGATCACGATATGACTTCTGACTCGCCTTATATACATAATATTGGAAAGGACATGTCATAGGACGAAGTGCAAATACTTCCTTATCAACCTCCTCGTCACCTAAAACAAACATTCCTTCCTTATAATGATCCCAATGACCTGATATTTTATATAAATCGCTTTTTGCCATAAGAGGAGTTTTTGTTCTCATATAGCCACGTTTTTCCTCCTCATCCTCAATCCATCTCTGGAGAGTCTGAATAACCTGAACACCCTTCGGCATTATGAGAGGAAGTCCCTGACCGATAACGTCAACAGTAGTAAAAAGCTCAAGCTCACGTCCAAGCTTATTATGATCACGAAGCTTAATGTTTTCAAGAAACTCAAGTCTCTCGTCAAGGTCTGCCTTCTTTGTATATGCAGTTCCATATATTCTTGTAAGCATTTTATTGTCTGAGTTTCCTCTCCAATATGCGCCTGATGAGGATGTAAGCTTAAAATATTTTACAACCTTGGTATTCATTACATGAGGACCTGCACAAAGGTCCGTAAAATCTCCCTGTGTATAAAAACTTATAATAGCGTCCTCCGGAAGGTCATTAATAAGCTCAACCTTATATGGCTCACCTTTTTCCTCCATAAGTTTTATTGCCTCTGCTCTTGGAAGTGTGAATGAAGTAATATCATCACCCTTTTTTACTATCTTTTTCATTTCCGCCTCAATATTGTCAAGGTCTTCTCTTGTGAGAGACGGCATATCAAAGTCATAATAAAAACCATTATCAATAGCCGGTCCAATGGTACATTTTGCATCCGGATAAAGATGCTTTACAGCCTGTGCAAGAACGTGACTTGCAGTGTGCCAAAATGTTTTCTTTCCTGCCTCATCATTAAATGTAAGAATATTAAGATTTACATCCTTGTCTATAACAGTTCTAAGGTCGACAACTTCACCGTCAATCTCACCGGCACATGCCATACGGGCTAAGCCCTCACTTATATCAGAAGCTATATCTATAACTGACATTGGCTGCTGATATTCCTTTGATGAACCATCCTTTAAAGTAATAATCATTCTTTTTTCCTCTCTTTCTGAATAAAATAAAAAGTCCCCAACATACCTTGTATGCCAGGGACGATATATCGCGGTTCCACCCTAGTTCTGAAATGGTTATTAACATTTTTATAAACATCATATCCACATCAGCACTTAATTATGATTATAACGTAATCAACGGCTTATATTTTGTATAAGCAGCTCCGAGGTAGTTTTGGGATAAGCGTAATTTGAATTTTCTTTCAGCAATTTGAAAATTCTCTCTGTTAATTCGTTTTCATCTTACTCGTCTCATCATAGCTGTTATATTATTTTGTTTTAAACATCGTATTAATTCTAAAATTATAAAAATAAAATGTCAAGCTTATATTTTATAAATATTTTTCCATTATAATGTTAATTTATTCCGTCAATTTCTTCCTTACACTTTTTACCATATGCAAGAAGCTCACGAAGCCTTGGCGCATCATTATTTTCCATTGCCTCTTTATATTCATTCATTGACTTTATAAATACATCAATTTCATGTAAAAGATGTTCCTTATTTTCAAGGAAGAGCTCTGTCCACATGTCCTCATTCAGCCATGCAACTCTCGTCAAATCCTTGTAGCTTCCTGCCGAAAAGCCTACATGCTCTCTTGCGGTAGGACTTTTTACATAAGCATTTGAAACAACGTGCGCCATCTGTGATGTAAATGCAATCATAGCGTCATGCTTGTCAGCGGAGCATACGGTAAACTTGCCAAACCTTATCGGTGAAAGCAACTGCTTTGCCTTATCAATTACAGCTTCATTCTCCAAGTTTTCAGGAACAAGTACCATTGATGATCCATCATACATTGTTTTTGTGCTGTATTCCAATCCCGAAAAATGTCTTCCCGCCATTGGATGTCCACCCACGAACGTAAAGCCATATTCCCTTGCAATCGGAAAACATTGCCTGCACACATCACCCTTTATTCCACAGCAGTCGATAACAAAGGTTCTCCTATCAATATGTGGCGCCATTTTCCTTATATAATCTATGGCGGCATTTGGATAAAGAGCAACTAAAATTAAATCGCACTGTCCTATATTTACATCTGAAAGCTCACCATCTATAATTTTCTGCTCATATGCACAATTCATGACTTCATTGTCAATATCAAAGCCAAGACATTTATGCTCGTCATGATCTGAAAATGCCTTTGCAAATGAGCCTCCGATAAGTCCAAGTCCGACGATTCCAACTGTCATTTAAAACACCTCTTTAAAAAGACAAATTACTGTTTTTTGAGATAAACAACAACCTTGCGGTATGGCTCATCGCCCTCACTTCTTGTAGCAACATATCTGTCGTTCTGAAGGGCAGAATGTATAATTCTTCTCTCATAAGGATTCATAGGCTCAAGAGTAAACGATCTTCTTGTTCTCTTAACCTTAAATGCAATATTTTTAGCAAGATTTTCAAGGGTATCCTTTCTTCTTGAACGGTAATTTTCTGTATCAAGCTTAACTCTTATATAAGACTCGCTCTTTTTATTTACATACAGGCTTATAAGATATTGAAGTGAATCCAATGTTTGTCCACGTTTTCCTATCAGGATTCCCATATTAGGGCCTGAAACGTCAATGTTCATATTAGAATTTTCTTCATCATAATCTATCTTTATCTCCGCCTCAATATCCATTACACGGAACAGATTATTTAAATATTCATCTATATCATCAATAAATGATTCCTTCTTTTTAGCCTTAATAACCGCAGGCTTAGAGCCTATTCCCAAAAATCCGCTTGTTCCCTTTTCAACAACCTCATAGTCAAGCTCTGTGCTTGCAACTCCAAATTCCATTGATGCCGCAGTTATGGCTTCATCAACTGTCTTACCTTTGAATTCTTTATATTCCATTGTTTTTTCCTCCATATTCTTTGAACGTCAGCCATTCCATATTTGCCTTCGGCAAATGGGCTGACGCTACATGTCAAGTTTTCTATGAAAACCTGACACAACCTTCATAAAAGAAATACACTATTTGTTATCACTATTATTGTTATATCTCTGCATAACATTTGCCTTTGCAGCAAGGCTTCCTTCTCTGTATCTCTTTACCTCTCCGTTATTACTCATCGTATTTGACGTATAATTTTTTAAGCTGGTAGAAGTAATCTTAGAAGCTGGCTGGGTACCTTGGACTTCACTTTGTCCGTATGCAGCCTCCTGCATTCTTTCCATAAATGATTTCTTTCCTGAAGCTTTTCTTTTTTCATTTTTAATTGCAGCCTTTGCCTTACATTTTTCGACTATTCTTTCCATATCACAGTGCTTGAAGTAAATATTTATGCAAAGAGTAGTTATAAAACTTACAAGTGAACCTGTAGCCCAGTAAAGTCCCACACCTGCCGGAACACTTACGCAGACAAAGAATGACATAACAGGGAAAAAATACATCATAAATTTCATTGTTTTCATTGTAGCCTGCTGTGCAGGGTCATCACTTTTCTGCTGCGGTGTAACCTTCATGCTTAAAAACTGAAATAATGTTGAAAACACAGGTATTGCAAAAGCAGCCGTCAGTGCAAAGCCCGGAACCTTTGACAAATCTATGCCTCCAATGAAATTATATGAATTTCTTATATGATCGGCATTATTGTTTATTGCACTTACTATTTCCGTATTTCCTGCAAAAATCTCAGTAAGCTTATTCCATGCATCAGAAGGCAGCTTTGCAAGTACATCAACAAACGTATCAATATTATCTGCATTAAATTTAACCCTTGTTAAAAGACTTGCATATTCCTCAGATTTTTGTAATTCCTCAAATTTGATTATTGCAGCAGGATCTGACTTTATTGCATTTGCAATCGGACTGTAATAGTCATAAATTCTATGAACATAAGCAGGTATATTTTGTATAACATTATAAAGAGCAAGGAATATAGGCATCTGAATAAGTGATGTAAGACAACCTCCTGTCATTCCTACTCCATATTTACTCTGAATTTCCCTTACCTCATTTTGTTGTCTGAGCAGAGAATCCTGATCCTTTTTTCCCCTATATTTTTTAGTAACCTTATTGATTTCAGGCTGAATATAATTCATTACCTTTGTCGATTTATTCTGCTTAATTAAGGAAGGAAGCAGACATAATCTTATTAACAATGTAAAAAGTATAATTGACACACCAATACTGGCTACTCCCATATTGGACATCAATTCATAGATGGCATTTAATATAATTCCCAAAAGTTTTGCAATTGGTTTTATAATAAATCCGCCTTGCTGTGTTAAAATCATAATTTCCTCCAACCTATGGCACAGGATCATATCCTCCCTTTGAAAATGGATTGCACCTTAATATTCTCCACACCGTAAGCCTTGTTCCCTTGAAAAAGCCATATTTTTCATATGCTTCAATAGCATAGGCTGAACAGGTAGGAGTATATTTACAACACCCATGTCCTATATAAGGAGAGAGGTATTTTCTATAAAACTTAATTAAAGTAATACAAATTTTTTTCATTTAATCACTTTCTTTTATTTCTAAATGGTGAAGTCTCGCCAAATGCATAAATGCACCTTCAATATCCCAATATGACTTATCCTTTGCCGCAGCTCTTGCTACAACAACTATATCATATCCTAAAGCAAGTCTTTCTTTATTAAGTCTATAGCTTTCTCTGATTAATCTGGTTATACGATGCCTGACCACACTATTTCCAACTTTTTTACTAACAGAGATTCCAATTCTACTGTAATCCAAGCTGTTGGCTCTCAGATACATCACTAAATATTTATTGGCAAACGATTCTCTATGGTTATACACCTTGCCGAACTCTCTGCTGTTTTTTAAAGTAACGATATTTTTCATTTAATCTAATTCCTTTAAATGAAATACTGTTCTCATAGGAATAAATTTCCCATAAACGAACGAAAAGGTCACAATAAATTGTGACCTACGCTGATAATCTCTTTCTTCCTTTTGCTCTTCTTGCGGCCAAAACTTTTCTTCCATTCGCTGTGCTCATTCTTTTTCTGAAACCATGAACCTTTGATCTCTGTCTTTTCTTTGGCTGAAATGTCATCTTCATAATTTTATCTCTCCTTTCTATATTAGTATGTTTTTCTTTTTAAAGGAAACAAAACTTCCTCTAATGAAAAGACACCAAGACATATTATATTTAAAAAGGTATGCTTCGTCAAGCAATATTTAATTTTTCTGTTCAACCTATACTTCATTAATAATACACTATATATTTTACAAAACTCACATATTACATTGAATTATTCCAATATACATTGATAAAAATGTTTCTTTTATAAAAAATCAACAAAAACTGTGAAAAAATGTCGTTTCATTTTGATTTATTGAAAAACAAAAAATAGAATTTTATAATTTTTGTAAGTAGTTTCACAATCGACTACCTAAAAAATAATTAATGAAGGGGGAAATTTATTCGAAAAATTTTAATTATTAAGTTATAACACTAATTTTTAAACTATTAAAAATCGGAGGTTTCAGTATGAAGAAAAAATTATTTAATGGACTTGCAATGTTATTAATGATGGTAATGATGTATTCAAATTATTCTATGGCATCATCCGGTTCCAGTTCGGTCACTGTACCAGCAGGATGTCTTTTGGTAACAGGAGTTTCCGGAGTAACAAGAACAACAAATTATAGCTATGTTCAGGTAAAAGCCAATAGTATATATCCTACAGGAAATTATGATAAAGATACTTTTACAAAATGCAAAACTGTAATATGCAAAAATGATAGTACAAACACAAAAATATCTAATGTTTATACATTAACAGAAGGAAGCGGTTACACTAATGTATATATTCATGAAGGTTATCTTTCTTTAGCTAAAGTAAATATTTGTTTTGCCGGAAATGATCCTTTCCTTGGCGCTGTAGTTAATTTTTCTTATGATAGTAAATAATTATAGCTATTAATTACATGATAATTGTTAAAGCTTTAGGGTTATTAAAAAAACATAATAACCCTAAAGCTGATATATGTATAAACAATAATAATTAGAATTATTACAGGGAGAATGTACGATGCTAAAAAATATAATGACCGACGTTAAATATATTTTGAATACGAAAGCTGCAATCATTACATGGTATATTAATCTTATTTTTGCATTGAGAAATTTTTTTTATAATGTAAAAATCAATTGTNNTAGAATTTATATTACGGAAATGTATGAAATTCCTAAGCTNCTTTTATTATCCGACTGGAGTATACCCGGTTTCTTTTATATGATTATATTTCCTTTAATTGTAGTTTTTCCAACTCATTCGCTTTTCATCAAAGATAAAAAAAGNGGTATTAANTCATATATAAAATCCAGAGTGACAAATACAAACTATTGTATATACAGAATTATTTCCGTATTTATNAGTACATTTATATTATTTGTTTTACCTTTNATTGTTGAATTGGTTTTATCACTTATTTGTCTTGAACCAAGTGCAAATGGAGACCCTTCTAATGTTGAATATTATGTAACAGCGAAAGAGGCAACTGCATATCCACTACATACCCTTTATTTTGAAAATAAATTTATATATGCACTAGTTTGGATAATTTTATTTGGATGCGTATGTGGAATATTTGCCATTATAAATCTGGCAATTGCAACTGCTTTAAAACTAAAATACAGTATATTTGCAATGTTACCACTTTATATTATACTTACCTTCACTAATAACTTAGATTCCATGCTCAAAAGCAAATATACATATAAATACATTTATATATTAAAAATGTTCAGCTTCGGGCAAAAGAATTATTTGATTTTTTCATTAGTCATAATTATTTCATTGATAATAAGTATAGGATTNCTTTTATGGAGTGAGAAAAAACAATGAATAAAAAAAATNTAATAGTACCTGTTTCATATAGTGTATTTTTTTTCATNATTTACATATTAACAAATAAAGAAATAAGTGTTACTGAATTGATATTAAGATTATCTTTTGGAACTTTTNGTAATCATAAGGGNTTTTTGGGAGAANCTATTTTTCAATANTTCCTTATTGTTTTTGCACATATAATATTTGGCAGCANATTATTTAAAAACTTTTGTAATGCCACTGCTTACTTTTATNTCAGAACCGTAAATTTAAAACGATGGTTTTTTGGTGAATCCATAAATTTATTGATAGATATTATTAAATTTTATTTTATTAATTTATTTTCATTAATAGGTTTATGCCTTTTTTCCAGAAAAATATATAAATTTGAGTTTAGCGATATCCTATTTATATTGTATTTTATTGCTTTATATTCCATGTTCACATTTATTACGTGCATTATTTTAAATATTATTTCAATATATGCAGATAGTGGCATTGCTTTTATGGTAGTGGAGAGTCTCAATGCTATTTTTATGGGATTTTATTTAATTACGGGAGATATTTTTACTACGGAATACTTGATGGATCATTCTTACCTATTTAAGTTAAATCCGATATGTCATTTAATTATTCATATTCACAAAAGTAACTTAAGCATTATGAATAAATATCTGATATATCCATTATCACAAACAAGCTTGTCTGCATCCTTTATATTTTTACTTTTATGTACCATCTTCGTAGTAATTGCAGGTTGCTTTATGATAGATAAAATGGATTTAATAGGAGATAAACTGGAAGGAGAATAANATGGTTATATCATTAAAAAATGTATCAAAAAACATAAAGGGCAAAAAAGTATTAGATCATATATCAGCAGAATTTGAAAGTGGTATCATTTACGGACTGGTTGGAAGAAATGGTTCCGGAAAGACAATGCTGCTTCGAGCAATATCAGGACTGATANAAATTGATGAAGGAGAGATTTTATTAGANGGTGAAACTTGCAACAGCCGTAAAAATAAAACAATGGATTTAGGAATNATGATTGAAAACATGGGGCTNTATCCTGAATTAAATGCTTATGATAATTTAAATTATCTGACAGGCTTAAACAAAAAAGTATCAAANGAAACAATTAATAAATATATTGAAATGGTTGGATTAAACAGCAAAGATAAAAGACCATTCAGAAAATATTCCTTAGGTATGAANCAACGTCTGGTTTTTGCTCAGGCTATATACGAAAACCCATCCATATTATTACTTGATGAGCCAACAAATTCACTGGATGAAAACGGAGTTAATACGATACGAAATATCATTATGGAATTAAAATCCAAAGATAGAATTATTGTCATTACAAGTCATAANAAAGAGGATATCAATATTTTAACTGACAAAATATATACCATATCGGATGGAAGATTGGAGAAGTGATAACTATGTTAAAAAAAATAAACTGTTATATATTTTTAATAATGATAGCAATTTGTCTCACAATTGGACTCTTTTTTAAACATTCACATAAAAATATTAAAGATGATATTGATGATTTTTATGTCGGATTATTAGACGAAAATCTGGTTAATACAGAAATCAACATGATGAAAAAAACCTTACATAACAGCAATTATATATTATTAGTAACGTGTGAAGATAAAATCCAATTTGATTTTTCATTTGGAAGTCAAAAAGTAAAAATTGATTCTGTTATAAAGGGAAACAATGCTGTATCTGAGGGAGATATAATTGATATTATTAAAATAAATCATGTTTTTAATTCAATGAAAGCTTTTAATATGAACTTTATTAACGAATTAAAAACGGGCAGTCAATATATTATTTTTTTAGATGAATGTATAACATTAGATAATCATAAAACTGTTTTTATACATAATATTGATTATTTTATGTCGCCATATTTTTCTGTTGATGAAATTAACGCCTCTCCCCTTGAATCTGAATTATCAGATAGTTTTTCTTCAAAATATGGCAATGTAAAAAATCAGGATGTTTTTATGATGTCCTCTAAAGCTATTCAACAGTGGGAACAATTCAGAAAAGAAATTATAGAAACATATATACAATAATCAATACCCTTTTTATCCACAATTTTTTTAATTTCCATAATATATTTACATAATGTTATCCACAAAATGTGTTTAACCTGTGGATAACTTATAGAATTGGTGTTGATTTAATAACAATTTTATTATTTTTCAACATTTTTTAAATGTTGATTACTCATTATAAATTTTAATTTAATTTACATAAAATCATTTCACATAATATTATGGGTTAGTTATTTCTTAAATTTCTTGTAAAAAAACAAATTTTATAGTATATTATAGATAGTTATGCTCTCATTTTAAAGTGAGCTTTTATATACAATTGGAGGATTGTAATGAAAGATTTAATAGAAAGTAAGTGGGAATATATACTGTCTCTTTTAGAAACACAGTATGATATTTCCTCCATTATGATTAATACATGGATTAGATCTCTCAAAATATATGAAGTAAAAGATAAAGTAGTTTATTTTTATGTTGATGAAAAGCTAGGTGAAAATGCTGTCAAATTCTTACGTAGAAAAGAATTTGATTTATTTTTACTGTCCTCCATAAGAGAAACATTAAATGATAGTGACATAGAAATCATTATTGACGAAAAAAAGAACTTTGTGTCAAAAGAAGACGATTTATCAGAAAATAACCAATCAGAATCTTATATAGAAGCAATAAGCAGAAGTAACCTCAATCCAAAATATACATTTGAAACATTTATCGTCGGTGACGGAAATAAGCATGCACATGCAACATGTCTTGCAGTTGCTGATATGCCGGCACAGGATAACTTTAATCCTTTATTTTTATATGGTAATTCCGGTCTTGGTAAAACTCATCTTATGCAGGCAATCGCTCATTACATATTACAAAAAGATGATAATATAAATGTTTTATATGTTCCATCAGAAGTATTTACGAATGAAATTATAGATGCAATACGAAATCATACTACTACTGAATTCAGGGAAAAATATCGCAAGGTAGACGTCCTTCTTCTTGATGATGTACAGTTTCTTATAGGAAAAGAAAGTACACAAAATGAATTTTTCCACACATTTAATTCCTTGTACAATGATAAAAAACAAATCATTTTATCATCGGACAAGCCTCCTAAAGAAATAAAGACATTGGATCAGAGAATCATATCCAGATTTGAATGTGGAGTTCCAATTGACATTCACGAACCTGACTATGAAACCCGTATGGCAATACTAAAAAATAAAGCAGAGATGGACCATCTAAAGAATATTCCGGATGAAGTTTTCTCATACATAGCTGAAAATATTACTAACAATGTTCGTGAATTGGAGGGCGCCCTCAATAAAATAGGAGTATTTTCCAAACTTATGAATGAAAGTGTAACCTTGGAAACTGCAAAGGAATCACTGAAAGACATTATTAATAAGGATAATATTGTATCTATTACACCTGAGCTTATTGTTAAAACTGTTTCTGAACATATGAACATTTCCGTTGAGGATATATGCTCTAAAAAAAGAAGTCAGGATATTGCTACGGCAAGGCAGATTGTTATGTATCTCTGTCGTAAGCATACGGTTCTTGCCCTCAAATCAATTGGTAATGCCGTAGGAGGAAAGGATCATGCCACCGTTATAAACGGTATTACGAGAACAGAAGAAAGAGTGGCGTCAGACCCTGCCTTTAAGGCAACTATTGATACAATAATAAAAAAGCTTAATCCAAAAAGTTAGCATTAATCCACTTATTGTTAATTAATTTATCAACTTGTATGTTAACTTGTTAATAAAATATTTTAATTTTAAACTGTTAAATTTAATGCCTTAAACTAATCCATATTTGATTAACATATATTATTTCAATTAAACACATCATTTTTATATTGATAAATCCTTTAATTTTAAGTAATTTAAGGCTTTTCAACATATCAACACCTATTAATAATATTAATATTAATTTATTAAATATATATATTGCATTTATGCAATCGAAAGGAGTTACATAAGAATGAAGATATCATGTTCAAAAGCTAATCTTCTTGCAGCACTTAATATAGTTTCAAAGGCTGTTTCTACAAAGACAACAATGCCAATATTAGAATGTATTCTTATAGACGTTTATTCTGACAGCATAAAAATGACGGCTAATGATTTGGAATTGGGAATAGAAACCGTACTTGACGGAAAAGTCATTGAAATGGGTAGAATTGCTATTGAGGCTAAAATATTCAATGACATTGTTAGAAAGCTTCCTGACAGTGAGGTTATTATAGAATCTACTCCTGATTATAAAACTATAATAAGATGTGAAAAGGCTAAATTTACTCTTTCTTCAAAATCAGGAGAGGATTTTACGGAGCTTCCTGAAATTGAAAAGGAAAAGAAGATTACTATATCACAGTTTACGTTAAAAGAAGTAATAAGGCAGACTATTTTTTCAATATCTGACAATGAAAATAACAAGCTTATGACAGGCGAGCTATTTGAAATAAAAAATGGAAAGCTTACTGTAGTGTCTCTTGACGGACACAGAATATCACTCCGAAATATTAATCTTAAGGAAGGCGGAGATGATGTAAGTGTTGTCGTTCCTGGAAAAACATTAGGAGAATTATATAAGATTATAAACGGTGGAGTAGATGATATGGTAAATATTTATTTCACTGATAATCATATTTTATTTGAGTTTGAAAATACAGTTGTCGTTTCCAGACTTTTTGAGGGCGAATATTATAAGATAGTTAATATGCTTTCCATGGATTACAAAATAAAGGTTGAAGTCAATAATAAGGAACTTCTTGACTGTATAGACAGAGCATCGCTTCTTATTAAGGAATCTGATAAAAAACCTATTATTGTGAGCATAAAAGATGATAATAACATGTATCTTAAAGTGGATACATTTATGGGTTCCATGAATGAAGAAATTGAGATAGATAAAGAGGGAGAAGAAATTATAATAGGCTTTAATCCTAAATTTGTAATGGATGTACTTAAAGTAATTGATGATGAAAAAATCACTTTATACATGAAGGATGCAAAGTCCCCATGTATTATAAGAGATGCTGAGGAAAATTACATTTATGTTGTTCTTCCTGTAAATATAAATGCGGGAGCATATTAAGAAGGAGTTTTTATAATGCATATTTTGAAGCTGAGAGAAGGAGAAGATTTTATAAAGCTTGGACAGGCTCTTAAAGCTACAGGAATTGTTGATTCAGGTATAGATGCAAAGGAAGTTATACAGCAGGGTCTTGTGCTGGTTGATGGGGAAATAGAAACCAGACGTGGAAGAAAACTGTATGACGGGGCAGAAGTTTCTTATGATGATGAAAAGATAAGCATTCAAAAGTAATTGTTATATAAGGAGATAAGGAATGTTTATCGATAAGCTTGCAATTAACAATTTTAGAAATTATGAGGAAGAAGATATTCATTTTTCTGATGGAATAAATATACTTTATGGAGATAATGCCCAGGGAAAAACAAATATATTGGAAGCTATATATATGATAGCAACCACAAAGTCCCATAGAGGAAATAAAGATAAAGAGATAATACAATTTGGATATGATGAAGCACATATAAGAGCTGATATAAATAAAAATGATATATCTCACAGAGTTGATATGCATTTAAGAAAAAGTAAAAGTAAAGGTGTTGCGGTGGATTTAATACCGCTTAAAAAAAGTGCCCAGCTTTTTGGACTTGTGAATATAGTTTTATTTTCTCCGGAAGATTTATCTATTATAAAAAATAGTCCGTCAGAGAGAAGAAGATTTATAGATATGGAGCTTTGTCAGCTCAATAAAATTTATTACAGTGATTTATCAGGTTACAACAAAATTTTAAATCAGAGAAATAATCTTTTAAAACAAATAGCATTTGATGGAAAAAGTAAAGATACATTGGATGTTTGGGATGAGCAATTGGTAAAATATGGTATAAAAGTTATTTCGGTGAGGAATAATTTTATAGAATTGATAAATGAGATAATAAAACAAATACATAGCAGCCTTACTTCCGAAAAAGAAGAAATTAAGGTTATATATGAAAAAAATATTGATGAAAATAATTATCTTGAGGAATTAAGGGATAAAAGATTTGTGGATTTAAAATATCAAACTACAAGTGTTGGTCCACATAGAGATGATATATCATTTATGGTAAATGATATAGATGTTAAAAAATATGGTTCTCAGGGACAACAGAGAACTGTAGCATTATCACTTAAGCTTGCAGAGATAGAGCTTGTTAGAAAAACTATAAAAGATAATCCCATATTACTGTTAGATGATGTTATGTCAGAGTTAGATTCAACGAGACGAGATGCACTGTTGTCATACATCAGTGATATTCAAACTATCATTACGTGTACAGGATATGATGATTTTATAAAGGAAAGACTTAATATCGATAAGATATATAAAGTTACCGGAGGTAAAATTTATGAGCAATAGCAACGAAAATTATGGAGCTGACCAAATCCAGATATTGGAAGGTCTTGAGGCTGTAAGAAAAAGACCGGGAATGTACATAGGAAGTACTTCAACAAGAGGTCTTCATCATCTGGTTTATGAGATTGTTGATAATGCTGTTGATGAGGCACTTGCAGGTTTTTGTACAGAAATTCAGGTATTTATAAATGAGGATAATTCTGTAACAGTTATAGATAATGGTAGAGGTATACCTACAGGTATACATGAAAAGGCCGGTATACCTGCTGTTGAAGTTGTATTTACAATACTCCATGCAGGCGGAAAGTTTGGCGGTGGAGGATATAAGGTTTCAGGAGGACTTCATGGTGTAGGTGCTTCTGTTGTTAATGCACTTTCAAACTGGCTTGAAGTAGAAATATCAAGAGATGGAAAAATATACAAGCAGCGTTATGAAAGAGGACATGTTATATATAAGCTTAAGGAAATAGGAAAGACAGATAAGGTTGGTACAAAAGTAACATTTATGCCTGATGATACTATTTTCGATGATGTTATTTTTGAGTTTGATACACTTAAGAGAAGACTCAGGGAAATGGCTTTTCTTACAAAAGGTCTGAAGATTAGTCTTTTTGATAAAAGAGAAGGCATGGAAAAAGAGGAGCATTATCACTATGAAGGTGGTATAAAGGAGTTTGTTCAATATTTAAACAGACATAAGAATGCTCTTTATGACAAGATTATTTATGTTGAAGGAAATAAGGATGACATGTATGTTGAGGTTGCACTTCAGCATAATGATTCATACAATGAAGCTACTTTAAGCTTTGTAAATAATATAACTACACCTGAGGGAGGTACTCATCTTACCGGATTTAAGAGTGCTATTACAAAGGTGTTTAATGATTATGCAAGATCAAATAAGCTTATAAAGGAAAAGGAAGAAAATCTTTCAGGTGATGATTTAAGAGAGGGACTTACTGCTATTGTAAGTATAAAAATTCCTGAACCACAGTTTGAGGGACAGACAAAGCAGAAGCTTGGAAATGCAGAGGCAAGAACGGCAGTTGAGAGTCTTGTAAATGAAAAGCTTACTTACTTCCTTGAGCAGAACCCTCAGATTGCAAAAATAATAATAGGAAAAGCAGCACTTGCACAAAGAGCTAGAATTGCTGCAAGAAAAGCAAGAGATGTTGCAAGAAAGAGTACACTTGAAAACAGTATGGCACTTCCTGGAAAGCTTGCAGATTGTTCGGATAAGGATCCTAAAAACTGTGAGATATATATAGTTGAGGGAGATTCTGCAGGAGGCTCTGCAAAAACTGCACGTTCAAGAGCAACGCAGGCTATACTTCCTCTTAGAGGTAAGATACTTAATGTTGAAAAAGCAAGAATAGACAGAATTCTCGGTAATGAAGAAATAAAAGCTATGATAACTGCTTTTGGAACGGGAATAAGAGAAAATTTCAATATAGAGAAGCTTCGTTATGATAAGATTATTATCATGACAGATGCCGACGTTGATGGGGCTCATATTGCTACACTTATGCTTACGTTTTTCTTCCGGTTTATGCCGGATCTTATAAGACAGGGACATGTATATCTTGCACAGCCACCTCTGTATAAGCTGGAAAAAAATAAGAAAACATGGTATGCATACAGTGATGATGAGCTTGCAAAGATACTGGATGAGGTTGGAAGAGACAATAATAATAAAATTCAGCGTTACAAGGGACTTGGAGAAATGGATGCAGAGCAGCTTTGGGATACTACAATGGACCCTGAAAAAAGAGTTCTTCTCCGTGTATCTATTGATGAGGAAAGTGAGTCCGAGCTTGATATTGTATTTGATACCCTTATGGGTGAAAAGGTTGAACCAAGACGTGAGTTTATAGAAACAAATGCCAAATTTGTTAAAAATCTCGATATCTAATAAAAGGAGAGGAAAAAATGGACGATAGTACAATATTTGATAAAATCCATGAAGTGGATTTAAAGAAAACCATGGAAAATTCTTATATAGATTATGCCATGAGTGTTATCGCTGCAAGAGCCCTCCCTGATGTCAGAGATGGTCTTAAGCCGGTACAAAGAAGAATTCTTCATTCTATGGTAGAGCTCCACAATGGTCCTGACAAGCCGCATAGAAAATGTGCACGTATTGTCGGTGATACAATGGGTAAATATCACCCACACGGAGACAGCTCTATCTATGAGGCATTAGTTAAGCTTGCTCAGGAGTGGTCAACAAGATATCCACTGGTTGATGGTCATGGAAACTTTGGTTCTGTAGATGGTGATGGTGCTGCGGCCATGAGATATACAGAGGCAAGACTTTCTAAAATATCCATGGAAATGCTTGCTGATATCGATATGGATACAGTTGATTTTGTACCAAACTTTGATGAAACAGAAAGAGAGCCTGTTGTTCTCCCAAGCAGATATCCAAATCTTTTAGTAAATGGTACTTCGGGTATTGCAGTAGGTATGGCTACAAACATACCGCCTCACAATTTAAATGAGATTATTAATGCAGTTGTAAAAATAATTGATAATAAGATAATAGATGACAGGGAAACCGAAATTGATGAGATAATGGAAATTGTCAAGGGACCGGATTTTCCTACAGGTGCACAAATACTTGGTACTTCAGGTATTGATGAGGCTTATAGAACAGGAAGAGGAAAAATAAAGGTAAGAGCTGTTACGGATATTGAGCCTATGGCTAACGGAAAACAAAGAATAGTTGTTACTGAGCTTCCTTATATGGTTAACAAAGCAAAGCTTATACAAAAAATAGCAGAGCTTGTCAAAGATAAAAAAGTAGATGGTATTTCTGATTTAAGAGATGAGTCATCAAGAGAGGGTATGAGAATTGTAATTGAGCTTAAGAAGGATTGCAATGCAAATATTCTTCTGAACCAGTTATTTAAGCATACCCAGATGCAGGATACATTTGGTGTAATTATGCTTGCTCTTGTAGACAATCAGCCAAAGGTACTTAATCTTCTTGAAATGCTTACATATTATTTAAAGCATCAGGAGGATGTTGTTACAAGAAGAACAAAGTATGAGCTTAATAAGGCAGAGGCAAGAGCACATATAGTNGAAGGNCTTCTCATTGCTCTTGANAANATAGATGAGGTAATTAAGCTTATAAGAGCTGCAAAAACTGTTGCAGATGCAAAGCTTTCTCTTATGGAAAGATTTGGACTTACGGATGCNCAGGCTTCAGCTATAGTTGATATGAGACTTCGTGTACTTACAGGTTTGGAAAGAGAAAANCTTGAAAATGAGTACAGAGAGCTTATGGAGAGAATAGCAGAGCTTCGNGCAATTCTTGCGGACAAAAATAAGCTTTTGGGAGTAATTAAAGAAGAAATTCTTATAATTGCTACAAAGTTTGGTGATAAAAGAAGAACNTCAATCGGAATAGATGTTGAGGATGATATAACTGTAGAGGACCTTATCAANAAGGAAAATATAGTTGTTGCCATGACTAAGCTTGGATATATCAAGAGAATGACGGTAAACAACTTTAAGAGCCAAAACAGAGGTGGTAAGGGCATAAAGGGAATGCAGACCATAGATGATGACTTCATAGAAGATTTATTTATGACTACAACCCACCACTATATTATGTTCTTTACAAATATGGGAAAGGTATACAGGCTTAANGCATATGAAATTCCTGAGGCAAGCAGAACTGCAAGGGGAACTGCAATTATAAATCTCTTACAGCTTCAGCCGGATGAAAANATAACTGCCGTNATTCCAATNAGGAANTATGTTGAGGGAAGATATCTTTTCATGTGTACAAAGCATGGTATTGTTAAAAAGACACGTATCACNGAATATTCAAATGTGAGAAAGTCGGGACTTGCAGCTATAACCTTAAAGGAAAATGATGAGCTTATTGAGGTTAAGGCTACAAATAATACAAANGATATAATTCTNGTCACAAAGCATGGTATGTGTATAAGGTTTAANGAGAGAGATGTAAGAAGNACAGGAAGAACCTCAATGGGTGTTATAGGAATGAATGTTTCCGGNGGTGATGAAATAATCGGAATGCAGCTTGANACTCAGGGAGAGGCACTTTTGCTTGTGTCTGAGAAGGGTCTTGGAAAGAGAACACTCATGGAGGAGTTTACACCTCAGAGACGTGGCGGAAAGGGAGTTAAGTGCTACAAGATTAGTGAGCGTTCCGGTAATGTTGTAGGCTTTAAGGCNGTAAATGATGACAATGAAATTATGATTATTACAAATCAGGGAATTGTCATAAGAATACTCTGTAANGATATTTCAACNCTTGGACGTATAACTACCGGTGTNAAGCTNATTAACATGGATACGGAGCATGATATAAATGTTGCAAGCATAGCAAAGGTAAGGCAAAANTCAGCGGATGAGTCNGAGTCATTGATTGCAATGGAGCAGGAGATGGAGGAAGCTGATAATGAGGAAACCAATGTTGAGGAAACCAATGTTGAGGATACTGATTTTGAGGAATCAGGTAATGATGAAGTATTCTAAAGCGTAAGCAGGTTATCAGGTATCTTACNGTAAGATACANTGATAACTAAAAGGAGGAACAAATTATGTCAGGTGAGGAATTAAAAGAGGGNTTAGAGGGACTGAGCAAAATTGACGGTTTTTCTAATGTATTNTTTGATGCAGCGTANTGGATTGCAGTTATATTTGTTGTCCTTTTTGTNGCATATATTTTTGCTGCNATTGTGTGNTATNTNAACAGACGTCGGAGAGGAATACCATATAATGATGATGATTTTCTTGATGACTAAAAAATANAAAAGGATGGGGTTGTTACACTAGGNTTTNNTATGGCTCGCCTGCGGCTGTCATATGCCACTCTATATACACATAAAACACGCTTTCGCTCGTCTCCGACGTAGCGGTACTAAGGTGCCAAAGTACGCCACCTAAGTACCGACGTCTTCAAACGGTTTTATATGTATATAGAGTGGCATATGACAACCACAGGCGAGCCATAAACTCAAATTTTAGTGTGATAACCCCTTTTAAAGTATATTACANATGAGCAAAAATTGAGTTTTAATCATCTCTAAAATATATAAGAAAGTTGAGGGTTATTTATCATGAGAACCTTAAATACGGATANCGTAATAAGTGCTGTCAAGGATATGTGCATAAATGCTAATTTATATCTTGCAGATGATATGAAGAAAAAGCTTGAGGAAGCTGCAAGGGAGGAAGATAGTCCTCTTGGAAAGCAGATTTTGGAACAGCTTATGGAAAATCTTAATATAGCGGCAGAAGATAAAATACCGATTTGTCAGGATACAGGTATGGCTGTTTTTTTTGTGAATGTAGGTCAGGATTTACATATTGAAGGAATGAATTTAACGGATGCAATAAATGAAGGAGTAAGACAGGGCTACAAAGAAGGATATCTTAGAAAATCCGTTGTGTCGGACCCACTGCTTAGAACGAATACGGGGGATAATACTCCTGCAATTATCCATTATGATATTGTGGAGGGAGATAAGCTTGAAATTACGATTGCCCCTAAAGGCTTTGGAAGCGAAAATATGAGTAAGATATATATGCTGAAGCCATCGGATGGTGAGGAGGGAGTAAAAGCTTCCGTGCTTGATGCAGTTAAAAATGCAGGACCAAATGCATGTCCTCCTTTGGTTGTGGGAGTAGGACTTGGAGGAGATTTCGAGCTTGCAGCAAAAATGGCAAAAAAAGCGCTTACAAGAGAGGCAGGTTCACATTCAAAGTATGAACATATTGCAAAAATAGAGGAGGAGCTGCTCAAGGAAATTAACAGTACGGGAATAGGACCGGGCGGTTTGGGTGGAAAAATTACTGCACTTGCGGTAAATATTGAATGTTACGCAACCCATATAGCAGGAATGCCTCTTGCGGTAAATATGTGCTGTCATGTAAACAGACATTTGACAAGAATTTTATAGAGAATATATGGGAGGTCAACATGAATAAACATATTAAAGTACCTTTTTCAAACAATGAGCTTGCAAATCTTGAAGCGGGAGATTACGTGTACATAAGCGGAACGATATATAGTGCAAGAGATGCTGCACACAAAAGAATGTATGATGCAATAAATGCATCTGAATATAAAAATGAGGATGGAAAAGCATTATTTGATAAAAATGTTCTTCCATTAGATTTAACGGATAATGTTATATATTATTTAGGTCCCACACCGGCAAGGGATGGGCAGGTAATAGGCTCAGCAGGTCCCACAACAAGCAGTCGTATGGATAAGTATACGCCATTACTTCTTGAAAAGGGATTAAAGGGCATGATAGGAAAGGGTAAGAGAAGCAAAGAGGTTATAGACGCCATAGTGGAGAATAGGGCAGTATATTTTGCAGCAGTGGGAGGTGCAGGTGCTTTGCTTTCAAAATGCATAAAAAAGGCCGAAGTGATTGCATATGATGATTTAGGAACAGAAGCTATAAGAAAAATGGAGATTGAAGAATTTCCTGCCATAGTTGTTGTAGATTCTAAAGGTAATAATTTGTACGATACCGCCGTGGACAATTATTTTAAAGGGATAAATTAACTTGATTAATGTTTATAAGCGATGTATACTTAGTCAGTACGATTATGGAATGGTGTTTAACTTTAAATTTTAAAGGAGGATTATATGAGCAAGATATGTTGCGGAGTTACTTATTCAGATGAAGATAAGGTATGCCGCGTTTGTGGAAAAAGCCTTGAGGATGATGAGGAAAAAACAGTATTGATTAATACAACCCCTGATTTTGTTAAAGCAGATGAAGATGAACCTTCTGATTCTACGGAGGAATTAAAAGGGACAGCAGAGCCTGTGATGCCGCAAGAACCTGAAGGAGAGGAAACTGAGAAGCAAGAGGGTGACTCAACGTCTGAGGGTGAAGCAAAACTTGAAGAATCTGTAAGTGCAGAGGAGCCTGCAAAGGCAGAAGAAGTCGAAAAGCAAGAGTCTGAGGAAGATGATGAGCCAAGTACTTCTATACTTACAGCAGATATGATGGGACCAATAAAGCACCCTGAAAATGAAGTAAACGGACAAAATCCAAATATGGTTAAGCCAATGGGACAGCCGCCAATATCTCCGATGGGACCACAGGGACAGCCGATGATGGGGCAGCCACCAATACCTCCGATGGGACCACAGGGCCAACCGATGATGGGACAGCCACCAATACCTCCGATGGGACCACAGGGGCAGCCGATGATGGGACAGCCAAACCGTCCAATGGGACCACAGGGCCAACCGATGATGGGACAGCCAAATGGCCCAATGGGACCACAGGGCCAACCGATGATGGGACAGCCAAACGGCCCAATGGGATCACAGGGACAGCCGATGATGGGGCAACAGCCGCCAAAACCGGCGAAACCTCCAAAGCCACCGAAGTCTCCTGAGGCAAAAGAAAAGGCTGCGAAGATTTGTGGAATAACATCTCTTTCTGTTTCAATTGTGGGACTTGTAACAGTGCTTGTGTTGTTGTTTATGTTTGTCATAAAAGCAGATTACAAAAAATTTGAAGGTGAAGCAGATAAAGGCTTTAATAGTCCAAATACAAATATATCTACATTAAGCGATGCAACGGAAGGAGAGGAGGAATAGACATGAAAAATAAAAAATGGATGACAGTTACTATTGCTTCTGTTGTATTGATTATCATTGAAGTAATCTTATTGTTTGTACTTATTCTTCCGGGAAAGAAGATTAATGATGTTTTCAAGGAGCTTGAAAATGGAAACGGAAGAAAAGCGGATAGGATATTAGATGATTTATCCGACAGTGCTGAGGATAAGGTTAAAGACCATATGGATGATTTTGCTACATATCAATGTAATCAGTATCTTGATGGCAAAATAACATATGAAAAATTAGATAAAATTTTAAGTGCAATAGACGAATTAGATGATTATTATAAATTTTCCAATACATATTATTCTTATGTTGCCTCAAAGGAAATTTTAAGGCTTTATGAGGCAGGTTATACGGAATATAAGGCTAATGGAGAAACATCGTTATATTTCGACTTAGAAGATCAAAGTGAGGAAATATATTACAGCTTATACGATTCGGATAAGGTTGATGAGGATCTGAAAGCGTATTTGAAAGAAAAGTATGACAGTTTCCTTAATGGTAACCTTGCCTATGATGATATTAAGGCATATGTATGGGTAGCAGAGGATTTCTTTGGAGGTGCGGCTCTTTCTTATGCATATGATATAGATTCAGACCTTTATATGATTGAATCATATCAGGAGGATTATGAGACAGCTAAGGAATATTATGACAACAAGCAGTATTTTGAGACAATTGAGAAATGCGACAACGTATATATCAGTGAGAGCGATACCACAGGATATTATGACAAATTCCAAGACTTGAGACAGGATGCATATGATGAGGGAAAAACATATTATGTTAAACAAGCTGAGGATTGTGCAAATTCCGGAGATTATATTACCGCAAGGCAAATAATCGCACAGATAAAGGAAGTTTATGGTACAGAGGTAGATGTATCTGCGGTTGAAGCGCTTATGAAGGATCCATGGATGGATGCATATGCATTATATGTGGCAAATGTAACGGAAAACCTCAAGACAGATGCAGCTCAGGGTGTAAAAATAGGTAATTGTGATGATACATCAACAATAAATGTAGATGATTATATTCCAGAAGAAATATATCTTTATGATTTTGATGGAAACGGAACACCGGAAATGCTTTTAACAGTCGATACATATGCATGGATAATCGGTTTTGATGGTCAAAACGCAGTTCTTACGGGCTTTATTCAGGCAGCAACATTTTGTGATGCTCCGTATTTCATAACGATACCTATGCTTATGCCGGAAAACTATTCAGGTTATGCGCTTTTAGAGCTTAACAATAATGTATGGAATGTTGTTACATACTATTATGCGGCTGATGATGGCAGCAGATTTGAGGTAGATGGAGCAGAGGTATCTTATGATGAGTGTTCTGCGAAGCATGATGAAATAGCAGGATATGAAAATAAGGACATAAAGGTAAATTATGGTGACTTTATTGAGTATTATGAGGATGTAATATATAATTACACGGGCGAATAATTTAATCAAAAGATATTGATTATGTTCCTGTACAGGGAGTTGTTGTACGAATGACTTTGTGCATCGTACAACGCTCCTTGTTTTATTAGTACGAAAAATGCATAAATTTTGTTGTAAGTTTTATTGGTAAGTTTGAATAAAATATTGACAAACATGGGATAATTTGCTATTATAGTCAAGCGTGTTGACATGGCAAAGGCTACTGTGAATACACAATATATGTAAATCAGATTAAAAATAATTTGATCTAATTTAGGCATTTGGAGATGTACTCAAGTGGCTGAAGAGGCGCCCCTGCTAAGGGTGTAGGTCGTTCACGCGGCGCGAGGGTTCAAATCCCTCCATCTCCGTTTACAATTTTATATTCCTCGATAGCTCAATGGTAGAGCACTCGGCTGTTAACCGAGTTGTTGCAGGTTCGAGCCCTGCTCGGGGAGCTTAAAAAGGCTGTTTCATTATTTATGGGATAGCTTTTTTGTTTTACTTTATAGGAAATTTTCTTATAAGGCAGCTATTGAAAGTCAAAATAAAAAAGGATATACTTAATATGAGAAAACATGAGAAGGGAGTATTCCAAATGGGGGAACATAATCCTAAATCTGCACCGATTCCGGGGCTGGGACAGCGCAGTATAAAAACGGCTTTGGTTGCCACGCTTCTTGTGCTTATATATGCTTTTATTCCTGATCACAATCCCACCTTTGCCTGTATTGGGGCAATTTTTGGAATGGGCACTGATATGCAGGATTCAAAACAAAGCGGAGGGAATCGCTTTGTTGGAACTGTTATAGGCGGGGTCATGGGAATATTGCTTTTTTGGATAGAGCACCTGATTTTTCCTGAAGGAAATTATTGGATAAGGCTGCCTTTGGTTTTTGTCGGTATTATTTTAATGATTTCGGTGTGTGTGCTTTTTCATTGGCCCAGAGGAGTTCAGCCTGGGGGAGTTGTTTTATTTATCATTTTATTTAATACCCCGGCGCATCAGCTTGATTATGCCTTATGGCGTATAATTGATACGGGTGTTGGAGTTGCAATGGCGCTTGCTGTCAATGCATTTTTTACAAGAGAAAGAATTGAGAGATGGTTCAAGTGGTACTATAAAGATAAAATGTCCTCTGTTGAGGAAGCTGCTCACGGCAATGATGATAATAAATGAATATATGTCAAAAAGGAATCATAAAATAATAAATACATAACAAATTTATCTTGCCAAATAAGGAATGATATGCTATCATATCATTCGTTGAGGCTGTGAAATAATACAGCTAAAATTAAATATGGCGCCATAGCCAAGTGGTAAGGCATCGGTCTGCAACACCGCTATCACCAGTTCAAATCTGGTTGGCGCCTCTATACAAAAATCCCCAAACTCTTATATATTAAGAGTTTGGGGATTTTTGTATATCTACTATTTCAGTTTCTTTTCCAATAGTTCAATTACTGTCTTAAGTGCTTTAATTCTTGCGTATCTCTTATCGTTTGATTCCAAAATTATCCAAGGGGCATAAGTTGTATTTGTCTTTTGGAGCATTTCGTCAATGGCGGCTTCATATAAATCCCATTTTTCACGATTGCGCCAGTCCTCATCGGTAATTTTCCACTGCTTGGAAGGTGTGTTTTGGCGATCAGTGAAACGCTCAAGTTGAACGTTTTTGTCTATCTGAACCCAAAATTTAATTACAACGGCTCCCCAGCTCGCAAGCTCGTACTCAAACTCGTTTATTTCATTGTAAGCTCTCTGCCAGTCATTTTCACTGCAAAAGCCCTCAAGACGCTCTACCATGACGCGTCCGTACCATGTTCTGTCAAATATGGCAATATGTCCGTCCTTTGGCAGCCTGTTCCAAAATCTCCACAGATAATGGCGTGCCTTCTCATGGGGCTCCGGGCTTGCTATAGGATGAACCTCATAACCTCTAGGGTCAAGAGCACTTGTAATTCGCTTTATATTTCCGCCTTTTCCGGCGGCATCCCAACCCTCATAGGCAAGAATTACAGGGATTTTCTTTCTGTAAAGCGTATTGTGCAAATCTCGCAGCCTGTTTTGGCAAATGTAAAGNTCCTTTTTGTACTCCTCACGTTCTATTGTTTTATCAAGAGGAATTTGGGAAAGCTTTGGTATGTTTTCAAGCGGGAAAATATTTTGCATAACAGGAACGGAAACAGCACCGTTCATAAGGGCGGTGTCAATTGCTTTAATCAGTATGTCAAGAGCCTGAAGCTCGGCATGCTTTTTTGATTCGGCATCAATAATGTACCACGGAGCAGAAGGAAGGTTTGTTTCAGACAGGTAGTCGTCATAAACCTCCTGACATTTCCCGTAGTGTTTATTCTGCCAAAGGTCAGCAGGGGATACGCGCCATTTGGTGTTTTTGTCGGAAAGAAGCTTGTCTATTCTTTGTTTTTGCTCGTTCTCATCTATATGCAAAAATAATTTTACTACCAAATAACCATTATCCGTAAGCTGACGTTCAAAATGCTTAATGCTTACAAGGCGGTTTTTGTAATCAGATGTACTTAGTTCGTCGTGTAGATATTCGGAGGTAACCTCGTCCATCCAGCTTCCGTCGAAAAATGTGTATTTTCCTGCCTCCGGAATTCGGATGAAATGCCGATAGAAAAACGGCTTACGGCTTTCCTCCTCAGTTTTTACGCTCATGGTTGTCACCTTAAAAAAGCGAGGGTCAATGTTTTTAATTATTTTTCCTATAAGACTTCCTTTTCCTGATGCACTCCAGCCCTCCACAATAACCATNACGGGACGTTTGTTTTCCCTNAAGGCAGTCTGCTTTGTGGATAAAATTTCACGAAGCTCCTTGAGCTTTGCATCAATAATTTCCGGTTCCATTTTTTTAGGTCTAATCCAATTTGACAGCATAATGACACCTCCTAATATATAGAATGAGCAGTTTTTATGATAAATATATTATATCATAGTTAATAAATGGTTGCCAGTTTATGGAATATGAAAATAGCTGAAAAAATGAAACTTACTTTGTGCCAAAATGATTTATGACATCCGCATATGTNATGCATTCAGAATGACATGCCAGATANTAGGTTACATTTGCTTCCGAATCNGNCACGGGAATTTTTATTCGGTCTGTTAGAAGACCATTGTCATCTTNCGCAAGGTTTGTAGTGAAACAGGGCAGTGAAGATTCCCTGACCAGTTCTTNAAATTCAAACTGGTCTGTTTGCACTAAAAATTTGGAGGAAGGCATTTGAACCCGACACATTTCNTCCCAAAAACCAATTTCTGAATTGAGGAGGAAATTAAAACCATTCAGGTCGGCAAATGTTACGGAGGCTCTTTTTGCCAAAACATGGGAGACAGGCACGCACACAGACAGATTTTCCTGAAGAAACGGGATATTTATATAATGGCTGTACTGTGTATCACGGGGAAGAATCGCCATCTGGCAGATTTCGGAATTGAGGTCTTGGCAGATAGCAGGCACGCTCTTTATTGAGGATGCAATCGTCATATCGGGATATGTCAGGGAAAGGGCAGGAAGCACGTACCATAAAGGGGCAGGCGCACAGGAACTGATTGTAATGGTATGCAGACTTTTATCAAATGCCCTTACNGTTTTNAANGCNTTATCNGCTGNNNANAGAAGCTGCTTTGCCTGNTCTACNGCTNTNATNCCTGTATCATTGAGNNTNATTNTNTTTTTNCCTCTTNCAAACAGGGATACNCCGAAANNATCTTCAAGGTGNTGCATNGTCCTTGTNATCGTGGGNTGTGAAATATGAAGTTTTTCNGCNGCCATAGACANGGTTCCCATNTCTGCNAAGGTGNTAAGNTGTTCCANTTCGTTTAAATCCAACATANTNTTTCNCCNTATTCAGTATTCNTTTTNTGAAATGTAGATTNCGATANTCTTATTGTACATTTNNCANANAAAAANGTAAAATNNAATTATCGAAANNAANANAGANTTCAAAATNTGAATNTNNGGAGGANNNAAAATGGAATATGTAANATTAAANAANGGAGTAAAAATGCCNNTNCTTGGATANGGAGTCTATCAGACACCGCCGGAGNAGACNGAAANNTGTGTANTGGATGCAATNCNNNTAGGNTACAGAAGCATTGATACCGCACAGGCNTANGGCAATGANGAAGGNGTAGGAAATGCNNTGNNAAAATGNGGGCTGCCAAGNGAAGAGTTCTTTATNACCACCAAGGTNTGGATNNNCAATGCNGGNTANGANAAAGCNAAAGCTTCTATTGAGGAGTCTTTAAAAAAGTTACAGGTTTCTTATATCGATCTGCTGCTAATCCATCAGCCCTTTGGTGATTATTATGGAACTTATCGGGCAATGGAGGAGGCCTATAAAGCAGGAAAGGTAAGGGCGATTGGCGTGTCCAACTTCTATCCTGACAGATATATTGACCTCCATCATTTTGCAGAAATCAAACCAGCGGTCAATCAGGTGGAGACCCATGTGTTCCAACAGCAGAAAATAGCGAAAGAATATCTGAAAAAGAATGGTACGCAGATTGAGTCATGGGGACCGTTTGCAGAGGGAAAAAATGATTACTTTAATAATCCTGTCCTGAAAGAAATTGGTATGGCACACGGTAAAACTGCGGCACAGATTGCTTTGCGTTTTCTGATTCAGAGCGATGTGGTCGTTATTCCAAAGTCCACACATAAGGAAAGGATGGAGGAGAACTTTAACGTGTTTGATTTTGTGCTGACAGCGGACGAGATGGCAAAAGTGGAAGCATTGGATGGCGGGGAGAGCCTGTTCTTTTCCCACTATGACCCTAAAACAGTTGAATGGTTTATGACGCTTGTATAAGAAGAAAGACCGAAAGAAAAAGGCATTATTTATGAAATGGGAAAGTAGTGAAGCAGACATTGTGCCTTTTTGGTATTTTGAATGTCTGCGGATAATTAAAAGGAGGAAAAGAAAATGGCAAAGTTGGTGGTATTTTATTCAAGGGCAGATGAGAATTATTTCAGTGGAAGCCGCCGTTATATTTCCACGGGTAATACGGAAAAAGTGGCAAATATGATTGCAGAGATAGCAGGAGCTGAGCTGTTTAAGATTGAGCAGAAGGTTCCTTATGCTGCGGATTACGATACCTGCATCGCACAGGCAAAAAAAGACCTACAGGTAAAGGCAAGACCGGAGCTGATTTCCATGCCGGACAGTCTGAAGAATTATGATGAAATTTATCTGGGTTATCCAAATTATTGGGGTGATATGCCGATGGCGGTATATACTTTTTTGGAGAATTTCGACTGGAATGGTAAGGTTATCCATCCGTTCTGTACCCATGAGGGCAGTGGGTTAAGCGGAACGGAAAATAGAATCAAGAATGCCTGCAAGGGTGCGACAGTAACAAGTGGTCTTGCAATTCAGGGCGGTTCTGTGGATCATGCCAAAGCTAATGTTGAAAGATGGGTTTAGGTTAAAAGGTAACGAACAGTTGGAAACAATATCGGATGAAGAAAATGATTTTAGGAAAAGATTTGGAAGTATCAGCAGTAAGCCTTGGCTGTATGGGATTCACCCATGCCTATGGTCCTGCGATGGATGAGAAAGAGGCGGCAAAAGTAATTGAGCAGGCGGTAGATATGGGATATCTCTATTTTGACACAGCAGAATGCTATACGGGAAATCGGGAGGACGGTTCAATTGCCCATAACGAGGATTTGGTAGGGGAGGCACTGAAGCCCTATCGTAAAAATGTGGTGATTGCTAGTAAATTTGGCGTACACCACAGTCCGCAGGGACTGGTAACGGATTCGCATCCAGAAACCATCCGAAAGGCTGTGGAGGGTAGCTTAAAGCGTTTGCAAACCGACTATATTGATCTGTACTATCAGCATCGGATTGATCCGAAGATCCCTGCGGAGGAAGTGGCGGGAGTCATGGCGGAACTGATGAAAGAAGGCAAAATTCTGCACTGGGGTATTTCGGAAACGGATGAGGCTTATCTGAGGAAAGCACATGCTGTATGTCCTGTTACCTGCATCCAGAACCGTTATTCTATGATGGCGCGCTTGTATGAGAACTTGTTCCCGGTATTGGAAGAATTGAACATTGGTTATGTGGCATTCAGCCCATTGGCAAACGGAATCCTGTCCGATGCATTCAGAAAGGGCAGTAAATTTGCGGAAGGAGATTACCGCAATTTTATGCCACAGTATAAGGATGAAGCGATAGATGCTAATCAGGTGTTAATGGAGTACATCCGTTCCCTGGCGGCAGAAAAGCAGGCAACACCTGCACAGATTTCCCTTGCATGGATGATTAATAAAAAACCATATATCGTGCCAATTCCGGGTTCCAGGAAGGTGGAGCGTATTCGGGAAAATGCGGGGGCAGCAGATATTGAGTTGACAGTGCAGGAAGTGGCAGAGATTGATGAAAAGCTGGATCATATGGAGATTTCAGGTGTGTTTGGTGGTTCCCCGGTAAAAAAATAATTTAGCAAGCGTTAAAGAAAATTTTGTTTTTTTCTGTTTCCAATGGCATGAGGGCAGCGGGAGATGGAAAAATTTCAAGGTGATTTGATAAGGAAATTGAGCTGATGCAGCTGCCAAAGAAAGGCATGGGGTAGTGTTTCTGTGAAGGCGTTTGAACTTACTGTACCTGCGGAAAGCTAATTCACAAAACGTAAACCCTGCTTGCAGGAAAGATGCAGCTCCTTCGTTTGGCAAGGAGTTTCTCCATCCATATGAAACCACATGGCTTCTTTTGTTTTTATCCGCAGATTTTTACATTTATGCTCAGTGATTTTTTCAAACAGTAAATGCTTTTTAAAGTATACAAGACATACTGCAAGCAAAAGCTTCCATTTTGGCATATCCTGAACCAGGCATACGTGAAACATTCCATCGGTAGGGTTGGCATGGGGGCAAAAAGGAACTCCGCCGCCCTCCTGCGAATGT
>JAAVIA010000019.1 GCA_014799405.1 Lachnospiraceae bacterium
CTCCGACGTAACGGTACTAAAAATTGCCGGTTTAAGATACCTCCATATAAAGGAATCTTAGACCGGCAATTTAAGTACCGACATCTCCAAACGGTTTTTATGTGCCATGTACCTATGCATCAAAACCAAGCTCTTAGTACCGTTACGTCGGAGACGAGCGAAAGCGTGTTTTATGTGTATATAGCAGTATGTAGCAGCTGCGTGTGAGCCATATCAAAACTTAGTGCAACAGCCCCTTTTCTACTATATGGTTTCAAGTATCGCTACAACTCTTTCGTACTCTGCCTTTGCGTCCGGCAGTACAGTATCGATACCCTCACCTTTACCGCCTCTTAAAAGCTCAACTACCTTACATACATTTTCGTATAGGCTTTCTAATGAAAGATTTCCGCACACACCCTTTAATGTATGTGCCGCCTTAAATGCATCCTCGTATCTTTTTTCTTCAACTGCCACAAGCATTGCATCATAGTTAGGGTCCTGTGGAAATTTTTTTAAAAACTTTACCAACAACTGTTCGTTGTTCATGAACCTTTCCATGGCAGTTTCGATATTTACACCTGCATCCAACATTTTTTCTCTTAAAATATCTTCCATTATAAATTTATATCCTCCTGTTTTGGGGTAATACATGTCAACCTTACAGCTACATCGTACGTATAATATATTTATTATGAATTATACTTTAATACTTTCCTATTTTTCTGTCAAGTGTCCTTACTCATTTTACAGGTCCGCAATATATTATTGGGGTTTTTTAATGCAGGTTACATACTCCGTTCTTATGTCGTCCATCAGCACCCAATGCATGTCCTTTAATGTATGATGATATGTAAATCCACATTTCTCCTGCACTCTTTTTGATTTTTCATTTCCTTCAAAATATCCGCACCATATTTTTTCAAGTCCTAAATCATAAAATCCGTACCGAATCAGCTCATTTACCGCTTCGTGAATTATCCCCTGTCCCCAAAATGGTACTCCAAGCCAATAGCTTACCTCTGCCTCCGTATCAGGAAGCCTTAAATTGCTCGCCTTACCTATGGTGATTGCCGCACAGCCGATTGGCTTCCCATCCTCCTTCAGACAGACCGCATATGTGCCTTCAGAAGAAAAAACGGTTTCTATGATTTCTCTGCTGTTTTCCACACTGGTGTGTGGAGGCCAACCCGCAATAGGACCTACCCTTGGGTCCTTTGCATATTTATATAATTCCTCCGCATCTGATATTTGCCAAGGGCGAAGTATCAGTCGTTTTGTTGTAAGCTGCATATCGTGAACCTCCATTGTATTTTATTATATACATTATCAGGTAAATTTCAATGACAACATCCTATTATCTTCTATTTATTTTTTTCTATTTAACAGACCAAATATAAAAGCGGTCACACACCCCGATATAATTATTATAATAATATCAACAGGTGCTAACACCAAAGAAGAAATCCCCTTAAACAAAAATCCCTTTCCAAAACGATAAAGATGTCCGTTAAGTAAAATCATTTCTCCCACATACATAAGACCGGTCATAAGCGAGGACAAAACAGCGGGAACAACGACCGATATGCCTATTTTTTTACCAAGAAGAAACGAGCCTGCATATACTCCAACGCTTACGCCCAACATAATGAAAAATACCGCCATAAGAACTGCCGACAAGGGGGACACCTGAATGTTTCCATCTCTCCAAAAAGCTGTAAAACAAGCGAGGATACAAAGTCCGAGGAATATAAGCGAGGAAACCGATTGCAAAATCAAAGATTTAAGGCGTTTCTTTTCACCGGTCTTTACCATCTGACCGAAGCCATATAAACAGTTCAAAATTGTAAGGATAAGGACAACGGAAATAATGTAAAAATGCAGTTTGAAAGCAGGATTATAGTTACCCATTAAAATCTCGACCGGTGTTTTGTTTACTGTTTCAGTTACTGTTGTTTCGCGCCATCCTTCCGGAAATGACACGCACGTATACATCTGCCAATCTTCAAGCTTTACAACGGCTTCAGTCGTTGACACCACAACCTTTTGTTCAAACAGCAATTCAAATGCAAAGAACACTCCCGTTGCGACAAAAGAACCGCCCGCAAGGGCAAATCGCTTTAATAGCTTTATGCACAAAGGCATTAAAAGAATGCCAATTATAATAGCAATGCTTATGGGGGGTGTACGGAATGATATATTTAGGATAGTTTTCTTTCAAAACGGTTCCGTCAATAATCATGTCGGAAATTACCCTCACTCCCATATAGAGCGGATAATATGAAGCAATCAGAACACCAATGCAAGAAAGCAAATAATATCTGTTAAATTGTTTGTTTTTCATATTCATTCTCCTTCTTTCTTTGGAACGTCAGCCATTCCATATTTGCCTTCGGCAAATGGGCTGACGCTACATGTCAAGTTTTCATAGAAAACTTGACACAATTATCCTGCATTTGTCAGTAACACATAGAAAATGATACCGAGCAATGCTACAAACACTGTCAACGAAAACCAAGTCATTTTCTTAAACGACAGTATATTTTCAATTCGTGTACGAATTTTTGCGCCACCGAATGCAGAGGCAAAGACAGTCGCTCCTTGTCTGCTTTCTAACAGTGATAATGCATATTCCTTTGTACGACTATCCCCCACCTTTGTAAGAACACGCTCATCGCAGGACAGCTCAATATCTGCTAGGAACAGTTTTAAGTACAACCAACTAAGAGGATTGAACCAATGTACTGCGACGATGAAAAACGCAAGAATCCGCCACAGATTATCCGCACTATGAATGTGCATTTTTTCGTGCAGTATAACAAGCTCGATATCTCTATCCTTATAGGATACAGGCAGGATAATTTTAGGTTTTATAATACCGTATACCGCAGGTGATATAATCTTTTCCGAAAGATAAATATTGTCCCGCAGATACGCTGCATCTTTAACTTCGTAAAGTGTAGTAATATAGATAACTGCCAGCATAAGAAGAATGGCCAAACAAACAATTATCCATATAACAGAAGCCACCTTAAATATATTTTCAAGAATGTTTACTTTATAAGTTATCGGGAAATAGGTATCTGCCGCCATAACACAGTTCGTCACTGAAAAACCCACATCATCCGTTGGCTGATACACAACAATGGTTTTTGTAGTAATTTTAGATAACAATGACATCAGGCTGTATGAGCTGTTCAATCCAAAAGGAACCGTCATACGCAAAAAAGGAATCGCCCAAAGAACCACCATAAGCCTTCTTGGAAGCTTTTTCACCAATCGGATGAGCATAACAAAAATACCGGTTATAGTCGCCATTATACTCATATTAAATACCCAGTAGAATATTTCCTGCAACATACTCATCACCCTTTATCAATCAACTTACGCAGCTCATCGATTTCTTCTTCAGACAAAGGCTCGTCCTCAAGCAAAGCAGAAAATAATGCCTTACGGGAACCTCCAAATACTTTTTTTAAAAGAGAGGCAGCTTCTACCTTTTGCATTTCATTTTGTGACACAAGAGGTGTGCAAATAAAACCCGGGTCATTACGCTGAATAAAACCCTTTTTTTCAAGTTTTTTAATTACGGTATAGGTGGTGTTTTTATTCCATCCAATGGTCTCTGCCGCAATCAAACTAATATCTTTTGCCGAAATAGGACTTCTCTCCCATATGATTTCCATTACTTTAGCTTCACTGTCAAAAAGCTTTTCTTTCATAAAAGAACCTCCTCAGACTATTTCTATAGTCTATACTATCGTAATAGTCCATGTTTGTCAATACACTTTAGGGAACAAAAAAACGGCGCTGTCGTACTAAGAATATCTATACCATAATATTCTTAGTGCAACTGCACCGTTAGTTTCAAATCAGTTTTACTTTTTCAGCTTCAAGCCGTCCTTGAAAGCCTCTCCGACACGTTCCGTTACCTTGTAATAACCATGGGTATATGGATCAAAGGCAATGGCATTTACCAAGGACATATCAATCTTACCGTTCACCATAACGCTTTCGTCTGCGGTAACATTCACTACTTTACCGATTACACCGCAGCCATATTCGTTGTCCTGATATTCAACAAACTCACATTCAAGACAAATCGGAAATTCATTGACTACAGGTGCATCAACCTTTTCGGCTTTACTTGCGGTTAATCCGCTGCGTGCGAATTTGTCTGTAATTTGATTACCGGATTCAACACCGAAATAGTCAGCCTCAACCATATGGGCAGCATCTGCAATGCTGACCGTAAAAGCACCTCTTGCCTTGATATTCTTTACGGTTTTATGGGTTTCTGTCAAATTGAGTGCTACCATGTCTCTTGCCTGCATTGTACCCCAAGCGGCATTCATCACATTAACACTGCCATCCTCATTGTAGGTCGCAACCATCAGTACCGGCATAGGGAAAATACCTTCGGTTATATTCAGCTTTGTTCTCATAACAACTACCTCATTTCATAAAATAGATTGATAGGATTGAGCATCCTTTTTGTAATTGTAGCAAGGCACAAGCAATAATGCAAGGACTGATAATAGCTTACTCCCACTCTATCGTTCCGCTTGGCTTCGGTGTCAGGTCGTAAAGCACTCTGTTTACCCCTTCAACCTCATGGGTAATACGCTCCGTTATATGCTGAAGCAATGAAAATGGTACATCCTCAACAGTTGCAGTCATTGCATCCTTTGTGTTCACGGCACGGATAATAACAGGATATTCAAATGTACGTGCATTGTCCTTTATGCCTACAGACTTAAAATCAGGAACAACGGTAAAGTACTGCCATACCTTTCCCTCAAGTCCGTTTTTGGCAAACTCCTCACGAAGGATTGCATCCGATTCACGTACTGCCTCAAGACGGTCACGGGTAATTGCACCGAGACAGCGAACACCAAGCCCCGGACCAGGGAATGGCTGGCGATATACCATGCTGTCAGGAAGTCCAAGCTCTTTTCCTACTACACGGACCTCATCCTTGTATAAAAATTTGAGAGGCTCTACCAATTCAAATTTAAGGTCCTCAGGAAGTCCGCCTACATTGTGGTGCGCCTTAACAGGACCACTTTCCAAAATATCAGGATAAATCGTNCCCTGTGCAAGGAAATCAATACCCTCCTGNTTGCGTGCCTCCTCCTCNAAAACTCTGATGAACTCTGCNCCTATTATCTTACGCTTTTTCTCAGGCTCAGCAACATCNTTAAGCTTATCNAGNAAGCGNTCAACNGCATCCACATATACAAGATTTGCGTCCATCTGATTGCGNAATACNTCTATAACCTGTTCAGGCTCACCCTTTCTTAAAAGTCCATGGTTTACATGAACACAGACNAGATTTTTGCCAATTGCCTTTATAAGAAGTGCTGCAACTACGGATGAATCAACACCACCTGACAGTGCAAGCAAAACCTTTCTGTCCCCTACCTGCTCACGTATTGCTGCAAGCTGTTCGTCAATAAAGCTTTTAGCAAGCTCCGGTGTTTCAATTCTTTTCATAGTTTCAGGTCTTTTGTTGTTTTCCATTGGTTATCCTCCATTTTTCACATGTTGATTATATGTACCATTTTAAACAACGTTTCCATCAGACGCAAGAAATATTTTACATTATGATNGNTTTACTGCTAAATATATNTGCTGAGAAATATAGTATTATATATCAGCCAAAAGCTTTACCTGCTCTTTAAGCTCCTCATCACTAATCATCGTTATTCTTCCCTCGTCATACTGCTTCATTACCCATTCATAAACNGCCTGAACAATGGTCGCATTTTTGTCAACCTGAGGCTTCCCCTGTTTTTTATAATATTGATTTATCCAAAATGCCACTCCTGACGCACCTGACGTATTTGTAACTGAAACCTTCGGTGGTCTGTCGAGCAGTGCCTCCGTGTCAAAAATGTTGTATATTTCNGAGTTTTTCATAATTCCATCCGCATGTATTCCCGCTCTTGTAAGATTGAAGTTTTCACCAACAAAAGGCGTCATAGGAGGTATATCATAATTTGTTTCNTTCTGAATATACTCGGCTATTTCCGTAATTACCTTTGTNTTCATTCCATTNAAATGNCCTCTTAACGATGCATATTCAAATACCATTGCTTCCAAGGGAACATTTCCTGTTCTCTCGCCAATGCCAAGCAAAGAACAGTTTACTGCTCCTGCACCATACATCCATGCAGTTGTTGCATTTACAACCCCCTTATAAAAATCATTATGTCCATGCCACTCTAACAGTTCAGACGGAACATCCGCATAATGCTGAAGTCCGTAAATAATTCCGGAAACGCTTCGCGGAAGCGCGGCACCGGGATAAGGCACTCCAAAGCCCATTGTGTCACAGGCACGTATTTTAACAGGCACACNGCTCTCATCAGAAAGCTCCATAAGCCTCTTTGCAAAAGGAATAACAAAGCCGTAAAAATCCGCCCTTGTAATATCCTCAAAATGACATCTTGGACGAAGNCCTGCCTCAATACAGTCAGATACAATTCCGATATACTTTTCAAGTGCCTGTTTCCTTGTNAAACCCATTTTATGGAAAATATGGTAATCGGAGCANCTTACCAAAATCCCTGTTTCCTTTATTCCAATGGATTTTACAAGTTCAAAGTCTTTTTTTGNTGCCCTAATCCAAGTGGTTATTTCAGGGAATTCGTANCCAAGCTCCATACATTTTTCCAAAGCCCNNCTGTCCTTTTCNGAGTAAACAAAAAACTCAGTCTGACGAATCATGCCATTTTCNCCGCCAAGCTTATGAAGGAGCTTATAAATATGAACCATCTGCTCCTCCGTATAAGGTATTCTTGACTGCTGCCCNTCACGAAAGGTTGTATCGGTAATAAAAATATCCTCCNGCATATTTTCAGGCACTCTNCGNTAATTAAATGCTATTTTNGGTGTCTCAGTGTAAGGAAACATCTCCCTGAAAAGCTCCGGTTTCTCCACATCCTGCAATGTATAAATATATGGGTCCTGCTCCAGCTTGTATGTCTTGTTGCTTAACTTTATATTCTGCATAATGACTCCTTTCAAATTTTTATGCTGCTTGCTTACATGTAATAATCCTCTAAATTTTATTTGCATTTATTATAAGCATTGATTATACTATAAGTAAAATAGATAATTTAGATTGTATTTATTCGAATATCGAATTATCATGTATTTATACAGGGAGTACGTTTATGGATATCGACGGACTAAAAACATTTATTACATTGGCAAATACTAAAAATTACACACGGGCTGCCGAACAGCTTTTTGTCGCTCAATCTACAGTCACAAACAGAATTAATGAATTGGAAAAAGAACTGAACCTATCATTATTTTTGAGAAACAATCGAAGTGTCGAGTTGACGTTAGAGGGTGAACAGTTTTTACTTTATGCAGAAAAAGTAATAGAATTAACACAACAATCCCTTACGGAGATTACCTCACTCCACCAATTTGAAAATCATCTGCACATAGGATGCTCAGATTCCATTTACGAGGGACACCTTGCACCGGTCATTTTAAATCATCACAGGAAGTATCCTAAGGATTCATTAAAAATAACAATCGGTCTTTCAGGACATCTTTTGGAACAGCTTCAAAACGGGATTTTTGATGTTATATTTTCTTACCTTCCTCTAAAGAAAAAGGCATTTCAATGTGAGATTTTTAAGCAAGATGCAATGGTTTTAGTTACGGATATTCAAAACATAAAATATGAGAAAGGAATTACAAGAGAAAACTTGATTCATGAAACTTATCTTATGTGTAATTTTGCGCTTCAGGATGTAGGACAGTTTATTCGTAATTTATTTCCTAAATATCACCAGTTTGCACTTGAAATTGATGACTGCTCAAAAATCATTCCCTTTGTGCTTGGTCAAAAAAGCTATACTTTTCTCCCTGAAAATATGGCATTTCCATATATAAAATCCAAGCAGCTTCGCATGATACCTTTAAAGGATTTTCAGGCTCCCGTTATTAACAGCTACATTATTTGCAGAAAAAACAAGCTTGATTTGTGTCATAGGATTTTTTCTACATAATTTTTTTAATTCATAATCAATACTGCATCCTGCAAAAATATCCGTAATCTGCTACCAGATACGAAATTGTATGGCTCTTCTGGAATTCACACGATATCCAACAGAGATTATGGCATCTAAATTATAAAATTGCGTATTATATTTTTACCATCAGCGGCAGTTGCCGAGATTTTCTCGGTAACTGAATTTTTCTCCAATTCTCTATCGGCAGAACTATAAAGCAAAAATTCAAAATTTTTCTCGTTCATCCTACGCCTCGATTTCTGCAATTATTTTTGCAATCTCATCACAAATTTGTTCCAATACATACAATAAATTTTCAATATGCGTGATCAACTATTATTGTATCCGCTGTGTCTGCATCAGTGTCAATAAAATTTGTTCCAATAATACTTTGAATGTGTGGGGGTAATTCATGGAAATACAGTGGCTCCTCAGGGACAGAAATTTTTGTATATGAAGGAGTATCATCCTGTCCATCAACGGCATCAAAACAGTATAGCCCTTTTTGAGAAGCAGCCCGCCAATAATCAAGATTCACTCCAGATTTTTCATCTTGTACCACGATTGCCGTAGTGCAATCATGTGCGTTTTCAAAAAATTCGCTTAACAGTTCTGTATTTTCTTTCGATGCACAGACAAACTCTGGTACATTTCCATATCCACCGGATGTAAAACACATTATTTTCTTATTTTTATCGATAGCGAACCAGTCAAGGTCAGTATAACATAACTCAATCTCTGAAATTCTCAATTTATGACCTCCTAACATTTATGGAACTTTTTGGAGATTTAAGTATATCACATTCCCGTGCATCAATCCATCTCATCTTTTGAACGAAATGTCCCAAAGTACAAAAAACGGGGAGCAGCACAGCACCGCTCCCCGACAAGTCACAGCTCTACCAGCGTAGAGAGCTGTCTCAGCAAATCTTATATATTACAATACAGCCTTCCAAAATCCATGTAAGTTACAGTATGCATATGCAGCCACAGCCTCATCATTATCTGCCAAAATAAATTCCGCAATAGGTTCACCTGAAGGTGAAAGCCTTACAAGCTGTCCGCCCTTCTTTGTCTCCAAAAATATCCATCCAATGCTGTGTTCCTCAGTCATGGGATGTAACACGCTTCCCACATTTACGGTAACTTTATTTCCTTCCTTTTTTACCACCGGCACATGCTTTTCTCCTGCGCCCTCTGACTTCTCTGCATCCAAAACCTCAAAGCCCGAACATTTACAGCCCTGTATTTTTTCATTGTCACCTGATATGAGATAGAGGATTTTTTCATTGTTCTTCAAAAATACTGCTCCCATTTATGATTTCCTTTCCATAATTTGATAGTGTCTATTTTCGGTAATGTCCGTTGTTTATGGACAACCTGCTTATGGTAGTATGAGCGTTTTTGCAGGGATTATTCTTAATTGCATACAGCCTCCTATTGTGTTAAAATTAGCCATAGATGATATGATACATTATCATATAAATGCAATCGCAACTTCACACACATTGCGCCGTATTTTTAATTGCATGGTTTTACCATGTAAATCCAAGCAGTTTGCAAAGCAAATTTAGGATGCGGCGATGTTTCAGAAAGGGGGCCTCTTATGAATATTTACACCACGGACAAAATTAGAAATGTTGTACTACTCGGTCACAGCGGATGCGGAAAGACAAGCCTTGTGGAAGCCATGGCATACCTTGCCAAAATGACAACACGTATGGGAAAGGTCACTGACGGCAATACAATCAGCGACTATGACAAGGAAGAAATCAAACGCCATATTTCCGTCAACACCTCAGTTGTTCCCATTATATGGGAAGATACAAAGGTTAACATTTTAGATACTCCCGGCGCATTTGATTTTGTTGGGGAGGTTGAGGAAGCGGTATCCGCCTCCGATGCTGCCATCATCGTAGTATCAGGCAAAAACGGCATTGAGGTCGGAACAAAAAAAGCGTGGGAAATATGCGAAAAATATAAGCTGCCACGCATGATATTCGTTACGAATATGGATAACGATAACGCAAGCTACAGGCAGGTTGTACAGGATTTACAAGATATGTATGGCAAGTGCATTGCGCCATTTCATCTTCCTGTGCGTGAAAACAAGGAATTTGTCGGATATGTAAATGTTTTACAGCAGCGTGCAAAACGCTGGACCTCACATGGTGACGTGGAAAAAATGGACGTTCCTGAATATTCCGAGGAAAATTTAAATATATGCCGAACAGCACTTATGGAGGCTGTAGCTGAGACAAATGACGACTTTCTTGAGCGTTATTTTAACGGTGATGAATTTTCAGAAAACGAAATAAGGCAGGCCCTCAGGGTGAATGTGGCTGAAGGTGGTATTGTGCCTGTGCTTATGGGCTCTAACACATTGGCACGAGGCATCTACACGCTGATGGTTGACATCGTAAAATACCTGCCAAGCCCTGAAAAGCGGAGCTGTTCAGGCATAAACACAAAGACAAACGAGATATTTAATGCTGACTATGATTTCTCAAAACCAAAATCTGCTTATGTTTGGAAAACTATTGCAGACCCGTTCATTGGAAAATATTCCCTAATCAAGGTTAATTCAGGTGTATTAAAAACAGACGACATAATGTACAACCATCACAAGGACGTTGAGGAAAAAATCGGAAAGCTCTACGTGATGCATGGTAATAAGCCGGAGGAAACAAAAGAGCTGCATGCAGGCGATATAGGTGCTTTGGCAAAGCTTACTTCCGTTACAACAACCGACTCGCTTTCCACACAAAAAAATCCTGTTGCCTACCTCCGTACTAACATTTCCACCCCATATACATATAAGCGATATACCGTAAAAAAGAAGGGTGACGATGATAAGGTTTCGCAAGCACTTCAAAAATTAATGTCCGAGGATTTAACCCTCAAGGTTGAAAATGATGCTGCAAACGGTCAAACCCTTATATACGGAATGGGCGACCAGCATCTTGAAGTTGTAGTCTCAAAGCTTCTAGACAGATATAAGGTTGAAATTGAGCTTGAAAAACCAAGGATTGCGTTCCGTGAAACCATACTGAAAAAGTCTGACGTAGAATATAAGTATAAGAAACAATCCGGCGGCCACGGACAATACGGTCATGTAAAAATGACCTTTGAGCCATCGGGAGATTTGGAAACCCCATATGTATTTGACCAATGTGTTGTTGGCGGCGCTGTTCCTAAAAATTATTTTCCTGCCGTTGAAAAGGGAATACAGGAGGCAGTGACAAGCGGACCATTGGCAGCATACCCTGCCGTTGGTGTGAAGGCTGTGTTATATGACGGCTCATACCACACGGTTGACTCCTCAGAAATGGCATTTAAGGTTGCCGCCATACAGGCATTCAAAAAAGGTTTCCTGGAAGCCAAGCCTATTTTATTAGAGCCGATAGCCTCCTTAAAGGTGCTTGTACCTGACAAATATACCGGTGATATTATGGGCGATTTAAACAAACGTCGTGCCCGCATTCTTTCCATGAATCCCGGGGAGAATGGTTATCAGGAAATTGTTGCCGATATTCCATACATGGAGCTTTACGGCTACAATACCGATTTGCGCTCAATAACCGGCGGAAGCGGCACATATTCCTACTCCTTTGCAAGATATGAGCAAACCCCTCCTGAGATACAGGAAAAAGAGGTTGCAGAAAGAGCAGATAAAGTGTGATAAAGACAGTTACAATATGTGGAAGTATGAAGTTTGAGAAAGAAATGCATAGGATAGCATTTCTGTTAGAAACAAGGCGGAATCTGAATGTACTGCAATGTGTGTGCAATGTAGATAATTTAGGGGTTACGCCAACAGAGCAAACTTCTCTTGAAAATGCACATTATAGAAAAATCGAGCTTTCAGATGCAATTTATGTTGTTGATATTCAGGGATATATTGGGAATCAGACTTCAAAAGAGATTGAGTTTGCAAAAAACAACGGCAAAGAAGTTATTCTCCATTCAGAGTATGGGTTAGAATAACATAGCTTCAAAATTAAGGGGGAGTTTCACTTAGTGAAACTCCCCCTTGACAACAGTTAATATTTCTATATAGTGCGTTCCATTTCAATGCACTTCCAAACCTCACCCATACAATGATAGCTCTCTACATCTTTTAATTCTACTGTTCTAAAACCACAAGATTTATAGCATTCTATGGCAGCTGTGTTATTTTCAAAGACACCCAAAGATATTTTTTTCACCTTTATAAAATCAAAAGCATATTGAACCGCCAAAGAAATCATTTCTTTTCCATAGCCTTTTCCACGTTTCGTATCATCTACAAGCACAAAACCAAACCGTATTTCTTCGAGATTATTTTCATTTGGAAAGCGCATTGTTAAATGTCCTATTATTCCGGTATCATCAAATGCCGTCATCCCCCAGATTCTTTCATTGTCCTTATCTCTATCATAATACAAGTTCATATCTTCGGCAGTAATCGGATATTTCTCATAACGGTCCGCGCTCCATTGCCGAAAAGCATACTCGCTTTTTAACCATTTCGTTATGGTGTTGGCATCGCAAGCCTTATATGGTCTTAATCGCAACAAAGTATCACCTCCGAAAGTTTTATTTTGTTTCAAATGTAAACTCCATCAAATTACTATCATCCATAGTAATCGTCATTCTGCTTCATTCTTACATTGAATGCCAGCTATTTAAATTACCTTCTCTTAATTTTCAATTAAACTAGATTCATTCTTACATAGTATCAATTAAAGCACAAAGAATAGTTTCCGACAAGCAATTTTTGAACTTTATCATGCATGCCATCCTGTAGTAAGCAAGCTATCAATATCCCATCCTTAGTAAATACTCAGGCTGTTACAACTTTGTCGCAACAGCCCTTTCTTTTAATACTCAAATATTTACAGCTATAAAAGTTCATTAAGAAGATTCATACATTTAATCTTTTGCTGCATATTTGCCTTTCCATATACATTAAGAGTAAACGAAACATTTTTATGCCCAAGTATTTCTGATAAAGATTTAATATCAAAATCAGAAATTTCAATAGCTCTTACTGCAAACGTGTGTCTTAGTTCATGAAAACATATCTTAGGCATATCATATCGTTTTAAAAATCTTGTAAAGTATTGACGATATGTTCTTGGTTCTGTTGGTTTTTTCTTTCCTGTCAAATAATAATCATCGGGGTTATCTGTATAATACTTTTTAATAACATTACTTAATAACGTAGGAATAGGGATTACTCTTTCAGATGAATTTGACTTAGGTGGTCCAATATGAATGTATGATGTTTTCTTTTTCTTATCGTATATTCTTTGAACCGTCTTATTTATGCATATAGTATTATCTGAAAGAGAAATATCTCTCATTTGTAATCCACACAATTCCCCAATACGCAAGCCTGTAAAAAGAGCAATAAGAATACCTGTGGACTTACGATTCAGATGCATATATATACACTGAATAAGTTTTTGTTCATCATCTTTATTTAACGAAATAACCCTATGAGATGAGTTATCTTTGGGATATTCAATTAGTTCCCAATTAAGCAGTGGAATTACTTTCTGCTTATAAGCATACTCCATAGCTAATCGAAGAACCAAAATAATGTCACGAATGGTCTTTACAGTTAAACCTCCTTTCTGATCGAGTCTTCCAGAAGCATGTAAATACAATATATACTTTTGTATTTCCGCTTCATCAATTTTGCCGATTTGCAGCTTTCCAAAATGCGGAATCAGATGATTTTCCGCTATTAAAGTGAAATTGGCATGTGTTGATGGTGTAATCATTGGCGATTTTTCTTTAAGCCATTGATTAACCAATGTTTTGAATTGACTTTTTTCAGTCATTATACATCACCTCCGAAGTCATAATCGGAAATATGATGATTAAGTGCAATAATAAGCCTCAAGTAACAGTATTAAAGAGAATGTACCGAAGCTGAGATTTCCAGGGTTTAGTGAATCATATAATAGTATAAAGTTAGGCAATATTGTGGAAAAAATAAATAGAACTGATGCATCA
>JAAVIA010000020.1 GCA_014799405.1 Lachnospiraceae bacterium
AAATAAAGTCTGCTTGGACGTCCTGCATACTCATTTAACATTTCCGTAAGCTCCCTGTTAAACTCAGGGTCATCCTTATACTTAAAATATGCCTGCTCAAGCTCATTCATGGCATTCATAAGCGTTTCGGGTATATACTGCCCGCCATGTACTCCAAATCTTCCTTTTGACATGTTTAATCCTCAACCTTTCTTAATTAATCATAATGCATCACACTATCTTGCTTCTAAGCTCATCTAACATCGCTTTCTTATCGTTGCTTCGCATCAGCGTTTCACCTATAAGAACAGCATCCGTTCCATTATCACAAAGCCTCTTTATATCCTCCGCATTTTTTATTCCGCTTTCCGATACAAATGCAATCTCCTTCGGCACAAGCTTCCTAAGCCTTGCGGAATTATTTATGTCAACCGTAAAGGTTTTTAAATCCCTGTTGTTGACACCTATTATTTTGGCATTTGCAAAAAGCGCATTTTCTATCTCATATTCGTCATGAGCTTCAACAAGTGCGGAAAGTCCCAACTCCTCAGCAACCAACTGATACTCGGCAAGTTCATTTTTATCAAGAAGTGAACATATAAGAAGAACTGCTGACGCTCCAAGCACCTTCGCCTGATATATCATGTACTCGTCTACGGTAAAATCCTTTCTAAGCACCGGTATGCTGACATTTTCCACTATCTCCTTCAAGTAGTTGTCACTCCCCTTAAAATAAAAGGGTTCCGTGAGACAGGATATGGCGGATGCCCCTGCTTCCTCATAGGAAGTCGCAATATCTACATACGGAAAATCCTCCGCAATAATTCCCTTTGAGGGGGAAGCCTTTTTTACCTCACATATAAACGACATTCCCTGCTTTTTTAAAGCCTTNTANAANGGATATTCNCCGCTTGCGGGAAGCNCCTCCGCCATTCGCCTAAGCTCGGTTAAAGGGAGCTTTTGCTTTTCAAGNTTAATCCGCTCTCTCGTTTTTTGTGCTATTTCATCTAAAATCATATTTCTAATCCTTTTACTTCTTAATTTACTCAGTCCACTACGAATTAGTTGCCTCAACAAACTGCTCCAGCTGCTTCATTGCCGCACCGCTGTCTATCATCTCATTAGCGATTCTGATACCCTCGTCAATTGAAACGCCCTTAACAATGTGGATGGCTGCGCCTGCGTTAAGCACTACCACATCACGCTTTGCACCCTTAATCTTTCCCGTAAATATGTCCTTAATTATCTGTGCATTTTCTTCAGGCGTTCCNCCCTCAAGNTCNGATTTATTACAGCTTGNAATTCCAAACTGNTCAGGACTTATCTCGTAGCGTGTTATTTCTCCGTCCTTAAGCTCACATACTATCGTAGGTGCACTTAAGGATATCTCATCAAGACAGTCCGTTCCATACACAACCATGGCAGCCTTTAAGCCAAGCTTTTTAAGCGCCTCGGCAATAGGNTCTACNAAATCCTCTTTGTATACTCCAAGAAGCTGATGGGTATTGCCTGATGGATTTGTGAGAGGTCCGAGTATGTTAAATACGGTAGGTACGCCGATATCCTTTCTNACAGGTCCTACATATCTCATTGCCGTGTGATATTTTTGTGCAAACATGAAGCATAATTTTAAGTCCTGTAAAACTCCAGAATTTTTATCAGGCTCAAGCATAAGGTTTACACCAAGCGCCTCAAGGCAATCAGCAGTTCCGCATTTACTGGATGCCGCCCTGTTTCCATGCTTTGCAACGGCAATTCCTGCTGCACTTGTCACAAATGAGGCAGCAGTTGANATGTTAAATGTATTTGAGCGGTCACCGCCTGTGCCCACTATATCGATAACATCCATTCCGTTTCTGTCAACCTTTGTTGCAAATTTTCTCATACCCTCGGCACATGCGGAAATTTCCTCGGAAGTCTCACCCTTTATGTGAAGNCCCGTAAGAAATGCGGCAATTTGTGCAGGTGCAGCCTTACCGCCCATTATCTCATCCATAACCGAAAGTGCTTCCTCCCTGTTAAGGTCTGTACCGCCTGCAACCTTTNCTATCATATCCTTGATTATGAATTTTTCTTCTTCCTTCTTAATCTTTATATTCAAAAATCTTTCCAAAATCTGCTTACCGTTTGGCGTGAGGATTGATTCCGGATGAAACTGAACTCCGTATATCGGATATTCCACATGCTCAACAGCCATTATCTCATCTGATTCCGTTCTTGCAATAACCTTTAAATTGTCAAGGAGACTGTCCTTCACCGTTGCCAGCGAATGATATCTTGCCACCTGTATTTTAGGCTCCATTCCTCCAAATATCTTGCTTGTCAAATCAAGGGTTACCATTGAAGTTTTTCCATGCATAAGCTTATCAGCNTANCCTATGGTGCCTCCAAAAACCTCACANATTGCCTGGTGACCGAGACATACACCTAAAATCGGTATTTTTCCCTTGAAATAATCAACAACCTTTTCACATATTCCTGCATCTGCCGGTCTTCCCGGTCCCGGTGAAAGGATGATATGTGANGGNTCAAGCATCTCAATTTCTTCCAGCGTCANCTCATCGTTTCTAATAACCCTTATATCTTGATTTATTTCTCCTACCATCTGAAAAAGATTGTAGGAAAAGCTGTCATAATTATCTATCAGTAATATCATTTNCGTTTACCTCCTCGTCCTTGCTCAATCCTTGCCCATATCCTGTGATGCCTCAATTGCCGTAACAACCGCCTTTGCCTTGTTTATGCACTCCTGAAATTCATTTTCGGGAANACTGTCCGCTACAATTCCTGCTCCCGACCTGACAAAAACCTTACCGTTTTTCTTGTAGGCAATTCTGATTGCTATGCAGGTGTCCAGGTTTCCGGTAAAGTCAATATATCCTACNGCTCCTCCGTAAATGCCTCTCTTATTATTTTCAAGCTCACTTATTATTTCACAGGCTCTTATTTTCGGTGCCCCCGACAGAGTTCCTGCCGGCAAAACCGCATCCACTGCATCAAGGGCGNATTTATCATCCCTTATTTCACCTCTCACCGTTGAGCCGATATGCATAACGTGAGAATATCTTTCAACGGACATGTATTTCTCAACCTTTACCGTTCCAAACTTACTTATTCTTCCAAGGTCGTTTCTTCCAAGGTCCACAAGCATGTTGTGCTCTGCACGCTCNTTTTCGTCCGTGAGAAGTCCTCTCTCAAAATCCTTATCCTCCTTAGCCGTTGTTCCCCTCGGCCTTGTTCCCGCAAGAGGGAATGTGTGAAGCACACCNTCCTCAAGCTTTACAAGTGTTTCCGGTGACGCTCCCNCAACCTCTATTTCATCACCGCTGAAATAAAACATGTACGGCGATGGATTTATCGTCCTCANCACCCTGTAAGTNTCAAGCAGGCTTCCCTCAAAATCCGCTTCCAAACGGTTTGATAGCACAACCTGAAATATGTCNCCCTCGTATATATACTTCTTTGCACNGTTGACCATGNTGCAAAACTGCTCCTTGTCAAACAGGNTTCTNAANTCNGATTTAAGCTTAGGNCTTTCTACTTTTTCTTCCTNACCNTTTCTTACAAGCTCTATTATGCCGTCTATTTCCTCAANCGCCNTTGCATAATTTTCCGAAATGTTGTCNGTCTTTGCATTTACAATAATAATCATCTTCTGCTTCTCATTATCAAATGCAATNACNTTNTCAAANAGCATAAGGTCAACNTCGTTAAAACCNTCNGAGTCGTANGTTTCANTATTAAGCTTCGGCTCACTGTACTTNATATAGTCGTANGCAAAATATCCNACNANNCCNCCTGTAAATGANGGCATNCCCTCTATTTTAGGACTTTTGTACTCCNNAAGGATTTTNTTTATNTAATCTCTTGGATGAGANGTTTTTTCNTCNGTTANAACNNTTCCGTTTACATCAGTTATTTTTATANTTCCGTTTATGCAGGTCACACAAAGCTTTGGCATGTAACCAAGAAATGTGTATCTTCCCCANCGTTTTTGATTTTCCACNCTCTCAAGCATGTAACANTGTCCGCTTACCTTTTTAAGCCTGCGAAGCACCTGTATCGGTGTCGTAAAATCNGAATAAATTTCCTTGCAAACCGGAATNACNTTATAATTTTTTGCAAGATGCATTGCNGTTTCTAAAGTTGGGTTAATCATTTTCTTACCTCCTTTTAATAAAAAACAAAAGTTCCTNACAAAACAAAAAGTCCCTGACATATGTCAAGGACGGATAATCATTTCCGCGGTGCCACCTTGTTTCATAGAAAAATCTATGCCCTTATGAAGTACAANCATACCTCCTGCAACTAACGTATGCAAACGTCATGGAATACTCGGAACTGCTTCCTTTGACCATGCCCTCAGTGGTCCATTTGCTATACTGCGTTCTATCGGGCTCTCAGCCGCCCCGACTCTCTGTAAGTGCACATATAACGTTATCTCCACGTCATAGGTTTAAGTGAACCTTATTTAATTAAGATACAATTTATTATATACGCTTTTAAAAATATGTCAATAAAAAATTAATAAATTTATTGCTTCAATATTTTTTCATTTATAAAGCTTTTTATTTTTGTGGTTCTCCTATATGCGTTTATTGTATATGTACCATTAGCGGTATAGGTGGCCTTTATAGTCACGGAAGCCGGTCCCTGCTCTCCCTTCCAGCTATATTCCTCCAGCTTATGCTCACCCTTTTCCAACTCTATTTCCTTAATATCTTTGCCATTTTGTGAAAATACGACCATCGCCTTTCCTTCCGATACATTTACCGTTCCTAAAATATAATATTCATAGCCCTTTTTATCTGCATCGGCAAAATTTATTTTCTGAGTATTTGAGGCAATGCTATCATCCAGCTTCATAATATTAAGCTCACCACTTTCGTCCGAAAACATATACCAATCGGTTTTCTTGAACATAATCACGCCTGTCACTACTGCTAATATCAGTACAGCCGCCACCCCAACTACAATCAAATTTTTTTTGTTCATACACTGTCCCTCCTGTCTTGGAATATCAGCTATTTTATACTTTTTACTGTATTATTTTACAATTTGTATATATCCTTTTTTTATCCTATGACAAAAAATAACAGTGTGCAATACGTTTAAACAAGTTATAAAATACTCTTAATATTTTCTTAAAGGAACGAACAAACCGGAAATAAAAGGGCTGCCGCATAATAGATCCTGCATGCGACAGCCCCAAGGCTCACGTGAAATCCTTTTATTTGAAATTCTACCGGAGCATTTGCCGGTACAATTCATTTTTTTATTGTGGATTGTATATATATCTTAATCTCCCCAAGATCAATACTAAATAAAGCTTATCATTATATGTAAATCTCCCCTGAAATATATATTTATGATAAACTCCTTATCTCATCCACGTTCGTACCTGATTGCACCATAAATAAAAGTTTTTACTTTCTAGTTTTAATTAAACCTAGTATAATTTTAGCGTAGAATTCCTTTTTCAACCATTTCGCCGAAAACGGTCTGGTCATATAATTTTATATGACATTTTTAATTTAATACTTTTTATAACAAAAATCCTGACCAGATTTTTGTTTATTTTAGTTTACTTTAAATAAAAAGGATTGATTTTCGGACTCGACTAAACTGTTAAACCAATTATTCTTTATCAAAAGGTGGTTTTTGTTATGACAAAAAGGCAAATTGTAGATAACTTTGCTACCAATATTGAAATTGAACGTGCAAAATTAGGATTAACACAGTCTGATATGGCTCAAAAATTGGAAATGTCTCTATCTTCGTATAAAAATATGATTACCGGAATTTCTACCAATATACCTATTTATGTCGCACATCTTGTATATATTGTTACAGGAAAACAGCTCTTTGAATTATGCGGCTATATTACTCCTGAAATTCAGTTAATGATAGATTTTTGCAAGCTTCCCAAATACAGACAGAAAGCCATTTTGTCATTGGTAAGCCTCGAAGCTGAGCTTTCTATGGAAGGCAGAAAAATGATTTCCCAATCAGAAGAAAACTATATTCCTCTCTATACGCTTACCGGCAACATGACCGACGGAATGATATATGACAGCACAAATATACAGCCCTTTAACGTAGGACAATACAAAAAGATATACGGTGACTTAATTGATTGCGCAATAAAAATAACATCAAATCATTTACATCCTGTATATTATGCAGGTGATATATTGCTCATTCACAATGAATCACCAAGAGACGGTGACACAGGAATATTTATAAACAGGGAGAACAGCAGGGTTTACATACGCAAGCTAAGACAGACAAGCCCCGTTCAGCTTATTCCCGTAAGCGACAATGGTCAAATTATATACATAGATGACAGAGAGCCAAAAGAAATGAAGAAGTGGATAAATTTCGGACACGTTATTACAAAAGTAAGGTAGCTAATATTTAATGGGGCTATTGCGCTAAGAACATTAATCATAATAACAAAAACACGCTTTCACTCGGTTAACGGGTTTCTTATGTTATGGTTTAAATGTTCTTAGCGCAACAACCCCATTAGATAATCAGTTCAAGTATAAACACTACAAGACACGCCGAAGCAGATACACAAAACAGACTTTGCTTTTTCCACGCTAAAAATATTGCAACGAGCATTCCCGCCCATCCTGCAAATATATTGTCTGTTGCGTGCAAAATTGACGGAAATGTCATAACTGCAAGAGTAACATACGGCATGTAATATAAAAAAGAACGTATATGCCTGTTTTTTATTTCCTTTTTAATAAGGGTAAGGGGCAGTACACGAATTAAATATGTAACCACCGCCATTACAAGTATATAAATGTAAATATTATTCCCCATCGGCATTATCCTCCTCTATTGGAAATAAAAATGCCGCAGCCATTGAAATAACGACCGTCAGAATAATAACCCTCATACCGGATGAAATGCCTTTCAGTACGGGAGCAATTGAAAACACATAGCTTGCAGCCATTGAAACCACAACAAGCAGGGCAATAATTTTATTATCCCTTGCAGGCGGTATGATAACAGCAAGAAACATTCCATACAATGCAATACTTAATGCACTTATAATATTTGCGGGCAAAACGGACCCCAAAACAACTCCAAGACATGTCCCTGCTGCCCATGCAGGAATGGCAAGGCTCATGGCACCATACATATAAAACGGATTTAATTTGTCAGACACGGATACAGAAATCCCGAATATCTCATCTGTCACACCACCACCCATAATAAGACGATGATGCATCCCGACCTTAGTATCTATTTTCTGTGACAATGCACAGGACATCAAAAGGTAACGTAAATTAATTACCGCCTGCATAACTGCCATTTCCAAATACGTGGAGCCTGCACATATGGCAGATATTGCTGCAAACTCTCCCGCAGACGTACTGTTTGTAAGGCTCATCAGCGTCGCCTGAAAGGCGGTAAGTCCCGCCTTTTTTGCCGCAATACCAAGAGTAAAAGACACTGCAAAATAGCCAAGGGCAATGGGGATTCCATCCCGAAGTCCTTTTTTATAAATATTACGATTCATAATCCTAATCACATTCTATTATTTTACTCGTATATCTCCTTATAGAACTCTGCGTAATCCTTCCTCTTATCCTTTGTAAACTGAATGGCAGTTCTCGGATGCTGATTGAGCAGACCTGTGAGGAGATACTGTATATCATATCCCCATACGATTCCTTCCTCCACAAGCTTAACCATATTGTCTTCGATAAACTTAATCACAGGATAAACATCATATTTTGGATTTTTCAGGAAGCCAAGCAAAAGCTCCATTGCACAGTTGCCTGCGCCTCTGCCCATGGCAAGATATGTTCCGTCAAGCCAGTCAACGCCGTCTCCACATGCCTCAATTGTATTTGCAAATGCAAGCTGTTGATTATTATGGGCATGAATACCAACCTGTTTACCATATTTAGCTGCAAATTCAAGATACAAATCAGCGATTCTTGCCATCTGCTCAGGATAGATTGAACCAAAGCTGTCTACTATATAAATAACGTCTACAGGGGTTTTTCCCAGCATGTCAAGGGCAACCTTTATATCCTCCTCCTGTGCATGTGAAATAGCCATGATGTTACAGCTTGTCTCATATCCCTTTTTTGCAGCATCTTCTATCATGTCAATTGCATCAGGAAGCTGATGTATGTAAGCAGCAACTCTTACAAGGTCAACAGGCGAATTTGCCTTTTGGTCGAAATCATTTTTATCATGTCTTCCTATATCCGCCATAATAGCAAGTTTAAGGTCAGTGTCATTTTCACCTACTATCTCCCTTATATGGTCGTCAGCACAAAACTTCCACTTGCCGAATTTTGATTCATCAAAAACCTTTTTGGAGGCACGGTATCCCATCTCCATATAATCAACACCAGCCTCAATATTCGCCTTATATAAATTTTTTACAAACTCGTCCGTAAAATAAAAATCATTTACCAATCCGCCGTCACGAAGCGTTGCGTCAACGACTTTAATGCTTTTTCTGTAATCAAGCAGTTTTGAAACCTCTTTCATAATAACAATTCCTTTCAATTTGTCTTTTTCTTTACCACGTTGAAGTGACAAAGAAAACTATATCAAAAAATAAAAAATAAGTCAATATTGTAATCATTGGCTTATTACATCAATGGCAAACCTTATTTCATATAAGCAGATTGCCCGGAATTACCCGGGCAAAAATTAATGAGCATTCATAATAATTTATTCATATCTCTTGGCAACACTTTTCAGATGCTCAATAATCGGCAGATGCTGCGGACATGCATTCTCACACTGTCCACACGCCACACAGGCTGATGCTTTTCCAAATTTCTGTGACACAAGCTGATAGTTTGAAAGATTAACCGTCCAACCCTTACTTTCAGCCTCACGCATATCCTCATTATACATAGAAAAATACTGCGGAATTGCTATCTTCATAGGACATCCCTCCGTACAGTAAGAGCATCCGGTACAAGGAACAGCAATCTGTGAATTTATAATGTCAGCCACCTTAAAACAAAGAGCCTTTTCCTCCTCATTCATAGGTTTGAAATCTTCCATATAGCTTAAGTTATCCTGCATCTGCTCCATGCTGCTCATACCGGAAAGCACCATCATTACATTGTCAAGAGATGCTGTAAAGCGAATAGCCCATGATGAAATGGAAGCGTCAGTGTTATAATCTTTCAGCAGCTTTTCCGCCTCATCAGGAAGGTTTGCAAGAGTGCCTCCCTTAACAGGTTCCATAACTATAACAGGAATACCATGTTTTGTCGCCATCTCATAGCATGCACGTGAATGAATCCACTCACTTTCCCAATCCAGATAATTTATCTGAAGCTGTACAAATTCCATATCAGGATGCTTTGTAAGTATCTCATCAAGAAGCTCAGGGGTGTCGTGGAAGGATATACCCATATGCTTCACAAGTCCCTGCTTTTTCTTATCACGAAGCCAATTAAAGCAGTCGAACTGCTCATATTTAGGGTAGCTTCCTGCATCGATGCCATGAAGAAGATAATAGTCAAAATATCCTGCCCCCGTATTTTCAAGCTGTGTATTAAAAATCTTATCCCTATCCTCAAAGGAATTGAAAAAACCATTGTGAAGTTTTGTAGCCAAAGTAAATTTATCCCTTGGATAGCGGTCAACCAAGACTGCCTTTGCAGTCTTTTCACTTGCAAAGCCACAGTACATCCATGCAGTATCAAAATATGTAAATCCCTTTTCAATAAAGGCATCTACCATTTTTTTCGTTTCCTCCAAATCAATACTTGCCGCATCGTTCTTGTCAAGTAAAGGAAGTCTCATTAACCCAAAGCCTAACTTTTTTTCATTATTCATACCTACTCCAATCTGCCGTAGGCACATGCCCACAGCATTTTTAATTAATTATGCTTGTTTCATAATAACATTTTCACTCTCATTATTCAACAGTTCCATAATCAGCATCTCAACCGCAAGGTTATCCTTCATCCTGCCTGATTTTATGTTGCCGTCTGTCTGCTGGCACATTTCCACACACTCTATAAGCTGTTTGTATGAGTAGCCCTTACATTGCTCCATGTATTTTTTTACCGTGAAAGGCGGTATTTTTGCAAAGCCCGCAATACCTGAATTTTGCACTCCTGCTTCCATGGCAAATTTTATCTTTAGCAGAATGTTAAACTGCCTCGTTATTAAAAAGAGAACTCTCATTGCCGGCTCCCTAAGCTTAAGCAAATCATCATAAAGCCTCATCGTTTTTTCCACGTTTCTTTGGGAAAGTGCATCCATCATGTCAAATATCTTGCTCTCAACCTGATTAACACAAAGCTTCTCCACACAATCTACTGTAACCCTGTCCTGTTCCATGCAGTAGCATATAAGCTTCATGCTCTCATTGTACAAGGTATTCATGTCCATTCCCACACCTCTTACAAGTCCATAAACAGCCTCATCATCTATATTCATTCCTTCCCTTGTGAACAATGATTTAACCCACTTTAAAAGCGTAGCTTCATCAGGCGTATTGAACAAAACTGCCGTACCTTCCTTTTGTACCAGCTTATAAAGCTTCAGCCTTTTATCAATGTTTGTTTCCACAAAGACAATAACCGTTGTTTCAGGGATTTTTTCGATAAATTCCTCAACTGCATCATTTCCCTTATTGAAAAATTCCGAATCCTCAACAAGGATTACTCTCCTGTCAGCAAAAAAGGGCATAGTCATGGCAAACTCCCTTATATCCTCTGCCACAGCCTTTTCCCCCTTGTACGCCATGTAATTCATGCTGTCGTTTCTGTCACAGAGAGCGTCTATAAGCTTGTCCTTATACTGTCTTACAAGATAACCCTCATCACCGCCCATAAGATACACCCTTGAGAAGTTTTTATTTTCTATATGAGAATTTATTATTGACATGCCGTCTGCCTGTTTCTCTTTTCCTGCCACTTTTTTGTCCCCATTTTTATGTTTATTGATTATGTACTATTTGCATTCCGCATAAACGCTCACCTCAAAACCTTCGGTTTTTCGGTGTTCGTTACACTCACATAGGTCCGAAAACATTCGCTTGGCTGCAAGCAGCCATCGAATGTTCTTCGGACCTGCGTTCGCGTTTATGCGTTCATTATACCACGAAAAACGGTGTACGAGAAGAATAGGATAATAATCCTTTTAAAATCCTTTATTTTTTATAAAAATCCTTTCCTTCTAAAACAAACGATATTAAGACATGTCACTTTCTTGTCACCTCGTTATTTATTACATACACCTTATTTATCAGATTTTGTGATTTTACCACATAGGGAAGTGACATATGCAATGTCACTTCCCTGTCACCTCGTTGTCACTTCCTATTTTAATTTCCATAATGCTTCTTTTTTATCATACAATAAAAACACTTTTTTCTTTATTTCCTGTACATCACGCAATACTGTTCTTCTCGTAACATCTAGTTTTGCAGCAATGTTTTCCACACTGATTTTCTGATTTTCACTAATCATATTATAAATTAACTGTTCTCTTTCTGTCAGCTCAGTTTCCATCTTTACTTGTCTTGTCGCTTCCTTTGTTAATGGAATGGTTATTCTAAAAACATCTGCTTCGTATAATTCCGGATTCCCACCTCCAGAATATATAGGCGTATATTTATACAAGTTTTTCACACCGGAACCAATCGTATCTGACCTACCTAGTGCGGTAAAAAAATTAGCAATTAACGGATTCTTAGGATACGCACTTGAAAAATCTCTATGAACAAGAATGTTTGAAACAACTTCCCTTGCAATTACATCTCGAATGCTTGTACTTACATTATTTATAAGACAAAATTTATCCGATGTATGCTTTGCAATAAACTCCATCAATCTGTCATAACTTTCAATCAAATTAGTACTAACCTGCAATCTATCATCATATCTATCCATGTTTTCAACCCGATATATTGCATCTGTTACATATCCGGAAACGCATGAGCGAATAACATCATCCTTTCCAAATAACATAATTGCAGCTAAATTGTAACCTTCTTCACCTGTAACAAGATTTTTCTCATACAAACCTGCACTTATCATAATTTCATGGTCGGTCATTTTTAGCCACTCATGTTGAGCATTCTTGTTTTCTATCAATCTTCGGACTGTGGGCATAAGCTCCATGTGCAAGTCATCTTCCGTAGCATAGGGAAATAATTTGTTCTCAGAAAAAGCACCTGTCTTTCGTGCATACATATTTTCCATTTGAATAGGAGAATCCGTAATATCAAAATCACCCTCATTATTTCTGTCATATACTCTTCCAGCACACCTAATAACAGTGGAAGTCGGTGTAACATATGTCCAAAGCAGAATTTTCCCTTCATATTCAAATTCTTCTATAGGCAAATAGAGTGTCGGAGACATCTTATTTGTATTATTAAGCTGAGATACAAAATTTCTTTTCATATCCTTTACTGCATTACGATTTACTCCTATGGGAATACCTCCATCACACACTCCCATAATAATCCATCCTCCATATCTGTTTGAAAATGATGAAACAGTTTCATACACTGACTCGCTAATTTCATTAGTACAGGATTTGTATTCTATGGTTATTTTCTCATCCTTTGCAGATAAAAGTTCTTTCATTTTTTCCGTGGTCAATATATCGCCTCCAATATTATTTTCTTGTAATTAGTATCATATTGCTGAATTTAATTATTCAACATTTTTTTAAGTATTAGGCATGTTTTAATTTTACATTGATTCTGAACCATCACTTTGGATTATTTCTTTTGAAAGCATAATGTTATCATCTTTTTGGTTTGGTTATTGTAAAGTAGTACTTGATTTATATTCCTCAATTTCAAGTTCCCCATTTCTTATATAAACGCACACTGCTCCGCTCTCATCTGTTCGGTAAATACTGCATCCGTAATGTTTTAGCTTATCTAAAACCTCATTATGCGGATGTCCGTAGGAATTATCCTTCCCGCATGAAACAACAGCCGTCTGCCCCTTAATCAAATCATACAGCGGTTCATACACCGAGGTTTTAGAGCCATGATGAGGAACCTTTAGATACATATACTCACTTTGTAACAAGTCACTGTTTTTTGTCAGCATATAATCCAGTGAAGCTGCCGACATATCTCCCGTGAAAAGGCAGCTCAAATCAGAGGATAAATACTCTAATGCGAGAGATGCATCGTTTGTGTTGTCTGCCACAAAACCTTTGTCAGGATGACAGCATACAATTTCCGCACTCCCATCCTCTATCTTATCTCCTGCACCAAGATAAACCGTATCCACACCATTTTCTTCCGCAAGCAGTCTTATTTCCTCAAGCTTCTCTGAATGACCCCCATACCCAGCCATCAAAATGCAGTCTATATTTATGTTGGACATCTCATAATTTTCAAGTATGTACATAAGTCCGCTCACATGGTCTGTATCTCCATGCGTTATAACCCAAAAATCCACGTCAGCCATTCCAAGTGCTTTTAGTGCAGGCTTCAAGGTATACTCTGCCAAGCCTTCTGCACTCTGACTTGTAGAACCACCGTCTATGACAATAACCGTTCCCCTTGGTGTTGATANGATAATACCATCTCCCTGACCCACATCTAAAAATACAAGCATCTCTCTGCTAATTAAAATCCTCANGCAAATGGTAACCNCAAGAAACANCGTACATAGTCCCAATGAAAGAACGGCTCTAATCCTTCTCCATTTTCTTNGGTTAAGCCTTACTCTCATCCCTGCAAAAAACGTGTCGCATATTTTGTTATCCGAAANTNCCAAAACAAAAATNAAAATCANATAATANANAATAATAAACCATATGCTCGGCTTTCCCGTATTTATCACGGAANNCGGNAATNCTAAAAACNGATTGGCAAGCCGCTNAAACACATTTAACAGCAANGCTCCCGGTGCAATAACAAGCTTCCCCGCAAAAACCGAGACAGCCGATAAAATNATTCCTATAAAACCTGCATAAACCACAACGGNCATAAGAGGCACAACAAAAACATTAAGAATAAAGCTATATAACGGAATTTCAAAGTACATATATGCAATGANGGGAAATGTGACAATATTTACGCACAGGGACATCATAAGCCCCTCTGCAAGTCTCCTTACCAATCTATGTCTTTTAAAATATTTTTTTATTCTTTTCCTTCTCGTAATAAGACGCATTACCTTTATTCCAAGACAAACGCCTGATACGGCNCACACACTTAATANAAAGCTTTGGTNCCTTATGCTCATNGGATTATATATAAGCATAAGAAAAGCNGCCAGNCCAAGCCCTGTAAGCATATCATAAGCCTTTCCCATTCTTTCTCCAAAAATGGCAATGACAAGCATAATAATTGCCCTTACTGATGCCATTCCAAAGCCTGCCATAGCTCCGTAAAAGACGGCACCTAACACTGAAAGCAGTGAGGAAAGCCAAAACGGCACATAAAATCCCCTTAAAATTAAATAAATAANTCCGCTTACAACCGATATATGAAGCCCTGAAACAGCAAGTATATGTGCGATTCCGCTAACCTGATACAGCTTTCTTGATGTGGCATCCACCGCCCTGCTGTTTCCGAAAATAATCCCTTCATAAATGGAAGCCGATTTTTTGTTACATATTTTCCTAAGCTGTCCTATCCCCCACTCCTTGACAGTGCTTACCAAATCAAGGAAATAATTGTGTGAACCCTTATCAAAAAGCATATTGTCCGCATCAAAAATAAATAGAATCNCCTTTGCTTTGTAGTACGAACGAAAATCAAATCCGCCCGGATTTGAAGGTTTTTCAGGCAGTGTAAGCATCCCCTCCGCAGTAACACCTGTCCCTGCCCTTACTTTCCTGTCATATCCAAATACAACAATCTTGTATTTATCCCTGACGCTTCCCATAAANCCACAATAGGATTTTTGTATTTCCGTCACATTTACTTCAATGACAATGTTATAGCTGCCATTATTCTCCTCCACGCTTTTTACCATACCCTGCACGCTTACCTTCGCCCAAACATTTTCAGTGTCACAATGATCATCAACACTATCCTCAAGTAAAAGACATACGTTAATCGGACGTACAAGCTGAAAATACATTACGGCAAACCCTGCAATTCCCATAGCAAGAACCACTGCCGCCTCAAAATGTTTTCGGATAAGCAAAAGCATTACACAAATAAAAACAGGCACGCAAAAAAGCATGCCTGTAGGCATTGTTTTATTTGGCATCATGCAAATCACCTCTCCAAGTGCAAACATAACCGCCGCATTAAACAATGGTCTTTTCAATTTTAATTTCTCCTGATACTAAAGCCTAATAATAATAAAATGAATCCCTTCCGTAGCTTTCCTTAAGCAGAACCTCTCCATTATCATCATCAAGAATTATAATTATGCTATTTATATCNTCCAATTGAAACAGTGTCTTTGTTACTGCTGCCCGTGTCAAAAGAAAATACTCCTTATCATATTCACCTGTAAGTGTAAATNCAAGAGTTACATTATTATCAGCNTCAATCATATAAGTGTGATACTGTATCTTCTCCTGCTCCAGTTTTTCNGACATAGCTGCCATAATCTCCTCCACTGAAACAGTTATGGAATCCGGCTGCTTAATCTGATAAGGCTCATTATCCTTCAAAATCTGTGTTCCCTCGGGATAATATATGCTTATCATGTTTTCGCCAAGCTCCACTGTTTGTGAATCTCCCGACTCTCCTGTTTTTCCACATGCAGCAAAAAGCACCATCATACAAAATATTAAAATGAGAATTTTTTTATTTTTCATTATTGTTCCTCTATACTAACATCTGCAATTATTGCTCCGAAGAAGCCTTTTCCTCAACACGCTTCATAGGCAGCCTGATTGTAAAGGTGGTTCCCTCGCCTGATTCGCTGTAAAGCTTTATTGTTCCCTTATGCATAAGTATTATGTTTCTTGTAATAGCAAGACCAAGCCCTGTTCCTCCGGTATCTCTGCTTCTTGCCTTATCAACTCTGTAAAATCTCTCGAACACCTTATCCTTGCAATCCTCCGGGATGCCGACTCCTGAATCTGCTACCTTTACATAAAAATTCTTGTGATCCGAATTGAGGGTTACCTTGACCCAGCCATTATCTACATTGTATTTTACCGCATTTTCAATAATATTTGTAAATGCAAGAGTAAGCTTAACCTCATCAACATCCGCAACAACCTCACGATAGCTCTCATAGGTTATTGTAATGCCTCTCGCCTCAGCCAAAGGCGCAACACGCTTTAATATAGCCTCCAAGAAACTGTTTATATCGACCTCAGAAATGTTTATGTCCGCATTCTTTCTGTCTGTCTTAACAAGCGTAAGCAAATCCGTAATAATTTCACTTTCCCTGTCAATTTCAAGAACAATATCCGACATGAATTCCTTGTACATTTCAAGGTCTGCCTGCTCATTTTGTACAAGGGAATCAGCCAGCACCTTCATGGACGCTATCGGCGTTTTAAGCTCATGAGACACATTTGACACAAACTCCTGCCTTGAGGTGTCTATTTCCATAAGCTTTTTTATTGAGCTGTTGTAGTTTTCGGTAAGTGCACGAAACTCCTTAAATCCACTTACAGGTATATCCTGTCCCATTTGTCCGTGCTGAACAATTTCCATATGCTCATTCATTTTCTTTAGTCCACGGACACTTATATTTGCACCAAAGCATACTAAAACAATACCCACTGCAATAGCAACAATGGCAATCAAATAATTCCTGTCAGCAATTTGTGATTTCATGCTGTCAATCCTGTTTTTTGATGCGCATACTAAAATAACGCCCTGTATTTTTCCATTTTCAGAAATAGGGTAAATATATTGATAATAGTTTTCGAGTTCGCTTACGCTGCGTCCGATTTTTCCGGTCATGGTATTCATTACTGATTCACTGATTATGTATGAACCCTCAGCCTGCCCGGATGAGTCCTTTAGAATTCGATAATCGGAATTAACCACAATAAGAGATCCGTCAAAAAAGGTTACAATGTTATCAACGCTGTAATTCAAATCTCTTGTTTCCCCAACCATGGTAAACTCATTTGCAACAAAGTCATCAGATAATTTATTACACTGCTCCCACACATCCTCATCAAGCTGTTTTTTTTGACTGCCTATATCAAGCTTAATGGTAACAATAGAATATGTGAGTATTATAAGCACCAAAGCAAGGGACATATAAATAATTATAAATGCCTTAAGACTTATTGGAGCTGTTTTTATATAATTATTTTTCAACTCTATATCCTCATTTCATGGCATGCTTTTTAATAATGTCAGGATTGAAAATAGTATCCGACACCCCACTTTGTATGAATATACTTTGGATTAGCAGGCGTTGTCTCTATTTTCTCCCTAAGTCTTCTCACATGAACATCAACGGTTCTGGCATCCCCCGGATATGATGCTCCCCATATTGTTTTTAAAAGCTGCTCTCTTGAATAAACCTTATTAGGATTTGAAATAAGCAGATACACTAAGTCAAATTCCTTTGCAGTGAGATTAACTTCTTTGTCATCTATGTAAACCCTTCTGCTGTCACAATCAATCTTTAGACCCTTTGCCTCAATAATCTTGCTTTCCTTCGTCTCACTTACACCTTTAATGTTTCTCCTGAGTATAGCCTTTATCCTTGCCTTTACCTCCAGTATGTTAAAAGGCTTTGTAATGTAATCATCTGCACCATACTCAAGACCGAGAATTTTATCCATATCCTCTCCCTTTGCAGTGAGCATTATAATAGGAACGTCAGAAAATTCCCTTATCATCTGACATATCTCAAGTCCTGTCATACCCGGCAGCATAATGTCAAGAAGAATAATATCATAATGATTCTCCTTGGCCATGCTAAAGCCTTCCTCGCCGTCATATGCAACATCAACATGCATATCATCCTGCTCAAGAGAAAATTTAATTCCCTTTACTATGGATTTTTCATCATCAACTACCAAAACCTTTTTCATGTTATTTTCCTACCTCACACAAATAATGTCTTTTATATTGTTGTAGACACTTTCTTTGATACCCTTAACATTTTTTATATCCTCAATACTTGAAAAGCCTCCGTACTGCTCTCTGTAATCCAAAATGTCCTGTGCCCTTTTTTCGCCTATACCGGGCAGCGTCATAAGCATATTCTTATCAGCCGTGTTTATGTTAATTAGGCCTTCGGATACATCGGCTTCTGTTTCACGAATAAAAATGCCGTTTTCCAATTCATCCTCATATGGAAAGTATATTTTCTCTCCACTTTTTACAGGCTCCGCTAAGTTTACATAATCTATTGCCGCACCTTCATCAAAGCCTCCCGCTGCCAAAAGGGCATCCTGCTTTATAGCGCCCTTCTTTAACATATATACATCGGGACATTTGACGGCACCACAAACATGCACCGCAAACTCTGTTTCCATTCCTGCATCATCCGAAACTACGTTGCTCCCATCCCACAATAAGGTGTTCTCCTCTATGTCCTCTTTTTCCAAAGCCTCAGAGGTATCCCCAACTCCTTCATGTGTCTGTTCATAATAAGAGCCCGATGTTATAACAGCTTTTCCTGAATCACATGCAGTCAAAAAAAACATACACAGACCAAGCAATATTATATTGAAAAATTTATGCATTCTGAAATACTCCTTTCCAATCCGAAAAGATATTCCATAACACAATAACAAAACATACTACCATTGTAACATTTTTGTAAAATATTACAATAGTAAAAAAGTATAATACTTACTGCTTTTCCCACTTAAATATGATAAATCCTACAATAGCAATAATAATTCCTATAAGCTTGCTCCACTGAAAAGGCACCTTTTCCACCTCAAAAATACCAAAAAGCTCTATTAAATACGCAATTAAAAGCTGTGCAATAACAATAAGCAACACCGCCTTTGCAGGTCCAAGCTCCGACATGCTCTTTATGACGGTCCATGTAATAAAGGTACCTATAACACCACCCATAAGCATATATTTATTATCCACTTTAAAAAGTGACATGATATCCGCCTGGTCTCTCTCAAATATAAACCATAAGATAAATGCAAGCACAAAGCCCGAAAAAGCAACCCATGCAGTTGTAAGCCAGTTTGAGGTCTGCTTCGTTACGCCTGTATTAAAAACCCCCTGTATACTCATAAGCGTTCCCGATATAATGGCAATTAATAACCCCCACATAAGATAAAGCCTCCGTTTTTACAAATAATTATTCTTAGTATCTGTAAAAAAAATTCAGTTTATTCGTTTTATGCCACAAGAACCTTATCATAAAACAAAAAAATAAGGCTGTCGCACTAAGAATATGGTATTAATATTCTTAGCACAACAGCCCTGAATTTTTCGCATTACAATGTTTTATAATAACGGCTCCTTCATTATTGCGGTTCCGATACCCTTTTCAGTGAAAATTTCAAGAAGAAGGCAGTGCTCCATACGCCCGTCCAGCATATGTACACGTGACACCCCGTTTTTCATTGCGTCAATACAATTTGTAAGCTTTGGCAGCATTCCTCCGCCCACAATTCCCTTGTCTATAAATTCCTGCGCCTCAGTAATACTCATCTCCGAAATAAGTGTTGACTTATCTTCAGGGTCAACAAACACGCCCTCAATATCAGTTAAAAATACAAGCTTTTCCGCATTAAGTGCCGTTGCAATTGCACAGGCAGCATCATCCGCATTTATGTTGTAGCCGTGATAATCCTCAATTCCAAGTCCGATAGGCGCCACAACAGGAATAAAATCATTTTCAATAAGGGTATCAAGAATTGTGCAGTCAGAGACAACAACCTCACCTACATAACCGATATCCTTTCCACCGCTTAATTTTTTCTTTACCTGAAGAAGTCCTCCGTCCTTTCCGCTTACGCCCACAGCCTTTAGTCCAAGCTGCTCCATCATTGCCACAAGGCTTTTGTTTACCTTGGAAAGAACCATCTCCGCAACACCGAGGGTTTCCTCATCAGTCACCCGNAGNCCGTTTATAAATTCTGACTCCTTGCCTATTTTGTTCATCCATGCACTTATTTCCTTACCGCCTCCATGAACGATAATTGGCTTAAGACCTACAAGCTTAAGCAGTGCAACATCCTTTATTACATTGTATTTCAGATTATCGTCTATCATGGCGCTTCCGCCGTATTTTACGACTACCTTTTTACCGTTAAATTTTTGAATATACGGCAGTGCCTCTATCAGTGTCTGTGCCTTTGCAAGCACCAAATCCATGTTATCGTTGTTTGTCATTTTATTTTTCCTTTCTTTTACATAATATATTTAGATAATTGTGAAATGCTGTTCTTCCCAACAAACCGGAATTTNTNATTTATTAACTAACAATTCTTCCCGAAGTTTCTTGGAATTTTCTTTCAAATAACAGTATTTTGACTGATCAGCTAAATCTAAATACTCATNTATCTTATCAGAACTAATAGTATACAGTACATGAAGNACCATTATTTTCTGATATTCATTCTCGTAATCATTATCCTTATATTTATCTCTATGCCAAAAATCAATTGCNTATTTTTCAGCTTGGTTCGGATAAATATACGCCAATGACATTAGTGCCATCCTTTCTGTATATTCGTCATCAATTTTCAAAAATTCATAAATCAGTTCATGAAGATTATCTTGTCCTTTATAATCTTTCAAACTCTCAGCNAATTGCCATTTCGCATTCAAATAATCCGTTGATAATGACTTCCTGCATAGAACAGAATACCACCCGGAATAATCTATCAGCATATTAACGATGCGTGAGCATTCATTATCTCTCGCAATCCCAAACAACATATCATCAAGTATTTGTTCCGTAGCTTCTGTGTATGATGTATTTTGGATTATATCAAAAATAACACTGCACATTTCATCAAATTCGAAAAGNCCGATTTCCCACTCTCCATTATCATTTCTTTCGCTCCAATGGGGATAATCTTTATTGGCTCTACGCTTAAAGCTATTAACTTTTTTATGCAACTTTTTTTCATAGTTTATATTCATATAGTACCTCTGCGAAACTATATCATATACCTGCAAATTCTAATTTAACTATCACTTCTAGGACCTGTAATCAGCATTTATCTCAACATATTCATATGTAAGGTCACAGCCCCATGCAGTTGCCGCTTCCGTTCCGGATTTTACATCACATACTGCAATTACCGTATCCTTTGCCATAATTTCNGAAGCNGTTTCCTCGTCAAAATCCGCATACATTCCNTCNTTTACAAGCTGTATGCTTCCCCTCTCGCTTTTTAATGTTATGTCAACCTTATATGGGTCAAATTCNGCACCTGAATAACCCATTGCACAAAGTATTCTTCCCACGTTTGCNTCCATACCNTATATNGCACATTTTGTAAGATTGGANGTAACTACGGACTTTGCAAGTGCCTTTGCCGTTTTCTTATCAGGCGCNCCCACAACATCCACCTGAAAAAGTCTTGTTGCTCCCTCGCCATCTCCTGCAATCTGCTTTGCAAGAAANGTNTTTACTTCATTTAATGCCTTTTTAAATTCATCATATGCGGCANCCTCAGTATCTATTTTTTTGTTTCCCGCAAACCCATTGGCAAGNATAAGCACNGTGTCATTTGTNGAGGTATCTCCGTCCACGGACACCATATTAAATGTATCCTCAATATTTTCCTTTAATGCCTTTTCAAGAAGCTGCTGGTCTATGTCAAGGTCTGTTGTTATAAAGCCAAGCATCGTTCCCATATTAGGATGTATCATTCCTGAGCCCTTGCACATTGCTCCCATTGTAACGGATGTACCGTCAATGTCAAATGTAACNGCTATTTCTTTTTTGTGAGTATCNGTTGTAAGGATTGCCTCTGCCGCGTCAACAGCAGCCTCCCTTGTATCGCTTGCCAAATCCTTTAATTTATCTATTCCTGACTCTATTACGTCCATAGGAAGCTTAAAACCTATAACTCCCGTAGAAGCAACAAGCACCTGCTCAGGCTTTACATTGAAAGCCTTTCCCGTAAGGTTCGCCGTTTTCTCTGTGTCCTCATAGCCTTTATCACCTGTACAAGCATTTGCAATACCGCTGTTTATAACAACTGCCTGAGCCTTCTTTTCTTCATTTACGACCTTCATATCCCAAAGCACCGGAGCAGCTTTCACAATATTTTTTGTAAATGTTCCTGCCACGCTTGCCGGTACCTCTGAATATATCACAGCCATATCCTTGTTTGTTTTTCCCTCTTTTATNCCTGCCCTAACTCCGGCAGCCTTAAATCCCTTTGGAGCAGTAACTCCACCATCNATTATCNTCATATTCNTATCTCCTTTTTATTAAACATCAGCTCATTCCAAATTTGCTTTCAGCATATATGCCGATTTACTTTATAAATCAAGAATTCATGCATCTNAATTTCTATGGGAACAGNGGCGGCATCATAAGTCCCTTNGTTTCCGGCAGTCCCATTATAAGGTTCATGTTNTGNACAGCCTGACCTGCNGCACCCTTCACAAGGTTATCCATCGCNCCCATGANTACCACTCTGTTTGTTCTCTCATCTATAACAAAATTTACGTCCACATAGTTGCTNCCCTCAACCCATCTTGTTTCAGGACANACGCCCTTTTCGAGAANTCTTACAAACGTTTCANCCTTGTAATATTTGTCATAGGAAGCTTTTATATCCTCATATGTACATTGCTTTACAAGACTTGCGTAAGCAGTTACAAGTATGCCTCTGTTCATGGGAACAAGGTGAGGCGTAAAGTTTAATGTAAGGGGTTCTCCGTCATAAGCATAGCCAAGCTGCTCCTCTATCTCAGGCGTGTGTCGGTGGGTTGTTACGCCGTAAGCCTTTATGCTCTCATTNACCTCACAGTAAAGGTTTGCAACCTTTGTGCCCCTNCCTGCACCTGAGGTNCCCGACTTNGCNTCAATAATTATCGTGCTTACATCAATAAGCCTTTCCTTTACAAGCGGATAAAGGGATAATATGGAGCAGGTTGTGTAACAGCCCGGATTGGCAATAAGTCTCGCCTTTTTTATGTCCTCCCTGTTTATCTCGCAAAGTCCATATACNGCCTCNTCTATAAANTGTGGACTTTTATGCTCTATACCGTACCATTTTTCGTATGTGGCAACATCCTTTATACGAAAATCNGCTGATAAATCAACAAGCTTCGCTTTAGAAAGTATATTTTCATTTACAAGTGATGCACAAAGTCCCTGAGGAGTAGCCGTAAATATAACGTCTACCCTGTCAGCAAGCTCCTCCATGTTGTCATCCATNCANTTNNCATCAACAATCTGAAACATGTTTCCATAAACTTCCGAGTACTTCTTATCTATATAGCTTCTTGAGCCGTACCACTCTATGGACACATCGCCGTGACCGAGAAGCAGNCTCACAAGCTCCTGTCCTGCATATCCTGTCGAGCCGATTATACCTGCCTTTACCATAACAANTTCCTCTTTTCCAAATATTTATCATTTATTCCATTTCAAGGGATAACTATACCGATTATACAACCGTCCGTACAAATATGCAACATAATATTTATATTTTATGTATATTTTTGNATTTTATGCATTATTTTGTATTTTATACATAGTTTTATGCATAAATTCATTAATTTTTTTATGCTTTATTATTGCATTATCCACATTTAAGTGTTATTCTAAGCCTATGATTTTAATAGGAGGATAAAATATATGAAGGAAAAAGTAATTCTTGCGTATTCAGGCGGACTTGATACAACTGCCATCATTCCTTGGCTCAAGGAAACCTATGACTTTGACGTTGTATGTGTTTGTATTGATGTTGGACAGGAAAGCGAGCTTGAAGGCTTAGAGGAAAGAGCAAAATATTCAGGAGCAGAAAAGTTATACATATTGGATGTTGTTGATGAATTTTGTGACGAATATATTGTACCCGGAGTTCAGGCAGGAGCTGTTTATGAAAATAAATATCTTCTCGGAACGTCATATGCAAGACCTCTCATTGCTAAGAAGCTTGTAGAGATTGCAAGAAAAGAGGGNGCAACAACAATCTGCCACGGTGCCACAGGTAAGGGTAACGANCAGGTAAGATTTGAAATTAACATAAAGGCTCTTGCTCCTGACTTAAAGGTTATTGCTACATGGAGACAGCCTGANTGGACNATGCAGTCACGTGAGGATGAGATNGCTTACTGTAAGGCACACGGAATTGACCTTCCGTTTGATGCTTCNTCCTCCTACAGCCGTGACAGAAATATATGGCACATAAGNCANGAGGGACTTGAACTTGAGGATCCGTCACAGGAACCNAACTGGGANCACCTTCTCGTACTTGGAACCTATCCTGAAAANGCNCCTGACGAGGCTGAATACGTTACCATGACATTTGAAAAAGGTGTGCCAAAGTCAGTNAANGGCAAGGAAATGAAGGTTTCCGATATCATNCGTGAGCTTAACCGTCTTGGCGGAAAGCATGGTATCGGCATAGTTGATATAGTAGAAAACCGTGTTGTAGGCATGAAATCCCGTGGAGTTTATGAAACTCCGGGCGGAACAATTCTCATGGAGGCACACACACAGCTTGAAGAACTTATACTTGACAGAGACACAATTGCATTTAAAAAGCTTATCGGCGNCAANTTCGCAGATATGGTTTANGAGGGCAAATGGTTCTGCCCATTACGTGAGGCGCTTCAGGCATTTATTGAAAGCACACAGGAGCGTATCACCGGCGAGGTTAAATTCAAGCTCTACAAGGGAAGCATCATAAAGGCAGGTACAACCTCACCTTACTCACTTTATTCAGAAACGCTTGCAAGCTTTACTACAGGTGATTTGTATGATCACAAGGATGCAGAGGGCTTCATAAAATTGTTTGGACTTTCAATGAAGGTTCGCGGAATGCTTGATGCCGAAAGGGAAGGAAAATAAGTAACCATACATAGAAAAACTACCCCTAAACTTTGACCGGTAGCGGGGTAGTTTTTCTATTATACTTCCAATATTGTTTAGGAATCTATTATTCTCCTTATTATTAGTTGTAATCGGAACATATGATTATCACAATCAGCCCAAATATCATATCCAAGTCGGTCCGCCAGACATTTCACCACATAAAGTCCAAGACCGCTTCCTTCATTGCTCCTTGCACTTCCCCTATAAAATGGTTCAAATATCCTTACTATATCAATATCATCCTCATCTATCAAATCATTTTCAGCAATGATGATAATCCTTTCCGGTTCACACACCACCCTCATTTCTGCATAGCTTTTGACATATTTACGGATATTAGAAAAGAGATTTTCGATAATGCGTCCCAGATAATGCTCATTGGTTTCTATAAAAACATCATCCTCCGGAAGTTGAAAATTTGTTCTGAGTCCTTGTTTTTCTATCCAAGCGTATTGCTGTAATATGCAATCCGACAAAAAATTTCCAATATTAATCTTAGATAGTTCCAATTCCTCGTCCCTTGCCTCAAGGGAGGAAATTTCAAAAAAATCATCCGACAACAGTTTTAAATAAACTATCTTCTTCACGGCAATATCAAGATATTCCCTATCCTTCTCCGGTAAATCTCCACTTTTCTCTAAGAGCTGCATATATCCTGCGGCTGCGGTAAGAGGTGTCCTGAAATCGTGAGAAATACCTGCAATTACATTTTTGAGTTGCTTACGGTCATTCTGATACTCCATGGAAAGACGTCTTGTCATATCCGTGTATTCATTTAGAACCACTGCAAGCTCCGTGATATCCTTGTTAAAATAATCCACCATTATTGGCTGGTTTATGTCCATATCCCTACGTTTTTCTGTTGCCTTAATAAAGCTCTTTATCTGCCTCTTATACTGATATAGCAGTATCGACAACACAAGAACCATCACAAGTAATATTCCTACTAATATATAAGTTCCTATTTCCTCAGACATCCACTCTCACCTAAATAAATATCAATTGTACAGCTTCTTTTTCATTCTTACATATGAAATAACATACCAAATTACTGCCTCAATCAGCATGCCAAAAACTGATGCAAATACCAGATGATTGGTAATTTTTGCTTCACAACGCAGTACTGTACTTAACTCAAACATTACAAACCAATCTGAAATTTTCGTATTTATCTCCTGAGAAAAATTACCAAACAACTCTATACAAAAAACAAGTAATATATCAAAACCCGAGAATCGCAAATACGAAAATACTGCACCTGCCGTATGTTGAATAGCAGTTGCCATAAATATACTGGTACTGCATACATGAAAGAATACAACTGCCAACAATATAAAACGAAGCGACAATTGTGTAATCTCCCCTACTCCGTTACTCATTCCTATCACTGCCCAATACAGATCCAAAAAAACAGAATATACTACTGTTAAAAAAACGGCACTTACTAACACCTTACTGAGCAGTATTGCTGATATTTTATTTCCCGCCATCACCTCATAATAGGCAAGCTTATTTGTATAAGACGTTCCTATAATGACAGCTGATATTACAGCCAGACAATATATAATAAAAAAATACATTTCCGTAGATTCATTTAGATGTTCTGCCAAACTGTATTTACTAACATCTAAATCTATATCTAATTCGGTTAAATAAATGAATGCAACGCTAACTATACCTATGGCAATTACCAACTTAAACAATCCTGATGAATGTTTTAACCGATACCATTCTGCTTTCATCAAACGCCCCATACTATTTTTCCTCCTTTCCTGACACCTTAGACAAATAATACTCCTCAAGATTTTCTCCCTCCATGACAAGCTTAGTTAAAATAAGCCCCCTGTCCGTAATGGTTTTAGAAACCTTTTCCACTTCGTCCAAGCACTCATACAGGTGAATCTCATCATGCTCCACAACCTTGTATTTTTTTATATGCAACTCCTGCTCCAGTACCGCAGCTGTACGGTTAATGTCATTTGTCCGAATAGCAACATAACTTCTGCACTTTTCTTCTAATTCCTCGGACGAGAGACTCTCCACCAGTCTCCCCTCATTTATAATTGCAAAATCTGTACACAGCTCTGACAATTCTGACAGGAGATGACTGGAAATGAGAATTGTCATTTCCTCCTCCATACATAGCTTCTTTAACATATTTCTTACATCTACAATTCCTTCAGGGTCCAGTCCATTTACCGGCTCGTCCAAAATCATAATTTCCGGGCTGGGAAGCAACGCCATACTGATACCCAGCCGCTGGCGCATGCCAAGAGAAAAATGTTTCACCTGCTTCTTTCCCGTATCAGTCAATCCTGCAAACTCCAAAACCTCAGATATCCGTTTCTCATCTGCCACCCCTCTGACATATCGGATGTACTGCATATTCTGTCGTGCCGTCATACTTCCGTCCAAATATGGAGCTTCAATCATACAGCTCATCCGTGACCTTCCCGCATCCAGATTTTCTGAATCTCCAAAAAGTGAAATCTTCCCACTGGTCTGTGCCGTCAGCCCTGCTATCATTCTCATAATTGTGGTTTTTCCTGCACCATTCGGAGCAAGTATTTATAGACAACCACCGCAACACCCGATAAATCAAGGCTTTTTTGAAACACGAAAACTAAACACAAAGCCCTATAATCACATGGTAAACGCCTTTTCCACACTGGA
>JAAVIA010000021.1 GCA_014799405.1 Lachnospiraceae bacterium
CAAGTGGTATTTGAAAAGTATTCTTTTAAATTTATACTATCAAACCTTTAAGCATCTTCGCTTATCCACACTATCTAATAACGGCACAAAAACAAACCCAGAATTTAAATAATATATTTTTTGCTGAGTTTTAGGGGCACTGTTTAATTGTAGTTCTCTTGCAGATAAGTACAGCATTGCTTAATGTCCTTTCATAATATTTCTTTCTAATTTATATTTTCTTTTGTATATTAACCTAGCTATTCTATTTTGTAAAGTAACCCCGTAGGTTAAATTTTCCGATATTTCCTCTCGATGACCAAAGTATAAACAACCATCATGATAAGTATCTCTGCCATTACACCAATAACCGATAAAAGTACCATAGGTGAATTTTGCTCTACAAGCATAGGTATTCCAAGAGCTATGAAAACAAGTCCAAATATACACCACAAAATACCGCAGGCTTTATTGTATTTCCTTACGTCTGTCACCTCAAACATTTTTGCGTTTGCCCAAAAGCCAACCGGCCTTTGGGCAGTAAAAGCAAAAATACCTATACCGATAAACAACACTCCCACAACACACCATATGATAAATGCAATGATATTTCCGGACATGCTGCTATCCCCCTTCTTGAACATCATCCATTACATATTGCTTCCATTCGGAACATTGCCATATGCATTATTATTTTGAATTGCAGGATTTGCGTTATAGCATCTCTCATCAACTGTATTTACAACGGCTTGCAGGTTCTGTTGAACCGCCTTTGCAATTTCATCTGAATAACCAAAAAGAATTCCTGGTCGTGTCCTTGTAAGTATCGGAGCAATCTGTTTAATTATGTCTCCTGTAATATCCTTCTTAGAAAATCCATTTGTACTTTTCTGTCCCAATATGTAAACCTCGCCTGTGCGGGTCATTACCCTTACTGAGTGGTCCTTCGACGTAGGAATAAAGTTCATAGAATTTTTTACAACGTGTCCATAGACCCATATTATATCATTGGCAGGTATTACTTTAAGCACACGTGCTTCCATACAAATAATTGCCGACGGCATAATATACGAAGAAAGCACCTGTAATGCCGACTGCGCCTCATAATTAATTTGAGAAAGCATATCGTGCCCCAGTCTCATCCAGTTCTCTTCTGCCTTTGCAAATGCCTTCTTGTTAAACATTGACTGCTTAGTTCCCCCAAGCTTTGCATCTATAACTGCAATATTAGGATAATTTGTAAAATCCATTTTTTGTCCTCCCATATATATTTACGTTATACTATATACATTATACCATAATTTCAGTTCGCATAAAGTACGGCATAGTCATGAATGACTACGCCGTACTTTATGCTTAACTGAAAGATATATTAAAATTTTGTCTCTCTATATTGTCTTTTTCTTTTGAATAGTTAGTATTGGTTATCTTAATATCATTACTATCCTTTTTCTCTCCGTTGATAAACTCTGCCGAGGATGCACGATATAATCTGTTTTGGTTCTTTTCAAGCTGCTCCTCCTTGTCGTCTACATTTTCACCTCTCGCCTTATCCTGCCTGATTTCACCTTCAAGTATATTTATATCGTTTCGTATGCCTGACACAACCTTATTCTGCAATCTGACTTGGGAAACCGTAACGTCTGCCGAAACAATCGTCTGCTCATTACCCCTTTCCTTTTTGGCATCCTGCATTTCTACAGTTTTACCTTCCGTTCCCGTTTCCTTCGTTTCGTCCTTTTTGGCGGCTGCAAGCTGTTCCTTTTTCTCATTGTCAGTCTTTACATTTTCTGCTTCACGCTCTTTTGCCGCTTTCTCTTTGTTCTGCTTCTTCCGAGCTTCTGCCTGACGCTGCCTTAACTGATTATTCAACCTGCTTATCTCCTGCTGAAGCTCCTGACGCTTTTTCATTTTCTCATCAGCAGACAAATCCTGTTTTGATACCTGCTGTCTCTGCCTTTGAACATCTGAAATTTCATCCTCAATGCTTTTGCTTATGGCATCCACCGGTTCCTGCTTTACTGTCCGTTCTGCCAATACACTTTTTGATGCACTTACACCGCTAATGCTCATACGCTCATCCCCCTTTCTGACATTGTAAAATCCGCTCAGTATATTACAATATATTATACACAAAATACCAGAAAAAGGCAATAAAATTTATTCTGTTATTGTTCATTCTTTTATCAATATGTCACAGATTTATTCTATGTCAGTTTGTTCATAGAATGATTTAAAATTGATATGATAGGTTATAATAATTTCTTATCTTATAAGGAGTAACGATTAATGGTAAGCATCGAAAGCTTTGGTAAAAACATAAAAAGAAGACGAAAAAATCTTGGCATACCACAATATGAATTAGCAGAAAGACTTGATATATCTCCAAATCATTTGTCTTCTCTTGAAACAGGCAAAACAAAACCAAGCTTTGACTTGCTGTGTAAGCTTTGCGTTGAGCTTAATGTGCCACCCGACTATCTCATGCTTGGAAGTATGCATTCAAACAACGTGCCTCAAAATATTGTAGATAAACTTAAACTTTGTTCAAGTGATACTCTTTACACTGTAAGTGGCATAATAGACATTCTTATAGAAAGACAAGATAGGCAGAAATAAAAACAATTGACTATACTACTGCCACCCAATGACCTCCATACCAGGTCTAACATCATAGTTACAGTATTCCAATGATGGACAATTACTTACATCCAGACTGCGTATTTGATTGCCATGACAATCTAAATTCCTTAACGCTATATTTTTGCTGACATCCAAACTGCTTAATCGATTGCCATTACAATACAATTCCGTTAACGCTGTATTTTGGCTCACATCCAAGCTGCTTATTTGATTATCACTACAATTCAATTCCTTTAATGCAATATTTTGGCTCACATCCAAACTGCTTATTTGATTATCACTACAATTCAATTTCGTTAACGCTGGATTTTGGCTCACGTCCAAACTGCTTATTTGGTTATTTCTACAATCCAGCCTCTCTAACGTTGTATTTTCGCTCACATCCAGACTGCTTATTCGATTATAACCACAATCCAAGCTCGTTAACGCTGTGTTTTGACTCACATCCAAACTGCTTATTCGATTATTGCTACAATCCAAGTACTTTAACACTGTATTTCGGCTCACATCCAAACTGCTTATTTGATTGTCATTACAATACAAGCTCCTTAACGCTGTATTTTGACTCACATCCAAACTGCTTATTCGATTATTGCTACAACCCAAGTCCTCTAATGCGATATTTTGGCTCACATCCAAGCTGCTTATTTGATTTCCGCCACAAGCCAAGTTCTCTAATGCCGTATTTTGACTCACATCCAAACTGCGTATTTGATTGCCTGTACAATCCAATTCTGTTAACGCTGTATTTTCGCTCACACCCAAACTGCTTATCTCATTGCCCATACAATGCAAGTCCGTTAACGTTGCATTTTTGCTCACATCTAGATTGCTTATTTGATTATACTGACACCACAAGGACGTTAACGCTATATTTTGGCTCACATCCAGACTGCTTATTTGATTGTTACCACAATACAAGTACGTTAACGCTGTATTTTTACTCACATCCAGACTGCTTATTTGATTGCCACTACAATCCAAGTATGTCAATGAGAGTAAGCCTGCACAGGAAAGTTCTCCTTGCAGATTGCGTTTTCTAATGTTTAATGCTGTTAATCTTCCATTTTCGTCCCACGTATAATCCTCATTATTTAAATCTGTAGACATGTCCGCCCCTAATGCGTTCTGTTCTTCAATAATTTTTTGTAATGCCTCCACATCTGTATTATAATCTCCGTTCGGCTTTTCTGGTGCTGATAATTCTTCTGTTACTTCCTCTGTTGTATTCTCCGTTACTTCCTCTATTACATCTTCTTTTGTCTCACTTGCCGTGTCTACTTCACCGCAACCTGCTAATGCACATAACAATAACAGAAAAATTAACAGCTTATTTTTACCTTTCCCAAAGCCTTTCATTGAAAATTTCCTCCTTTTGTTTTTCCGTAATATTCGTACATGAAATACCCTGCTTTCAGGTACATTCTTCTCTATGTTGATTTCATAAACCTAATAATTATATGAATCCTATATCTTTAAATTACATTTCTATTGTTCATTATATAAAATAGTAAAAAAAAAGTAAAGGAAATACATCAAGGGGATTCCATAAGCAGTATCTAACTGATGAAGTTGTCAATATTATTAAAAAGCATTGGATCAAAATTCAAATGACTCCAATCAAGGTTTCAAAAAAATAAGAGATACTTCCAATTACTTGGAAAATCTCTTAAAATTTTTTATGTTAACATATCCTACCCAAACTTCTTTTGATTTTTTATCCAACTATATTTTACTGCACATGTCTCCCCTCGTCTGATAAAAATCGACTATACTACTGCCACCCAATGACCTCCATATCAGGATTATTATCATCATACCAAAAGTATTCCAATAAGGAGCAATTACTCACATCCAAACTGCTTATTACATTGCCGCTACAATTCAAGTCCGTTAACACTGTATTTTCACTCACATCTAGACTACTTATTTCATTGTCCATACAATACAATTCCTTTAAGATTGCATTTTGGCTCACATCTAGATTGCTTATTTGATTGTTGCCACAATTCAAGTACTTTAACGCTCTATTTTGGCTCACATCCAAACTACTTATTTGATTGTAACTACAATGCAAGTCCTCTAACACTGTATTTTCACTCACATCCAAACTGCTTATTTCATTGCCGCTACAATACAAACGTCCTAATGCTGTATTTTGACTCACATCTAGACTGTTTATTTGATTATTGTCACAATACAAGTACCATAACACTGTATTTTGGCTCACATTCAAACTGCTTATTTGATTACTGTCACAATTCAAATGTCTTAACGCTGTATTTTCGCTCGCATCCAAGCTACTTATTTGATTGTAACTACAATCCAATTCCGTTAACGCTGCATTTTCGCTCACATCCAAACTGCTTATTTGATTTTTGGTACAATCCAAGCTCTCTAACGCTGTATTTTCACTCACATCCAAGTTGCTTATTTGATTGTAACCACAATCCAATTCCATTAACACCATATTTTTGCTCACATCCAGACTGCTTATTTCATTGCCGCTACAATCCAAGCTCTCCAGCACTGTATTTTGGCTTACATCTAGACTGCTTATTTCATTGCTTCCACAATACAATTTCGTTAACTCTGTATTTTTGCTCACATCCAGACTGCTTATTTCATTGCTTCCACAATACAATTCCGTTAACTCTGTATTTTGGCTTACATCCAGACTGCTTATTTTATTGCCGCTACAATTCAAGGCTGTCAATGCAGGCAAGCCTGCACATGAAAGTTCGCCTTTCAGATTGCGGTGGCTAACGTCTAATGCTGTTAATCTTCCATTTTCGTCCCATGTATAATCCTTATTATTCAAATCTGTAGACATGTCAGCCCCTAATGCATTCTGTTCTTCAATAATTTTTTGTAATGCCTCCACATCTTCTTTCTGCTTTTCCACCTCTACTACATTTTCTGTTCTTTCCTCTGTTTTCTCCTCTATTACTTCCTCTGTTTTCTCGTTTACTGCGTCTGCCTTATCGCATCCTGCCAAGGCACATAACAATAATAGAAAAATTAACAGCTTACTTTTACCTTTTTCAAAGCCTTTCATTGAAAGTTTCCTCCTCTTGTTTTCCGCAATATTTGTACATGAAATACCCTGCTGTCAAATATATTTTTCCTATGTTAATCCCATAAACATAATACTTCTATGTGCTCTATATCTTTAGATTACATTTCTGTCTCCCATTAGCTGATAAGGATTGACCATACTATTGCCACCCAATAACTTCCATATCAGAATTATTATCATCATACAAAAAGTATTCCAATAAGGAGCAATTACTCACATCCAGACTACCTATTTGATTGCCACTACAATCCAAGTCTATTAGCACTGTATTTTGGCTCACATCCAAACTGCTTATTTCATTTCTACTACAAGACAAGCTCCTTAACGCTGTATTTTGGCTCACATCCAAACTATTTATTTGATTACTGTCGCAAGACAAGTACTTTAACACTGTGTTTTTGCTCACATCCAAACTGCTTATTTCATTGTTACTACAACACAATTTCATTAACACTGTATTTTGACTCACATCCAAACTGCTTATTTGATTATAGTAGCACCGCAATTCCGCTAACGCTGTATTTTGGCTCACATCCAAACTGCTTATTTGATTGTTGTCACAATTCAAGACCGCTAACGCTGTATTTTGACTCACATCCAAGCTGCTTATTTCATTGCTTCCACAATACAATTCCGTTAATGCAATATTTTGGCTCACATCCAAACTGCTTATTTGATTATCACTACAATTCAATTCCTTTAATGCAATATTTTGGCTCACATCCAAACTGCTTATTTGATTGTACCCACAATACAAGTTCGTTAACGCTGTATTTTGACTCACATCCAAACTGCTTATTTCATTTCTACTACAAGACAAGCTCTCTAACGCTGTATTTTCGCTCACGTCCAGACTATTTATTTGATTGCCACTACAAAACAAGTCCGTTAATGCTGGATTTTTGCTCACATCCAGACTGCTTATTTCATTACCGCTACAAGTCAAGCGCCTCAATGCAGGCAAGCCTGCACATGAAAGTTCGCCTTTCAGATTGAGGAAGCTAATGTCCAATGCTATTAATCTTCCATTTTCGTCCCACGTATAATCCTTATTATTTAAATCTGTAGACATGTCAGCCCCTAATGCGTTCTGCTCTTCAATAATTTTTTGTAATGCCTCCACATCTGTATTATGATCTCCTTCCAATGTTTCCGATGCTGATAATTCTTCTGTTACTTCCTCTGTTGTATTCTCCGTCACTTCCTCTATTACATCCGCTGTTGTCTCACTTGCTGTGTCTACTTCACCGCAACCTGCTAATGCACATAATAATAGCAAAAAAATTAACAGCTTACCTTTCTCTTTTTCAAAGTTTTTCATCGAAAGTTTCCTCCTTTTGTTTTTCCGTAATATTTGTACATGAAATCTCCTGCTCTCAGATACATTCTTCTCTATGTTAATTCCATAAACCTAATAGTTCTATGAGTCCTAAATCTTTGAATTACATTCTTGTTGTTCATTATATACAATAGTAAAAAAAAAAGCAATCCCTTGATTTATCTGGGATTGCTTACAAAAATATTACTGCCGGCGACCGGAATCGAACCGGTACGGGAGATTAGTCCCGCAGGATTTTAAGTCCTGTGCGTCTGCCAGTTCCGCCACGCCGGCAAATATTTACAACAAAACCACGACTGTTAATCGTGGATTTTTGTTGTTAGCGACCCGAAAGGGGTTCGAACCCTCGACCTCCGCCGTGACAGGGCGGCGCTCTAACCAGCTGAGCCATCGGGCCTTACATATAGTGGACGTTCAGGGACTCGAACCCCGGACCGATCGGTTATGAGCCGATTGCTCTAACCAGCTGAGCTAAACGTCCATAATATTTATTAAACATGCAATTGATACCGCCTATGTATCAATCGTCAGAGCCGACGATCAGAATCGAACTGATAACCTGCTGATTACAAGTCAGCTGCTCTGCCAATTGAGCCACGTCGGCTTATGGTAATAAGGCGTCCTCCCAATAAATGGAGCCTATCCTTGTTACACTAGTGACCCCAACGGGAATCGAACCCGTGTTACCGCCGTGAAAGGGCGATGTCTTAACCGCTTGACCATGGGGCCATAAGCTCCCCGAGTAGGGCTCGAACCTACAACAACTCGGTTAACAGCCGAGTGCTCTACCATTGAGCTATCGAGGATTATTAAGAATTAAATATGCACCTTCAGAACTCCACACAGAGATGACTTTCATCTGCCATCCATTCCCAACTTACATCCCTTACACGTACCTTCCTATTTTCCTGCCTTCCTCTTCCTGTCCACAGCCGGTACC
>JAAVIA010000022.1 GCA_014799405.1 Lachnospiraceae bacterium
GATGGATACGGCACTATTGTCGGCGAGGGCGGCGGAACGCTGTCCGGCGGTGAAAAGCAGAGGATCAGCATTGCGCGGGCTATGCTGAAAAACGCGCCAATCATTATATTGGATGAGGCAACTGCCAGTGTCGATCCTGAAAATGAGCATCTGATTCAGGAAGCAATATCAGAACTGACCCATGGGAAAACAATCATTACGATTGCGCACAGGCTTGCCACGATTGAAAATGCAGACCAGATCCTGGTCATTGACAGCGGCACAGTGGCACAGAGGGGGACACATAAACAGCTTTTAGGGCAGAAAGGCACTTATCGTGAATTTGTAAGAATCCGTGAAGAGGCAGAGGGCTGGCAGATACAGTGACACAGGGCAACAGAAACGAGGGAGGTGATGGCATCATGCGTATCATGGTATTAGAGTTCACGGATTGCGATTCCGCTATTTTCGATGAAATCATGGAAGTGGTAAACAACCATCCCGACATTGGATATTTGCGTGTGAAGGATGAGCAGGTGCTGTCCCTCCCCGGACTTGAAATCTATCCAGGCCGCCGGAGATAAACTTCGAAAAGACCGAAAAACGGGAATACAATCGTCTGCTTGAAATACACGACAATTATCCCAAGTATCTACTCAGGGCAGATGAATTTGCAGGCGGAAACTATGAGGGCATTAAGACAATGCACATAGCGGATTTCCTGCTCAGCTCTGAATATTAAAACCAAATAACACAAAGACGCTCGCCTTAAAATTAGGCGAGCGTTTTTCTTTAGAAAGGAACTCAAAATGAAAAAAACAATTTGTATGATTCTAATTGCGGCGTTTGTTGCTTTGTTTGGCACGAGCGCATATTTTATTTTCCTACAGTTAATTTACGCTATACACAAATAAAATTCGGTTGACACTATATATAATAATTACAGGGAGGTTATGTTGTGGCGTTTCCGGAATTGCCGGGGTGCATGACCTGTGGGGAAACTTTGGAATCAGTATGAACTAGTATTGCTTATATCTATTATCCGGAAATGATGCAATACGTTCCCAGGGGTAGGAAGATTACAATATAATAACAGAGTGATTAATGAAAGCATCTAAGCCTTATATTAGTTATATAATCGTATATTTTCTCAGACCTGCCTCTATGAGGCAAGTCTAGAGAAATGTTTTATTAAGCAAGTAATTTTAGCTTAAATTAAAAACCGAGCTTTTAGAAATTATAGATTTTTAATCAGTTCCTCACGTACAATATCCAGTCGGTTGTCAGAAAGTCCGAAATCCATATCCTTGTAGCTCCATGCACAGTGTGCAATGCCATGTTTCTCAAATACGCTGTGAATAGTCTGATACCATGCCAGCGTATCTTCCGGTGAAACTATATCTATAACACCATATTCTCCACAGTAAAGCTCTGTATGATTCTCCTGTGCCTTTTGAATGGCGGATGAAAAAATTGTATCGAAAAACGCTGGTGTACATCCGCTTTCTGCAAAGCAGAATCTCTCTTCCTGATTAATCTGATCTGTCCAGTAAGCTCCCTGATGTGTAAATTTCAATGGTTCATAGCAATGCATATTGTAAATCACCTTATCATCAAAGGGGGCGTCCAGATCTTTGACCGCATCTACACTGTTGTTCCCGTAGCTGCCTACCATAATGAGTGTATTTGGTGCAATCCTACGGATTCTGTCAATACATTTGTAGACAACCTGATTCCATACTGTGATATAGCTCTTGTCGGTTACTTCATTGAGCAATTCAAATGCCACGCAATCAGAGTATGTACCGAAATGCTGAGCAATTTCCTCCCAAAGGCGATAGAATCGCTCTTGTAAATGTTCGCTCTCAAAAAATCCATGTTCATTTTCACTATAGTTGTCGAATGAAAAGCCTGCTGTCTTGTGCAGGTCAAGTACCATATTCAGATGATATTTCTTGCACAAGGCCAATGCACCTGCAATTATGTTAAAACCCTCATTTTTGTATGTCCCATCCTCGTTTTCCAGAATATTGTAATCCACTGGGATGCGTACATGATCAAGTCCCCAAGATGCAATCTTCGCAAAATCAGGTTCGGTAATAAAGCAATTCAGATGCGTATCACTGTAATCGCACTGAGAGAGCCAGCCGCCGAGATTAATACCTCTGTAAAATCCTTTTTCTTTCAGCATATCGTTAACCACCTTTCTTGAATAATTCAATTCCATTTTAGGTTTTATTTGGAATTTTTTTTATGATTTTAATATAACAGAAGTTGAAAATAAAATAAAACATTTATTTTGCTTTTTCGTCATCTATCTTTTTTTGATTTTGAAAATGTAATATAATTAATTTGGAGGCAATAATTTTTAAAAAAGGAGCAAATATGGGAAAACACATTTTGATTGTTGATGACGATGAAGACCTTTCGTTTATAATAAGTGAGATGCTGGAAAGCTACGGATACGATGTCAGCCATGCGGAAAATGCGTCGGCGGCTTTTGATATGCTTTCCGAGAACAAGTATCATCTTGTGCTGCTGGATATAAATCTTCCCGAGACAACAGGCTTTGAAATATGCAAGGAACTCAGAAAAGTATCGAGCGTTCCCGTAATATTCGCAAGTGCGAGGACAAGCGAGACCGACAGAATCACAGGCTTTGATATCGGCGGCGACGATTATCTTCCAAAGCCGTACTCAATGAAGGAGCTTTTGGCAAGAGTGAACGCACTTATCCGCCGCACATACGGTTTTACAGAGGATGAAAAGATAGTGACATTTGGCGATATCAATGTCAACATCACCTCCCGAACGGTAACAAAAGGTGAACAGACTATTTCGCTATCCTTGCGTGAATTTGATTTGCTTGCATATTTATGTGAGCACAAAAACACGGCTGTTGCAAAGGATAAGCTTTTAAGCGAGGTGTGGAGTGCGTTCTCTATTGTGGAGCCGTCAACCTTAACGGTGCATATCCGCTGGTTAAGAGAGAAGCTTGAGGATGATCCCGCAAAGCCTAAATATATAAAAACAGTTTTCAAGGTAGGATATATGCTGGAGGTTGGGAATGAAGAATAAACTTATTTTAGTGACCGCTTTGTTTTCACTTGCGGTGATTTTGCTCTCAGTAGGAGCTTACCTGTCTTTGAAAAATGTCAATTTCGAGGACGAGAAATCGACGTATATCATAGATTTGAACGAAATAAGCGGACTTAACGAAAATGGAGAATATGATACGGCAAATGCGAAGATTGCTGCTTTACAGGAAAATATGCGTAAAGCGGAAATTCAAAAAAGCGGAGCAAACGTGATTTTGGTATTATGTGGCGTAAGCATTTTATTTTTTATAACGGCATTCGGATATATCTACTTTGCCATACTTCGTCCGTTCGACAAGTTAAAGGATTTTGCGGCTAAGATTTCCTCGGGTGACTTTGATGTTCCACTGAAATATGAGCGTTATAATTATTTCGGCGAATTTACGTGGGCCTTCGACAGCATGAGAAATGAGATTACCAAATCGAGGGCCAGCGAAAAGGAAGCAATCGAAAACAACAAGACCGTTATCGCCACGCTTTCACACGACATAAAAACTCCGATAGCGTCCATAAGAGCATATGTGGAGGGGCTTTCTGCAAATATGGACAGCTCTTATGAAAAGCGCGAGAAATACTTAAGCGTTATCACAAAAAAGTGTGATGAGGTATCACGGCTTACAAATGACCTGTTTTTACATTCTGTTTCTGATCTTGACAAGCTGAAGCTGGTTTGTGAACGGATAGAAATATGCGCTTTTACGGAGAGCGTGATAGAAGAGATATCGGCAGAACGCGATGATGTTATTTTCAGAACGCCCGATTTTGCCGCATTTGTAAACACCGATAAAAACAGGTTTACACAGCTTTGCGAAAATATTATCAACAATGCACGGAAATATGCGAAAACGGATATTGAAGTATTTTTCACGAGGGAGGACGAAAATGTAATTCTGCATTTTCGCGATTATGGAGAGGGCATTCCCGATGAAAATATGCCGTTTATTTTCGATAAATTTTATCGGGGGAATAACTGTGGGAATGAGCAAGGCTCGGGGCTTGGACTGTATATAGTAAAATACATTGTTGAGAAAACAGGCGGAAAGGTCGTTTTGCAAAATCGCGAGAAAGGACTTGAGGTGAAGGTAATTTTGCCGACAGCGGAATAATTTTCAGATGACCGTAAGATTTTTTATTTTCTTAAGGACTTCTTAATATCTTTTGCGATAAAAGGGAAATATCAAAAAAAGAAAGGGCAAAACTTATGAAAAACATTGTTTTATCGGCAAAAGGTTTATGTAAAAGCTTCGCGCACAACGGCGGACAGGCTCATATTCTGTCGCACATCGACTTTGATTTGTACGAGAGAGATTTCACCGTAATAATGGGAGCCAGCGGTTCGGGAAAATCCACGCTGCTGTATGCGTTAAGCGGCATGGACAGAGCTACCGCAGGAGAAGTCATCTATAACGGTGGGGATATTGTAAAGATGAAGGAGAACCAGCTTGCAAAGCTGCGCTATACGGATTTTGGGTTTGTTTTTCAGCAGATGCATCTTGTCAGTAATCTGACACTTTTCGAGAATGTTGCCGTGCCGGGATATCTGAACAAGAGCAAGACTGCCGCAGAGGTAAGGGAATATGCCGACAAATTGCTTGAGCAGATGTCAGTGTCACACATAAAGGATCACTTACCGACGCAGGTTTCGGGTGGCGAGCAGCAGCGCTGTGCCGTTGCCAGAGCGGTCATAAACTCGCCTAAGGTGCTGTTTGCCGACGAGCCTACGGGAGCACTCAACCGCAAAAACACCACAGATGTTTTAGATTTGTTGACAGAGCTTAACAATGGCGGACAGAGCGTTTTAATGGTAACACATGATATGCGTGCCGCATTAAGGGCAAACCGTATTCTGTACATTGAGGACGGGAAGATTATCGGTGAGCTTTCATTGCCGCCCTACAGTCCAAGCGAAGAGAAGCAAAGAGAAACACAGGTAAACGCATGGCTTACTTCCCTTGAATGGTAAGGAGGTGCGGTATGGAGATTTTAACATTATTAAAGGCGAATATACGCCGCAAAAAAGGAACATTTGTAAGCGTCATTCTATTGACGCTTATTATTGCAATGAGCGTTACAACTATTTTAAGTATTCGGGAAAGTGCAATGAGCGGCATTGATTATGCTCACGAGCTGTGCAATACTCCCGATATCTGTGCCCTCTATTCGGCACGTAATCTCACCGATGATATAATCGATAAGTTAAAAAGTAACAGCAACGTTAAAAATGTAAATATTGTTGATTCAATCTTTACCCCAAAGGCTTATATGGGCGAAAAAGAATCTGATTCGGGAAAACGGCTCGTTAAAGCAAATAATATCAGGCTCTTAAATGAAAATCTTAACGGCATTGAAGAAAATGCGCCAAAGCTCCAAAAAGGAGAAATTTATGTTTCTCAGGGAGTACTGACGGAGTTGGATGGAAAGGTCGGGGAAAAGATTATTTTTAAAACAATTGCAGGAGATTTTGAATTTACCGTTAAGGGAATACTGCTTGAGCCGATGATGGGTGCGTTTATGATAGGCAGGGGCTCGGGCTGCATAAGTGATCAGGATTTTGAGGAAATTACCACAGCAATTTCAAAAGCAGAAACGGAGGATTGCGCCGAATTGGGCAAACAGCTTGAAATTTACAAAGCCGATGACTGCACCCTTTCAAACGTGCAGCTCCGCCGTCAGCTCAATCTCGACACGGGTTTTATCGACATGGCTAACGTTTCACTTACAAGGGATGAGTCGATTCATTACACGACGCTTTTTCCGACAATCGTCTGTTCAATCTTATTGGTGTTTATAATACTGCTGTTGACCATTGTGGTGATTGTTACTGTACACAGCGTTTCTGTGGAAATGGAAACCAATTATGTGACGTTCGGTGTACTTAAGGCGCAGGGCTTCGACAAAAACAAAATACGTCTGCTGTTTCTGGAGAAGTATTTGCTGGCAGAGGCCATCGGTGCGGTTCTGGGAATCGCTTTGAGTATTCCGCTTATCGACAAGGCTTCAAATATATTTGTGAAGGTCACCGCTGTTCCCGCTATCATGAGCGTTCCGATAGGAAGTATCGTGCTTATACTCGTGGGGCTGTTTGCTTTGTCGGCGGTCTCGATATTCTTTGTCACGATGAAGGCAGGCAAAATTTCTCCCGTCCGCGCTATTTCGGGAGCGAAAAATGAAATCTACTTTGACAGCAGATTAAATGCTCCCATAAGCAAAAAACTCCTTTCGCCCAGCCTTGCGTTAAGACAGTTCACCTCCGCAAAGCGCAGATATGTGGGAACTCTCCTTATCGTTGCCATACTCGTATTTTTTATGATGACAGTAACTGTCCTTGCAAATACCGTCACCTCAAAATCAGCATTGGAATCAATGGGAGTGATGGTTACTGAGATTAACTTTTATCCGAAGCAAAAATTGTCCGACAGCGATTATGAAAAGATAGAAAAGGAGATAGAACGCTTTGCCGAAATCGAAAAAGCCTATTATACATACAACATGTTATTTTCGTTCGATGGTGAGGAAATACTTGGTCGCGTTTATAAAGACCCGTCGCTGATGCCTGTGCTTAAAGGGCGCACTCCGAATTATGACAATGAAATTGCGGTATCGCTGAGCTTGCTTGAAGAATTCAATTTAAAGATTGGCGACGAGGTAACCATTGGCTTGCGGTGGGAAAAGGAAAAGTATCTTATAACGGGAACAGTTCAATTAACGCAAAACAATGGCAGATGCTTTCTGATATCCGCCAATGCCGCAGAAAAGATAGGATTTGACGAACCGCTTCTGGGAAGCTATTCCCTGAAAAACGGTGATGACAAGGAACTTAATCAAAAAATTGCCGATGAGCTCAATGAAAAATTCGGTGATATAATCGATGCGAAGGAAGAGGAATTTTTTAGTGACACTGTCATTCTGACTACGATAGACGCAATGCAACTTATCATCTACACTTTCTCGGTATTGTTTTCGCTTATTGTGACGCATATGGTATGTTCGAAAGCGTTCATTCAGGAGCGTACCGACATAGGTATTTTCAAGGCGACGGGATTCAAAACGTCGGGCTTGCGGTGGCAGTTCGCATTCAGATTTTTGATTGTGTCAATTATCGGCTCGGCAATGGGAGGAATAGTAAGCTATTGCTTCTCGGGGAAGCTCCTCAACGTGCTTTTAAGAAGCTTAGGCATCGTAAGCTTTAATACCGATTTTGCTTTTTCAACCTTTGCTATACCGATAATCGTGGTTTGCTCGAGCTTTTTGATATTCTCTTATCTTGTTTCCGGAAAGATAAGAAAAGTGAAAATAAGAGAGCTTGTAACGGAATAAAAATAACAGCCGGCTTTTTGTGAGGCCGGCTGCCAACTTGTTGATTTTACGAACCTGTGCCGCTATATTTCATTGCGCCGTACATCCAAAATTTATAACTCAGCCAAAAGAACAGACAGCCGAAAAGTGGCGAGAGCCATGACAATAATGGTACTGCGTCCGGACGCAATATTACAAGGCTTGGGTAGTACGCAATAAACGCTATGGGCATAATAAACGTAAAAATAAATTTAAATACGGGACTGAATATCGTTACAGGATATTTAGCGTAATCCTTGAATCTTGTTACCAGGTCAAGTACATAAAACGAGTTCGTAATCCAAAAGCAGGTCGCCGCCGCAGCATTTTGCAGAGCAATCATGACCAGTGAGGCAGTGATAAGAAACACAATCATTTTCAACAGCATAAGCGGTGTAAACCCCAGACCCAGCTTTACCCAGGAATATATCAGAGTTCCAATGCCGAAAGCCAGCTGTCCCAGTCCCTTAATATCAAAAATCTCCGACTGATAATAGAAAAATAAATTTATGGGGCGGAAACAATACTTTATGAAATCGCCTGAATATACATACGATCTTAGGCTCCAGTTATTGTCAAAAAAGCACTGCACTGGCGTGAGAGAAACAAGTGAAAAGCCGTACAGAAATAATATTTCGTAGTATCCCCAGCCGTTTATTGAGGAAAAATTGCGAAACAAAATCCAAAAGCTTGCAAATCCTGCGATATTGGTAAAAATCATACCTATGATTGAAATGATAAAATCGGCACGGTAGCTCATTTTACTTTTAAGGTCCTGTGCAAGAATTTTGCAGTATATTTTCAGATAAAAATTAAATCCTTTTTTCTGCATTACTTAACCTCCGTTCACGGTAATCTGCCGCAGTGATATTTTCCAAAAAAGCTTTCCGATTGCCGTCATTACGATGCACCACATAATTTGTGTACCAATGATTTGGAGGACTGATTCCAGTGACGGATTTCCANCCAGCAAAAGNGTCAGAGGTGCATTGTAGATTGATTGGAATGGCAGATAATACACANTCGTTTTAAGCGGTTCGGGGAAAAATGCGATAGGTACGGTCGCTCCCGACAACAGCAGTACAATTACCTGCTTCATTATGTTTATTCCCCATATTGATTCCGTGTAAAGACATATTGTTCCNACAATAAAATCAATGCTGTAATTTATCATTATCCCGAGAACTACNGCAACTGCAAAGAACAGAAGATTTATTCCAAACGGTATTGCTCCGTGAGTGACAATACTTACAACGATAAATGTCGGAAGAACTGTGAAAAAGAAATTCGTCACAAAGCTACCCGAATAGGACCAAAACAAATACCGGCGGTATTCCATTGGTTTAAGCAAATCAAGAACGATTTTTCCCGATTGGATATTTCGTCCCATTTCCCAAACTGTGTACATCTCCATAAAATTNAACAGCGCCGTTGCGAGCACCAAATAAATAAGCGTATCGGTAAATGTCATTCCGTTTACAACGTCTGTTTCCGACGAGGCNAAAATCGACTTCCAAAGAAAATATACAACGATTAAGTACAGCATATTTCCAGCCAGCATAACTAAGGTACCAAGTCTGAATTGCAGGGATTCAATAATTCCGGCACGTGTCAGGGTAAGATATTTTTTTGTTTTCACTTAACTCCCTCCTCGTAGATTTTTTTGATGACNTCCTCGGTGGAAATCTCCTCAAGTCTCATATCACGTATATGGAATATGTTTCTTAATTGATTCAGCACGTCCATTACTGTNGNTTTTTCCTCATCGANAAGAATNGATATCCATTCTTCATCAGNGGAAACAGACAAATCTGCAAATTCCTTGCGAACAGTTTCCTCACCTTTTGAAAGNGCACCGTCAACACGTATTTTCAATGTGCGGTAAGAACCGAAAAACCCTTTTAAATGTTCAATATCGTTNTCATACAGCATTTTCCCGTTGTCAATGATAACTATCCTGCGGCATAGTGCGTCAACGTCCCCCATATCGTGAGTGGTGAGAATTACAGTAGTGTTTTTCTCCTTATTCAAAGCGTGAATCAGATCGCGTATTTTCGCTTTCATGGAAACGTCCAGACCGATAGTCGGTTCGTCNAGAAAAACNATTTTCGGGTTATGNAGAAATGCAGCTAAAATATCACTTAACGTCCGCTGTCCAAGGGACATCTGACGAACAGGCTTGTGCAGCAGAGATTCTATATCTGCGAGAGAGCGGTACATTTCCAGCATATTGTTATATTCGGTGTCGCCTATCTGATAAATATCTTTCAGTATATTAAAGGATTCAATGAGCGGCAGCGCCCACCACAGTTGGGAACGCTGACCAAATACCACTCCTATATTCTGCGCATTTTTACTCCTGTTGTTGTATGGGACGTTATTGTCTACTAAGATTTCTCCTGAGGTAGGCTCCAGCACGCCTGTCATCATTTTTATGGTTGTGGACTTTCCGGCACCGTTTGGTCCGAGATAACCAATTATCTCTCCCTGTTCAATGTCCATGCTGATATTGTCCACAGCACGGACAATTTTGTAATCTCTCGAAAACAAATCCCTGATACTGCCTTTTAATCCCTCACGGCGGTTAAGCACCTTAAATTCCTTTGTTACATTTTTAATGCTTATAATTGATGACATGATCATACCTCTTTCAAAGAATTATACTTGTACCATAGCAAATTTTTTGCATTGTCTTGATATTCGTGTGATTGTCATAATATATCACAGAATATGACGTGTATCAATCAGATTTTTGTATAATAATATAACAAAAACTCAGCAGTTGTTTTGGGAATATTGCTAATTTTGCCTGTTAGCGTTTATTAAGAATCATTGAGGCTTTGACGGGTCATGAGAAGTGGAAGCCCCATATCATACAATGTTTGATTAATGGTATCCAATAAGGTTGTACCTTTTAAGGNGGAGGGGTTCGCTGTTAAATGCCAGNGAACCACCATATCTGCCGCAAGGCTCCGTGATAAACAATAACCATATTTATGTAGCAGGGTATCGGCTTCCTCAAATGACATGCCGAGGGAAATAGCAATTGCCAGTAATGCCTGTTTCGTTGGTTCCTTTGTTTTGTAATACCGNAACATTCGCTCGCTGATGAACGCATTTTCATATAATGTTTTTAGNAGTCCGATATTGTTTGGCCATATGCNGGATAATGCATTTTCATGCNCANACAGGGAAAGACCGGCTCTGTTNGCGAGNATTTCTGTNTCTTCAGGAAGCATGTCAAAGAAGGTCCCTGCGTTGCGGATTACCTTATAGAGAGATTTTCTATGTTGTGTGCTGAAGGAATTTTTTTCCCAATAGGACAAATTTTGCTTTGAACATCCCAGAGCACAATAAATTTCCACCGAATTTTCTTTGGATTTTTTTTATATTCAGTTGTTAAATCTTTGATGGTCGCCACGAAGCTTTGTTCCAATACAATGTTGTGTACATTCAGCCAATTATCTATAAAACTGTAATTTATATTCATGATTTTAACCTTTTATCTCCTACAGTACGGTATGTTTTCATTTGCTACTTATAAGTTGGCATAGGGGTTGTTAGATTGCTCCGACTTCCAACATCTGGGGTCTGCATTGTAGGGGCTTCTGTTTAAAAAATATTTAATTGCAAAACAGCCTGTGCCACATGTTTCCAAATGTTCACAGCATTGGCAGGCATTGTCGAGCCTGTCTTTTGGCGGGTACAGGATATCCGTTATTTTTGGGGACATCCAGATATCCCGCAGGCTGCTTTTTCCTATGTTTCCAACTGTCATTTCAGGAACATGCATCAGTTTTTCGCATACACTGACATCTCCGTTTGGCAAGACCACCATCGAGCGTCGAAATGCACCGCAGTGTATAATATCTGCTTCATTCCTCCATCGTTTTGTGCCTGTGGAGGCGACCACCGTCATATGACCGGCAATCTGAGGGTCTTTTGAGATGGAGGATTTGAGCTTATCCATCTGCTGTTCGCTGATTAGAAGCTCTGTTCCGCCTCTTCCGCATGCACTTACGTCAAATCTGTCAAGTGTAAGCTTTTTAACACCTATACGATTGCATAGGGCAATGAGCTGATTGATGTTATCCAGATTGTACGGGGTAAGCACAGTTTTTACATGGACGGTAATTCCTGCCGCAGTCAGACGTTCTATGCCGTGTATAATCTTTTGGAAGGAATCCGTTGTTGCCGTGAGTTTATGGTGGATATCAGGTATTGCGCTGTCTATGCTAATCTGCATTGCTCGAATTTGCAGTGCCTGAAGCTTTCTGACAGCTTCATCATCTATCAGGCTTCCGTTTGTACAGATATAAGGCATAATGCGAAACCGTACCATTTCTTCTAAAATTTTGTAGAATCCCTTGTAAAGCATGGGCTCACCCCCTGTCAGCGTGCATTTTAAAACGCCTGCTTCCCCTGCCTGCTGAATGAGCCTGAGCCACTTTTCTGTTTCTATTTCCTCGCACTTTTTTTCACCTGAGGCATTAAAACAATAGATGCATCTGAAGTTGCAGGAATTTGTCAGGGACAAAAGTAATTCACATGGGGTATCACAGCGCTCCTGTGAGGACAAGACACCCGGAGTTGTACGATATATAAAATCAGAGGGCTTGTAACCGATTTCTGTTTTATGCGGTTCGTCTGACCATGTGATACAGCTCTGCAATTCCTGCAAAAGCTTGTACGAAATATCCTCAGCAGTTTGTGTGTGTAAGTAATAGGTTGATTGGAGAAGGTAAACAAGCTCTTTTAAGCACCATTCACCGGTACAGTTTGTGAGAAAAAATGCTTCTATGGGCGCAATCGCTCTGTTACAATCTGAAAGCAGTTCTATAATCCAGCAAAAAGCGGGGAATTTTTTAATACGTACCGTATCCTTCAATATGGGAAATTTGTTTACATACTGTTCCATAGTTTTCTCCCTTCACGCTTAATCACTGAATATATTGTGTGTATCGCAAAAACGGAAGCAACGGGGGTCCATTGACCATGCGTTGCCTGACTGCATATGCGAAAAGGCATAACATCCGGTCAGACACCGGTCCAGATATTCACAGCTTGAGCACGCTGCATCTATATTTTTGCCGTCGGGGCAGGTGATATCATCTGGTTTGGATGAGTTCCATATATCGGTCAAAGTATCCTTTTTTATGTTTCCGAGGATGAATTCCTTCAATTCTCCAACTGCCTCGCAAAGGGTAATGTCGCCATTGGCAAGAATTGTCAGGCTGTCCTTGATTCCTCCGCATTTTGCGATGCACTCGGGACCTCCCCATTTCAGACTTCCAATCGGAATATCACTGATTACAATGTTTTTATGTATTTTCCGTTTTTGGTCTGCAAGAGAATTAAGTCGTATGAGCTCTGCCTCATCAGGAATGAGCTGTCTGCCAAGGCGGCTGTTTTCCGTCAGAATGTATGGCGCTAAATGAACGAAATCTATATTTTCTTCTGCACAGAAATCAATCAGCCTGCCGACTTCCTTTGTATTATGCGGTGTCAGTACCATTTTCACTCTGATATAAAAGTTGTTCTTTTTTAATTGCCTGACTGCACGTATCACTTTCTGTAAATGCTGTGTGCTGCCTGTTATTTTGTCATATATATCCTCAGATACAGACGGCAGACTTAAATGGATAAATTCTGCACCGGCATTTTTAAGCCGGGTTATCATGTCCTCATTTAAAAGGGTTCCGTTTGTGGAAATCTTTGTATAAATACCCTTTGAGGTACAGTGTGCAATCAGTGATATAAAATCTTTGTATAGAAACGGCTCACCGCCGGTAAAGGTTATTTCCTGTACGCCCAGGGAATGTGCCTCATCGATTACACGTAGCCAATCATCCGGTTCCATTTCCTGTTTTTTACTGTTGTCACAGCTTTTAAAGCAATAATCGCATATGTGATTACAGCATTCTGTCAGGACAATGGTCAGCTTGCCGGGGTATTCATCCCTGAGTGAGGAATACCTCCATGTGGCGGTATTTTTGAGTAGGGATAGGTCAAATATGTGTCTTTCCGGCTGCTGTGTTTCATAATACTTGATTGCCTCCGTATAGCTTTTGAGAACTGCCTCTGCCTGTTCCTTTGCGGCAGCAGTGGAGGTTGAAAAGACAGCTTTGTATATTTCTGTTATCTCTGCAAGTGTATGTCTGCCGTTGCAAAGCGACAGCAATACGATATTCTGACAGCTTTCCAGTGCGGCATCCTCGGTTCTGCCGTTGTAGACAATGCACCGCCCCTTGCTTATGCGGATATTCATATGTTTTTTTAACATAGGATAGAGTGGAAGCAGGTTGTTCAAATTAGAAATTTTTTTCATGGGCTTATCTCCGTAATTCATCAATAAATGGGTTATTCTGATAGTCAGCGCGCCAGCATTTTGGGTCTGGTCCGTAAAGCTCATCTGTCATCAAAAGCTTTGCAGCATAGCATCCGCTTCCGCATGAATCCAAATGCTCGCAGCTTCTGCATGGCTCTGCATAGTGCTCCTTGGGTGGCTGTGTAATTTGATACACTCTGTTGGAGTTCCACATTTCCCGAATAGGCATGGTTTTAAAATTTCCCACACTCATTTCCGGAATGTTTTCAAGCTTTTCACAGACTGCATATTCGCCGTCGGGCATGATGACAAAGGATTGTATCAAAGCACCGCACATTACAATGTCATCCTTGCATTTCCAGTTTCGTGAACCGGAAATCAGATTGATATTCATATCATGTATTTTTTGCTTTTTATCGTTTACAATATCCTCAAGCCTTTTGGTCTGTGCCTGGCTTAAAAAGAAGTAGTTGCCGCCGCGTCCGCCGTAGCTTAAATCGTATTGGTCCAATACCAGATTGGAAACTCCCAGACTGTGACACAATTCAATCAGATTTCCGGTAGTCTCGAGATTTTGTGGTAAAATAACAGACTTTACATATACTTTAATTCCCAGCTTTACCAGCTCTTTAATTGCACGTATAATTATTGGAAAACTGTTTCTGGAGTAGGTAAGTGTGTCATGCTCTGCAGGTGAGGAAGAATCCAGGCTGATTTGAACGAGGGGTATTTTTAGCTCTTCAAGCTTAATAATTGCCTGACTATCTAAAAGGCTTCCATTTGTGCAAATGTAGGGCATAATATCATTTTCCACCAATGCCGTAAGGATTTTGAAAAAACCCGGATGTACCAGAGGTTCTCCACCTGTTATAGTGCATTTCACTACATCTAACTCCTTCATCTGTCTGACAGCCTCCAGCCATTGATCTGTCTGAAGTTCTTTGTTATTATTGATTCCTGAGCTGTTATAGCAATAAATGCACCTGAAATTACATCTTTTGGTAAGGGTTAATACGGCTTCGGCAGGAGTGTCAAATCTTCCCCGGGGATTGTTTTCCTGTTTTTCCGTGTGGTACAGGAAACTTTCGGGTGTATAACGCTGCTTGATTGTTCGGGGTGTATCTTCAAAATTAATGCATGCTTTTAATCGCTTCAGTGTGTCTGTCGTACGCTGTTGTGCGGTATGTTCATCAAGCTCAAAGGTTCCGGCATAGATATCCTTTATTTCCGATGTCTGATATTGACCATTACAGAGTGATAAGATAAAACATTCACCGGGGGATGCTGCGGTTCCGCTGTCGCTAAAAAGCTCTGAAACCCAGCAAAAGGCTTTCATTTTTTTTATTCTGACGGTTTCCTTAAGAACGGGATATTTTTCAGGGATCATATGTGCTCCTTTCGATTTTGTTGTATGCTGCATGTATGGTAAACATGCGGGCTAACGAGGTATTAGTTATTTAGTGGTTAAAGTACAAAAGATACCGCTGTACAGCCGCCCTGGCACTTGTTTGGTGTTTTATCAGGTGTACATACGTTGGACACTGCTATACAGCTTCCGCAGCAATAGCTGTTGAAGGACAGCGCATCCTTTATTGCATTATTCTGTTCCTCATGCGTGCCGTTCTGCGCATTTTCGAGGTTATCAATTGCAGCTTTATAGCTGTGGATTAATTGGGTAATTTTCTCATTCTCTGCCATAATTAACATCTCCTTATCTTTATAGATTTTATTTGGTTAATACCGTGTAGTATGTTATATGTAAGCTGTTTTGTTAGACCCGCATGCCTACGTCATATACGTTACGGTGCCGATTTTAGAACACTTGAAAGTAAAATTACGGAAATAAGTTTTGACTTTTTCAAGTTTTTGGGCAGGGGGAAAATAAACTATGCCTGCTTTTGTTAAAGCGAAAGTATCTCTTTCTGTTTAAGAATAGGATGTGGTAAAATTAAAATGAAAAGAACATATGTAAAATATGTCGTGATAGACTTGTTATTATTGTATAATACAAATATGGACAGATACCTAAATCGGCTCTGTCCATTTGTTACAGTTTATGAATTCTATATCAGTTTTGATGTTTACGAAAAACGCAAAACAATCTCTACCTATTTATGATTAAGACAGTAATAACAAAATCATTATATTTTTTGGAGTCAATTCCCAGAAGTTGATGCTGTAGAATGTTTCATATTTGTTCCTCCCCTTTAACAAATAGAATAGATTTTAGTCAATATTACTGTTTTAGTATATAATAATGTAAAAAAATGTCAATAAATAAAAATTATATACGCCGACGGTCGCCTGCCATTTGCTCCGGATATAAACAAATTAGCTATTGGCGAACCGTCTGACCCATCTACATTGAAATTTACTTCAAATTTTCATTAAAAAATTCAGTGATTTTGTCAAAAGGAATAATGTCTGTCTGATCATACAAATCCGTATGAACGGCATCAGGAATAATCATAAGTTCTTTGTTATCCCCTTTCAGAAGCTGATACGCATCCTTGCTGAAATAACAGGAATGTGCCTTCTCACCATGGATAATCAGTACAGCATTACGGATTTCACCGGCATACTGAAGAATCGGCATATTCATAAAGGATTGACAGCCGATTACATTCCAGCCTCCGTTGGAGTTTAGAGAGCGAGGATGATAGCCACGCTCCGTTTTATAGTAATCATAATAATCTTTTACAAAGAATGGTGCATCCTCCGGAAGCGGATCAACTACACCACCGCCAAGTGTATAGGAACCATTTTTATAATCTGTAATTCTCTGTGCATTTAAGGCCTTGCGTTTTTCATAACGGGCATCCTCACTGTCTTCTGAATCAAAATAGCCTTTTGCATTCACTCTTGTCATGTCATACATGGTAGAGGAAACGGTAGCCTTGATGCGGGTATCAAGTGCCGCAGCATTGATTGCCATACCACCCCAACCACAGATACCGATGATGCCGATGCTATCAGGGTTTACATTATCCTGCAAAGAAAGGAAGTCTACTGCCGCCATGAAATCTTCTGTGTTGATGTCGGGAGATGCCATATAACGAGGCTGTCCGCCACTTTCTCCTGTATAAGATGGGTCAAAAGCAATTGTAAGAAAACCTCTTTCTGCCATTGTCTGTGCATACAATCCGGCAGCCTGCTCTTTTACAGCACCGAAGGGTCCGCATACTGCTATTGCAGGAAGTTTTTGATTCGCATTTTTCGGAACATACATATCAGCTGCCAAGGTGATTCCATATTTGTTATGAAATGTTACCTTGCTGTGAGATACCTTCTCACTTTTAGGGAATGTCTTATCCCATTCTGTTGTCAAAGTTAATTTTTCTTCCATAAATTAATCCTCCTAAATAATTTTATTTATTGATTGCATTGACGGTTAAGATATTTAATACCAGTCATGCTTTTCATCACGATTTAAACCTTTTATTTGTTCCATTTCATCCTCTGTCAGCTCAAATCCGAATATGTCCAAATTCTCTGCGATATGGTCGGGGTTGCTTGAGCCCGGAATAACTACCACACCTCTTTGCAGATTCCAACGCAAAATTACCTGTGCAGAGGTTACGCCATGTGAATTGGCAATGGCAGAAATTGTTTCATTTTGAAGTAGTTCTTTTGTATAGCCACGTCCGCCAAAGGGATACCAGCCCTCTACAACGATTCCATGTTCCTGAATATATGGAACAACATCAATTTCCTGATAATAAGGGTGGATTTCATTTTGTACAACAGCAGGCATAATTGTTACTTGTGGTAAAAATTCTTCTAATTCCTCAATATACCAGTTGGATAATCCGATAGAGCGGATTTTACCATCCTGTACAGCCTGTTCCATTGCCTGATATGCCTTTACATCATCTGTTCCCGGATGATGCAGGAGCATGAGGTCAATGTAATCCAACCCCATTCGTTCCAGTGCTTCGTCAATTGCATTTGCTGCATCACTATATTGATTTGGATATAGTTTTGTTGTTACAAATATTTCTTCTCTTGGAACATCTGAAGTTCGGATTGCATATCCTACGGCATCCTCATTGTGATACATATATGCGGTATCAATTAGTCGTCCGTCATTATCCAATAGTGCTGTTACTGAAGAAACGCAGGTATCGTAATCAAGGCTATAAGTACCAAGTCCCATAATTGGCATTTCATATCCGCTGTTCAGCATTACCGTTTTTGTTTCAAAATTAAATATACCGCTGTCCAAATTTTCTTCACCTTCTTCTATTTTTGTTTCAGTTATTTCTTCCGTTTCATTTTTTTGTTCCGTTTGGCTTATCATTGATGTGTCATTGGTATTGGTCGATTGCGATGTTTTATCTGCCTTTGTTCCGCAACATGTGAGTGTAAAAAGCATAATTGTAATAAGAAATACAAATAGTAATCGTTTCATAATTTTGTCCTTTCCTGCACGGCATGCATTAAATAAATTCCTTGTTCAGGCGATAGATTAAAAAATCAAGACAATCTATCTGTTTCTCGCTTGTATGCACTTGTTCCAGTAAAGCTTTTTTGTGATGTGTAAGCGTTGACAATATATTTTTCCAGTTGTCCTTTTTTGCGTAGTCCATGCAGGCTGTGATTTCTTCTTCACTGCATCCTGCGTCCACAAGATTTTGATATAGAATGCCATATACATCTGATGCCTTTGCCATAATTTTTGCACCTCCTGTTACCATTATAATAATGCCACAGTATCATGTCTAATTGTTATAATTCATATCATGATATTCTTGACAGGAATATCAGATACTCTATATAATTGTGTTATCTAAAAAACAAGGGGTCGTTTATGGAAATACGTGTTTTAAAATATTTTTTGGAAATTGCACGGGAAGGAAATATGACGAGAGCTGCGGAACGTCTTCATGTTACACAGCCAACTCTTTCCAAACAAATGAAAGAGCTGGAACAGGAGCTTGGGAAAAAATTGTTCCGGCGTGGCAGTACGAGTGTCCGTTTGACAGATGAAGGAATGCTTCTCAGAAAGAGAGCAGAAGATATTCTCGCCATGGTGGATAAAATTGAGGGTGAGTTCAAGGCATTAGATGAAATAGCAGGTGGTGATATTTACATTGGATGCGCCGAATCACATCTTATAAAGTATCTCGCCCGTACAGTCAGTCGGCTAAATGAGAAATATACAAATATTCACTATCATATTACCAGTGGTGACACCGAGCAGGTTACTGAGCGTCTTGACCGTGGACTTTTAGACTTTGCATTCATTGTGGAACCACCGGACTTATCAAAATACAATTATCTTGAAGTTCCTGAATATGATACCTGGGGAGTTCTTATGAGAAAGGATTGCCCTTTGGCTGAAAAATCCTTCATTGAAGTCAGCGATATTCTTCCTTATCCTATCTTTTGTTCAGAACAGTCAGCAAAAGTTGATTTGCCAAGATGGTGTGGTGAGCAAACGGATCAGCTTAATGTTATGGCCACTTTTAATTTGTCAAGCAATGCTGCAGTATTTGTGAGAGAAGGTTTAGGGGTGGCGCTTACTTTTGATAAGCTCATTGAAGTATCAGAGGAAGGGGACTTGTGCTTCCGTCAAATTATTCCTGGTCTCCACACAAAAATGTACGTAATATGGAAAAAATATCAGGTATTTACCCCTGTTGCTGAACTTTTGTTATCAGAACTTAAAAGTATGTTAGAATGAAGAAAGAAGAGCTCCTCTAATTATGATATAATATGCATTGAGATAAAAAAGGTTGTGAGAACATGCCTATACAAAATAAAAACAAAAAAATAAAAAGAGGGATTATTTTTGCATGCGTGTTAGTTGTATTATTCTGTTTTGCATGGTATGAAAATCACCATTTGGTTGTAACATATTATGATTACGAAAGTAATAAGATTGTTGATGGGTTAAACGGATACCGTATCGTTCAAATTTCAGATTTGCATAATGCTACATTTGGCAGAGATAACAATAAGCTGGTTTCCAGAATTATAAATTTATCACCTGATATTGTTGTTATAACAGGGGATANTGTGGATTCGAGTCATACGGATATTGATGCCGCCATTCAATTTGTACAGGATATTTCAAAGACATGTCCCNTATATTATGTTACAGGAAACCATGAATATTGGCTGGATGAAGCTGACAGGCAGGCTTTGATGAANGGCTTGGAAATAGTGTTATACCGGTAAGGCTGTTTAATGATCCTGAAATTGTTTGTATTGAATTGAAAAGACGATAGTGTTATAAATATTTAAAATGCAATTTAACGAATGGAGGTAATGCAAATGCTATTTATTGAATATCCAAAATGTACAACCTGTAAGAAAGCTAAGAAGTGGCTTGATGAGAACAATGTTAAATATACGGACCGTCATATTGTGGAAGACAANCCAACATATGACGAGCTCGTAGATTGGTACAAAAAAAGCGGGTTGCCATTGAAGCGGTTTTTTAATACGAGTGGTGTACTGTATAAAGAGATGTCCCTGAAGGATAAGCTGCCTGAGATGAGCGAGGAAGAACAGCTNAAATTGCTTGCTTCCAACGGAATGCTTGTGAANCGNCCNATTATTGTAGANGGAGAAACAGTGCTTACAGGTTTCCGTGAGCCTGAATGGGAAAAAATGATTAAGAATTAGGCTGATTATACTGCTGAACAATTCGGTAAATNNGAATTTGAAGGAATGATTATGAAAGCGAATATTAAAAATAAAATTGAAGAATTACTGTCAAAGGAATTTTATTGCAGTTTAAAAGAATTAAACGAAAAGGCAACGGTATATACTATTAATTTCAATGCGGAACAATCATATATCAAAATAATGGCATACCGAAATTGTGTTGTAGTTTGTACATCAGAAAATTTACACTCAAAAGTACGAGAACTCTTAAAAAATAAGAATAGGGACGAAATTTTTGAACTNCCATTGGTTTACGGACAGACAATACATTATGTTCCTGATGTTAGTTGTGCAGAAGATGTATTAGTACCATCAAACTATAAGTGTGAATATATTTGTGACAAAGATATTCTATCGCTTGCCGGTTTGACAGGCTTTGAAAATTCTTTGGCATTTGATAAAAATGGCTCTACACCAACAAAAGCTGTTTATATTGCAAGGGACAATAATAGAATTGTTGGAGTGGCAGGNGCNGCAGAATCATCAGTNAATGGCGTNTGGGAAATAGGTGTAGANGTTATGGAAGCATACAGAAATGCAAANTTNGGAACATATTTAGTGAAAGGCTTNACNAAAGANTTACTTGCACGAAANNTTATTCCGTTCTATTCNGCTTCTNTAACGAATATTGGNTCACAGATGGTNGCNAGCAGNTGTGGTTATATACCATTTTGGGTTGATACGTNTGGAACTGTTCTTGACGGAAGTTCCGTATACAATAATATTGTCAAAGGTTTATCATTAGAATTAGCTGACTAATAATTTTCAGTTGTTATGTTTTGTTATAGCCATTGCTTAACCTGAAATATTAAAGTTTTAGGAGGCAACAATGAGCTATATTAGGGCAGATGANGTATACTATTTTTCTGAAAAAAGTATACAGCGTATAGTCCAAAAAATGAAATCAAATGAGCCTGTATAATGCAGGCTCATACTTTTTATAATTNTTATAAAATTCAGTCATAGCATGGAGGTTAAAAATGAAAATAATCAGTTTAATAAACAAACCCGAAATAAAAGGTTTAATGGCAGAATGGTTCCACGAAAAATGGGGAATCCCTCTTGAAGCATATCTTGAGAGTATGGACGAGTGCCTTGATGGAAAGATAACAGTACCTCAGTGGTATGTTGCTGTTGAGGGGGGATAAGATTATAGGTGGTCTCGGCGTTATTGAAAATGATTTTCACAACAGAAAGGACTTAAGCCCAAATGTCTGTGCTGTATATGTTGAGGATGAATATCGCTGTCAGGGAATTGCGGGTAAGCTTTTAAATTTTGTATGCGAGGATATGAAAAGTAAAGGCATAAAAACTCTCTATCTTGTTACCGATCACACTTCGTTTTATGAACGCTATGGTTGGGAATTTCTCTGTATGGTTCAGGGGGATGGCGAGGAAGAAATGACAAGAATGTATATTCATACCATAGCTTAAGTAATTTCAAAAAGGTAAGGAAAACCTTGTAAAATGGGGAAGGTTGATAGTTTAAATAGACAAACCGGAAATTTGCCTATAATTATCAGAAGAAAAGATAAAAAATTTATATTTAAGTATTGACTCTCTCGCAGCGTAACGGTTTACGATTGAACCGAAAGGAGGAAATAATGAAAACCGTAAAAGACGTGTCAGAGATAACCGGAGTAAGTATAAGAACGTTGAGATATTATGATGAAATCGGTCTACTGAAGCCAACGGAATTAACGGAAGCCGGTTATCGACTCTATGACAACAAAGCATTAGAAAAGTTGCAGGAAATAATGTTCTTTAGAGAATTAGAAATTCCATTGATTGATATAAAAAAAATCATGGATACCCCTAATTATGACAAGGAACAGGCATTATTAACTCAAAAAGCTTTACTGGAACAGAAGCGGAATCGGTTGAATGGAATCATTGAGTTGATAACAGATGTGATGAAGGGAGTTAATACTATGAGTTTTGAAGCATTTACTAACGAAGATGTACAGAAAATCGTAAATCATACTTTGGAATGTATGTCGAAAGAGAGTATTGATGAACAAGTGCAAAAATTTGGGAGCATGGAAAAATACAAAGAGCATTTATCATCGGGTTTTACAAATGAGCAGGCTGTTGCGGACTTACTGAAATGGTATGGTAGCAAAGAAAAAGCAATGGAAGCCGTTATGCAGTCAACCGGGAATACCGAAGAAATAAAACAGGAACAAGATGAAAATGCCAAAATCTATAAACAATTTATGGCTGCAAAAGAGTCTGACAATATGGAAATGGCACGTTCCGCTGTTGAAAAGCTTGCAGAGAACTACAAGAAAATGTTTGCACTTGATAATGCGAGAAATATTCTGCTTGATTTGGCAAAAGAATATTTACAAGGTGCAAAACTTGCAGCAGCAACAGATAGTCAGTTTGGTACAGGCTGTTCTGAATATGTTGCCCGTGCCATACAGCATTATTACGGAGCATTGGAAAGCTAGTTCATAAAACGTAAGCCCTGCTTGCAGGAAAGATGCAGTTCCTTTGTTTGGCGAGGAGCTGCATCATCCATATGAAACCACATGGCTTCTTTTGTTTTTATCCGCATACTTTTACATTTATGTTCAGTGATTTTTTCAAAAATCTGTTTTACACCAATACAAGCATATACCAACCGGACTAAATGAACCTTATTGAGAAGCTGTTTTAATTTGCTTCGTCCAACTTCTGCGCAGATTGCTGTGGCATAGACGGATAAAAAGCAAGGTTCTAATCTAGGACTTGTGGATTGTAATAAAAGAATAAATATAGTAAAATGAGTAAAAGATTTGATATTATCGAAAAAGATGGATTGCTAGAAGGAACTAGAATTATTGTTGATAAGGAGACTGGAGTACAATATCTTATGGCTCATTGGACAAATGTTGGAGGAATTACTGTATTGGTGGACAGAGATGGAAAACCATTATTAGATTCCCGATATGCTAAGTAGTAAAAATCCAGCTTGCTGGGATTATAAATTTATTTTTTTAACGGAGGTATATAATATGGATGATTTTGGTAGTATGATGGGATTTGATAAATTAAATTTGTATTTCGAGGTACATGTGGCAGGGTTTGATGGCGAGTGTTTTAATTATAGTGTCTATCTTGAAGATGGCTATTCAGATGACAAATTAAAGGAAATCGATACAGCAATAAACGAATTTATCAAACCATATAATGATAAGGAAATCGATTTAGGTTATGTTGATGTGTCTAAAGAGGATGAAAAAGTAAATATTTATCTTGATACCGGAAATGTGGAGCCGGAAGATATTGATACCGCTATTACGGGGATTGTTAAGGCTCTAAATAATGTTTCAGGAATAAAAAACGTTATTGTAAATGAGGATTGTGATTTTGATTTTTAGTCATTGTGAATAATTCGGGAAAGCAGAATTTAGGAGATTCGGAGGAACGTAATGGGTTTATTTATAAACAAAACTTGGCAATTTAAAGTAGCTGGTATTGAAGGAGATGTTATTTTATTTGGTGTTAATATATTTGATTATGAATGGCAAGATACACACGAATCTGTAAAGGTTCGTGACCCTCAATATGACCAAGAGTTTAAATTTAATATTTATACAGTTACTATCGATGGGCGGGAACGAACATTTGCTGCCGGGGAGTTTAGTAACCTTGTTTATGGATTTTATACTCTCGAATATTGAAATTGTCCAATCAGATTGGAGTAGTAGTCGAATGATTATTTTGATAGCAGGAGCATCTCACACAGGAAAAACAGCGTTTGCCCAAAAACTACTTGAAAAATATAAATACCCTTATCTATCTATAGACCACTTAAAAATGGGACTTATTCGCAGCGGAAATACTACACTTACTCCTTTGAGTGATGAGAAAGCGTTAACGGATTATTTATGGCCGATTGTGTGTGAAATCATAAAAACAGCCATAGAAAACAAACAAAATCTTATTGTTGAGGGGTGTTATATTCCGTTTAGCTGGGAAAAGGATTTTGCGGTAGAATATCTTGATGATATAAGATACTATTGTCTTGTCATGAGCGAAAGCTATATTAGAAATCATTTAAATGATATAAAAGGGTATGCAAATGTCATTGAAAATCGTTTGGATGATGAAGATTGCACTTTGGAACGTGTGTTAGAAGATAATGCACAGGTTTTAAAGCTTGCACAAAAAAACAGCGCAAACTATATACTGATTGATGATGAGTATAAAATAGACATCGATTTGTAACGGTAAATTTTGAAAAAATTCGGACTTTGTCCTTGTATTTCATTATAACCTATGCTATATTGCATTTTGTTGGGAATGAGGTTCTCCCATGGGTATAAATCCCTAAACCGCATTTAATGCTGATGACTTCTGCGAAATTATTACGCAGAAATTGTCAGTTTTTTTATTTCTGCGATTTAGGAGGGTTATTTTCTGGCTTGTTCGAAAAAACCTTATTCTGCGGGCTTTGCCGCCATTCAATAAATTTTTTTATATAGGGCAAGAAAAAACAGCAAACATAGCCTGCCTCTCGCTAAAATGGGAGCAAGCTGGACTATGCGAATTTGAACACCGTTTCACGGCGTAAGAGCGGAGAATTTCTCTCCGTCAAAAAGTATCACATGAAAAGACTCTTACTTCATTCAAGCATATTACGTCCTGAATATCATGCACCAGATTTCATTGATACTGCACCAACCGTATGCGCCACGCCCGTCATCCGGGGATACGGTGATGGATGGGGGTTAATTCGTTATTATAGAAATGCTCGTTAAACAGGTCAAACATTTCCTCGGTTTTCTTTACGATTTCAGATACTTGCAGCATGGTTGCGTCCTCCTCAAAAATATGTTTTATTTCTGTGAGTGACAGCTTACACACCACGGGTAAAAGCAAGCCCTTTTTCAAAGAAATTTCAAATATTAAACACATACGGTTGCTTGCGTTTGTTCGTTTCTCCGTATATAATAACGGTATATCAATGGAAAGTGGCAAATTTGCTTGACTATATTTCTGTAAAAGAAGCGGCAAAAAAAATGGGGAATATCCGAGCAGCGTGTCCAAAAACTGTGCGTAGGGAATCGGATTGAGGGTATTGTACGTTTTGGTCACACATGGATGATACCGAGAGAGGCAGAAAAACCTGTCGATCAGAGGCGAATACGGAAAAAGGACAAGGGAGGGAATATTTCATGTATAACCCACAATTAGATACATTTATCCGTGTGGCGGATGCCGGGAGTTTTAACAAGGCAGCAGAGGAATCCTATATTACTCCAACGGCAGTTATTAAGCAGATCAATCTTTTAGAGGATTCATTGGGTATAAAATTATTTGAACGGACACATAGAGGATTAACTTTAACGAAGGCTGGAAAATCGTTATATCAGGATATAAAATATATTATCCAGTATTGCCGTGATTCCATTACAAGGGCAAAAAACGCCATGCAGGATAATGTGAGCGTCATCCGGATTGGAAGCTCACCTATGACACCGGCCCAACTCTTAATGCAGCTATGGCCAAAGATACAGGAACATTGCCCGGATTTGAAATTCCAGATTATTCCCTTTGAGAACACGCCGGAAAATGCCAGAGAAATTTTGGCTAACCTCGGTAAGAATATAGACATTGTTGCCGGTATTTTTGATGAAACTATGCTGGATTTGCGACACTGTGCCGGGCTTCCATTATCACGTGAACCATTCTGCTGTGCGGTTTCTATTCATCACCGGCTTGCTGCAAAAGATAAGCTGAAAATAAAAGACCTTTATGGAGAGAACCTGATGTTAATGCGCCGGGATTGGAGTAACTATGTAGACAGACTTCGGGATGACCTCTGGCAGAACCATAGCCGGATACATATTGTAGATTTTGATTTTTACAGTATGGAGGCTTTCAATCGGTGTGAGAACAGCAATGATGTTTTGCTGGCAATTCCGGGCTGGGCTAACGTACATCCGCTTTTGAAGGTGATTCCAGTTGAATGGGAGCATAGTATCCCGTTTGGCCTGCTCCATTCTCCGCAACCATCAGAAACAGTAAAGAAATTCTTGGAAGCAGCACAAATGGCTGTAAATTGAAAAAAACAGTTATAACCTTTGAGTATAAACTAATGAACAAAGCGAGACTTCTCTTGAGGTCTTGCTTTTTTTATAATATGAGTAGCAAGAGCAAAACGGAGGTGATGGAATTGAAAAAAACTGTTTGTACGGTTGCGTTTGTTTGTATATTGGTTTTTATTACAGGGTGCGGTGCGGATAAAGCCTCTGGAAATATTGTGGATATAGAATTAGGGAAGGAATCAACAGAAAGCCTTTTACAGCAAAACGAAGGAGAAGAAAATACTGTGCAGGAAGAAACGCAGATAAATGAGCCGTATACAACGGATACAAAGATAGCCGAGGTTATATCTGATCCGGTTTTTGGAGAGCATGGTAGGCTGATTTTTCCAGTAGACAGTGGGTATTACAGTGGGAACACTTTGGGAACACTCCGGCTCACATGGTATAGCAATATTGACCCGGAAAAGACGGTAGAGATTGCAAACTATCTGAGAGACCGTGCGGCAGCGGGAGAAGTCTACTTTTATGATATTTATACTGATGAAGAAAAGGCGGCTGATCCGGCAAAACAGGACACGGGACTGTTCTTCTTCAAAGGAAATCCCGGAGAAAAATTTGCAGTTTGTAGTGCAGGTGGGGGATTCGCATATGTGGGAGCAATGCAGGACAGTTTTCCCCACGCTCTGGAATTATCCAAAATGGGATATAACGCCTTTGCTCTGATTTACCGTCCCGGAGCGCAGACGGCTTGCGAAGATTTGGCAAGAGCAATCAGTTTCATATTTGAACATTCCAAGGAACTTGAAGTGGATACCGACTGTTATTCTGTATGGGGTGGTTCCGCAGGTGCAAGGATGGCGGCATGGCTCGGTTCATATGGTCCGGCTGCTTTTGGCGGAGATGAACTGCCCCGGCCCGGAGCGGTTATCATGCAATATACAGGTCATAGTGATTATACAGAAAACGATCCGCCAACCTTCGCATGTGTCGGAGAAAATGATGGCATTGCAAGCTGGAGGACAATGGAGAACCGTCTGCGTAATTTGGATGCGCTTGGAATCCCCACAGAGTTTCACAAATATCCGGGTCTCGGTCATGGCTTCGGAATAGGAACCGGAACGGTTGCGGAAGGCTGGATAAACGAGGCAGTAGCATTTTGGGAAAAGCAGATAAAAAATTAATCATAAAAGGAGAACATAAAGATGAACAATTTTATTTTTGAAAACGCAACAAAGGTGTTTTTCGGGAAAGGGTGTGTAAAGGAATATCTGTGCTGTCTGACAAAAGGATATGGGGATACGGTCATGCTGGCATACGGCGGCGGCTCCATCAAACGGAACGGCACTTATACGCAAGTGACAGAGATTCTGAAAGCTGCTGGAAAGAATATTGTTGAATTTCCTGGCATTATGGCAAATCCCACTTATGCGAAAGTGCTAGAGGGTGCAAGGCTGGCAAAGGAAAATAATGTAGGGCTGATCCTCGGTGTCGGCGGCGGTTCGGTTATGGATTGCTGTAAGGCAGTATCTATTGCCGCCCGGTATCAGGGGGATGTCTGGGCAGATTTTTGGGCGCGCCCCGGTATCTTTGATTTCGAGCCCCTGCCTCTCGGTGTGATTGTCACAGTAGCGGGAACCGGGAGCGAGTGCAACGGCGGGGCTGTCATTACCAACGAAGAACTGAAAATAAAGACGGGGCGCGATTATCCAAAGTGCAATCCCCGCTTTGCGCTGCTTGATCCGACTTATACTTACAGCGTCCCTAAATTCCAGATGGTATCTGGCAGCTTTGACATTCTTTCTCATATCATGGAAATTTATTTCAGCGAGCCGGATGAGGACAATGTTTCCGATGACATTGCTGAGGCACTTATGAGGAATGTGATCCGTAACTTGCGGGCTGCCATCAAAAACCCGGAAGACTACACGGCCAGAAGCAACCTTATGTGGGATGCGACAATGGCGGAAAACCGGATCATCAAGCTGGGAAAGAAAACGGATTTTCAGTGCCACCAGATGGAACACCAGCTTGGAGCCTATACAGACTGCAATCATGGCGCGGGGCTGGCGGTATTGCACCCGGTTTATTATCGGCACATTTATAAAGATGGATTGGCAAAGTTTAAGCGGTTTGCAGAGAATGTATGGGGAATTTCTGCGGAAGGAAAGACGGACGAGGAAATTGCCCGTGCCGGTATCAATGCTCTGGAAGATTTTATCTTGGAGATTGGTCTGCCAGTGAACTTGCGGGAGTTAGGTGTGGATGAAAACACGGATTTGAAAGCGATTGCAAATTCCTGTGCGATTGTCTCAGGCAGCTATAAGAAGCTGACCCATGAAGAAATATTGGGAATTTTTAAAGAATGTTTTAATTAAGTAAAAAGGAGAAAACGATTATGAAAAAAATAACTGCTATTTTAATGAGTCTGTTACTTATATTCAGTTTTACGGCCTGTGGCAATAATCAGCAGGCAAAGGATAACACTCTGGAACCTTCTTTGGAACCGGTAAGCGAGACTACGTCGGAGCTGGAGAAAACGGAGCAGCCTTCTGAAACGCCATCTGACAACCAGGTAGAGAGCGAGGATAACACCAACGATACTGACAAGGAAAGTACGGGTGGAAAAACGTTGATTGTATACTATTCGGCATCCGGTAATACGGAGAAAGTTGCAAATTATATTGCTTCTGCTACAGGTGGAGATTTATTCGAGATTGTGCCGACAGAAATTTATACGGGCGCAGACCTCGATTGGACGAATAAGGACAGCCGTGTATCCAGAGAACATGACAACGAGGATGAAAGAAATGTCCCGCTTGTATCTGATATGGTGGATAATTGGGACGAGTACGATACAGTGTTTATTGGATTTGCTGGTGGTATAATAGGACTAAATTAAGAGAAACCCAATAAAATCAAGGGTTTGCACTGATTTAGTCCTATTATTTTAAGCCCATTTTAGGTCAAGATTAGGACAGCGCTGATCAAAA
>JAAVIA010000023.1 GCA_014799405.1 Lachnospiraceae bacterium
ATGGAAAACACAATTGGTTTTCAAGCTTTAATGATTTGTATTTTGTAGTATCAGTCATTTTTTTCACCTTATTTTGACATTATTTTTTTCGTAAAAGTAGAAATCTCCTCAATATCCGCTGCATTTGGTCTGTTTTTATGGATTTTACCAAACTGCCCTCTGCAATGAAATTCCTCAGGTGCTACGGTTATCCCCACAGTATCTGCTACTTTGGAAACAGGTTTCTTCATAGATTTCATCATTGCAGATGTGCCAAAACAGACGATTTTACCTATATTCTCCTTGTTTACGACAATGAATTTTTTCACAGCTTCATCCACATCAAAAGCATAATAAGAACAGCCGAGAAATAAGATATCCACCTTCTCCTCAAGCGGGACAGTGACGTCTTTTGCCTCCACGGAAACAATCTTTGCTACAGCATCTGCTAATTTTTTTGTATTACCCGAACGGGTGTAAAAACGAACGGCATATTTCATACAGTACTCCTTTCTCATGCATTCTCACATATTTCATTATACGTTGCCCAAACCACCTTGGCAAGCAACGCATTATAAACACTCCTCAATTTTTGCCTTTAGATTCTTCATATCCGTAGGCTCAAAACGTGCAACAATCCCACCATTTCTGTCAATCAGAAACTTCGTAAAATTCCATTTAATCTTTCCGTTGTTTTTGTAATCCTTATCTGTCTTTTTAACAACACCTGAAAGCAGCAATCCCATTGGAGACTTGCTGAAGCCTTCAAATTCTGTGTTATCCGTAAGCCACTTAAAAAGCGGAGCCGCATTTTCACCATTCACATCCACCTTTGAAAACTGTGGGAAAGTTATGCCGTAACGACCTGTACAGAAGGAATGGATTTCCTCATTATTGCCAGGTGCCTGCTCTCCGAACTGATTGCAGGGAAAGTCAAGAATTTCAAGACCTTTATCCTTAAGCTCATCATAAATATCCTGCAATTCATCATACTGTGGTGTAAATCCGCAGCCGGTTGCAGTATTTACAATAAGCAATACTTTACCCTTGTAATCGGAAAGCGAAACCTCACTACCATCCTGCGCCTTAACCTTAAAATCATAAATGCTCATTACTAACCTCCTTGTGTTATAGCTGTCATTTCAATTGAACTCAATTAAATTGTACTATTTTAATTTTTGTATGTCAAGAGGTTAAAGCTAAAGGTTAGGATAAACAATGTTCCTTTATAAGATAAAACAAAAAATCACGGGCAAGAACATACCTAAGAATACTGATTTCATGCATGTGCTTGCCCGTATTTAAATCATAAAGCTTATTTGCCGTCATGACATAAGTCAACGGCATCGGCATACTAATTTTTCCTCTTGTTTTTCAAGGTCAATACCAACAGACCTAACAGAGACAAAATTGCAAGTCCAATAACACCGATTGGATTTGTGCTATCTCCTGTTTTAGGACCGGATGGTGTTTGTGTGGTTGATGTTTCCGTAGTCGGTGGCTGTATCATTGGTGGTTCTGCACTTGGTATGTCCGTACCCGGTGTATTAGGAGTTGGAGTCTCAGGAGAAGGCGTTTCAGGTGTTGGCTCCTCCCCTTCCACGTATACAGGTGTCAAAACAATATGGTTCTCCTCCGTACGGAGTGTATTACCTGCCACAAAGCTGTTACCGGCTTCATCCTTCCAGCCTGTAAAGGTAAAGCCCGCTACCGGCTCTCCTGCTCTTATGGTATACACAAATTTCTTATTTTCTGAGGCTATATCATAAACGGTAATTCTTTCCGTACTCAGAATTGTACCATCCTTTTTCAGATAATCCAATTGTCCTTGTTTTTCATACACACAATAAACATCTAAGCCGTTAGGAGACCCTGTTACAGTGGCACCCTCTGCCAGCAAATCATCAGCAGAAGAAACAACGGCATCTTCGTCGAGCACATATCCCACAAAGGTTTTATTTCCACCTGCAGTATATGTATCCAGCTCGCATTCTATATCCTGATTGTTGTAAATGGTAACAGCGGTTCTGTAATCCAAGGCAGTATCATATGTATGATAGTTGATATAAGCCGTCTTTTTATATATGGCATATAAGGTAATATCTTTTCTTTCCGCTGTAAGCGTATCAGGTTCTAGTCCTTCTGTTGCGTCTTTGTCCGTATTCCAGCCGACAAACTCATAGCCTGTCTTGGAAGCGGTATATGTTAAATCGATATTCTCTCCTACGAGATAGCTGATTCGCGGCAGTTTTCCATTCTCAATTTCTTCATCACTAAGTTTTTCATCATCAAAAGTATCGCCTCCATTTGTTGTGACATCGTAGGTCACATCACAGCCTGCTGCAAAAACGGCATATGGAGTGTTGCCATCCATTTCGGTTGATATAATAAAGCCTTCTTTTTTTGCAAACATTTGCGAGGTATGATTTGGGTTAGAAATCAGTGCAACCCTTCTGCCCAGTGTGTACCCTGAATCGATTGTGTCAAAGACTACCGTACCGTAGAGATTACCTACGTTGAGTATATACATACTGGTGGTTGTTCCTAAATAATACACACTGTCATCACTATATAAATTTTGAGGATAAATGATGGCCATGCCCATATTATGGTTCGTATATACATTACCGATTCCACCGCCGGTAAGCGTTCCCTCCGNGCCTAGNAATACAAATNGTGAAGTATTACTGGTGGAGGCATCATATATATTCCATTCCCGNTTATCATAAATCTTAGATGTTCCNCNAAANTGTGTAGTGCNNGTTGCGTCAGATGTAGTATAAACACCCGTTTTACAGTCATGTATATCAACGACTNTNTCNNNTATGTGTGNTTTTNACCTCNATACCATAATTNCCGCAATNATATATTTCCANCCGATGGTTCCAGTCANCTNNCATANNNGATGANNNGGTNNNNGTGCTNCTAAGACCGTTATTTGAACAGTTTCGGATAGTATCCACCTTTATATCAGTGAATGTATTATTTNNATNGTNACCGNAATTGNATCTGGCTAANNTATCCGTGTTTACTCCATCCGTACAGNCCTCTATCAGATTATTACCATAGAAATTGGTAATATNTGCTTGTATGCCGGTCTNGCAATCATGTATATGTGTATCCCCAATANACAGACTGNCNCTNGCNTNAATNCCTGTCGTACAGTTGGAAATCTCGGATTTTNCATTATTTACGGTTCTGTCTGAATATTGATATACGTAATCATAATATNCGAATGGAGGGTTGTAATAAGNACGTTCCAAGTTAAAAATATATAAGCTTGCANTTATGCCTTGTGCATAAGCAAAACCTGATTGTGTTGTAGCATCACCCTCTATAACACAGTCATAAAAATATGAGCTTCCACTANGGATAGTGACTGCTGTTTCTCCGCCAATAAAGCGTGTGTCATAGACGGATGTTGCATAAGAATTGAGATTCGTTTTCTTGCTTTGGAATTTACAACCAATAATTGCCGTATTACTTGAGGAAGTCATATCACTTCCGATGTCAAAATCATAAATATCACAATCTATCAGAAAGCACATAGCATTTGAAGTAACACCATTTTTGTAGTAACCATTGNCGGAATTTTCATCTGAAGCCCTTGCCCTTAAGGTTGTGTCTACTATGGCAGCCTGACTGCTTGAGAGATTAACACCATAATTGCAATCGTTTATCTCACAGTCTGATATTACAATTGGACAATTAGATAAGTTAATACCCGTATCAAAGCCTGAAATTTGGCAGGATTTTATCTGTGGCATTTGCTCAAAGTCATAATTAAAATTGTTCGATGTCAAACCATAATTACCTTTATATCCGACTGTGCCGGAANCACCCTCCCGCGCCGTCATAGTAAGGTCTGAAATCATTGCATTTTCATATCCGTTCAGCCTCTCAATGTCNACTCCTGTAATACAATCTGTAATTGTATTACCGCTGATTGTAATTGTATCAATATCAGAAACAGAACTTGAATCGCATCCGGACAGCTTGATTCCCGTATCAAAGCCTGTAATTGTACAGCCTGTAATTTCTCCTACCGCACCGGTGTTATGTTCAATGGCAGTTATTCCCGGTGTTGAGGTGCTAAGATGGCAGTCAGTTATTGATTCAATCGTATAAGTAGCAGCTGGGGAGGCAATTGCCGTTGAATATCCAAGGACGGTTCCCGTACAGTTTTCTGCCGTGATGCCGGAAAAGTTTACCTTGGTGTTTGAGGCAGTGTTTGCAGTTTTAAATAAGGATCCGCAGTTATTCATATAGCAATCAGAAAAGCGGAAAGAGCATGGTACAGCCATTGAATTAATACATGGATCTGGACAATCAAAAAATTTACATCCTGTGATATTCGTGGTTTCCGTTGCATCGTTTGTATACAATTCAACTGATGATGCAGAAAACTGACTGTCTGTACTGCGGAAGATCATATGGCCATACACCTGAACCGTTCCGTTTTTGATATGTGTTTGTTCTATTGTTACGGTATTTGCCCCTTGAACTCTAAATGCATGTCCGTTTATATCTATACTGTGTCCATTGCCGTAAAGCAGAAAATCCTTTGAAACCGAATTTATTGTAGGAACAGTTAAAGTAATATCAGCAGACAATGTGATATCAGCATTCAAAATGATTACTACCGGATTTTTATCTTCGGTGTATACAGCTGCTCCACCTGAAAAAGTCCACCCACTGCTATTACCCGCCGCTAGGTTGTCCCAATCGGCTTGGGAATTAATCTCAAGGCTATATCCTCCCTCAGGCACGTCCGGAGACGCTGCGTATAACAATGCATCTTCTACCATAGCAGTTGCAGATAATAACACATCTCCTGCCGTTACAGATGAGGCATAAATATCATCCGTATCCTCTGCGTCTGTATCTGTTGCTGTCTGGGTGGTCTCTTCCACTACTGGCATATCCACATCTTCTGTAGTTGTATCCGTATCTGCATCTGTGTATGTTGCATATTGCTCCGTGTTTTCGGCATAAGATATAGAGCCCGGTGTATTTACTAGCAACAGGCATATACACAGAATTGCACAACCAAGTTTTTTTAGGTTTCTTCTCACTTTTGTAGCCTCCTTTTTTCTTTTGTATTCTCGCCCAATTCCACCCTACAGATGGTTGACGACTTGTTTACGCACATTTACCATGAAAATAATACAATTTACATGTATTATAACATATCTTTTGATAATAAAATACAGTAAATTCTTATAATATTACATAATTATATAAATTCCTGTCACTACTGTCTGAGCTGTTTTAGAATATGCATAAATTCCTCTGGCAGCTCGGAGTGAAATTCCATATAGTTCCCTGTAATCGGATGGGTAAATCCCAGTGTACCTGCATGCAACACCTGTCCCTCCGTTTTAAAGGGCTTTGTCTTTGGTCCGTACAGGGTATCGCCAAGAAGCGGATGCTGGATGCTTGCCATGTGTACGCGGATTTGGTGTGTGCGTCCGGTTTCCAAACGGCATTCTATCAGAGAAAAATTGTGTGACAGCTTCTCAAGAACTTTGTAATGTGTGACAGCACGGCGTCCTTGCCCAGGCACATCTGCAATTGCCATTTTTTTTCTGTCAGTCTTGTGGCGTGCAATTGGCTTGTCAATTGTACCACTTTGTTCATTGAAATGGTTATATACTATGGCCGTATACACTCTTGTAATGTCATGTATTTTAAATTTATCTGCCATCACGTGGTGTGAAACGTCATTTTTGCAGGCAACAATAAGCCCTGTTGTATCCATATCAATTCTGTGGACAATACCGGGACGCATTACGCCGTTTATGGAGGAAAGTGTGTCCCTACAGTGATACATAAGGGCATTCACAAGTGTTCCCTCAAAATGTCCGGGGGCAGGATGAACAACCATGCCCTTTGGTTTGTTTACTATAATTATGTCATCGTCCTCATAAACAATATCAAGAGGTATATTTTCGGCTGTTATTTCAATTTCCTCAGGCTCAGGAATACAAATATATATAGAATCCCCTTCTTTAAGCTTATAATTTGACTTTACAGTCTTATCATTTACCTTAATGTTGCCTGCTTCCAACAGCTTTTGTATATATGACCTTGAGCAATGATTTAATGCATCGGACAGGTATTTGTCTATTCTTGCTCCTACATTTTCATTTTCAGTATCGATATCTATCTGATATTCTTCCATTTTTATGCTGCCTCAATATTTTTTATATAAACAATTATTCGTTATCATTATTGTCATTGTTCACATTAGTACCATTTACTTCATTTATAGCTGAAATTTTAAGTCTTGTTATCTCGTCAAATTCTTCATTGGAATATTTAAAAATAAGAAGAAAAAACAACAGAAAAAAGCTTACCACAACCATAATGTCGGCAACGTTAAATACAGGGAAATTTATAAGCTCAAAGCTGAAAAAATCTACCACATAGCCAAGCCTGATGCGGTCAAGCATATTGCCAAGCGCACCTGAAATCAGTAAAACAAGGCTAATTCTTATGGGGAGATATTTCTTTTTATCGTAGACATTATAGTAAATCCTGAATGCAAAAAGCAGGGCTATAAATGTTAAAACGATAAATATGATACGTTTTCCCTTAAACAGACCCCATGACATGCCTGTATTTTGTATATAGGTAATTGCAAAAACATCGTGAATGACAGGCTTTGACTCATAAAGACTGAATTTGCTTGTAATGATAAATTTGGTAAGCTGGTCAAGGGCTGTTAAAAGTCCGATTATTATGATTGGTAATATAAATATTTTAATTTTAAATGTACTGCTTCGCTTCATTTATTTTCCTTTTCTATAAAATCAATATAGCATCCGTATAAAGGGATGCTATATTGTATATAAGTTGCCATATAATTATACAAATTCAAATCCGTCCTCGTCAGCTTCCTCACTAGGTGTATCTCCATCCGGAAGCAATGCCTGTTCGTTTGCGTTTGTAACTTCTATGTCAGAAACATCAGGCTGAATGGTAGGAATTGTATCTTCGGCTTCCGTAACCGTTTTAGACACGTTTTCCGTTTCTTTTTCAGGAGTAACGGCTTCTTTTTCTTCCTTAACTGCACTGGCTGAAGGCTTTACATTATCGGCTGTGTCAGATGCCTTATGTGAGTCCTTTGAAGGCTCAGGCTTGCTTTCTTCAGTCGTTTTAGTTGATTTTTGCGTTGATGAGCTGCCTGTGGATTTTGCCTTGCCAGAGGAATTGCGCTTTTGTCCTGACTTGTTTCCGGAGCTAACCTTAAATGAGCTGCCCGCGGTAGAACTTTTCGCTGTGCGTCCATCATAAGGATTGTACCTTCCGTTTTCCTCTTTGTTCGGATTAAATGGGTCAACAAAGTTCTCATTTGCACCAAGACCTGAGGTGTAAACCGCACTTGTACTTGTACGTGTATCCTCACCATATTCGTTGTATGCGGAACCTCCTGCAGCGCCTCCGAGCGTTGATTCATCACGCATCTGCGGGTCACCGGTAAATGTATTGCCTGCTGAAGCCTGACTCTTGTAGGAGCCTCCACCACCTAAAAGGCTTAGTGCCTTTTCATCTATATATGCATCAAAATCAAAATCATTTTCCTTGAGAAAATCATATTGCATCTTCATAAGCGAACAGAAATTTGACTTATATGCAGCGTACTGTGTTTCAAGTACAGCAATTTCCTTGGTTATTTTCTTAAGCTTTTTTTCTGCATCGGATACAATTACCTTTGCTTTGTTTTTGGCATCAAGCTCAATATTTTTAGCTTCCTTTAATGCCTTTGCTTTCGTATCCTCAGAATCCTTTTCAGCAAGCATAAGAGATTTTTCCAATGCTGCCTCCTTGGATTTGTAATTCTGAAGCCCATCGGTAAGTGTATCTACCTGCTCCTTAAGTTCCGCATTGGAACGGTAAAGCTCCGCATAGCTTTTTGCAACTTCCTCAAAGAATGTATTTACATCCTTCTTATCATAGCCTAACCCTGCATGAAATGTTTTTTCTTGAATATCAACTGGTGTAAGCACTCCATAACCCCCTTATGTATAGTGTTTTCTTAAAGCATTAATACCTTCCAAGTTCAGGTGAAACAGTTGATTCGTTTAAAATCTCCTCACGCAAATCACCTGTAACCTCAATATTGTTTGGAGCCGCAATAAAAATATTGGCAGATATGGCCTGTAATGTACCCTCCAATGCATAGCATGCACCGCCTATAAAATCAATTATTCTTTGTGCAGGCGCAAGCTCTACCCCTTCCATGTTTATGACGATTGTCTTTCCTCTCCGTAAGAAATCCGTTACCGTCTGAGCTTCATTAATTTCCTGTGGTTTAATTACATACACTTCACTTCTACCTCTATAACTTTCCGACTGTTGTCTGCCGCTGTTAAAATCAACGAGCTTACCGCCGCTTGATGCAGGCCTTGCAGTTTTTGTACTATTATAAGCTGCCGTCTGTGTTTGACCTTTGTATGTGGAAGTCTGACTCACTCCTGAATAACTGCTTTGCCGTGATACCGGTTGTGACTTTTCAGCAGATGTACGTCGACTTCCGGTACTCTGAGACTTTTTTGACGGCTTTGGAGGAACATAATCATCATCGTCGTCATCGTCATCATCATCGTCATCATCAAACAAATCATCATCAAATTCATCGTCATCTAAATCTTTCATTTTAAAAAAGTCAAGAAAGCTTTTCTTACTTGCTTCTTTAGCCATAATAAAATCTCCTTAATTATATATTATAATTGCGTTCGCCAAAAATGCCGGTTCCCACACGAACCATAGTGGCACCCTCCTCTATTGCAATCATGTAATCATTTGTCATACCCATCGAAAGTATATTCATATCAATATTATCAATGCTTTTTGATTTTATGTCAAGTAATAATTGGTACAAATTTCTAAAATGTATTCGGTTGTCCTCAGCATTTTCAACAAATGGAGCTATGGTCATAAGACCCCTCACTTTTATATTTTCAAAATCCTTTATTTTGTCTATAAAATCGTAAATTTCCTCTGCGTCAATCCCAAATTTTGTGTCCTCTTTAGCTATGTTTACCTGAATAAGGATGTTGCATATTACTCCCTTTTTAACAGCCTCCCTGTTAATAGCCTCAGCTAAATGTACGGAATCAACAGAGTGGATAAGACAAGCCTTGTCAACAATATATTTAACCTTATTTGTCTGAAGGTGTCCAATCAGGTGCCAGTTTACCTTTGTGGAAATATTCTCATATTTGTCCGTAAGCTCCTGCACCTTGTTTTCGCCAAATTCCTTAACATCATATGTGACAAGCTCCTCAATATCTGACAGCGGTTTTGTTTTACTGACCGCAATTAATGTGACATCATCTACGCTTCGTCCGGATTTTTCACATGCAGTCCTTATATTTTTCATTACATTATCTAAGTTTTCTTTCAGCATAGTGATACCCCCTAATATATAATCTGATTTTCCTTTACCTGTGAGGAATCTAAAATAATATTGTCATACACCTTAATTTTTTCATTGCTTTCTATAAGTACAAACTCATCTATTGTTTTAATGATGGTAACTTCTTTAAATTCGGCGGTTCCCCTGTTTGCGGAATACACACCTTTTATTTTTTCCATTTCCAGCATGGAAACAGCCATTGTCTCATTGGTGTTGATATTTATTATCACGTCCGAATTGTCAAATAACATAGTGTCAACGAGGCAGTATTCCTCACCGGAATAGTATA
>JAAVIA010000024.1 GCA_014799405.1 Lachnospiraceae bacterium
ACTCCAGCTTATAACTTTCCCTGTTTTACTGTTCTGTGTTTCTGTTCTTGAATTTTCTTTTTAAGAATCTTCAGGGTTAACATGTTATTAAGTTGTCATATGCCGGGGATTTACGAAGTAAATCGTCGGCTCTACTATGTCATGGTCTGTCATGGATTTACGGAGTAAATCGGTGACTCTGTTACGGAGTAGACCAATGACTCTGCTTTATCCCGATTTAAAATTTCGGGTTCTGTCAAAAGTCAAAAAAATAAATCCCTGCGGTATTCATTTTCAGACTTTCTTCATGCTGTCCTTTTCGACAGCTATTTGATAATAGCACAGTGATTTTTGAATGTCAACAGTTTTTTGACAAAATAAATGATTAAAACTTATACATTTTTAACTTTTTGCATTTTTACTATTTAATTTTTGAAAAGTTACAAAATTTTCAACTTGTTTTAAAGCTTTTATATATCGGTTTTTACTGCATATTAAGATACAATTCCACAAAGTCTTAATTCCTTCCGTATACTATCAAGCTGCGAATTTGTTTTATCATTTTCCGATTTAAAGTCCAACATCTTATCCAAATAGCCACGCTCACGAAGTATTTTTTTACTGCCTGAAAACACAAGCTCATACACAAGGGATATATGCGCCACAAAAAAATCTATTGTTGTTTTCTTCAGACTTCTCAATGTGGCATGATGCTCAAAAAAGCTTGCCATAACCTCAGGTGAAACCTCAGATGTATATATCTCCTCATGGGTTGCGTCATAAATCTCCTCCATTGAGGTTTCGGAAAAAACCTTAAGTATGTCTATTTTATCCGCATCACGCAAAATATTACAAAAAATCTTAGTGCGTTCACTTAAATTCTCATCTATTCTGTATAAGCTGTGCTGCCTTATGGCAGTTTCAATAAGCTTATCCTCCTTATCATCATCTATATAATCCCTTATTTTTCCTTCCTTAAAAAGAATGTCCGCCCCAAGCATTGCATGATCAACAGATGCTGCATCCGAAAATGTATTGTATCTTTTTATCTGCTCAAATCTTCCTATATCATGGAGCATACCCATAAGCCATGCAAGGGCCACATCCTCCAAATCCAACCCCTCCGACACAGCAATTTCCCTACATAAGCCTGCCACCCTGTATGTGTGCTCCACCTTTAATTTAATTTTTGCATTATTGCTGTCATAGGCATCCGTATATCTTTTAAATACATTCAAAACTCTCTTTTCGTCTATATACATATTGTTCTCCTAAAGCATTTATAGTTTTTTGTCAATTGTGAATCACCCTATAAGTCCCAACGCCTCAGAAAGATTGGAGACGCACATAATATCTATATTAAGCTTATCCATCGCTTTGTCATAATTTGATTTCGGTATGATACATTTTTTAAAGCCAAGCTTTGCCGCTTCCAAAACCCGCTGCATAACATTTGTCACGCCTCTTATTTCGCCTGCAAGTCCAATCTCTCCTATAATCATTACATCATCACCTACAGGCTTATTATTCATGCTTGAAGCTATTGCAAATGCAATGCCAAGGTCTATGGCTGGATCGCTTATTTTCATTCCTCCTGCTATGCTGACATAGGCGTCAAAGCCCCATAAATTCATGCCAACCCTTTTTTCCATAACTGCGGTTATAAGATTAACCCTATTAAAATCCACACCTACAGAGGTACGTCTCGGCATATTAAAGTTTGTCTGACACACAAGTGCCTGAAGCTCCACAAGTATGCTTCTCGTTCCTTCTATGGAAGAAACAACAACCGAACCCGACACCCCCTCAGGTCTTCCGTTTAACATCATTTGTGAAGGATTTTCAACCTCCTCAAGACCTTTATCCGTCATGGTAAAGACACCTATTTCATTTGTGGAACCAAATCTGTTTTTTACGCCCCTTAAAATTCTAAAGCCATTATTTCGGTCTCCCTCAAAATATAAAACCGAATCAACCATATGCTCCAGAGTTCTCGGTCCTGCAACAGTTCCCTCCTTTGTAACGTGACCGACAATAAAGACAGCAATATTATTTTGCTTTGCAAGCTGCATAAGACGTGCAGTTACCTCTCTTACCTGTGTAACCGTTCCCGGTGCAGAGCCTATTTCTTCCACAAGCATAGTCTGAATAGAGTCAATAACAACAACCTTAGCCAAGCTTTTTGTTATTGCCGTAGAAATGTTATCCATATCATTATCACAGAGCAGCATCATGTCCTTTGAAAAACTGCCAAGCCGTTCTGCCCTCATCTTAATCTGTGATGGTGACTCCTCGCCCGACACATAAAGCACCTCCGTCTGCTCCTGCTGTACAAGGTTTCGGCACATCTGAAGTAATATGGTGGATTTACCGATACCCGGGTCTCCTCCAACCAAAACAAGGGAGCCACGAACTATGCCTCCTCCAAGTACTCTGTCCAATTCTAATATTCCTGTTTTTATGCGGCTTTCATCTGCTGTGGTTACCTCTAAAATACTTGTAGGCGCAACCGCCTCCCTGACAACCGAGGCATGTTTTGCGCCTACCTTAACTTTTTCCTCTACAAATGCATTCCAAGACTTACAACCCGGACACTGTCCAAGCCACTTTGCGGATTCATAGCCACATTCCTTACAGAAAAATATCTGTTTTTCCTTTGCCACTACATCTTCTCCACTAATATGTCTACCTTTTTACCCGGTCCAAGCTCAACACTCATGTTAAGCTTGCCGCCAAGATTGGTCTTAAGCTTTCCTACATACACCTTATCAATATGTATCTTATATTCCTTTTCTGCTTCAAGCTCAAGGGTCACCTGTGCATCCTCATTGCCCTCGACAACAAGGCTTACGGCTTTATCGGTTGCCTTAAAGCCATGAACCGCCGTACCTGGTACCGATTCATAAACAAACATACCGTTTCTCTCAAGCTTTGTAATCTCATTAAAGGTTTTTATCTTATAAATATCTCCGTTAAAGTTAAATCCGTCCTTTTTTGTCTTTTGTTTGATTTCATAATTACCAAAACTAAGTGTGCCTGATTCCTCGCGAATTAACTCGTCAACAACCGCCATTTTTCCGTTCCTCCATAGTATTTAATAGCTTAAAACGACATAAGCTTAATCATAAATACATTATACAATATATCTTGTTTTTTATCTACATAATTCTTTATTAAAAAACGTAAAAAATTGTGTCCTTTATAATAGTGTGCTTTTATTCTTAAAAATTATTTTTTGTTAAAAACCACCTTTCCCTCCGTTGCTGAGATACTTACCTTGTCACCTCTTGAAATTTTGCCTCCAAGTATTTCCTCAGCAAGCTTATCCTCAATTTCATTTTGTATGGAACGCTTAAGCGGTCTGGCACCGTATTTCTTGTCGTAGCCCTTTTCAAAAATAAAGTTTTTAAGTGTATCTCCGTATGTGATTGATATGTCCATTTGCTTTTTAACCCTTGTTTTAAGCTCCTTAAGCATAAGTGCGGTAATATTTTTAACATCTGTTTTTGTGAGAGTTCTAAACACAATTATGTCATCAATTCTGTTAATGAACTCCGGCTTAAACATATGCTTTACCTCCTCCATAACGTTATTCTTCATCTCGTTATGGTCTTTTTCCTCGGAGCTTCCGCTTGAAAAGCCCAATCGTTTAGGGTCAATGATTCTCTGCGCTCCCGCATTACTTGTCATAATGATAATGGTGTTTTTGAAATCGGTTTTTCGTCCGTGAGAGTCCGTAATGTGTCCGTCATCCAAAACCTGAAGCAGAATGTTAAACACATCAGGATGCGCTTTTTCTATCTCGTCGAACAAAATGACAGAGTAAGGATTTTTTCTGACAGTCTCACTTAACTGTCCTCCTTCGTCAAAGCCAACATATCCCGGAGGTGAGCCAATCATTTTAGACACACTGTGCTTTTCCATATATTCTGACATATCAACCCTTATAAGTGCTTTTTCATCACCAAAAACAGCCTCCGCAAGCGCTTTTGAAAGCTCAGTCTTTCCAACACCAGTAGGTCCTAAAAACAAAAATGAACCAATCGGTCTTTTAGGATCCTTAAGCCCTACACGCCCACGTCTTATTGCCTTTGCAACGGCATCCACAGCCTCCTCCTGTCCGACAACTCTCTTATGGAGTGTTTTTTCAAGGCTGAGAAGTTTTTCCTGCTCACTCTGCGTAAGCCTTGTAACAGGTATTTTTGTCCACACGGAAACAACAGAAGCAACCGCATCTGCATCCACCACAATGTCTGATTTCTCTGACGCCTTTATTTTATCCTTTTCCCTTGCAAGCTTTTTATTCAGCTTGGCTATCTGCTTCTTTATCTGAGACGCCTGCTCAAGCTCCCCGCCTGCAAGAGCCTCCTCGATATCCGCATCAAGCATTTTAAGCTCCTCCTCAATGCGGTAAATAGTCTTGTTTCCAGAAAAAAGTCCAAGCTTCTTCCTTGATGCCGCCTCATCAACAAGGTCTATAGCCTTGTCAGGCAGAAATCTGTCATTTATATATCTTGTTGAATATTCAACGGCAGCGCTTATAGCCTCATCGGATATGGTTACTCCGTGATGCTCCTCGTACTTTTCCTTAAGACAATTCAGTATTTCAACCGTTTCCTCATTGGTAGGTTCCTCAACATACACCGGCTGGAACCTTCTCTCAAGAGCGGCATCCTTTTCCACGTATTTTCTATATTCAACCCTTGTGGTTGCGCCTATCATCTGTATCTCACCACGAGACAACGCAGGCTTTAAAATGTTGGATGCATCAATTGCACCCTCTGCGCCACCGGCACCTATAATCGTATGAAGCTCATCAACAAACAGTATAATGTTTCCGTCTGCCTTAACCTCAGCTATAACCTTTTTAATTCTCTCCTCAAACTCGCCTCTGTATTTTGAGCCTGCAACCATTCCCGATAAATCAAGACTTAAAATCCTCTTACCTAAAAGAAGCTCCGGCACCATTCCTGTTGAAATAAGCTGTGCAAGCCCCTCAACAACAGCAGTCTTACCGACACCCGGCTCTCCCACAAGACAAGGGTTGTTTTTCATTCTCCTGCAAAGTATCTGCATCACCCGTTCCATCTCACTGTTTCTTCCGACAACAGGGTCAACAACACCCTCTCTGGCAGCCCTTGTGAGGTCACGGCTGTATTGGTCAAGTGCAGGCGTAGGTGATTTCTTTTTTGCAGTTGAATTTTTTGCGGAAGCAAATTCCTTCTTTGCAATATTGCCGTCAGCACCACACGAAACCATAAGGTCAACATATACCTTCTGTGTATTTATGGACATGGAGTTTAAAAGTCTTGTAGCTACTATATCCTCCATCTTGAGCATTGCAATAAGCAGATGCTCCGTTCCTATTTTGTCACTCTTAAGCTTTATGGCTTCCTTCTGTGCATGTTCCAATACCTTTTTAAGCCTCATGGAATATGCATCCTCTCCGTTCACCTTACTCTTGGAAATCTGCTGGCTCGCCTTTAAATATGATCTTACTGTATTTATATCCACTCCGTTTTTTGTGAGAATCTTCCACGCAGTACCATTATTGCTCTCTATCATGGCAAAAAGGAGATGCTCCGTTCCCACATAGCTGTGTTTCATTGCCTTGGCAGTTTGCTCCGCAATATCCAATACCTCTTTCGCCTGTTCCGTATATTCGAGTTTCATAGCTTACCTCCATTTTCATTCCCACCAAATTCCTTATACATATCTGTAATAATCTGATGCATTTCCGCAAGGCTTATATCCTTACATATCGCCTCGGCAACCATCATTCTCATGCCCACATTCATGCTCTCTATGTGCCTTATCTTTGTATCCACGGAAACATTCACCACGGCTCCCCTTCTTCTGTCAAGAGTGAGATATCCATCCTCCTTAAGCAGAGAATATGCCTTATTCACCGTGTGCATATTTACACCCAGCTCATCAGCAAGCTGCCTTACAGATGGCAGAGAATCCCCCTCCTTTATCTGCTCCTGTGCAATTCCAATTATTATTTGATTTCGAAGCTGCATATAAATAGCTTCACTGCTGCCAAAATCAATCGAAATAATCATTCTACTGTTCATCTATAGCCTTTCCAATATCATGACGCATATACTTATTTTCAAAGCTTATCCATTCTGTAGCTCTATAAGCATTTTCCCTTGCCAAGGTCAAAGTTTCACCTTTTGCAGTCACGCCAAGTACACGTCCTCCATTTGTTACTATTTTACCATTATCAAGCTTTGTTCCCGCATGGAAAACATAATAGTCCTCCTTGTCATCAAAGGTCTCAAGGCCGCTGATTGGAAATCCTTTCTCATAATGCTCAGGATACCCGTCTGACGCAAGAACAACGCACACTGCCGCCTTATCCTCAAAGACAAGCTCTATCTCGTCAAGCCTTCCGTCTATACATGCCTCCATAACATCTATAATATCGTTCTTCATACGTGGAAGTACAACCTGTGCCTCAGGGTCACCAAATCTTGCATTGTATTCCAATACCTTAGGTCCCTCCTCAGTGAGCATAAGCCCACAGAAAAGTATTCCCACAAAATCCCTGCCTTCTTTTTTCATTGCATCCATTGTAGGCTGGTAAATGTGCTCCATACAGAACCTGTCAATATCCTCGGTATAAAAAGGACTTGGTGAAAATGTACCCATTCCTCCGGTATTTAAACCCTTGTCTCCGTCCTTTGCCCTCTTGTGGTCCTGTGCAGATGCCATAGGCTTAATGTGGGTTCCGTCACAGTAACAAAGTACTGAAACCTCCCTGCCGGTCATAAACTCCTCTATTACGATTTTATCTCCTGCAGAACCAAATTGCTTGTCAAGCATAAGGGTCTTAACGCCCTCCTTCGCCTCCTCAAGATTGTTACATATAAGAACGCCCTTTCCAAGAGCCAAACCATCTGCCTTTAAAACGATAGGCATCTTAGCTGTCTCAAGATATTTTATGGCGTCATCCGCATTGTCAAAAACCTCATACGCTGCTGAAGGAATATTATATTTTTTCATAAGCTCCTTTGAAAATGCCTTTGAGCCTTCTATTATAGCAGCATTTTTTGCAGGTCCGAACACTTTTATACCTGCGGCTCTAAAACAATCTGCAACACCTGCCACAAGTGGGTCATCAGGACCTACTATTGCCAAATCAATGTTTTTTTCTTTTGAAAATTTAACCAGCGCCTCACCGTCCATAACGGAAATATCCACACACTCGGCAAGACTTCCTATGCCTGCATTTCCAGGCGCCGCATAAAGCTTTGTCACTCTCTTACTCTCACTGCATTTTGCTGCTATGGCGTGTTCTCTTCCGCCGCCTCCTACAATAAGTACATTCATGGTACTACTCCTTCCGCTATTTTAATTTAATATTCATTTGCAATTTTGTTTATTGCCGCAGGCAGGAGCTTCCACTCCGCCTCCTCCATAACTCTCCTCTGAAGTATTTCAGGTGTATCTCCTTCTTTAACCTCAACTGCCTTCTGCATAATGATAGGGCCCGTGTCCGTTCCCTTGTCAACGAAATGGACGGTTGCTCCAGTTATTTTAACTCCTCTTGAAAGTGCCGCCTCATGAACCTTAAGCCCATAATAGCCCGTTCCGCAAAAGGCGGGTATGAGTGACGGATGAATATTTATAATTCTGTTCTCATATTCATCTATCATCTTCTCAGGTATAACAACCAAAAATCCTGCAAGAACAATAAGATCAGGACTGTACTCCTTTACCTTGGCAAGGAGGGCATCATTGAAGTTTTCCCTGTCAGTAAAATCCTTAGGTGAAACCACACATGAATCTATACCCGCTTTTGCAGCCCTCTCAAGGGCATAAACTCCATAATTATTGCTTATAACTCCCGCAATCTGTGCATTTTTAACATCACCCTTTGCAATGCCATCTATAATTGCCTGTAAATTGGTGCCGCCACCCGATACCATAACTACAATCTTTAGCATATTTCTACTCCCTTTTCACCTGCTTTTGTCTCGCCGATTACATAGGCTGTCTCCCCTGCCTTTGCAAGTGCATCTATTGTTTTATCCGCATCTGCACTGTCAACAACAAGCATCATTCCGATACCCATATTGTAGGTGTTGTACATCATGTCCTCCTCTATGCTGCCTTCTTTAGCAAGAAGCTTAAATATGGCAGGCACCTCATAGGAATCCTTCCTTACAACAGCAGTAATTCCTTCTGGAAGCATACGGGGAACATTTTCCTGAAATCCTCCACCTGTAATATGGCTGCAACCCTTTATGATTACCCCTGCTTCCTTTACGCTCCTAAGAGCCTTTACATATATTCTTGTAGGTGCAAGAAGTGCCTCTCCAAGAGTTTTTCCAAGCTCGTCATAATATGTCTCAAGTGAGCTTCTTGTCATGTCAAACACCTTTCTCACAAGAGAAAATCCATTGCTGTGAACACCTGATGATGCAATACCGATAATGGTATCACCCGGCTTTATATTCTTACCTGTTATTAAATCCTTCTCGTCCACAACGCCCACTGCAAAGCCTGCCAGGTCATATTCATCCTCAGGCATCATACCCGGATGCTCCGCTGTTTCTCCGCCTATTAACGCTGCTCCCGATTGGGCACAGCCCTCTGCAACACCGCTTACAATTGAAGCGATTTTCTCAGGATAATTTTTACCGCAGGCTATATAATCAAGGAAGAAAAGCGGCTCTCCTCCAGCGCAGGCTATATCGTTTACACACATTGCCACGCAGTCAATACCTATTGTATCGTGCTTATCCATAATGAACGCAAGCTTAATCTTTGTTCCCACGCCATCTGTGCCTGAAACCAAGACCGGATTTTCCATGGACTTAAGCTTTTCAATTGAAAACGCACCTGAAAAGCCTCCGATATTTGTAAGCACCTCCGGTCTCATAGTCTTTTTTATATGCTCCTTCATAAGCTCGACTGACCTGTATCCTGCCTCAATGTCAACGCCCGCCTTCTTGTAATCCATCGCTTATTCCTCCTGAATATGTTATATAAAATTGCGTCTCATATTAATAATATAAATTTATATAAAACTGCGTTCTATATTATAGTTGAAATAGAACAGTTTGTAAAGTGCGACGGAGGATTTATACTCGTCTCTCTTGATATAAAATTACAGATATGGTAAAATATTCATATGTTTTTATTGGGGTATTTTAGTAACTTTAAGGGGGAAAACACATATGAGTAAAAGCAAAAAAAGATTGAATATCGGCTTTTTTACATGTCATCTTGACAACGATTACGCATACGAGATTTGTAAAGGTGTTGATTATGCCGCAAAAGAGCTTGACGTAAATCTTGTTGTTTTTCCGGGCATGTACATGAATGCATCTTATAACGATCCAAAAAATGCACGTTTTGATTATCAGTATAACTCCATATTCTACTATGCGTCAAAGCACACATTGGATGCACTTATTGTTTCTATAGGTTCCATAGGAAGCTTTCTGTCTGAAAATGATATGCTTGCCTTCCTAAAAAATTTTGATATTCCTATTCTTACAATTGAAATTGAGATTCCCGGCTATCCTTATCTTTACACGGAGGGAAGAACCGGTATGCGTGAAGCTGTGGAGCACCTTATCAAAGTACACGGCAAAACCAAAATCGGAATGGTAAGCGGTCGTAAGGAAAATGCAGACGCCAATGACCGCCTTAACACATACTGCAATGTTCTTCGGGAAAACGGAATTGAGGTCAACCATAACAGAATAGTATACGGCAATTTTTCTGAATTTACGGAGGATATCGTAAATGACCTTTTGGATAGAAATCCTGACCTTGAGGCAATTGTATTTGCAAACGACCAAATGGCAATCGGCGGATACAGTGCAATAAAAGCAAGAGGTCTCGAAATAGGCAAGGATATTCTTGTAACAGGTTATGATGACTCTCCTGTATCAACCGTACTAAACCCGCTTCTCACAACCGTTCATAACAGTATTATAGATATGGGATATCAGTCTGTTAAGGAGGCTATAAATCTTATCACAAAGGGAAAGACAGAGGTAAGCATATTAAACTCAAGTCTTATTGTGCGGTCCTCCTGCGGTTGTGCAGACTTTGCACTTAACGGCATAATTAACAAGGGAATTACACTTGGCAAAACCGATGATTACCAAAATATAAAGGAAATCATAATAAACTATATGTATTCCAATTACAGTAAAACCTTTTATTATGACAATTTAATTAAAACCATACGCCCGTTTTTGGACAACATTCTTGACCCGATTTTCAAAACCGGCGATTTTGATTTTAATACTGAATATATTTGCTCAGAACTTGAAAAGCTTTTGGACACATCTGTTGTTGCCCTATTTTTCAGTAATGATAAATTTCTTTACACACTTAAGGAGCTTAAGAACCTTCTTATTGCTTTAACAAACGAGGATAAAAAAACGAGCACCATATCACAGCTTTTTACAAATATGTATGAGAAATTTTTATTCTACACCTCAAACAAGCTATACACAAAAGTAAAGCACCACAAATCAAGCATTTGGTCATCACTGTACATAACAAGAGATACACTTACATATAGCACAGATGGAGAATCCTGCTTTAACCTTATAATGGAAAAGCTCTATGACGCACAGTTTAAAAGTGCATATATTTACATATATGGCGAGCCGGTAATGCTGCTTCCAAATGGTTCATGGAAAATACCGAACACTCTTTATCTTCAGGCATGTCAGGAAAATGGTAAAATAACATACCTGACGGGAGACAACAGGATTATTTCCTCAAACAAGGTATTTTTCAATGATTATACCTCAAACGACAGAAGAAAGACATTGGTTGTAACCCCTCTCTTTACCAACAGCGTACAATACGGCTTATTTGTATGCGAGCCTGATATAGAACATTTTGAAAGCGTTTACCCTGAAAGCTTACAGCTTTCCATATCACTTAATTTTATATCGCTTATGAAGCAACAGCTTTCCATACAGAAAAAACTTGCCGTATCTGCAAGCGAATTAAATAGCAAGAATGAGCTGTTAAATAAACTCTCCATAACCGATGCCCTTACGGGAATAAACAACCGACGCGGCTTTCTTGACAGCGTTCAGGCACAGGTCAACTCCCAATACAATGAGGGTAAACTTGCAATGGTTGTATTTGCAGACATGGATAACTTAAAACAGGTAAATGATAATTTCGGTCACAACAACGGTGATTTTGCTATAAAGAGCATTGCAAACATACTTGAAAACAGCTTTGACTCTGAGGATATTATAGGACGTATTGGCGGTGACGAATTCGTTGCATTTTCGTTTTTGGATAATTCTGAAAGACCTACCGAGATAAGACAAAAAATTGCGGAGCTTTCCAAAAATCTTAATGAGATCTGTGACAAGCCATATTATATTGATGTGAGCGTAGGTATAACCACATTTACGTGTTCCCCTACCCTTGTTATCGAGGAGATTTTGCATAATGCGGACGAGGCGCTTTACGAGAACAAAAAGAACAAGCGCAAGAGCGTAATAAAGCCGACAATATAATGAAGCTTATACTGTAAATAAAAAACCGTTTGAAGCCAGCAACTCAAGTATCAACAGCTTCAAACGGTTTTTTAATTACATTACAGCTTCATATATAGCCATTGTCACGTCAGCCTTGTTCATGGTGTAAAGGTGTACTCCATCCATACCGTTTTTCTTCAAGTCATCTATCTGTGCCACGGCATATTCTATGCCTGCCTTTTTCATATCTTCGGCATTATTTCCATATTTTGCAATCATCTGACTAAGCTCATTTGGCACTGACGAGCCTGAAAGCGTAACGCTTGTTCCAAGCTGCTTTGCTGTTGTGACAGGCATAATTCCTGCAAGCACAGGAACATCTATCCCTGCTTTTTTTATGTCATCCATAAACTTATAAAACACCTTATTGTCAAAAAACATTTGGGTTACAAGACAATCAACACCCGTGTCAACTTTATCCTTTAAATACCTTATGTCCTCCTCCCTGTTTGATGATTCAGGGTGTACTTCAGGATAGCAGGCAGCAGCAATAAAAAAATCGCCCCTGCTTCTTATCTCAGGTATAAGATTCTTTGCATATTTATATTTTCTGTTTTCAAACTCCTCATCAGACATAAGTTTAGGCTTGTCACCACGAAGCGCCAACACATTATCTATACCCTTTTTCTTTAATTCGAAAAGCAGTGAGGTTAGCAGATTATCATCCATGCCAACGGCCGTTATGTGTGCGATTGCCTCCACCTCGCATATATTTTGTATGTACGCTGCAATTGTAGCAGTTTTCTTACTGTTGCTTCCTCCTGCGCCATAGGTAACGCTTATAAAATCAGGCTTAATAAGCTTGATTTCATCAAGCGTCCTATATATTTCGTATATATCATCGTTCCTTTTCGGAGGAAAAACCTCACAGGAAAATCCCATCTTATTTTTTTCTATTTTAAGCATTCTGTTGTCCTCCCATCGTTGCAAGAAGCTTTTCATAAAGCTTCGGCTCTTTCCTTTTTAAACTTACTATATTAAAGCTTTTATCCAAAAAGCAGTGTGACGTTTCGGCCACATGCTTTACGTGGGTCATTGTTTCATCATAAATAACATATGAAATGTAAAATCTCACTGCCGTTACCTGCTCAACTTTGGGGACTACAATCAGCGTTTCGCCAAATCTGGCAGGTTCTTTAAAGGAGCATTTCAAATCAAGCACGGGTATCATATAACCCATTTCCTCTATCATATCAAAGGGCATATCATAAAATTTGAGCATTTCAATACGGCTCTCCTCCAAATACCGTGCATAATTTGAATGATGAACAATGCCCATCTTGTCTGTCTCATAATAGTTTACAGGTCTTTTATAGCTAAATATCATAAATTTTACCTTTCCATACGTACTGTGTTTACATTCTGAGATGCGTCACGATTTTCGGCTTTTGCCTTCTTTACATCCTCTACCGGTAAGCGCTGTGTTTTTACACTGGCAAAGGCTGAATCTTCCTCAGGATCATATTCTTTCTTTGTACTGACTTTTTCAGTATTTTCTTTAACTGTATTTTTTTTGACAGCACTTTCTCTGGCAGCATTTTCTCTGACGGCATCTTCTTTGGCGACATTTTCTTTGGAAACATTTTCTCTGACAGCATCTTCTTTGGCGGCACTTTCTCTGACGGCATTTTCTTTGAAAGTTTCTTTTTTGACAGTATCTTCCTGAGCGGACAAAGCTTTTTTCTCATTACGCCCACCCTCATATTCCATTTCCTTCATTTTCTGACGCTCACTGTAAAGCTCATTTGACAAAAGCTGTGCAAGCTCAAGTATCTGCTCGTATCTGTCCTCGCGGCTCAGCTCCTTCAAATTAGTCATAAGCTCCGCCTTATTATTGGCAATAATATTCGCCTTCTGCTCTAGGTCGCTTAACATTCGTCCGTATTGCCGGTTCACGTAGTCATACGCCTGAGACAGCAGGTCATTTACCTCCGTAAGCATCTCGTCAGTGTATATAAGCGACGCAGCATATATGTCAGTTGCAGTCCTAAGAGCCATCTTATCTTCATTATCAAGCTTGTCCGCCCTAAAGCCTCCTCCAATCGTGGACACACGCTTTGTCACCCTTATTCTGCTTGCAGTCTGCTCTGCCTCATAAATAATGCTCTCTGCTTCCTTTTTTGCATCGGTAATTATTTTACCCTTTCTGTCATTTACGTCACGGTAAACCTTAAGCTCACCCTCCACAACGCTTTCAAGCTCACGCAGCATAAGCAACATTTCATCCTTGTTTACCATGACCTTTCCCGTGGAAAGAGGTACGCTTTGGCCGTTTTCTATATTATTTATCAGTCTGTTAATTATCTGACTTGTTCGTCCGTTTATCATATTTATCACCCGTAAAAAATAATTACATATATTTAACTAACTCCCCTGTTTCCTTTCTTGGTACAGGGTCAGGTATAAATTTAGGTCTTCCTATGGAAATAAGGGCTGCCACGGTCTGTCCCTCAGGAAGCGATACCGCCTCGGCAACCTTTTTATCATCAAAAATACCCATTATACATGTACCATAGCCCTTCTCATGTGCTGCCAGACAAAATGTCTGTGCCGCAATTCCTGCATCAAACATCTCCCAGCCTGCGCCCTTTGAGGTTGTAAAGCTTCCGTCTCTCTCATATCCGCATCTTCCGTTTACCTGAGCAAGCACCACAAGAGTATTGCAGGATGCAAGTGTTTTTCCGTTTCCCTCATGGGAAAGAATACACTCATCCTTAATTTTATCTATAAGCGCTCTGTCAGAAACAACCACATATCTTAGTGTCTGCGAATTTTTCCATGTAGGCGCCATCTTTGCTATGTCAATTATTTCATCCATTGTTTCCTTTGAAATAACCTCTTCTGTGTATCTTCTTACACTTCTTCTTGTTTTAATACATTCCAATGCGTCCATAAACATATCTCCTTTTTTATTTTTTTATAGTCTTGAAACAAATTTACAAATATGTTAATCTAAGTCCGGTGCAAGCCGGATGAGTGGTTGCGGCTGCCATTTGGCAGGTGAGGAAAGTCCGGGCTTCATAGGGCAGGATGCCGGATAACGTCCGGTGGAGGTAACTCCCAGGCTAGTGCAACAGAAATATACCGCTAATTATTATATTAGTAAGGGTGGAAAGGCGAGGTAAGAGCTCACCGCTGTGCTGGTAACAGTACAGGCTCTGTAAACCCCATCCGAAGCAAGACCAAACATAAGACAATGCAGTTGCCCGCTGGGTCTTTAGGTAGGTCGCTTGAGCATCATGGTAACATGATGCCTAGATAGATAATCACTCTCGACATAACCCGGCTTACAGTCCGACTTGCATCAAAAAACAAAACTACAAATCAAAACAGCCTCCCCCAACAAACTCCCTCAATATGGAATTGTCAGGTACATTCGTAACATCAAGTCCCAAAAAGTAATCTAAAAACTTGAGAAGCCTTTTTGCCTCATAATATTCAGGGCAATCTCTCGGAACGGCAAACAAAAGCGGTTCGGCAAACTGTTTAATAACGCTAAGCTCATATATAAGTGCGGAATTAAACATAACATCCGCCTGCTCCTGAAATGGGAAAATATACTTTTCCTCGCCCCGTCTTACAGAAGGCCACATACCGATTGTAGCCCTTGCATCGTTTCCTCTTGTTCTTGCATCTCTCACAATACGCCTTATAAGTCTTCCGTCGGTTGTAGGAATCCTGTTATGCTCATCAATATTAAGCTGTGTGAGTGCGCTTATATAAACCTTAAACTTGCTTTCATCAGGAAGCTTGCTTGTCATAAGCGGATTTAATGCATGTATCCCCTCTGCAACAAGGACGTCTCCGTCATTCAGCTTAAGCGTTTTCCCCTTATATTCCTTTTTCCCGATGGTAAAGTTAAAGGTAGGTACCTGTATTTCCTCCCCATCAAGAAGCTTTATCATATCGGAATTAAACAGATTAAGGTCCATAGCCTCAATGCACTCAAAATCATAATTTCCATTTTCATCCTTAGGGGTAAGCTCTCGTTCAAGAAAATAATTATCAAGTGCAAGCGGATACGGTCTCAAACCGTGCGCCCTAAGCTGCACGCTTAATCTGTGTGAAAACGTAGTCTTGCCCGATGAGCTTGGTCCTGCAATAAGGACAATCTTCTTGTTTCCCTGCAAAATCATGTCAGCAATCTGGGCAATCTGCTTTTCCATAAGAGCCTCCTGCACAAGCATAAGCTCTCGTATATCTCCCTTTGTTATCGTCTCATTCAAATCGCCGACATTGTCCACGTCAAGCATCTTACTCCACATATCCGAGGTTTTAAGCACATTGAAAAGCTTTTCCTGTGGCTTAAACGTGGGAATTACATCCGTCTGTTCCTTAGACGGGCACATAAGCAAAAAGCCCTCGTCATACAAAAGTAAATCAAAATATTTAAGATAACCGGTGGACGGAACCATATAACCATAAAAATAGTCCTCATAGCCGTCCAGATTGTATATATTAACCTTTGAAACACGCCTAAAGGAAAACAGCTTTTCCTTGTCAGCCATACCTTGCTTTTTAAAACGTTTTATAGCCTCATCGGTTGTTACGCTCTCTTTTATAAAATCAATATTTTTATCAACAAGCTCAAGCATATGCTCCTTAACTCTGCAAATCAGCTCATTATCAACAGCCACCTCATCGCCGATAAACTTGCAGTAAAGTCCCTTGCCCAAGGTGTACATTATATTAATTCTTGATTTTGTAAAGCCTCCCAAAATATCTGAAAATGCCTTAAGCATAAGAAATTTCAGACTTCGTCTGTAGGTGTCATATCCGATAACACTTGTTGCAGTAACAAATTCAAGCTCACAGCTTTTATCTAAAATAGTTCTAAGTTCGCAGAGCTTTTTATCTCGAAACGCCAATATGATTTTAAGATATTCCTTTGGCATGTACTGCTTTATAAAATCCTCAATTGTTGAAAATCTGTCAATGCTGTATGTATTTCCTTCAACGGTAACATCAATTTTTTCCATAAAATCCCCCTTTCTAAATTACACGGAACGGTGCTCCCACATCTGCAATAGAAAGCTCAACATCCGGACAAAAGTCCTTCAGATAGTTATACATAAATGTCATAAAAAGCTTTTCAATACCGTAGTGTGACGCATCTATAATGGTAAGCCCCAGTTCAAGGGCATCCAAGCCTTCATGGTGTCCTATATCCCCCGTTATGAGACAATCAGCACCCTTTTCTATAGCTGTTTTTATAACACTTTTCCCTGAACCCGGACATATGGCTATCTTTTCAACCGGCTTATCAGCCTTACCATACACCATTACCTTTTCAATGTCAAAGCATTCCTTGACAACACATGCAAGCTCATCAAGGGGTACGGCATCCTTTAAAATTCCAATTTGCCCCAAGCCCTCGCCGTTATGTGTTTCCTGAAGAACCTCTGCATTTTTAAGTCTGAGCATGGCTGCCGCCTCCTTTGCCATACCACCCTTCGTATCAAAATTAGTGTGCATTGCATAGCAGACGATACCTGCCTCAACGAGGGAAAGGACCTTATTGCCAAGAATCGTATCATCATTTACTCTGTCCATTTTGGAAAAAATCATAGGATGGTGGGTAATGAGCATATCAACACCGCCCTCCACGGCAGCCTGACAGACCTCATATGTAGCATCCACCGCAAGCATTATTTTTTTTATATTTTTATTCTTACGTCCCACAAGAAGTCCCACATTGTCCCAATCCTCGGCATATTCCGACGGTGACTGTGCCTCAAGTATTCTTATAATATCCTTACAAAGCATGTATTTCCTCCAACAAAACCAAATTTGTTACAGCATTTCAAGTGCCTGATTTATAAATGCAATTTCCTGACCTATCATATCTAATCTATGAGACGATGAGGGTGTATATACACCCTTAAGTCTGTCCTTTATGTCAGAAAGCTTACGCTTTTCGTCTGTAAGAAAACATTTCAGCACAATATTTTTCTCCTCAAGCAAAATCCGTCCGTACATGATTTCAAGCTCAGAGTATGGTATTTTTCTTACACTATCTGCCTCTGTGGCAGGAAGCGCTTTCATTACATTATAAAATTTCTCTTCCTCAACAAGCATTTTTTCCTTGGTAATAATATAATTGTTCTTAAGTAAAAACTCACGTACCTTATGTATTTCAGATTGAGGCTGTAGGATAAGGTGTATACCCTTATTGAGGTGCGTTCTTCCTTTATCAAGAATTTTTGTTATAAGCTCACCGCCCATTCCGGCAATTATAGCACATGAAGCCTCCCCTAAATTAAGTCCTGACATGCCGTCGGACTGTCTTACCTTTATAATATTCTCCAATCCGTATGCCCTGACATTTTTCTCTGCGATTTTAAGCGGTCCGCTTTTTATATCCATTGCCACGACATTTTTAACGCCGTGCATAGCAAGCCATATTGCCACATGGGCATGGTCGCAGCCAATATCAGCGACACTTTTCTCATCCACTAAATCCGCAACGGTCTGCATACGCTTTGAAAGCTTTACATTTGACATAATAAATCACCAAAAACTAGCCGTTATCCTCCAGATAATCCTTGAGCTTACGACTTCTGCTCGGATGTCTTAATTTTCTTAAAGCCTTAGCCTCTATCTGTCTTATTCTCTCTCTTGTAACCTTAAACTCTTTTCCTACTTCCTCAAGTGTTCGTGCTCTGCCGTCATCAAGACCAAAGCGAAGTCTTAAAACCTTCTGTTCTCTCTCCGTAAGGGTACCAAGCACATCAACAAGCTGTTCCTTCAGAAGTGTAAATGCAGCAGCCTCCGCAGGGACAGGTACATTCTCATCCTGAATGAAATCTCCTAAATGACTGTCCTCCTCCTCGCCGATAGGTGTTTCAAGAGAAACTGGCTCCTGTGATATCTTAAGTATCTCTCTGACTCTCTCAACGGGAATATCCATCTCCTCTGCAATTTCCTCAGGAAGCGGCTCCCTTCCAAGCTCCTGAAGCAGCTGCCTCGACACACGAATAAGCTTATTTATTGTTTCAACCATGTGTACAGGAATACGGATAGTCCTTGCCTGGTCGGCAATGGCTCTTGTAATTGCCTGTCTTATCCACCATGTGGCATAGGTTGAAAACTTATATCCCTTACGGTAATCAAACTTCTCCACAGCCTTAATAAGACCAAGATTGCCCTCCTGGATAAGGTCAAGGAAAAGCATACCGCGCCCTACATATCTCTTGGCAATACTCACAACAAGCCGAAGGTTTGCTTCGGCAAGCTTTTTCTTTGCCTCCTCATCTCCGTCTTCCATCCTCTTTGCAAGCTCAATTTCCTCCTCCGCACTGAGGAGAGGCACCTTGCCGATTTCCTTTAGATACATCCTTACCGGATCCTCAATACTCACTCCGTCAGGAACAGACAAATCAATATGTTCAACATCAACGTCTATTTCTTCATCACCAACAGCAAGCAGTGCGTCATCCGGCTCCTCATCATCTGCATCATCCGTAATAGTCAGGACGTCAACGTTATTTTCCTCAAGGAATTCAAATATGCTAATCATCCTGTCCGTTGTCAGCTCAATTTCCTTGCAGTCATTGAAATGATTGATTATCTCCGTATCCTCTATGACATTTTTCTTTTTCTTGGCAAGTTCCAAAAGTTCCTTAAGCTTTGCCTGAAACTTTTCTTCCAATGCCTGATCCTTTGTTACATTTTCATCCATTATTTTTCCATCCTTCCATAGTGTTTATATTCTATCCACTTTTTAATGAAATATGCAGTTTTGCTATCTTAGCCTTAGTCTTGATAAGCTCCTGAAGCTTTGCCATGTCATTCATACACATAGACATATCATAATCAATTTTTGCAAGCTTTGTTCTTTTTACAACATCATTTACAGCCTTTTCTCTCTCCTCAAGGGTCATGTCAAAGGCAAGCTCCGTTTGCAAAATGGAGGCTACAAGCCTCTGCTTGTCCATATCGGGAAACATATCTACTATCGCAGCAGGCTTTACCTGCCCCGTTTCCCTATACTGTGAAAATAAAGTATCCGCAACGGTTCTGTAATCCTCTGCCACAAAATCCTCCTCGGATATTATCCCTGAAAGCACCTCAAACAGCCCTGTGTCATTTACAAGCCATGTAAGCAGCAGTCTTTCAGGCATATTTGTGTCCTCCTGCTTTTGTGCTGTTCTCTTAGGTGTACTATTTGTAACCTCAGTCTCTTTAATTCCTAAAGTGCCGTATTTCGTAACCATACTCTTGAAGCCATCAGCATCAAGCCTGTACTGTTCAGCCACAGCCTCAATGTAGCTGTGACGTGTGACAACCTCCTCAATGGCTGAGATTCTCTTTGCCACATCCTTAGTAAACCTTGTTTTCTCCTCAGGGTCTTTCAGATTATAGTTATCTGCAAGACATGCCACCTCGAACATAATGCCTGTGGAGGCGTTAAGGACACGTTCCTCATAGGCTTCCCTTCCCATATTTTTTATAAACTCGTCAGGGTCCTTGTAGGGCTTCATGTCTATTACCCTTGTGGTAATCCCGACGGAACGCATAATGCCTATCGCCTTCATGGTTGCGTTTGTTCCTGCCCCGTCACTGTCATAGGCAAGATACACCTCATCCGTATACCTCTTTATAATATTTGCCTGTCCTATTGTAAATGCAGTTCCAAGTGATGCAACCGCATTGTCAAAGCCCGCCTGATGCATGGCTATAACATCCATATAGCCCTCACATATTATGATTCCACGACGTTTAGAGCGTCTTGCAATATTCATTGCAAACAAATTGCGGCTTTTATCAAAAACNGCNGTTTCCTTNGTATTTACATACTTAGGCTTGCCATCACCCAAAACACGTCCTCCAAAAGCAATAACCTTACCATTTATGTCAAGTATGGGAACCATTACCCTGTTCCAAAATTTATCATTTGCGCCCCTATCCTCATATATATCCACCAATCCGGCGTCNACCATCTGTCTGTCAGTGTATCCTTTATTTTTAAGGTATTTGTAAAGGTCGTCATTGTAAATGTCCGAATACCCCATTGCAAATGCNGTTATGGTGTCATCATTAAGTCCTCTGTTATGTAAATAATCAAGCGCCTTTTTTCCATGTTCCGTTTTTGTTAGGAGATAATGGAAATATGCCGCNGCAGCTCTGTTCAGCTCCTTTAATTCGGTACGGTAATTCTCCTGCTCCTTTTGCTTCGGACTNAGCTCATACTCAGGCAGCGTCATGCCCGACCTGTCCGCCAACAACTTCATTGCCTCCACAAAGCNNANNTTCTCNTATTCNCTTANNAANGTAAANACATTTCCGCTTGCCCCACAGCCAAAGCAGTGATATAACTGTTTGTCACGACTCACATGAAAAGAAGGTGTCTTTTCATGGTGAAAGGGACAGCATGCAGAGTAGGAATTACCCTGTTTTTTAAGACTTACATATCCGCCTATAACATCCACTATGTCATTGCGGCTTCTGACTTCCTCTATTATATCATCTGAATAATACAAATTTCATTACCTCTATCTAACCTTCCCATGACTTTGGCAAAAACAGTTCCTTTGCCTTTGCCACAGCATAATTGTCAGTCATACCTGCTATATAATCACATATTANCGTTTTGCTGTCCTCNCCNTCCTCAATATATTTTATGTATTCGGAGGGAAGTTTTGAAATATCGTTTACATACTCCGAATAAAGCATCTCAATAACATGTTCAGCCTTGCCCTCTTCACTTTTTGCAATCGGATTTGTGTATAAATCNGTAAACATGAACTTTCGAAGNTCCTTAAGGGCATTCTCACAATCCTCTGACATGGCTATATAATCCTTGTCCATACTGCATGACACGATAGAATGAATAATACTGTTTATTCTGTCTCTTGTNCTGTGTCCCAAAATATCAGTACAATCAAGCGGTAATGCCTCCTCGGTAAGTATGCCNGCCCTTATGCCATCATCAATATCGTGGTTAATATATGCAATCTTGTCAGATATTCTTACAATATCCCCCTCAAGTGTTGCCGGCTTACAGGCGGTTTTATGGTTTAAAATACCATCTCTTACCTCCCATGTAAGGTTAAGTCCACGTCCGTTTTTCTCAAGCTTTTCAACTACACGGACACTCTGTTCATTATGCAAAAACGGCCTGCCGGTGCATTTTGTTAAGGCTCTTTCGCCCGCATGTCCAAAAGGTGTGTGACCCAAATCATGCCCTAAGGCAATAGCCTCCGTCAAATCCTCGTTAAGTCTAAGCGCTCTTGCTATAGTTCTGGCAATCTGTGAAACCTCAAGTGTGTGAGTCAGCCTCGTCCTATAGTGATCCCCTCCGGGAGATAAAAAAACCTGAGTCTTGTGCTTCATTCTCCGAAAAGCCTTTGAATGAATAATACGATCCCTGTCTCTTTGAAATGAGGTTCTGATGTCACACAAGGACTCATCTCTCTCACGTCCCCTGCTTAAATCACTAAAGGACGCATGAGGACTTAATATATCATGTTCCCTTTTTTCCTGTTCTTCCCGAATAAGCATAGTAAACATCTACCTCCAAGAGNATCTGTTATTTTTATGTAAAAAATATATATAAACCAAATAAAAAGTCCGTACAATTATATTATTCTACAGACTTTTACTTTTTCCTCTATTTTTTTTAATATGATTGTCATTTTTCACTATGTTCATCTATATTATCATCTTTATCTTCTTCNTCATCTTCTATATCTTCTTCATCTTCATAAGCTTCTTCCTCAGCCTTGCGTGCTTCCTCCTCAGCTCTTCTTGCAGCCTCCTCCATTCGCTCCTCATTCAAACGAAATATTTTTCTCATGGTAGCNCTTGTACCATACGCAATAGCTCCAAAAATAAGCAANAGCCATAAATACCAAATATAAACAAATATCTCCGGATATATAATACACAAGGCAACAGGTGCAAACCATGCCACCATAACCTTAATCCATGACCATTTGTAGGTCAGGGCAAGAATAATCGAATTTCTCACTGATATGGAAAGTTTATTATTATATCTTGCAATAAGCGGGAATAAAAACGGAACAATAAGTGCAAGCACAATAAGTTCAAGCACAAGAACACCCGTATAAAATGTAGAAATGTTACCCGGAACCGTCTTAACAAGCAAAAACTCAAAATACATTACGAAAAGTGCCAAAAGAATTGCTAAAAAAGCAACGGTTGACTGCTTAAAGCTTCTTTTGAATTCGTATATAAAACCAGCTACAACAGTCTCCTCTTCCTCCTCCTGAAGCCTAATGCACATAGCATATAATGCCGAAAGAGATGCACCGATTGTGATTATAGGAATACATCCTATAACAAAGCATACATTCAATCCAAATATTGTGCCAAATGTGTCCAAGGCTCTTTTTAAGAAAGGCTCCTGATTTTTATATTTATTAAGCTCCTTTTCTTTTTTTGCTTCCTTATCATCCAATCTTTCACTCATTTTATGTTCCTCAATTGTTATAAATTTGTTTTTTATTAAACTAATTTTCACCCATAAAATAAATATAATGTAGCTATCATACCGATACCTACATTATATTTATTTTAAGAAAAAATTATTCCTTTACACCACCAAGTGCCACACCTGCAACAATGTATTTAGAAAGAACAAAGTACATAACAAGTATTGGAAGAACTGTAGTGAAAAGTCCACAGTAAATCTGACCCCAATCTCTTGATTTGTCATTTGCCTTTAAAGCCTCAACATACATAGGCATTGTAGCCTTTTGTCTTTCTGTAGCAAGTATAATCGAAGGTGTATACAGATTATTCCATGATGCAACGAAACCGAAAATTGCCTGTGTTGCCATAGCCGGCTTCAAAATCGGAAGTACAATACGGTTAAAGGTATGTATCTCTCCCGAACCATCTATTCTCGCCGCTTCAACAATCTCAACAGATAAACCTGTTTCCATATACTGCTTCATGAAGTAAACAGTTGTAGGTGCTGCCATTGCAGGGATAATCATAGCAAGGAAAGAACCATACAAATGAGTTATGTTACAAATCTTAATGAAACCTACTATAGAAACCTGCTGAGGAATCATCATAATTGCATATATGAATCCCCATGCAAACTTTTTCAGCTTGAAATTGTATACCGTAACTGCATATGCGGTGAGGGAACCAAAATAAATCTGTAACACTGTTGCCGGTACGGTAATTATAAGTGAATTTAACATTGCTTTAAGCACGTTTACACCACTTGTTTTTGCACTACCTTCCAAAAGCCCCTTAAAGTTAGTAAAGAAACGTGAACCAGGTAATAGCTTAATACCGGTAAGAATGTCACTTGATTTCAACGTAGAGTTAATTATCAATATATAAAACGGTAATATTGACAGGAAACAAAGGAAAATACAGATAACATATCTAAATACCCTTGTGCCTGTTGCTTTTTTCTCCTCCACTTTGTTCACCTACCTTCCATCGTTTGTCTTATCAGCTGTTAATCTGTAGAAGAACAAGCTTATGATAAGTGTAATTACAAACAGCATTACCGAATACGCAGCAGCTTTACCATAATCCTGTGTACCACCGGCTGCAACATACTTCTTAATAAGCATAACAACCGTTGTTGTAGAATTAATGTTTGTACCATTCATATTAACAACAGGACCACCATCATTAAACAGCTGCGGAATATCGTACATCTGTAAACCACCAATTGCTGATGTTACAAGAGTGTACTGTAAAATCGGCTTAAGAAGTGGAAGTGTAATCTTAAAGAACTGCTGTTTTGAGGACGCGCCATCTACACTTGCTGCCTCGTACAAGGATGGATTAATTCCAAGAATACCTGCACAAAGGACTATCATCGTATTACCATACCACATCCAAAACTGGATAAAAGCTATAATACCAAGTGATGCCCAACCACCGTTGAGAACACCGCCTTTACCACACCAGCCCCAACTTCTGAACAATGTCGTAAGTGGACCATTTACCTCAAACATACTATAGAATAAAACGGCTATTGTTGCCGCAGTAATGATATTAGGCATATACATGATAACCTTGTATATACCGCCTCCCTTAAGCTTAACCTTAATGTCAGTAAACCATGCTGCAAGAATAAGAGAAAGCAATATCTGTGGTATAAAATTCAAAACCCACAATATAGCAGTTATAATAAAGGCCTGCCAAAATTCCTTGCCTGTTTTTGCAAATACATAATGTGTAAAGTTTCCTAATCCGAATGACTCTGTCATATATCTACCATTCTTTGCAGAATAGACAAGTGAATTATAAAAGGTGTACAAAAGAGGATACAGCTGAAAAACTAAGAAAACGAGAAAGAACGGGATTAAAAACATAAGTCCGTACTTGCCGTATTCAACTGTCTTATTTTTTTTCATTATGTAAGGACACCCCCTAAAATAGTTTTATAATATACACGCACCAGCAACTTACATTACTGATGCGTGTACTGATGTTACATTATCAGATTGTTCAAGATACTACTCAGCTGAAATACCAAGCTCTGTAGCACACTTGTCCTCTACATACTTAACAGCATCATCAACTGTAGCTAACTCACCTGAATTGTAAGCTGTTGCAGCCTCATCAATAAATGCCTTGATAGATGCATCCTGATAAGTCAAGTTGCTGAGGTTAATACCCTCTGCTGATGCAGCCCAAACTTCGATAGGGTTCTGTCCGCCAAGGAACTTAGCAGCAGCATTATCAGCAGCAAGCTCGCCGTTGATAAGTCTAGCATTAGCTTCCTTGTTGTTTACACAGTCACCAGTCTTGTTTGTAATATTAACACCGATATCAGGGTTGCAAGTAAGCTCATAAAGAAGATAAGCAGCAAGTTCTGGGTTAGGAGTATCCTTACCTACACAAACGTAAGTACCACCCCAGTGGTAAGATGTAGGACCTGTAACAGCTCCCCAGTTACCATCAGTAGCACCATTTGTCTGCATAGAACCAATAAACCAAGGACATCCAAAGAAGCAGAATACCTTTCCGTCATTAGTCATATCTGATGCCCAACCGCCATCCCACATGGATGTGTTGTTTGAATAGTCACCATCGTAAATCTTCTTACCTGTCTCAAGGTACTCAGAAACTGCCTTATCAAGTGTAAGAGTCTCTTTAGAACCGTCATCAGTTACCCATGGCTGGCTCTGAGTATCCCAAATAGCATACTTAACATCAGTAGGTCCAGATACCATCTTGTATCCAGCTTCCTTCATCTTGTCTGCTGTCTCGAAGAACTTATCCCAATCAGACATAGCTGCCTGTACTTCAGCAGGATCATCAGTTCCAAGAACTTCCTTAGCGATATCTCTACGATAGAATACAGAACCTGCAGTTGACTGCCAAGTCACACACTTAAGCTCTCCGTTGTATGTACCGTACTGAATAGCACAGTCATATGCGTTTGAAAGCATGTCATCTGTAAAGCCTAAGTCATAAAGGTTTGCAGTCTTGCTGTCATCCTCTGACCAGTACTTAGCAACATCGTTGTCAGCAGGAATCATAGTTGGGTACTTGTCACCACTTGTAAGAGCAGTATCAATAGCTGTCTTATACTCGTCTGAAGTACCACCAACACCAAGGATTACATGCTCAACGTAATCGTTGTACTCTGGATGTGCTTCCATAACAATGTCCATCTTCTTCTTGAAGTCATCATCCCAAGAATAAAGATAAATCTTCTTAGACTCATCCCATCCTGAAGGATCTGGAGCCTCCATACCAGTTGATACAACTGGCTGATCCTCTGTTGCTGGTGCATCTGTGTTATCGTCGTTACCGCTGTTCTCCGTTGAAGGTGCTGCGGTTGTTCCGTCGTCTTTCTTATCATCGTCTCCACAAGCAACGAGTGAAAGTCCCATTGCAAGAGCTAATGAAAGAGCTAACGCCTTTTTGATTTTTTTCACAAAAAAACCCTCCTTTTAAATGTGTTTTTATGAACTGTTCTAGTTTATAGAACCGTCAGTCCATACAATAGTATTCGTCATTTTTTAATGACAAGGTAATTATAGGGCATATTAAACAATTTTGCAAGTGTTTTTTCCATTTTTTTTTGGTACATTATAACTATACACCCTGAAATCGCTAATTCTTCCAAACTAAATTTAGTAATTACGCATAGTTTTTTATGTGCAAACTTATTTTACTTATACTGCCTCTTATGTTAAAATGTCAATATCTTCATAAGGAGGGTAATTATGTCAAAAAAGAAAACAAAAAAGAAAAAAAATCCGCAAAAAAATGTTTCTTCTAATAAGAAAACAAAAGTCGAAGAAAAAAATGTAAAAAACAAAAAAAATACTGTAAAAGAAATAAAATCAGATAACGGTAATAAGAAAAATATTAAAAAAACAAAAATTAATGATAACAGCAAGAAAAACAACATAATAAAAGAATCTAAAATTGATGACAACAGCATAAAAGAAACAAAAGTATATGATAGCAATACCAAAAATAACGATATCGGCAAAAATATTATCAGGCAGGGTAATAAACTTATTTTCAGTGATGTGGACAATGACAAATCAGAGGATACCAAGTCTCCTGACAATAGCATGACTAATTTAAACGAGACTGCTTCCTCAAACACCGCAACAGTATCTGATAAACATCAAAATATTGACAGAGGCTCATTTTTTGAAAACAAATTAGAACTGGCGGTTATGTCAAAAAAGGAACGACGTGCTGCAAAAAAGGCCGCATATAGGGAATATACAAGCACCATGACAGGAAAGGAAAGAGTTTCCTATTTTTTCTATTGCTACAAATGGCATATTATTATTCCGATATGCTGCATTTTATTAATTTTATGCTATGGTATGGCTTTTTACAAAAATTCAAGGCCTACAGCTTTATCATACACGGTTTTAAATGCATATGAATTTGACAAAACCTTTCACGATGATTACCTAAGCTATTTTAACATGCCCGGAAATCATGTTGTACAGGCAACCGCAGGATATATCGTTAATTATGATTACTACAAAAAAAATACGGTTTCAGCCTCAAAAGACGGCACAGATTACAGCACTCTTGCACTCACATGTGAGACAGGCACCTTTGACGTTATTATCGGTGACGCAGCAGGCATTAAATATTGTACATTTGTAGAAATAGTAAAACCCTTAGACTTGTATTTTACAGGGGAGCAATATGACGCTTTGGAAGATTATATAGTGAAATTTCAGGATTCCTCCTACACATTTTATCCATATGCGATAGACATAAGCGACACAGAATTTGCAAAGGGGCTTAACCTTGAATATTCAAAGGTTTATATGGCTTTCCCAGGGGTATCGGAGGAAAATATGACGAATTCACTCCGATTACTTGAATATGTACTTGGAATTGAGCTAATCAAATAAAAAACGGGCTGCTGTATCCCTACAGCAGCCCGTTTTTTATCTCGGAAGCTCAGTAAAGCCCACCTTTTTCATAACCTTCCGAAGCGTTTTATTTGCATAATAGGATGCCTGCTCCGCATTTTCCTTAATACATTTATCCACATATGCCTTATCCTGCTCAAGCTCCTTAAATCTTCGCTGAAGTGGTTCAAGCTCTGCTGCAACNGCCTCTCCCACATGCTCCTTTAGCGTTCCGTATCCAAGACCGTCGAACTCTTTTAATGCGTCCTCAACGGATTTGCCTGTTACGGCACAATAGATGTCTATAAGGTTTTTAATTCCCGGCTTATTATCATCATATGCTATAAATCCATCTGAATCCGTGACTGCTTTCTTGAATTTCCGCATAACCGTATCCTTATCGTCAAGAAGTGAGATAGTTGCATTCGGATTTTCATCTGACTTTGACATTTTTTTCGTCGGGTCCTGAAGGCTCATGATTTTAGCTCCGCTTTTTCCTATGTATGCTTCAGGTATGGTAAATACATCGCCGTATATTCCGTTAAATCTCATNGCTATATCTCTTGTTATCTCAAGATGTTGCATCTGGTCCTTACCTACCGGGACATAATCTGCCTGATATAAAAGTATATCTGCCGCCATAAGCACGGGATANGTGAATAATCCTGTGTTTATATTATCGGCATGCTTTGCAGCCTTATCCTTAAACTGGGTCATGCGGTTCATTTCGCCCATATATGTGTAGCAGTTAAGTATCCATGCAAGCTGCGGATGCGCAGGGACATGTGATTGGAAAAATATGCAGTTCTTCTCAGGGTCAAGTCCCGCCGCAATATAAAGNAACAACAGATTTCTTGCACTTTTTCTAAGATTANCAGGCTCCTGTCTCACGGTTATGGAATGTAAATCCATNATNCCGTAAAAGCATTTTATNTCGTCCTCATCTGCAAGATTTACCCAGTTCTTAAGTGCTCCAAGATAATTTCCAAGTGTTATTATTCCTGTGGACTGCATGCCCGAAAGCATTGTCTTTTTTCCGTCTATCATATATTTCCTCCCAATTCTGCCGGCTTACTTTATATTTCAACCATTCTTACATCCTTTCGGATTGCTTTATATTTCAGCCATTTTTACAAGCTTAGTCATCTTCCTCGCTCATCATATTCATAACCTGACGTTTTCTTGCCANCTCGTCACTTGCCAAATACTCGTCGTAGGTTGTCTGCTTGTCTATAAGTCCCGTATTTGTAAGCTCCATAATCCTGTTTGCAGTTGTCTGCACAAACTGATGGTCCTGTGATGAGAAAAGCACAACACCCGGGAATTTTATAAGTCCATTGTTAAGCGCCGTAATAGACTCCATGTCAAGGTGGTTTGTAGGTTCGTCAAGTATTAACACATTTGAACCCATAATCATAAGCTTTGACAGAAGGCATCTTACCTTTTCTCCTCCTGATAACACCTTAACCTTTTTCACTCCGTCCTCACCTGCAAAAAGCATACGTCCAAGGAAGCCTCTTACATATGTGGTGTCCTTGTCGTCGGAATACTGTGCTAGCCAGTCAGCAATAATAAGGTCGTTATCAAATTCCTTTGTATTGTCCTTAGGNAAATATCCCTGTGAGGTTGTAACTCCCCACTTGTAGCTTCCTTCATCAGGTTCCTCCTCACCTGCAAGTATCTTAAAAAGTGTGGTCGTTGCTATTGTGTTCGGTCCCACAAAAGCAACCTTATCATCGTGGCCGATTGTAAAGGATATGTTGTCAAGCACCTTAACTCCGTCAATGGTCTTTGATATGTTTGATACGGTGAGAACCTCATTTCCGATTTCCCTTTTAGGTCTGAAATCAATGTATGGGTATTTTCTGCTTGAAGGCTTAATCTCGTCAAGCTCAATTTTCTCAAGCGCTCTCTTACGTGAGGTTGCCTGCTTTGACTTGGAAGCATTTGCAGAGAATCGCTGTATAAACTCCTGAAGTTCCTTTATTTTTTCTTCTTTCTTCTTGTTTGCCTCCTTCATCTGCTTTATCATAAGCTGACTTGACTCATACCAGAAATCATAATTTCCTGCATAGAGCTGAATTTTGGCATAATCTATATCTGCAATATGTGTGCAGACCTTGTTTAAAAAGTATCTGTCGTGGGATACAACAATAACGGTATTTTCAAAATTAATAAGAAATTCCTCAAGCCATGCGATGGCNTCAAGGTCCAAATGGTTCGTAGGCTCATCAAGNAAAAGCACGTCAGGATTTCCGAAAAGTGCCTGTGCAAGAAGCACCTTAACCTTAAGGTTTCCGTCAAGCTCNCTCATCATTTTATAATGTGTATCAGTATCAACACCAAGACCATTTAAAAGTGTTGCTGCATCCGCCTCCGCATTCCAGCCGTCCATATCAGCAAATTCCGCCTCAAGCTCTGATGCACGCACACCATCCTCATCNGAAAAATCCTCCTTTGCATATATGGCATCCTTTTCCTTCATTATTTCATAAAGTCGTGCATTGCCCATAATGACGGTATCCATTACATTATACTCGTCNTATTTNTAGTGGTCCTGCTGAAGCACGGAAAGTCTCTCTCCTGCATTCATTATTATATCACCGGTTGTAGGNTCCAATGCGCCTGACAATATTTTAAGAAATGTTGACTTTCCGGCGCCGTTTGCACCTATAAGTCCGTAGCAGTTTCCCTCGGTAAACTTTATGTTTACGTCCTCGAACAACGCCTTTTTTCCAAGTCTTAAAGTTACGTTATTTGCACTAATCATTTTTATATTCCTTTCCTCAGGGTAAAACATATTTTGCTTTACCGCTTTAACTCTCATATTAAAAAATCAANTTTGAGTATAACAACCAATGTATCAAGGTGTCAAGAGAATATAAAAAAAGAGGCTTGTCAGCATGATTTAAAAACACCTTAAATCCTTTNTGCGACAGCCCCTTTTTAACTGCTTTGTTAATTATCCAATTTTTCCACTATCGGGTCATACAAATCAAGCAGGCAATATTCATCATCAGAAAAATGTCTGCAGTTAAGACAGCTTTTTGTTCCTTCTGCTATATTGCAGAAGCAATCCCTTCTTGTCTTTTTATCATATGCTGAACATCTTTCTGCAACTTCTTCATAAACCTGAGCTGAGCTGCGCATGGCATTCCCTCCTTATAAGTTTTTATAAAGAAAGTATTCCTCAAAACAGCTTTGTGTATTCATGACGGCATCAAGCTGCATTTGTATTTATTGCCATCGTCTTTTTAAAATTTCACTTTTTAAATATAATTTATTTTTTCATCATCTACACAGCCTGCACCTGATTTCCGGTGTAAAGCTGATAATATTTTCCCTGTTTTTCTATAAGCTCATCGTGNGGTCCACGCTCGATTACACGTCCCTTTTCAAGCACGATTATGCAGTCGCTGTTTCTTACAGTTGACAGTCTATGGGCAATTACAAATGTTGTTCTGCCCTTCATAAGCTTATCCATGCCTTCCTGAACGATTTTCTCCGTTCTTGTGTCGATGGAGCTTGTTGCCTCGTCAAGTATAAGCACAGGAGGGTCGGCTATTGCAGCCCTTGCTATGGCAAGAAGCTGTCTCTGTCCCTGACTTAAATTTGCACCATCGCCCGTAAGCACTGTGTTATAGCCGTCAGGAAGCCTCTTTATAAAGCTGTGTGCATTAGCAAGCTTTGCTGCGGCAATTACCTCCTCGTCAGTAGCATCAAGCCTTCCGTATCTTATATTTTCCATAACTGTTGCAGTGAAAAGATGGGTATCCTGAAGAACCATTCCAAGGGAACGTCTTAAGTCATCCTTCTTTATTTTATTTACATTTATTCCGTCATATCTTATTTTACCATCCTGAATGTCATAAAAACGGTTTATCAGGTTTGTGATTGTTGTCTTTCCNGCACCTGTTGANCCTACAAACGCTATCTTCTGCCCCGGAGTTGCAAACAAATCAACATTGTATAGCACCTGTTTTTCCTCATTGTAGCCAAAATCAACATCATCAAACACAACATCGCCCGTAAGCTTCACATATGTTACGGAGCCGTCTGCCTGATGCGTATGCTTCCATGCCCAAAGTCCTGTTCTCTCCGCAGTTTCAGTCANGATTCCGTTTTCTTCCTTTGCATTTACAAGTGTAACATAGCCATCATCCGTCTCCGGCTTCTCNTCAAGAGTATTAAATATTCTCTCTGCACCGGCAAGNGCCATGACAACGGAATTGAGCTGTTGACTTACCTGATTGATAGGCATGCTGAAGTTTTTGTTAAAAGTAAGGAAGCTTGCAAGTCCGCCAAGCGTAAAGCCTCCCACACCGTTTATGGCAAGTGCACCGCCCACAATGGCACATAGAACGTAGCTTATATTACCAATCTGCGCATTGATAGGTCCAAGCAGATTGGCAAATTTATTTGCNTTATCCGCACTGTCAAAAAGCTGNNCNTTNAGCTTTGCAAAGCCCTCCTTGCTCTCCTCCTCATGGCAGAATACCTTTATTACCTTCTGTCCCTCTATCATTTCCTCAATATATCCGTTTAATACTCCCAGGTCCCTTTGTTGAGCCGCAAAATACCGTCCGCTGCTTCCGGCAACCGATGCCGTAACCTTAAGCATAACTCCCACCATTACAAGGGTCAGAATTGTAAGCGGTATATTTAACACAATCATACTGATAAGTACGGACACAACCGTTATGACGCTTGATATTACCTGCGGTATACTCTGACTTATCATCTGTCTTAAGGTATCAACGTCATTTGTATAAAGAGACATAATGTCACCATGAGCGTGTGTGTCAAAATACTTAATCGGCAAGCTTTCCATATGATTAAACAGTTCTATCCTTATGCTTTTAAGCGTACCCTGCGCCACATACATAAGAAGCCTCGCCTGTACAAAGGCCGCAATTATTCCTGCAAGATAAAATGTGGCAACCCTTAATATTGCACTTGAAAGTTGGCTGTAATCGGGATTTCCCTTTCCGATAAGAGGCTGGATATATTCATCTATAAGGGTTTTCATAAACAGCGTTCCCTGAACATTTGCAAGTGCCGAAACGACTATGCACACAACAACCAAAATACAGTGTATTTTATATTTTTTTCCAACATAGGACATAAGTCTTACGAAAAGCTTCCCCGGATTTTCAACCTTTTTTCCGCCCCTCATGCCACGTCCCATAGGTCCTCTTGGCCCTCTTGGTTCAGCCATAGTTACTCACCTCCCTCGTCAAAATCACCGCTTCCGCCTGTTTGAGACTCATAAACATCCCTGTATATCTCATTTTCCGCAAGAAGCTCATCATGGGTTCCGACAGCATCTATACGTCCATCCTCCATGACAATTATTCTGTCTGCATGGCTTATACTGTTTATTCTCTGTGCTATAATTATCTTTGTAGTATTTGGTATTTCCTCCGCAAATGCTCTCCTTATCTTTGCATCTGTGGCAGTGTCCACTGCACTTGTGCTGTCATCAAGTATAAGTATTTGTGGTTTCTTTAAGAGTGCTCTCGCTATACAAATCCTCTGCCTTTGTCCTCCCGAAACATTTGTGCCGCCCTGCTCAATATGCGTGTTATACCCATCGGGCAGTGCACTTATAAATTCATCGGCACAGGCAAGCTTACATGCCCTGACACATTCCTCGTCGGTTGCGTTATTGTCGCCCCATCTTAAGTTCTCATAAATGGTTCCTGAAAAAAGGACATTCTTCTGAAGCACAACCGCAACCTGATTTCTTAAGGTTTCCAAATCGTACTCCTTTACATTTACTCCTCCTACAAGAAGCTCTCCCTTTGAAACATCATAAAGTCTGCTTATAAGGTTGACAAGAGTTGACTTTGAACTTCCCGTACCGCCCAAAATGCCGATTGTCTCTCCTTTATTAATGTGAACATTTATATCAGAAAGAACATATCTGTCCTCCTCCGTAAAGGTTGAATCTCTTTTAACGCCCATTTCTTTTTCCTTTTCAATATCATCCAAGGTGCGTTTCTTCTCATATTTAAAGTATACATTTTTGAAATCTATGCTTCCATCGCGAACCTCCATAACAGGATGTTCAGGATTAACTATGTCCGCCTTTTCATCTATAACCTCTGCGATACGTCTTGCACTTGCAGCGCTCATTGTCATCATTACAAATATCATGGAAAGCATCATAAGGTTCATAAGTATATTCATGCAATAGGTAAGAAGGCTCATAAGCTGTCCCGTTGTAAGCGTTTCGGCAACTATCATATGTGCGCCGATCCAGCTTATTCCCATGATACATCCGTATACGGTAAACATCATAATAGGCGAGTTGAAGGAAAGCACCTTCTCCGCTTTAAGAAACATGCTGTAAACCATCTCACTGGCATTTGCAAATTTTTTCTTCTCAAAATCCTCACGGACAAATGCCTTTACAACCCTGATTGCCGATACGTTTTCCTGTACGCTTGCATTTAGGTCATCATATTTTTTGAACACCTGCATAAAATACTTCATTGCAAATTTTATGATTATCATAAGTACAACTGCAAGTATAAGTACGGCTATAAGATATATACTTGCAAGCCTTGGACTTATAACGAAGGACATAACCATTGCAAATATCAGACTTGTAGGCGCCCTCATACACATTCTAAGCAACATCTGATATGCCATCTGAATGTTACTTACATCTGTTGTAAGCCTTGTTACAAGTCCCGCTGTTGAGAATTTGTCTATATTAGAAAATGAATAGGTTTGTATGTTATTATACATAGCCTCTCGTAAGTTTTTTGCAAATCCGGTGGACGCCCTTGACCCATATACTCCACCGAGTATACCCGTGGTAAGTCCTCCGGCTGCAAGAACCACCATAATACCACCCATAAAAACTATATGTCCCATATCGCCCTTATTAACTCCATTATCAACAAGTGACTGTAGGAAAAATGGTATAAGTGTCTCCAATATAACCTCAAATATCATAAATATGGGAGTAAGTATGGATGGCTTTTTGTATTCCTTGATTTGTGCCGCTAAAGTCTTTAACATCGTTTTCCCTCTTTCTTATTTCAATATTCCTTCCATTTATTTCCTCTATAATGTATTACATTAATATAAATTTTTAGTCAAGTGAAATATGTGTGAAAAAACAAAAAGAGGCTTACCGACATGATTTAGAAACCCTTAAATCCTTACTGCGACAGCCCCTTTAAGTATATTCCCATTTTTTATTTTTCAGACGTGCGTGGAACAAACACTCTTGACACTATTTTTTTGCTGTCCACCTTGGCATCGTTCATTGCCTTTTTACAGAAATATGCCTGTGCCTCAAGTTTGTCTCTTCCTCTTAAATCCTGCTTTGCATAGCTTCCGTCAGGCATAAGGAAGTGCGCCTTTAACGTATCTGCAAGCTGAATGCTTAATATCTCTATAATTTCCCTTTTCAAATCCTCGTCCTCTACAGGGAAGGTTATTTCAACACGCTTATCAAGATTTCTCGGCATCCAGTCTGCACTTCCCATGTAAACATCCTCAAAGCCGCTATTGTAAAAATAGAATATTCTTGAATGCTCAAGGAAATTTCCTACGATGGAACGTACCGTTATGTTTTCACTGAGTCCCTTTACCCCTGCCTTAAGGCAGCATATTCCTCTTATGATAAGCTCTATTTTTACTCCTGCGGCCGAAGCCTCGTAAAGTGCCTTTATAATAACAGGGTCGCAGAGGGAATTCATTTTGGCTACTATTCGCGCCTCCTTGCCCATTTTTGCATTTTCCGCCTCACGGTTTATGAGACTTACAAATTTGTCCTTCATCCAAATAGGTGCAACTAAAAGCTTGTTCCATGAAGGCGGCTCTGAATAACCTGAGAGCATGTTAAACACCGCCGTTGCATCCTCACCGATTGCATCAGATGCCGTCAGCATTCCCATATCTGTATAAAGCTTTGCCGTTACGTCATTGTAGTTTCCTGTTCCAAGGTGGACATATCTTTTTATGCCCTCCTCCTCACGTCTTACCACAAGGGCTATCTTAGAGTGGGTCTTTAAGCCCACAAGTCCGTATATAACATGGCAGCCTGCTTTTTCAAGCATCTTTGCCCATATAATGTTGTTTTCCTCATCAAATCTTGCCTTAAGCTCCACAAGAACGGTTACTTGTTTGCCGTTTTCAGCCGCCTTTGCAAGTGCTGCAACTATAGGCGAATTACCGCTGACACGGTAGAGAGTCTGCTTTATTGCAAGCACGTCAGGGTCTGCTGCCGCCTGCTTTATAAATTCAATTACAGGTGTAAATTCATCATAAGGATGATGCAGGAGTATGTCCTTTCTCTTTATCTGCTCAAATATATTTTCCTCGTTATTTATAGCCTTCACAGGCTGCGGAATGTATTTTTTATTGCGAAGATGGTCAAAGCCCTCCATACCGCTTACCTTCATAAGGAACGTCAAATCAAGCGGTCCGTTTATAGAGTATACAACTCTGTCCGAAACCTGAAGCTGCTTCTTAAGCTCCTTTAAAAGGTGCTTATCCATATCAGCCTCTATCTCAAGCTTTATAACCTCGCCCCATGCTCTTTTCTTTATCTGCTTTTCTATTTCCTTAAGCAAATCTGCTGCCTCATCCTCATCTATGGTAAGATCCGCATTTCTCATAATACGGTATGGATGTGCACATACAATTTCATAGTTAAGGAAAAGCTTGCTTAAATTTTTCTCAATAATCTCCTCAAGAAGGATTATCTCCTTTCCCCCGCTCTCTGACGGAAGCTCGACTATTCTCGGAAGAACGGAAGGGACCTGCACAGTTGCAATATCAACCACATCCTTCTTTTTATCACGTATAAGCGCTCCGATATTTAAAGTCTTGTTGCTTATAAGCGGAAATGGTCTTGAGGAATCAACCGCCATAGGTGTAAGCACAGGATAAACATCCTTATCAAAATATTTATCCACATATTTTGACTGTTTTTCGCTCAGGTCAGTATATTTTTTAATAAGCCTTACTCCGTTTTCCTCCATCAAAGGAAGCAGGGCACGGTTTAATGTAGAATATTGGGCATTCATCATATTTTTTGTCTCAGGAATAATTTTTTCAAGCTGTTCCTCAGGCGTAAGCCCTGCAATATCCTTTTTCTTTATCCCTGCATGCACAAGGTCAAAAAGCGATGCAACCCTTATCATAAAAAACTCGTCAAGATTGGAAGCTGTTATGCTTAGAAACTTAATCCTCTCAAAAAGCGGCAGGCTTTTATCCTTTGCCTCACCAAGAATTCTGTAGTTAAACTGAAGCCAGCTAAGCTCTCTGTTGTAATAATTTTCATATTTTTCATATTGTTTTTTATCCATATAACTACACGCTCCTTTTCAGTCTCAAAACAGGTCTTATACCATAAACCTTCTCAAAAAAATCAGCCCTCATCTGGAAAAGTCCCGCTTCAAGTGTTATATCCTCGTAGGTCTTTGCCGATATGACAAGTTCTTCACCCTTAACACTAACGGAGAGATTTTCAAGCTTCTGACTATGACTTTTATCCAAAACATTTGCCATTCTTATTATGGCAGCAAGCTTTGCAATAACCATATAATCGCATTCGCCAAGGTCATCCTCCATGCGTTCTCTTGCCGGCAGATAAAGAACATTATATTTTACTATATTTGCAACCTCCATACGCTCCTTGTGGGATAAGCCGATTATCTCGGTGTTTGCAACTATATAATAGGAATTTCTTGCCCCATCATGCATATTTATATAATTTCCGCACTCATGAAGGATAGCGGCTATCTGTATCTGAAGCCGTTCGGTCTTTCCCATTCCAAATTCCTTCTTTATGCTGTCAAATATTTTTAGGGCATACTCTGCAACCCGGTCACCATGCTCCCTGTCACATCTGTATCTCTTTGCCAGATACTGTGCGGAAGCAATTATGTCCTCATCAAAGTTGTGGTTAAATACAATCTTTACTCCCTCGTCCATATACGCCGCAGTGATTCCCTCACAAAAGTCAACATTCGGCACATATATTTCCTCTGCCTTGCTGTTATTTAAGAAGGACTGGTAAATAATTATGTTAGGGAGCATAAGCGTTGCACGCTCATATGGTATTCCATACCTTTCAGCAAGCTCCTGAGGAGGCATGCTGATGATTCTCTGGCACATAGCCTCAAACTGCGCCCTGTTTACTTTTTCGCGTATGTCAAGCTCTGGGGCAATCTTTTTGACGGCATTGACAACCTCCCCCACGGCTATAATATTTTTAATTTCCTTATCGTTCAGATATATATTTCGGAACGCCTCTATATCGCTGTCAACATACTCCTCAAGAAGTCTGTCAAAGCGTGCACTTTTTGTACCTATAATTGAAAGGTAATCTCTGATACGGACAGCGCCTATAGGGATATTTTCCGTAACAACAAGGTTGTTTTTATCAAAAAGGGAAATCTGCACGCTTCCTGCACCCACATCTACAAAGGCAGTATTCTTTAATACAACCTCATGGAAATTTTCGTACTTTGCAACAAGCCCCTTAAAGTTCATGTATCTCTGCTCCGAGTTACTTAAAACCTTTACGGAAATTCCTGTTTTTCTCTTTATTGCATCAATTACAATATCCCTGTTCTCGGCCTCACGAACCGCACTCGTGGCATATGCTCTGTAATCAGCCACCTGATATTCCTTCATTTTCTCCTTGAAGCCGTCCAGTACATCGGTTATCTGACGTATAAGTTCAGTTGAAATATATCCCTTGCTGTAGGTATCCTTTGCAAGCTCAATAAAATTACTGACCCCGTCAATATGCTTAAAGTTTTTCTTTCCCGTAATTTCGTAAATTTTCATGGCAATTTCACTTGACCCAACATAAATTGCCGCAAATGTTTTATATGCCATTTTTACACCTCCCGATTCGTATTTTCCTTTTCCTTAAGTATATCAAAAAGCTCTATTATGGTCTTATTATATCCCGGATGATATGCAAAGGGAGCAATTTCGCAAAGAGGCTCCAAAACAAAGCTTCTCCTTGCCATCTCTGCATGGGGAATTTTTAAATTTTCCTCCATGATTATTTCCCTGTCATATAAAAGTATGTCTATGTCCAGCGTTCTCGGTCCCCAATGTATAACCCTTTTCCTGCCTGCCCCCTGCTCTATGTCGTTTATAATTTCAAGCAGCTCCTGCGGTGAGTAGAGCGTTTCAATCTCAATGCATCCGTTTAAAAAATCATCCTGCTCCACATTGCCGTAGGGCTTTGTCACTATATAGGAAGACACTCTGTTTACCCTTATGTAATCATCCTTGCCAAGCTGGTCAACAGCATAGTCAAGATAGCCCTCCTTATCTCCAAGGTTTGAGCCAAGCCCAAGATACACGGTATGTCTGCCTCTTGTAATATCAATATATACAGTGTCAAAGGTCATGTTGATTGGTGCTTCCGGTTTACATAACACTATACGCACGATCTTTACTTTTTCATATTCAAGAAGTATGGTACCTGCCACGCTCTCAGCCGCAGCCTCTATCAAATTATATTTTTCCTCGGCCATAACCCTTGCAATCGTGTCGCATACATCAGCATAATTTACCGTTTCGTTTAAATCGTCGGTCGCTCCTGCATCATGTAAATCCAAAAACAGCTCAACGGTGACAATAAAAGTCTGCCCCTGCCTTTTTTCCTCCGGCAGGACACCGTGATATGCAAATATTTCCAAATCCTTTATGACTATCTTATCCATATACCCCATACACATTACCACTTTTTGTATTCTTTACGTGTCCCCTTAATAAAATATTATATTTTTGCCTTCATAATTGCATAAGCCATCTTAAGCGCCCTGTAATTTGCCTTCACATCATGTACCCTGAAAAACGTACAGCCTGACATAAAGCCAATTACAGACGTTGCCATTGTACCCTCCTCACGCTCCTCCACCGGCAAATCAAGCGTATTTCCGATAACGGATTTCCTTGACACTCCAAGCAAAACCGGGTAATTCATTGCCGTAAGCTTATCAATATTGTTCATGATAATAAGATTTTCCTCTGTGTTTTTGGCAAAGCCAATTCCCGGGTCTATTATAATTTTATCCCTTGGAATTCCTGCAGAAAGCGCAATATCTATGCTTTCCTGCAAATCCGAAACCACATCGTTTACAAAATTACCGTATACGTCCTCATGTCTGTTGTGCATAAGACAACAGGCGACATGGGAAGCTGCAACAGTTTCTGCCATTTTATCATCCCACTTAAAGCCCCATATATCGTTTATAAGGTCAGCACCTGCAAGGATGCCTGCCTGTGCCACTTTCGCCTTACACGTATCAAGGGAAACGGGTATGTTAAAGTTTTCCTTGATTGCCTCTATGACAAAACAGCTTCTCTCTATCTCCTCCTGCTCAGATATTTTCACATGTCCCGGTCTTGAGGATTCGCCGCCTACATCTATTATGTCAGCACCCTCATCTATCATCCGTTTTGTATGTGTAAGTGCCTTATCAATATCCGTATAGTTTCCGCCGTCAGAAAATGAATCAGGTGTCACATTGAGTATTCCCATTATATATGGACGGCTGCCCGTTTTAAATTCCCTGTTGCCAATCTGCATGACGAGTTCCTTTCGCATGTATCATTTTATATTTTACAGTCTGTATTTTATTTAACTTTAATAGCGTATGGTTTGATTTTTCATGCCTTCATCCCAATAGCATTCATCATAAGCCTCACAGCTAAAACAACATCTTGAAAGCTTGTCCGCCCTGTAAAGAAGGCTGCACAATTCGTCACCATCACTCTCACTTTTATGACAGGCTATTGCATGGCATATAGTCTTTATCTCATCACTGCTAAAGTCTGTGTGAAGCAGAATTTCCTCGGCTATTTCCGCTCCCGTCTCATGGTGCGGACTTCCGTCCTTATATTCCATTGCCCGACCTATGTCATGAAGCAGCGCCGCAGCATATATAAGCTCTTTGTCTATTCCCATATTTTCTTCAAGGCTTATGATATAGGCAAGCCTTGCCACATCAAGACAGTGCTCCATGCCATGACAGCAGAATTTTCTGTTTTTTTCTTTATTTTCTATATACCTTATATAGCTTTTGTAGCTGTCATTTGACAGTATATTATCTATCCTTTTCATATGTCCTAACCTCGAAAGTGTCTTATATCTATATAACACTCCATGCTTCGCACAAAGCTGCGCCCTAAGGTATCCTCTTGGGCATAATATACGCATCTATAAAGGACAGGGAGCCGCACACGACAATCACATCATCCTCTGAGGCTTTTGTAAGCGCCTTTTCCATTGCATCTCGGTTATTATCGGCAGTGACCGTTTCCACACCTTTAGCTGCTATAAGCTCAGAAAGCACCGTATTTTCAAGCCCTCTTGCATTGTCAGGCGTCACTGTAACAGCATACTTCATGGTATCATGTATTATGTCAACCATTTTATGGTATTCTTTATCTCTTAATACTCCTATTATATAAATAAATTTATGATTTGTAAAATATTTATGCAGAGAATTTTTAAGACTTATCCATGCTGCCTCATTGTGCGCTCCGTCAACTATGACATAGGGATTTTTCCTGACAACAGTAAATCTTCCCAGCCATTTTGTACCTGATATTGCTTTTCGTATAATATCAGGATTTATAGCTTTCATATTGACATTTTTATCAGCTTCTGTGCGATTACCAATTTGCATTGCCGCCTCAATTGCCGTTACAGCATTTATAATCTGGAAATCTCCCGGCATTGAAATAAAATATTCCTCACCCTTATACAAAAAACGGCTTCCCTCTATATCCGTATCAACAATATTTATATCCGAACTATTCACACAATATAACCTTGTGTTTTTTTCCTCACATGTATTTTTAATTACCGCTTTTACCTCATCCGCCTGGGGCGCACATACGCATATACCATTTTTCTTTATAATTCCTGCCTTTTGATATGCAATTTTTGATAAGGTATCTCCCAAAAACTGCATATGGTCCCTTGAAATTTGTGCCATAATGGTCATATATGGATTGGAAATAACATTTGTTCCATCCATCAGACCGCCCATACCGCACTCCACAAGAGAAAAATCCACCTTTGCTTCAAGAAACAGCAGGAATGCCACAGCAGTTTCTATTTCAAATGCCGTGGGAGACATATATCCGTCCTTCTCCATATCCTTCGCCTTTTCTGCCACCCTCGTTATAGCTCTTGCAAATGCATCCTCATCAATATATTTTCCGTTTATCTGAAATCTCTCAAGATAACAAAAGATTGTGGGCGAGATATATCTTCCGACACTACAGCCCGCTTCCATAAGCAAATCCTGCATAAATGCAAAAATAGAGCCTTTGCCGTTGGTTCCGGCAATATGCAGACATTTAATCTTGTCCTGCGGATTGCCGAGCCTTAGCAAAAGCTCTTTTATACGTTCTAAGCCCGGTCTTTGACCGAGCTTATTTTTTTCCTCTATATATTGCATTGCCTGTGTAAAATCCATGCTGTCCCGCCTTTTATCAATTACCTGAATTATATTTTACATGCTGTACCGGTACGGTTGTTTCATCTATAGGACAAAGCTCATAGCCCTCAGCCCTAAGTGTATCTACAAGATCTGAAATAGAATCTACCGTTGCATGGTGTGTTGAAAGGTCGTGCATAAGCACTATGGAGTCACCTTCATTTGCCCTCACATACTCCAAAATAGTTTCATTTAGTTCCTCTGGGGACATTGCATTTGTAAGGGCATCTCCGCTTAATGCATTCCAGTCAAAGTATGTGATACCATTGTTGTTCAGATAACTTATCAGTATCTGTATATCAACATTTGAAACTGTGTTTGAGCTGCCGCCCGGAAATCTGTAATACTGACAGTCAATTCCCGTCTGCTCATAAAGGAAGGTATGAAGCTTTGAAACATCTGCCATGAAGGATTCCTTTGATGCATATACTTCATCATATACATGTGTGTAGGAGTGCATTCCAAGCGTATGTCCCTCATCAATGATACGCTTGTAATCATGCCATGTGCTCTCATCATCATTATGTACAACAAAGAAGGTTGCCTTAACATTTTTTTCCTTGAGAATATCCAAAAGCTCATCTGTGTATTTGTTCGGTCCGTCGTCAAAGGTTAAGTATACCTTTTTACCGTTGCTTATTACCGGAGTATCAGGAACCTCATCAATTCCATCCTCCGATGCAAAGGAATTGGATAAAAGATCATTATTATCCTTATCGCTTTTTTCTATATCAGCCACTGCATCGTTATCCAAATCAGATTTTACAAGTCGCTCCGCATCAGAATCCGTTGCCGCAAACGCATAATCCCTTCTCATATCCATAATAAGATTTTCTATTCTCTCATCAATGTTATTTACCCGCACTACAAGATAAATAGAAAAAAGTATTGGTACAACAAACATCATAAGAAGCGCTGTAATAATAAATTTTTTTATTGTATTCACATTTTTTCTGTTATAGTCAATTTCTTCCCATTCTTCAATTTCAAAATACTTATCTTTTTTCATAAGAAAACCCTTTACAAATCCATATATTGTGTTATAATGTTTATAGTATACAAGATATATCCTACAACCAATGGGCTTTTTTGCCAAAAAAGGTTGTATTTTTTATTGTAAACCTTTTTTTATGTTATGTCAAGTGAATTATGTTAAGCCAGGTTTACGTAATTGTTACAACCAGTTTACATAATTCTATTGATTGTCACTTTTATAGTAAAGCTCTCTCCATCTTTTCCCTTCCTCCTGAAGCTGCTTTGCAAATTCCGCAAGCTCATTATACTGCTTTTTATATTTTATCTCCATTTCCTCAGCCTGATTTCTCAAGGTTTTCTCAAATTCCTTCCTCAATTTTTCTCTTTCCCTCTCAAAGTCTTTCTCTTTAAGTCTGCATCGTTCCTCTATTTCCCCAAGCGAACGCACACTGCTTAATACATATTCCTCAAGCCTTATCTCATCAGCCCTGTCAGTATTCATTACAAAGCATTTAGAGCTTTCTTCTCCCTGAAGCTTATATTTTAATATGTTTTTTTCACCATCAAAAAAAACATGGTAATCTTCTATATTGCTGCTGCCGGAAACAAGCGACCTTCCCTTTCTCTCTCCATCAGGATATGTATAGATAAGCTCGCAATGTCCGTTTACCGGATTATTTGCTTTATAAAAAAGAATATTCTCTTGATTTATCTGCATTAAACACAAATGTCTTACATTCCATATGTTTCCCATATCCGACAATAAAACGATTCTGTTGTCTTTTCCCACAACATCCCAGACAAGTTCATTGGCTACATTTATATAGGCAAGACCTATTTTACCGTTATCTTCAACCGCACAAAGCTGGGAATGGTAATCATTTCTGTAGTGGACCCATTGTATATTTCTTTTCCCTGCTATAAATACTAAATTTATATTGTTACCATTGTCCATAACAGCAACACGTTTTTCATCGGTTGACATAAATATTTTCTGCATATTTTTCTCCAAATTATCTTTAAATACAATATATGGAAGTCAGCGAACAAAAATAACTAAAGCGAATATATTATTGTAAGCATATTTTGAAAGGAATAACATTATGTCTAAATCCTGTGGCTGTAACAAAAGAATAATGAGCAATGCCGTTCGGGCATGCATGACAAATGATAATAACTGCCATGACGTGTGTGTAGAACCTCGGTGTGGAACACCGGAATACCTCACCGTCCTTACCCCTGTAGTATATGATGAAATTGGAATAAATGTATGTCGCTCATTTACACTTCCGGAAAATTTGCTTGACTGCTATCCTACTACGGCCTATGCCAGTGCCGAAGTAATTGACATAGCTACCGAACGTTGTGCTGAGACAATTGCCCCGATTAATTCAAGACCTAACTGCTACGAGGTAACACTGACAGACCTTAATGTAACCTTCGCTGTGAGACTTTATGACTGCTGCAAAAGGCTTTTAACTACTGCTAGGGTTACTGATATTGTATATCTTCCTTCGGACATCTGTGATGAAAGCCACGATGAAGATACAAACCCAAGTTCAGTTACGCTTGACCTTTTTGCTCCTTACGGTGTGGCATATACGGATGGTAACGTGGATAATCCTTCACTGAACTACATTGGATTTTCAACCACGAACAACCAGCTTGTGCAGGGGCTTAACCTTATGTCAATTGCAAAGGTATTGGATTTTGATATTTCAGACAACACAATGACCGTAGGTCTTACGCTTATCGTAAAAACCGTTTACTTTACACAATATCAAATTCCTCATAACGGCAGAGCAATCGTTTCAAAGGGCGATCTTACCTCAGAAGAAGATTCATTGTGCATGAGCTTTGTCGCCGGAAGCCTTCTTGACAGAACTATCAAGCCTTTGGAGCCATGCAACCCTTACGACAGCAAGAAATCCTGTGATTCATGTACTGACCCTAATGACTGTGCATGTCTGACACCTGACGATTAATATTTATTTTTTATTTGTTTTTATTTGGGCAGTGTACTGCGATATAACAAAAATATCGCAGTTACTGCTCAATTTTAAAATTTATACATAATTATAAATATTTGTTTATTTTCAGGTAATACTATAATTACATTATGATAAATAAGGAGTGACAAAAAATGAAAAAAATAAAATCTACATTATTACTTTCAGCTACACTTTTAACACTTTCACTTGCTCTTGCAGGCTGCGGCGATGATCAGACAAGCAAGGATAATGCCGGGAGTAATGGTAATGGAACAACCCAGTCAGGCAGTAACAATGGCTCAGGCAATAACAACAATTCAGGCGGAGCTATGGATGATGCCAAGGACATCTTAGATGATGCAGAAAATATGGGTAATGACGTTATTGATGGCGCTGAGGACATACTTGACGGAGGCAACAACAACAACAATAATAACAATAATAATGGTAATGGAACGAATGGCGGCGGCACGAATGGCAGCGGACCAAATGGTAATGGCACAAATGGTAATGGCACTAGTGGCGGAACCAGCACAGGTAACGTGACAGGCGGAGGAAGTGCTGCATCAGGTGCAAGATAGATCAATAATTGCCTGTACGGATATACTATACAGTAACAAAAAACACACTTTCGCTCGTCTCAGACGAACGAAAGTGTGTTTTTTATTACAAGCCCTTAGCCTTTTTCGTACATGCCTTCATTGCCTCAATAACTGCGCTTCTGAAGCCTTTTTCCTCAAGAACCCTCACAGCCTCTATGGTAGTTCCGGCAGGTGAGCATACCATATCCTTTAACTCACCCGGATGTTTTCCCGTCTCAAGAACCATTTTTGCACTTCCGAGAACCGCCTGTGCAGCAAATTTGTAAGCGGATGCTCTAGGCATTCCGTCTGCAACGGCAGCATCTGCCATAGCCTCAATAAACATAAATACATATGCAGGCGAGCTTCCACTTACAGACACACATACATCCATAAGCTGTTCATCTATTGCCTCTGCCATGCCAAAGCTTGATAAAAGGGACATTGCATAGGAAAATTCATCATCTGTAACATTTTCATTTTTGCATACCCCGGTAATTCCTTCTCCCACAAGAGCAGGCGTGTTAGGCATTGTTCTTATTATTTTTTTATCAGCGCCAAGCTTTTCCCCAAGCCACTTAAGGGTTTTGCCGGGAGCAATTGTAATAATAACCTGATTTGCAGGAATACTATCCTTTATATCATTTATAACCTCCTCATAATACTGAGGCTTTACCGACAAGAAAAGGATATCTGAGGCTGCCGCAACGGTCTTGTTATCTCCTGTATCAACGCCAAGCTCCGATTTTGCTTTTTCAAGTGCCTTAGAAAGCGCATCTGCCACAATAATCTCACCGGCAGCTATATCCGCATTTTTTTTAAGTCCTCCGATAATTGCAGACGCCATGTTTCCGCATCCTATAAATCCAACCTTGTATTTCATAATTTAAACTTCCCTCCTCTTATGAACAGCACCGCATTTACGGTGTCGTAATTTGTAAAATATCTTCATTGCCATGTCAGGTCTGTCAGTTATAACTGCATCTGCATTTAACCACAGGCATCTTTTTATTGCTTTTGGTGAATTGACAGTCCAAACAAATACTTTAAGTCCATTCTTATGCATGTAATCAACATATGCTTTAGAACAAAGCGCATGATGAGGTGAAACAAAATCTGCATGGCACAGCTTAAGACGCTTCATAGGAAAAATGTCACTGATAAATGTTTTAACCGGCACATGTTTTCTGCCTACAAGCAGTCCTGTTTTTATATTTTTGTCATATTTTTTTATATGCGTAATTGCTGCATCTGAAAATGACTTCATAACAAAATCGCCGTATCCGAACCTGCTCTTTACCATATCAATGACGTTCCTCTCATAGCCTGCCTCTTTAAGCTCTATGTCAAGCTTTATTTTACCCTGACAAAGCTTAAGCACATCCTTAAGAAGAGGAACCGTGTAGCCATGCCTTGCAGTCATTTCACAAAACCCGCTGTATGTTATTTCTGCTATGGACACATCTTCGATTTTGGAATCATGAAACACCACAAGCCAGCCGTCAGCGGTTTTCCTCACGTCAAATTCAACGTAATCAGCTCCAAGCCTGATGGCAGCTTCAAATGCCTCAAGTGTATTTTCATGTCCGACTAAGCCGGAAGCGCCTCGGTGGGCGATAACAGCAGTTTTCATTATATGTTTGTTCCCCTAAGCTCAATAACGGGCGCACCCTTGCCCTTAATATAATCTCCTGTTATGGTTACTCTGCCTATACTGTCATCTCTTGGAATTTCATACATGATATCCAGCATGAATTTCTCTATAATCGCCCTCAGGGCTCTGGCACCGGTTTTCTTTTCCATTGCAAGCGTTGCAATTTCCTCATATGCCGAATCGTCAAAGCAAAGGTCAACCTCATCCAGAGCAAGCAGCTTTTTATACTGCTTTAAAATGGCATTTTTAGGCTCCTTTAATATCTTTATGTACATATCCTTGTCAAGCGCATCCAACGTGAACATGACAGGGAGACGACCCAAAAACTCAGGTATCATTCCAAATTCACGAAGATCCTCCAATGTGACCTCCTGTATAATGTTGTCATGATTATCATACTTATCCTTAAGCTCCGCATTAAAGCCCATGGAGGATTGTTTGGAAAGGCGGCGTTTTATAATATCCTCTATCTCAGGGAATGCACCTCCGCAAATGAACAGTATATTTTTTGTGTTTATAGTCTCCATAGGGACAAGGGGATTTTTACTTCCTGCTCCTACAGGCACTTCAATTTCTGCACCCTCAAGCATCCTTAAAAGTCCCTGTTGTACAGCCTCACCGCTTACATCTCTTGTATGTGTTTCCTTTTTCTTTGCAATCTTGTCAATCTCATCTATAAATACAATTCCACGTTCAGCCTTCTCCACATCGTTGTCAGCAACAGAAAGCAGCCTTGACAAAATGCTCTCCACGTCATCACCCACATAACCTGCTTCCGTAAGGGTGGTGGCATCCGTAATTGCAAGAGGAACATTCAAAAGTCTTGCAACGGTTTTTACAAGATATGTTTTTCCACAGCCTGTAGGTCCGAGCATAAGCATATTTGATTTCTCTATCTCTATATCATCCATTGTATCTGTAATCACTCTCTTATAATGATTATATACGGCAACGGATATTGCTTTTTTTGCATGCTCCTGACCCACCACAAATTCATCCAGCATTGCTTTAATTTTATGTGGTGCGGGAATATTTTCCAGTGAAAGCTCAGGAAGCTTTTCCTCCTGTTCTGCTTTATTTTTCTTTTTCTTCTTTACCTTTTTTGAATTAAACATATCATCAAAGTTCATAAACTGTGACAGATTTATGTTCGGCATCTTGGCAAAGTCAAGGAATTGTAACGGATTATCCCCAAATGTATCAAAGCTTTTCTGCATGCAATCCTTACAGACACTTACGTTGTTTGGCAGCTTAATCTGAGGGCCGGTTACTGTTTCTGAGCGTCTGCACAGATAACAGTAGGATTCGTACTCCTCTTCATTATTGTTATTATTGTTGTTATCTGACATATTTATCCTCCAAAGTATGTATATAAGATATTGACAGTATAGCACTAAATTCGATATATTTCTATATGATAAGTTTTGATAACTATGTAAAGTTTTTCCTTATATTACTTTTTATATGAAATGGAGATGGTTTTTATGAAAAAAAGAATACTTGCATATCTTTCCTATATAGACAGTCTTTTGGAAAAAGAGGATGCTGACTGGGAAAAGGAATCAAAAAAGCACCTTGTACAGATTGCCTTTTTCGCCCATGAAAGACAGGTGCATCTTATTGTCATGGCATTGTTTGCAATTGCCGCAATCATATGTATTTTATATCTTAATTTTACGGGAAGCATGATAATCCTTGCACTTACCCTTGCTATTCTTGTATTACTTGTTCCTTACATAATGCATTATTATCTGTTGGAAAACAGTGTGCAGAGAATGTACGTCCAATACGATGAAATGCAAAATCGCATTGAGAAATCATTTCATATGTAAAACATGCTTTTCAAACGACAAAAATTGTATTTTAAGACACAAAAAAACTGCCTACACCAGTTTAGGAAATGCACATCCCAAAAACCCAATGTGGCAGTCTTTAATTTGTCATTAATTATAATGCGAAAGAGCCTTCCTCACCATCAGCAGTGAAATAAACCATACCAGTCTCAGGCTGATAGTATACGTTTAAGTTCTTTACTGACTTCTTTCCGCTGATTTCAACTGCCCTTGCAGTAATCTCTTCAGCAGATACCTGTCCGTTATTAAACTCTATAAATACCTTGGCTACAGGTGCTGCTGCCTTAGGTGCTGCCTTCTTTGCTACTTCCTTTTTAGCTGTTTCCTTCTTTGCAGGTGCTGCTTTCTTTGCAGGTGCCTTTGCTGCCGGCTTAGCTGCTGCTTTCTTTGCAGGTGCTGCCTTTGTTTCAGCCTTAGCTTCTTCCTTCTTTACAGTCGTTGCCTTTGTTTCTGCCTTTGCTGCCTCTACCTTAGCCATAGTTGAATCAACTGTCGCTTTCTTAACTGCCATTTTAATCTCCTCCGTAAATAAATAAAAACTATATGTTATACTATGCTGTCTTTCTTTTGTTGCAAGTTGATATTACGCTTTTTGTTTTGATTTTGCAAGACATTTAAAAATTTTCTTAAGTATTTACCAATTGAAATATTAATATCCTGAAAAAACGCAACAGATTGCACAAAGCATCTGTTACCCCTTATGAGCGTTTATGAATTTTACAAATTCCGTTTTTGGTATTGGCTTTGAATAATAATATCCCTGTATGTACTCACATTCCAAATCTGAAAAATGCCGGACAAGTTCCTCGGTTTCTATTCCCTCAACAACAATTTTCATATTCATGTCCTTAACCATTTTTATAGTGTTTTTTAAAATTATTTCCATCTTAGGACTTGAATTTATATCCGTAAAGGACTTATCAAATTTAATGATGGAAAGCGGAAGCGACGCTATCCTTTTCATATTGGAATAGCCTGTTCCAAAATCGTCCAATGAAAAATTTATCCCCGCCCCTGTAAGCTCATTTATATTTTCTGTCATAACCATTTGGGAATATGTAGTTGCCGTTTCCGTTATTTCCAGATTAATCTGTTTCGGACTGACATTATATTTTTCCATAATTTGCAATATTCTATGTGCAAGTCCCTTCTGCATACACTGTATGACGGAAAGATTAACCTCTATATACTCAATGCCAAGCATTTTGTATTCGCTGCTTGAAATAAATCTGCATACCTCCTCAAATACAAAGCTTCCTATTCTGTGAATTGCACCGCTTTTTTCAGCAGCAGGTATAAATATATCAGGAGATACAAAGCCATATTTTTCATTTTTAAGTCTGAGCAGTGCCTCCGCTGACGTAAATTTTTCATCCTTAACAGAATATATCGGCTGATAGTAAACCTCAAATCTATTATTGGCAAGTGCATCCTCAACAATAACGTCAATTTCCTTTATAATGTTATACTCTCTGCTTTTCAGAAGTTCTGATGCATAGATTACATTTGCCGTAAATTCACTTTTCTCAATCCTGCGGCCAAATTCCATAATGGTCTCAAAATCATCTATGTCCTCGGGACATTTTACGACGCATACATATGCCTGAATGTCCACATCAATATCACTGTCACTGTGACTGTTATTGACCTCACAATTAATAAGCTCGGCTATTTCCCTTGTATTATCAAAATGATATTGGTCAAGCACAATTCTGTAACACCCGTTACCTATGTAATACATTTCTGCTCCAAGCTTGTTTTTTCGGTTCATGGTTATAAAGCGGGAGCTTATTTTTCTCATTTCCATGTGTACACCATCATATCCAAGAACATCCAAAAGAGCCCTATAATTTGCAAGTGTAACCATTATTATGTTCATTGGCTTTTTATTTCTGTATGCCCGTTTTATATCCTCCACATATGCTGCCATCTTGTAAAGACCCGTCATGGAATCTATACGCTGCTCAGGTCGTTGTACCATAAGCATAATAAAAAGAAGTCCTAAAGCCATAGCAAGCTGCTCAAGAAGCAGCTGTGGATAAAATGCCTGGATTGCCGTAGAGCATACTATGAACGGATATATGGTAAACAACGATAGTATTTTCATTTTTCCAAGATATTTTGTATATTTGATCGTATATATAAAAGAATAAAGAGCATAGACAAGAACTGCCACATACAGTATCCAAAAAAAGCTTCCTCTTGTATATGTATCATACTCATCCAAATAATAAATCCAGCCTGTATAGTTGCTTATTATAACTGTAAAAAAAACCACAAAAAACGGCAAGGGCATCACTAGCTTTAAAAACGCGTTTTGGGAAATCTTATGACGTGTATCAGTGAGTGCAACAAGAAAAAAATCGAAAACTGCTATGGAAAGATTCCTTGAAATAAGATAAATATCATGGGTTATGTATTTCAAAAGCCTGTGCCCTTCTCCTGCATTGTCAAGTGTAACTGCAACTATGTCAAAAAAAGCGGTCAGCATGGCAACAAGCAACAAAAAAAGAAAGCTTTTATTAACCTTTCCATAAAAATGCCTTCTGCATATAATAGCTGCAAGCATTATTAACATGATTAATATTGCAGAATAATCAAAATATAAAAGCTTCTCCATCCTGAATTTCACGACCTTACATAGATACTCTCCACAAAAGCAGTAAACAAATCGGCGTGACAGGATTTGAACCTGCGACTTCGTAGTCCCGAACCACGCGCTCTACCAAACTGAGCCACACGCCGTAAAACATCTATACCATTCTATCAAAATTAAATAAAATATTCAATATCTTTCATATATTATTTAATCATGTCACATCTTACTGCTGTTTACCAGCATTGTCCGTTGTAATAGGAATACTCATCATACATCTCCATCTGTTCCATTCCGGCGGTATGCTCATTTGTTCCCTGCTGCATGATTTCCTGAAGCTGCTGCTGTTCCTCAGATAGCTCATCCTCCTGGGGTTGTTCCATTTCCTCCTCATCATCGTCAGATTCCTGTGGCTGTTCCTGCTCCTGCTTTAACATATCAATAATTTCCTGAAGCTCGTTTTTTAATTTTTGTGCCTCATCATCATGTCCGTTATTATCATTCCTATGGGCGCACTCCTCCTCAACAAGGATGTCAATCGCCGTCTCAAGAGTATTAATAATCTCCGTTTTTTCATCCTCCGTCAACGCCGTAATATCATTCAAATTAAGCCCCGCACACATGGAAAGTGCATAATTTACCCTTATATCGCACTCTCTTCCCTTCGGAACATAAAGCTTTAGGGACTTTTCGTACTCGGCAGCCGCCTTCTCATGTTGTCCAAGTTCATAAAATTCATTTCCCCTGTTATAATGAAAAATATACAATTGTAAATATACGGCTGCTGCCACAGCAATAAGAATTAGCACCGTACCAATTCCAATAATCAGTTTTTTCATATTTATCCTCTACTTATTTTCTCTTTGCAAATGCAAGCACTGCCTCCGCCGCAAGCAGAAGCATAAGCGGAATGGCAAAATAATAATAGGTTTCCCTTGCTCCCTCAATATCCTTTGTTTTTATAATTTCCTCCGATATGGACACAACAGTTTCCATATTCTTTATTTTTTCCAAAACCGGAGTGATTTCGTCTTTGTCTGTCATATAAATGTATTCAATGCCTACATCCCTTGATATTTGCATAAGGTTTTCTTCATCCAGCTTTGAAACCGCAGGCTTATAGGGATAGCTCGAGGTGTCCTGTATCTCTACGGGCTCATCGTCATAATAAGACACAACATGCATAGGACCGCCCTCTTTTGTTCCATATCCGAGTACTGCTCCCCCGTCCACATAGGCTTTCAGCTCACTGTAGGACTCTAATGTGCTTCCGTCAGTAATCTCTCCGTCACTGATGAAAAACAAAATAACCTTACTGTCCTCCTTTTCCCGTACATGCTTGAGCGTTTCAAGCGTGAGGTTCTTGGGAGTATTCAGTGAGCTTCCCCTTGCATAAAAATCCTCCAAAGGGTATATTGCAGAAATTGTATTAACGATATGCTCGGAATTGTCTGTATACGGGGACAATATNGTTGCGGAATTGTGAAAGGACACAATTCCAAAGCTTGCACCNGAAAGCTGNGAAACNATATATTCACAATCCTTCTTAACCTCATCAAGCCTTGTNTTTGTTCCTCTGCAATCCTCCGCCAGCATGCTGATTGTATCATCAATTACAAACAGCACCTTTATGTTTGTATGCTTTTCCCCCGTTGTGACTACCTCNCCCGGAAACATCGGNCTTAAATTAATTACAAATAACAGCAGNACTATGACAATNTGNCTTATATATGCAAATATGCCCTTACGCTTNAAAANGAGCATTAANACACANAGACATGCCATAAGCCATATNGGTATCATTGGTCTAAAAAACATGGAAACCTCTCTTACTAAAACTTTTATTATCTTCTAAGCANACGCAGACTCATAAATAAAACAAAAACAGAGCACAGCGCTGCAATAAATGCCGCCCTTGGAAATTCGGTATTAACCACATAGGTTTTTCCCTGAACCAGGGATGTACTTTGGCTTTGAATATCATTTACAATATCCGTAAATGTTTCCTTTTCCTCCTCTAAGTAAAACTTTCCTCCGGTAAGCTCCACGGATTCCGTCATTTCCTTTTTATCCTTTGTATACATTTCCTTTGTACCGATTCCGTACACTATAATGTTATTTTCCCGGCACAGCTGGGCAGCCTCAGGCAAATCAAAAATCTCCGTGCCGTACACATCATTATCCGTCGTAAATATAACAATCCTCGTCCGCTCCTTATCCTTATTTGAAAAATGGTAAACCGTGGAAGCAAGTCCATCGCCGACAAGGGAGCTTCCCCTCTGTTCATTTGCGACTAACGTACCTCCGGAAATATACTCATTCCAATAAAAGTAATCATCATTCCATTTACCATGCATATCAAAATCGATACGAACCTTCAGGGCAGTTTTTATATTTTGNAGCTGCTCCACCACAAACTCATAATCATCCGTAAGCGGGCAGAGAAGCACCGGAGAGGTGTTAAATATAATAATGCCAAACCGCTCTCCCTTAAGAGAATTGACGGTGTCAATCAGCTCNTCAACAAGGCTTTCATTCGTGGAATCCACCGAAGTTGAAACATCCAAACAAAGTATAATGTCCCTTGAATGAATGTTTTCCTTTTTTACCTTGNTTTTAAATGGGCGTGCCACTAAGACAGACGCTGCAATAACGCCTGTAAAAAGCGAAAGCACCACGAAAACAGATAGGACCTTTTGCAGTTTTTTTCTCCGCTTTAAATATGAATTATCTCTTACAAATGCCATGTTGTAAATTTTTGTACCGTCTTTATAGGGCTTGTTTCTTTTTTTCAGCAGAATGTGCAGTAAAACCATGATGACTGAAAAAACGATACCTGCAACCAGCACATATGCGTACTTTAATTCCATACCTCAATTACCCTCTTTGTCTTTTCTATTGCCCAATATGGATCACCTAAGGACGACTTGGAAAATTCAGCCTCGTAAAGCTCCTCAATCAAAGCTGCAAGCATCGGCATATTCATCCACCTGATATCGTTCAAGGTACATCGGCTGACCTTTACACCCGTAATTTCGGAAACAAACTGTCTAACGTACCTGCTTATCATCAAATAACATTGACGGTTTGAAATCTTATCATAACTTACCTTGTAATACAGCGCATCAAGTAATTGTAAATATTTCATGCGCAGTCTGTATTTTTCATCATCATATAGTGAACGCCATGCTTTTTCACCATCCACANCCCGCTTNTTTTTATGCTGTGGGCGGTATTTCAAATATAAAATCAAAGCNCACACAAAGGAAACTGCCAAGATNAATATAATAACCGGCAATATAATATACCCGTATTTTTCCTGTAAGTGTACTGTGATTCGCATGGCTACCTCTTTTTATATTTGTGCNGNTCCANCATACTCATAATTTCTTTTTCCATATTTACGGTGCTGCCAATTTCAGCACAGGCAATTCCATAACGTGAAAGCTTGGCACGGCATTCATCATCAAGCCTTTGTTTTTCAGCTCTGATAAGCTTACGAAGCTTTTTATCCTTTCCAAAAAAATCCTCCAAATAAGCGTCCTCGCCTATGTCATACATTCTGTCACCCTCAAGTGAGGCATCCTTAACACAAATAACGAGNACATCATTTAACACATTAAGATGACGCAGATTAGCCTCCGATATGCCTGACAGTCCCTCTAAGTCCGTAACAATTATAAGTATCATCTGTCTTTTAAAATTGCGGACAATATAGGACAGCGTATCATTTATATCCGTGTGATTGTCCATTGCTACGGCATTACCGTACCCTTCAAGCATAAGCTCAATATTTCCAAGGCCTGTCTTGAAAGGAAAATACTCCCAGCCCTTTGCTGTCTTATATGTGGAGCTTATGAAGTCGTTGTTCCGATTGACTAAAAGCGCAAGAGTGCCCGCAGCCATAATAGCAAGCTCCTTTTTTTCAACGGCTTCCTCCGAATTGGCAAGCATCCTTCGGTTTGTATCAAATGCAAACATTATATTGTGCTTTTTTTCCGCAATAAACTGGCGAACAAGCACCTTNCCGCTTCTTGCAGTTGATTTCCANTCNATGTCCTTAACGTCATCCCCAAAAGCATACTCCCGAAGCTCATCAAAATTTAAGCTTTTCCCCTTGAATACAGAGGCATAAGAACCATCCAGCACACATTTTGTAAGCTTGTTTGCAGGTATCATTTTGTAGTTTTTTATATTTGTCTGTATCCTGGACACATATTTCATTTTCATGGCGTTGGAACAGCTCCTATAATTGCATCAATAATTTTTTCCACCTGTATCTCATCTGCAATGGCGGCATAGTTAAGACTTATTCTGTGTCCCAAAACNGCATAGCGGATTGTCTTTACATCGTCCGGTGTACAGTATGTTCTTCCGTTTATAATGGCAACAGCCTTGGCAGCCTCCATAAATGTAATTGCCCCTCTTGTGCTGACTCCCATATCAACATACTGTGCAAGCTCTGCCGGAAGAATGTTATCCGTATGTCTCGTCGCCTGTACAATATCCACAATATATCTTTTTATTGAATCATCCATGTAAATACGCTTTCTCATATTTTGTAAAAATACCATGTCCTCAATAGTAGCAACACAGTTGCTGCTTGACAGCACCCCTGCCTCTATGCGGTTTAATATCTCAAGCTCCGACACTGCATTCGGATAATCCAGCTTTACCTTAAGAAGAAATCTGTCAAGCTGTGACTCCGAAAGTATATATGTCCCCTCCTGCTCAATGGGATTTTGCGTCGCAATGACCACAAATACATCCGGCATATTGTATTTTTGTCCGCCAATGGTAACAGCATGCTCCTGCATAGCCTCAAGCATGGCGCTCTGAGTTTTGGCACTGGAACGGTTAATCTCGTCAAGAAGGACGAAGTTTGCATAAATAGGTCCAATACGGTTTTCAAAGCTGTTTGTCATAGAGTTATATATCTGCGTTCCTACAATATCACTAGGTATCAAATCCGGCGTACACTGTACTCTTGAAAATGTTCCGTTTACGGCATCCGTCATAACCTTTGCTGCGGTTGTCTTGGCAAGTCCGGGAACAGACTCCATAAGAATGTGTCCGTTTGACATCATAGCCACAAGAATTGCCGCACCTAAAAACGGCTGCCCCACCACCTTGCTGTTGTAATACCCTAATATGTTATTGACTATTGTTGTTGACCTTTTCAGCTCATCGACACTGATTGCTTCATTTTGCATAACGTTTATTCCCCTTATCCTTTATGGTCTTAATGTTATTGAAAATCTTTTATAAACTTGCAAAAATTCTACCATAAAAAAGGCGTTATATCTAGTTGTAAAAACCGACGTTTATTATCAAACCTTTTTAAATAGAAAAAAAGAGCTATCGCAAATACGACAGCCCTTTTTTCTTACTAATTATAATTGTCTATGCAACGCTGGAACATACTTTTGTCTATTCCACAGTTAGGGCATACCCAATCATCAGGTATATCCTCAAATGCTGTTCCCGGAGCGATTCCATGCTCAGGATCTCCTACAGCAGGATCATAGGTGTAACCACATGGGTTGCAAAAATACTTATCCATATCTTCAGTCTCCTTCCTATCTACCTTTGATATATAATTATTAGCCGAAGTACCTCTTAAGAAGTCCTTCGAATGCCTTTCCGTGTCTTGCCTCATCCCTTGCCATCTCATGTACTGTGTCATGGATTGCGTCAAGGTTAGCAGCCTTTGCTCTCTTTGCAAGGTCAGTCTTGCCTGCTGTTGCTCCGTTTTCAGCGGCAACTCTGAGCTCAAGGTTCTTCTTTGTGCTGTTTGTTACCACCTCTCCAAGAAGCTCTGCAAACTTAGCAGCATGCTCTGCCTCCTCGTAGGCAGCCTTCTCATAGTACATGCCAACTTCAGGATAGCCTTCTCTGTATGCAACTCTAGCCATAGCAAGATACATACCTACCTCTGAACACTCACCCTCAAAATTCATTCTAAGGTCAGCCAAAATGTCCTCGCTTACACCCTGTGCAACTCCTACAACGTGCTCTGCTGCCCAAGACAGTTCACCCTCCTGAGCCTTGAACTTGTCGGCAGGAGCCTTACATACAGGACAGCTTTCCGGTGCTGCATCTCCCTCGTGAACATAACCGCATACACTACATACAAATTTCATATTTTTTCTCCTTTCTCATATATGTTATTTTAATATTAATAATCATTATCATTTTGATACTATCAATATATCACAGTAAAATTTTAGTGTCAAGCCAAAAGTACTTCCTAAACATTTATACTTTAGCCTCTCATATTGCTTACTATTTCCTCAAGCCGCATTCCGTTTGAACCCTTTATAAGAACAATATCGTCAGGCATCATGACGGACATAAGATAAAGGGCAACCTCGCCGTTATCCTTAAATGAATAGCATTTCATGTCTGAGCCGGCATCCTCCACAGCCCTTCTTATATGCTGTGTGAGCTCTCCCACTACAACAAGCTCATCTATCGGCTTATCCGCAAGAAATTCTCCCACCTCATAATGATACTTTTCGCTGTTTTCTCCAAGCTCGAACATATCGCCAAGTACTGCTATCTTTCTTCCCTTGTTTTCCATATCCGCAAGCACCTCTATGCTTGCCTTCATGGAATCAGGACTTGCATTGTAGGTGTCATCAATAATTGTATATTTGCCGGGTATTGAAATAATCTTCTGTCTTATTCCGTGAAACTCCTCAAAACCCTTCGCTGCATCATTAAGGTTATAGCCCATGTAATCTGCAATTGCCATTCCTATAAGAGAATTGCTTACATTATGCTTTCCAAGTGCATTTAACAGTACGGGAACTCTCACATCTCCATGCACATAATCATATTTTATTTTGTAGTCCTCCATACGGATATTTTCTGCCCTGTATTCGCATTTGTCGGATAATCCGTAATAAAATGTCTTAACGCCCGTTTTCCCTTCAAGCTTTAAAAGAAGTGGGTCGTCACCGTTTAAAAACAAGGCTCCGTCCTTATTCATGTAATCCGTAATGGCAAGCTTTTCCCTGCGGATATTTTCCTGTGTCTTTAAATTCTCAATATGAGCAACCCCTATAATCGTAATTACGCATATGTCAGGCTTTGCAATCCTGGAAAGATTATTCATCTCTCCCTGCTCGCTCATTCCCATCTCTATAACCGCAACCTCTGCATCCTCAGACATTCGCGATATTGTTACAGGAACGCCTACCTGTGAATTGTAGTTGCCTGAAGTCTGATATACATTTGCACAGCCGGAAAGGGCAGTCGCTATCATCTCTCTTGTGGTTGTCTTTCCCACGCTCCCCGTAACTCCGATAACAGGTATATTCATTCTGTTTCTTATGTATATTCCTATATCCTGTAATGCCTTTTCAGTGTCTGTAACCTGAATGTACGGCTTATCTGATATAACAACCCCTCTGTGGCGTTGTGTAAGCGTTGCCGCACCTTTTTCAAGCGCACTCTCTATAAATCTGTGTGCATCTATTTTGTTCCCCACGATAGGCACAAATAAATCTCCCTCTTTTATTTTGCGGGAGTCAATACAAATGTCACCAAGAGGGATATTTTCATCACCGGAAAGAAGCCTTCCTCCCGTTGCCTCCACTATGTCTTTCACCTTTATATTATACACGTCTTACTCCTTATAACATTAGCAATCAGCCTTATATACTATTTTACTCGCCAATTCCTCCGCTGTTCCTATGCCCTTTAAAAGAGCTACAAGAGCAAGTCCGAAATCTATGGCTGTACCAAGCCCTCTGCTTGTTATAATATTTCCGTCTATTACAACCTTGTCAGTAAGCTTATTTGCTCCTATAAGGTCACCCTCCATGCCCGGATAGCAGGTTGCATTCTTTCCTTCAAGAAGCCCCATTTTTCCGTAAACGGTAGGCGCTGCACATATAGCAGCAATGTATTTTCCTGCCTCGTTAAAACGGTTAATCATATCGGCAAGACCTTTATGTGCTGCAAGATTTGTCGTTCCCGGCATTCCACCCGGCAGGACAAGCATATCTGCATTTTCGTCTGCCTGCTCAAAAAGCCTGTCCATTTTTACCGTTACCTTATGGGAGCTTGTTACATTTAAATCTCCCGTAACGGAAATCATATCCGTTTCTATTTCTGCTCTTCTTAAGAGGTCAACAACCGTTAATGCCTCAACCTCTTCGTACCCTTCCGCAAAAAAAATATTTACCTTACTCATACCGTACCTCCTGTATACATGACGATACTATAATTTCCTACAAAACAAAATTCTTCTTTATAATTAATAATACATTGTATATAATAATACATCATATGTTTGTTGTCAAAAGCATTTTGGTAATACCTTCCAATGGGGCTTGGCACCATATATACAGGTAGAAAGGAAAAAATCATGAAAAACATGGAAATAGAAAAAAAGTATCTTATAAAAAGCATTCCTGATAACCTTGATAATTACAGGCACTATGACATAGAGCAGGCATACATATCCGCAAGTCCTGCAATACGTGTGAGAAAAAAGGGCGTATACTTGGACGGTACTTTAAGTCCCACATATATACTGACCGTGAAAGGCAAGGGACTTATTAAAAGAGAGGAATTTGAGCTTACATTAGAAAAAAAAGAATATGATAATCTTCTTAAGAAGGCCGAGGGCAACGTAATTACAAAATGCAGGTATTTAATTCCCCTTACGGAGGGACTTTCCCTTGAGCTTGACATATTTCAGGGCATATTCAAGGGACTTGTCATGGGCGAAATAGAATTCCCTGACGAGGACAGTGCAAAAAAATATAACCCCCCTGCATTTATTGGCAGAGAGGTTACATTTGATGAACGCTTTCACAACAGCGTAATGAGCACAATGTCAGAGGCCGATATATCAGACCTGCTTGCCCTGATGAATGAGTGCAACTGACAGCGTAATCATGTTAACCGATATAAATATACCTGCAAGGCTCACAAGTATGGCAGGAAGGAAGCCAATTGCAGAGTTAAAGTTTACAAGTATCATTGCAAGCGTCTGTCCGTAAAAGCATATGGCAAATACCTGACCGTAGGAAAGTCCAAGCTCCATACGCTTGTTCATGGAATTGATTACAATTGAGAATAAAAGCGCCATCAATCCATACTTAAGGAAAAAGCCTATGCAGGTTACAAGAAATGCCAAAACAAGATAGACATATATCCCCGGAATAAAACTTGTAAGCATTTCGTTGTTAAGTCCCTCAGGGAGAAACTTATCCAATGACACTACCTGATAATTCAATATATCCTGTCCTGTAACAATTGCCATTCTCATATTTTTAGAACCAAGTGCAATATATGCACCATTTTTAGTCATTTTCTCATCGGGCACTGTTTCCGTTTCCGTGTCTATAATGATGTTCATACCCTCGATTGATATATTGAACGGGTTTTCAATGGACAGCGTGCCGTTTTTATATTCTATCCTGCTCATTTTATTAGCAAAAAGTTTTTCAAATCCGCCAAAGCCCGTTATATATGCACCCGCAGGCACGACAAACGTAACTATGCCCAACACAAGCATAAGCACAATTGTAAAGCCCACAAACCTGCTGGTCTTAAGCTTAATCATTTCCTTATATTTTGACGGTTTAAACATTGCATATATTATCTGTTCCGAAAAATTCAATACTTTAGTTCTCCTTTACAACATAGCCATCCTTAGGCACCTTTACTGTAATAATTGTACCCTTACCCGGCTTATTTTTAATCTCAATGGCGGCTCCACACATGCTTTTGAGTTTCTTTTTTATTGACTTATAGCTCTGCTTGCCCTCAAAACGCTTATCCGGTCCGATTCCCTTTCCGTTGTCAACAATCTGTATGGCGAAGCAGTCAAGCCGTTCATAGCTTCTCACTACAAGCCTGCCACCTGTGTCTGCACATAACGCTCCGTTTATTACTGCATTTTCCACAAGAGGCTCTATCGTGTTAAAAGGAACGTAAAAATCAACAATTTTATCCTCCACCTCTATATCAAGCGACACATTCCTTTTTTTCTGCATACCCAGATATGCTTTAATATACTCCATTTCCTGCGAAAATGGAACCATATTTTTTTCTACGGTTGACATAATATTGTATTTCAGATAAACAGACGTGTCATATATAAGTCTGCTGTTTTCCATATCTCTCTTTTTTAAATCATTTACGACAATGCCTAATGTGCTATAAACAAGGTTTGTGTTTATCTTCTTAAGAGCCTTGTTTGTTTCAGCTTCAACGCTTTCCTCGGCAAGACTCCTCGTATGGTTCATATCCTTAATTATTCCCTTTTCTACGGAAACTACAAGCAGAACCATGAAAATACCTACGCCTATCTGAAGGACAACACCGTCATATTCCCTGTAAAAGCTGAAAATTGACAGCAGGCTCTCAAGCAGCGCAGCCACCGTAAGTACGGCATTTGCAACAAGATTGCTGTATATCGTTTTATCTCCGTAGGTGTCTGCGGCAAGATACATGATTCCCGACAGGAGAATAAGCCCCAATACTATAAACACCTTTGTAAATATAATGTATGTGGCAAAATCACATATATGCAGCATCTGAAATACAACTCCCGTCAGCATGTTTACGGCAAATATATAGATTCCCATTTCAAATATACGCCCATACCGTCTTTTTATGGCAAAGCATCTCTGATGCATAATATAAAGTATCGGCAAAATAAGAAGAATCGTCATATTTGCCATGTAAACGCCGAACGTATTTGAGGTTATAAGCTGCATTATAGGATTTGATGTTAAGCTCCACAGTGCAACTGCATTTATAAAACCAAAGCCATATGCCGCTCTCACCTTGTTCACCCTTATATTTTTCATAAATATAAGCGATATGGCAAGTAGCAGTGTAACTACAATAAGCAATATGGAAAATATAATGCCTATGCAGTTTTTGCTTATTATGTTTGAAACAACGTCACCCTTAGCGCCATAGTAAATACCCTGAAGATCGCCACTGTATTTTTTATATGAGGACACAAGATATATTGTAATAAGGTCGCCGGGCTGTGCGTCCGCAAGCTCTATCATATTATAGCACGGCACTGCATTTTTCATAAGCTTTTGATCAGTCATGACGCCGTTTGTATAAATCTTTTCATTGTTTATTGTAACCATTATATTTTGGAAATTGGTCTTAACAACCATGACGCTGTCAGGACCTACATCCTCCGGCACCTCATTTACAATAACGATAACCTCCTCGGCATCGCCCTTGATTTTTTCAGGTAAATCCACAAACTGGTCGGGCTGTCCCCTGTAATCCCGCAGGAGCCAGCCGTCATTAAATTCCTTAAGCGCATTGGCCTTAAGCTTTTTCTGACCGTCAGGCGCAAATACAAATACAAATAATCCTATAAAAATCAGACCGCATAAGGTTGCAATAATAACAAGCAGATTTAATTGTCTAAGCTTTTTATCCTTCATAAAACCGCTCCATCATTTTTTAATCACCGCATTACATACTGCATAAGCAGATTACATCTGCTTCATAAGATTAATCATTTCCAAAGCACCAAGGGCACAATCATATCCCTTGTTTCCTGCCTTTGTTCCTGAACGCTCGATAGCCTGCTCAATGTTTTCCGTTGTTACTATGCCGAACATTACAGGCACACCTGTTGACATTGATACGGCAGCAATCCCCTTTGATACCTCGTTGCATACATAATCATAATGGGTTGTGGCACCCCTTATAACCGTTCCGAGACATATGACTGCATCATACTTACCCGACTCAGCCATTTTTTTTGCAGTCATGGGTATTTCAAAGGCTCCCGGCACCCATGCAAGGGTAATGTCATCCTCATTTACATCATGTCTCACAAGTCCATCAACGGCTCCGCTTATAAGCTTTGATACGATAAACTCATTAAACCTTGCCGCAACTATTCCTATTTTCGCTCCGTCTGCTACTAATTTTCCTTCCAGTGTTTTCATTTTTTCCTTCCTTTCTTACTTATATATCAAGTAGATAATTGCGAAACTCATTATTTACAAAATCTAGTTGTAGAATATAGACAATATCATAAGCAAGGCATTGGGGAGCCGTCGGTGCTTAGTGAGGTATTTTCGAGCTTAGCACCGTTACGAGCGACACATAGTGAAAGCGTGCCTTGCGATGATTTGTCTATATTGTACAACGGACGTTCGCAAAACCAAAGTTTCGCAATCGTCTATTATATATCAAGTATATGTCCCATTTTTTCTTTTTTCGTTTTCAAGTAAAACATGTCGTATTTGCCGGGCTCCATCTGTATAGGTACTCTCTCCACTATTTCAAGATTATAGCCTGCCAGTCCGTAAACCTTTAATGGGTTATTTGTCATAAGCCTCATTTTTCTTACACCCAAATCGACAAGTATCTGCGTTCCTATCGTGTAATCCCTTGAATCCTCCGGGAAGCCAAGCTTAAGGTTCGCCTCCACGGTATCAAGTCCATTATCCTGAAGCTCGTAGGCGCGTATTTTATTTATAAGACCGATTCCCCTGCCCTCCTGTCTCATATATAATAAAACACCTCTACCCTCTTTTGCAATCATTTTCATTGCAGCGTCATACTGCTGTCCACAGTCACATCTTGCAGAGCCAAGGGCATCTCCCGTAAGACATTCTGAATGGACACGGCAGAGCACAGGCTCTCCATCCGTAATATCTCCCTTTACAAGGGCAACATGATGCTCTCCATTTAGGGTATTCACATACCCATGTATGGTAAATTCGCCGTATCTTGTAGGCATTTTAGCTTTTGCAACACATTCCACAAAAACCTCATGCTCCTTTCGGTACTGCACAAGCTTTTCCACTGTGGAGATTTTAAGCTGATGCTTTTTGGCAAAGGAAACCAGATCATCAAGTCTTGCCATCTCACCATCCTCTCTCATTATCTCACAGCAAAGTCCCACAGGCTTAAGTCCTGCAAGCTTCATAAGGTCAACCGTTGCCTCCGTGTGTCCCTGCCTCTCAATAACGCCGCCCACTCTTGCCTCAAGAGGAAACATGTGTCCTGGACGTCTGAAATCCGAAGGCTTCGCGCCATCCTCCACAAATTTTCTTGCAGTGTAACCTCTCTCTGCCGCCGATATTCCCGTTGTTGTATCCACATGGTCAACCGATACGGAAAATGCTGTACAGTGGTTATCGGTGTTTGTTATACACATCTGCGGAAGGTGAAGCTTATCCGTGTACTCAGGCGCCATCGGCATACATATAAGTCCTTTTGCATATGACGCCATGAAGTTTACGTTTTCTGTCGTTGCAAACTCTGCCGCACATATCACATCACCTTCATTTTCCCTGTTTTCGTCATCCAATATGACGACAATTTTGCCCTGTTTCAGGTCGTCAAGAATTTCCTCAATCGAGTTAAATTCCATGGTGTTTTCCTCCTGTATATTAAAACAATTTTTTTAAAAGAAACCATGTTGCATTAAAAAGTTCTCGTCTATTTTTGAGCCAACATCATTCACAGTATTCATCCCCATCAGCTTTTCCACGTATTTCCCGATTATGTCATTCTCAAGATTTACGATGTCTCCCTGTTTTTTGTCAAGGAGTATTGTGTTTGCAGCAGTGTGGGGGATGATTGACACCTTAAAGCAAGCGTTATCCACGTATGCCACCGTAAGGCTTACGCCGTCTATTGTTATTGAGCCCTTTTCCACTATATATTTCAGTATGTTCATATCGGTTTTTATTGTAATCCAAACCGCATTGTCTTCCTTTTCAAGTTTTGTTATCTGTCCTGTGCCGTCAATGTGCCCCGCCACAATGTGTCCGCCAAATCTTCCATTTGCAGGCATTGCCCGCTCAAGATTAACCTTACTTCCCTCTTTCAGTGAGTTAAGTGATGTTCTTCTCATTGTCTCTGCCATTACGTCTGCGGTAAATATATTTCCTGATATAGATGTAACCGTCATACATATACCATTTACAGCTATGCTATCACCTATCTGTGTATCCTTTGTGACCAAATCTCCCAATATGGAAATTTCGGCAGATTTTGCTCCCTTCTTTATGGATTTTATCGTCCCTATTTCTTCAATTAGTCCCGTAAACATAAAAACCTCCGTACAAATTATGCCTTGCTTTTGTAAACAAGAAGTATATCTTCCCCAATCTGCTCTGTCCTTTTTAAAATAAATTTTTTCGCTTCATCAGGACTTTCCACGCCCATTCCCTCTACAGGGCTTAAGGCGGAAGCTCCACCGAATATTTTAGGGGCAATATATACGTTAAGCTCATTTACGATGCCTGCCGTAAGGGCACTGTAATTCAATGTGCCTCCCCCTTCAAGTAATATGCCGTCTATGCCTTTTTCACCAAGCTTTATCATAAGCTCTTTTAAATCAAGCCCATCTGCATTTCGACTTACAGAAATAATTTCAATTCCATGATTGCTTAATTGCTCTGCTTTTTCTCTTAAATCCTTGCACTCATCTGAAACTGCTACGATTGTTTTTACATCTTTTGCTGTATTAACAATATTGCTGTCCAAGGGTATCCTAAGATTACTGTCACATATTATCCTTATTGGATTTCTTCCTCTATCTATCCTGCATGTCAGCATTGGATTATCCGCAAGAACGGTTCCTATACCTGCCATTATACCCATATATTTGTTTCTGCTTTCCGCAACCCTATATCTAGCCGCCTCACCTGTAATCCACTTGCTTTTGCCGCTTCCTGTGGCAATTTTCCCATCTAATGTCATAGCATACTTCATTACAACATAAGGGGTATTTGTTGTAATGTAATGAAAGAACACCTCATTCAGTTTATCGCATTCTTCTTTCATCATTTGTGTGTCAACAACAACTCCATGCTCCCGAAGATAGCTGATTCCCTTGCCACAAACCTTTGCATTCGGGTCATCTGAGCCCACATACACATGTGATATTCCATGGCTGACAATCGCCTCCGTGCAAGGGGGCTGTTTCCCATAATGACAGCATGGCTCAAGAGTAACATACATTTCCGCTCCCTTTGCATCCTCAGTAAGATTTGCAAATGCGGCCCTTTCAGCATGAAGCTCGCCATATCTTGCATGATAACCTTCGCCGATTATCCTACCTTCCTTAACAATAACTGCACCAACCAGCGGATTCGGATTTACAGCTCCTATTCCATTCTTTGCAAGCTCGATTGCACGCTGCATATATCTCTCATCAAACATACCAAACTCCTGCTAATATCATTTATTTTTTCTTTTTGTGATTCACAGCTTTTTGTTGATGGTGTATATACGCATAGTAAACTGTCATAATGCCGATGGTTGTATATACTCATCATTAGAACCGCTTGCGCTGCTCTTGACACGTAGCAGTACTAAGCTTGGCAAACCTCGCTAAGTACTGACGTGTCAAAGGCTTCCTTGATGAGTATATACAGCCACCGGCATATCACTGATTTCTTTATATTGCGTATATACATCATCAACAAAAAGTATCACAACAAAACAACCCCGATAAATCGGGGCTGTAAAAAGCACAATGAAACTCTGCTCACTTCTTCCATCCAGACTATACTGTCGGCTTCGGAATTTCACCGAATCATGCCATAAGGCTCGCGGGCTATACCGCCGGTAGGGAATTTCACCCTGCCCCGAAGTATATATTTAATTTGTACTAATCCATCTTGCCGATGGACAAAAATCCATTTTCATTTGATCTGAGGAGGAACGAAAGTCCTATATTCTTCTTGGAATCCTCAGTTGCAACATATATTTCTCCTGTCTCAACAAGAGACCTTGCAATTTTTGTTACATTGTCCTTAAAGGTCATCATCTCACGTCTGTCTCTTGAGCTCAGCTTGAACATATACTGGTTTTTGGAGCTTATGAGAAGCACACTGTAAGTATGTACATTATTTTTAGTGTCCCTCATACCCGAGCCTATCATACGTGAGTTTGCAATTATTATCTCCGCATTATCATCCGGAAGATACTCGGAAAGAATAAGCTTGTATATCTTAAGGTAGCTTTCCTCATTGTCAGCGCTTACAGGCATCTCCGCAACGGCAAATTCAACGACGGCATCGGCAAACTTAATTGTGCCGCCCTCATCATTTATGACCGCCGTACATTCCTTTGGAACACACAGCCTGAAGAATTTGTTTTCAATAATCTTCTCGCCCTCATCAGGCTCCATTATAACAAGGTCATTAAACTTAAGCTCAAGCTTATGCATACATATGATTGCTGAGTCATCACCTGTCTCCGCTATCTCGATAAGCTCATCATAAAGCTCTCTTATCTCATCTGTAGTAGACTGCACAATATTAATAAGCACATCTACGGCAGGCACATAACCCATTTTTGCACTTTGCAGGTAAAGCGGTATTTTTTCACTGTCATTTTCCAATTTTCCAGCCTTATACTCAATAATCTTGAAAAGATTTTCCTTGTCAAAGCCATCATAGCCATTGTCGTATGCCTTCTCAAAATATTTTAAGCTTCTTATCTCACCATGATAATTTTCATCATTTTCCTGCTGCTGATATATTTTAGCAAGCTCATATGCTGCCTGATAGCTTCCAAGTCCAAGTGCCTCATTAAACGCCTTTTCAATCTCATAAGAGTTAGCCATGTAAAATACCTGACTCTGCTTGTAAAGTGCTATCTTAAGCGCAGATGCTCCGCTTCCTGCCTCAACAGCCCTCTCCCATTTTTCAACAGAGCTTTGAAGGTCCTCGCCGCCAAGTTCCTCAATATCCTTGATGTATGCCTCCGCCTCAAGAATACCGTTTGCAGCCGCCTCCTTGAAATACTGTAATGCCTTTACACCGTCACGCTTTGACCTTAAAACGCCATAGTAGTAAAGTCGTCCAAGATAAAACGCAACTCTCTTATGTCCAAGCCTGTGTGCATTTTCATACCAGTTTAATGCCTTCATGTAATCCTTAAGCTGCTGGTCATGTATATTTCCCAAAAGGAACGCAAGGTCAGGGTCCTTTGTACCATCAAAAAGCTGCTTTGCATAGCTTATTGTTTTTTCTATATCCTTGTACGGTGAATCTTCGTCAAAGTAAAGCTCAATAAGCAAATAGCTTGCCTTTATACTTCCAAGCTTAAGCGCCTGCTTTGCCGCAGCCATGGCGCCCTCATAATCCTCAAGGTAATAGCAGTAAACAGCCTCACTGTAATACTGATTTTCCTTACGATTAAGGCTTTGGTCACTGACCATTGTAGGGTCAACAAACGCAAAGGAATTGGCAGTCTCAAAAATAATCTCCTCATACTGCTCTATAATATCCATGGTCGCACATATGAATTTCATACATGCAAGTCTTTTTCCCTGATAAAATGCAAACGTAACGATACCCTTTTCCATTTCCTTGTGGTAAAAGGTCGTACATATACCATCTGCATAGTCCGTTATGTATGCCTTTAACTGCAACTCCTCCTCAAAAGCATCATTGCAGTATCTTAAATAATTTTCAAGAGTTTTTTTGGAATCCCTCGGAATACTGTCGTAGGATACATACATGGCAAAATCCTTATATGTAAGACTTGGTGCGTAATACTCCTCATCAGTTTCCTCGTTTATAGTCTTGACCCAGCCCTTAGGAAGCTTATGTATATATCCATCCACCTGATTGTGCACATATGTATACTGATACTGAAGTCTTGAAGCCTCGATAGCCTTGTAGCGCGGCTCCTTGCCCTTTTCCCTTCTTGACTCGGCAATCTGAGTATAAATTCTGTCCTTCTCTTCAAACTCTATACTGTCCGTATGCTGGCTGGCATATTCGACCCTGTCATATGCGGATTTTGCCTTCGTATCGCCCATATCCGCAAGTCTTTTATACCATCTCATCGCCTTTTCGTAATCTATAGGAACAACAAAATCACTTTTGTTTCCATATTGGTCAATTCTGTTAAGTCCATTTTCATATATGCTTCCAAGATTCATATATGCTGCTTTTATACCGCATTCCGTTGCCTTCTCGAAATATGTAATCGCCTTTGAAAAATTCTGAATATCCAAAAGCATTTTAGCAAGCTTGTAAATCATTTCCCCATCCTTGTTAAGATTTACATACTTCTCATAATATTTGCAAGCCTTATTCATATCAACGTCAACCAGACAGTTGCTGTACTTTCCCGTCTCATAAAGCTGTCCCATAATCTTTAAAGCATCAATGCCAAATTGCTTATACTGCGGGTCCACAATCGCTATGTCAACTATTCTCTCAAGATTTTCAATAGCTTCCTCATGATTGCTGTTTTCCATCTGATTTAAGGCTTTTTCATATTGAAGCTCAACATTGCTCTTATTTGATTTCTTTTTCCCCCCTAATCCTGACAGGAACGGAAGTTTACCAAAAAAATTGCTAAGCTTTCCCATACATTATCCTCCTTGAATTCAAGTGTATATGCATACACAATAACTATTTTAACACAAAGAAGTATGTTATGCAAGGCTACCCGTCTCAATATACTTTATTATTGTATCAACAGCCTTATCCTCATCAGAACCCTCGGCCTCAACGCCAAGCTCGTCTCCTCTGCCAAAATTAACGCTCATCATCCCCATAATGCTTTTTGCATTTATTCTTTTCGATTTATCAATTATATAAACCTTACTCTCAAACTGGCTTGCAATCTGCACCATCATTGCAACAGGTCTTGCCTCTGAATCTACAGGGAAGTTTACAACTGCCTTTTTGTTAATCATGTTATTTCCTCCTTAGCCCACTCGCTATTTCACTTATTTTTCTTAGTCTATGATTTACGCCTGATTTACCCACAGGCGGATTTAACATTTCTCCAATCTCCCTAAGAGACATTTCCGGTTCCTCAACCCTAAGCTCCGCAACCTTTCTTAAACCTTCAGGCAGATATTTAAGCCCTTTTTTCTCCTCAATATATTTTATGTCCTCTATCTGTTTTACCGCTGCGCTTACCGTCTTATTTATATTGGCTGTCTCGCAGTTCACCCTTCTGTTTACCGAATTTCTCATATCCTTTAAAATACGGACATTTTCCATATCCATAAGTGCATTATGGGCTCCTATGATGTTGAGAAAATCCACTATCATCCCGCCGTCCTTTAAATATACAACCTCATACTTCTTTCTTGTAACCCTTTTGGGGAAAAGCTGAAGCTGACCCATAATATACATTATAAGCTCTGCACTCGGCTCGTTTTCACATACAAGCTCCAAATGATATCCCTTGTTAGGGTCTGTAAGAGAACCGCATGCAAGAAATGCTCCTCTCATAAATGCCTGCTTGCAGCATGACCGCTCCACAAGCATGTGGTCCGCGCAAATGCCGCCGTCCTTACTTACAAGCTTTAATGCCTTTGCCCCTTCTTCTGAATTTATATCTATATTTAAAAGCCTCGCAAGCTTATTAATCTTCTTTTTATTTTCACCATCGTTTGATTTTACTTTATCACCATCACCTGACTGCAACGTAACCAAAGCACCCAGTTCCGCCAGCCTGCAATGTCTTGAGCTGCTTATATGCTCATAAAGCTCGGACTTTACCTGCGATGAAAAAGACATATTTTATTCCCCTTTTACAATTCTATCCTTAGTAATATCCCTGTGATATATTCTGGCAGTATATGGCAATGTATCAAATCGTTTGTATAAATCATTTACAACCGTCACTGACCTGTGCTTTCCGCCCGTACAGCCAACCGACACAACAAGCTGATTTTTTCCTTCTCTTTTATACATGGGAAGCGTAAATTTAATCATGTCAAAAAGCTTATCCATGAATATTCCATATTCCTCACAGTCCTTCACCATATCCGCAACGGCAGAATCATTACCCGTAAGCGGGCGAAGCTCCGGCACATAATAAGGATTGGGTAGAAATCTTGCGTCAAAAACCAAATCCGAATCTCTCGGAATACCGTATTTAAAACCAAAGGACATGATTGTAATAATAATATTGCTGTACGCCTCTCCCCTGACAAATATTTTTTCAAGCTCTGTGTTCAGCTCCCTTGTAAGGAGTGATGACGTATCAATAATATAATCGGCACGCTGTTTTAGAAATTCAATCTTTCCCCTCTCTCTTTCTATGCCCTCATTTATGCGTCCTCCTCTTGAAAGGGGATGTTTTCTTCTTGTTTCCTTATATCTTTTTACAAGAGCCTTCTCATTTGCGTCCAAAAAAAGTATCTCATAATTATAATCGTGTCTTTTAAGTTCCTCAAGACAAAGGGACAACTGTCCCAGAGCCTCCCCGCTTCTTATGTCGATTCCGATGGCTACATTATCCACCTCAAGCTTATCATCATGGGAAATCTCCGCAAATTTCTCTATAAGCATAACAGGAAGATTGTCAACACAAAAAAAACCTATATCCTCCAATTTTTTAAGTGCCGTAGATTTTCCGGCTCCACTCATCCCCGTAACTATGACAAATCTCATCCTACAATTTTAACCTCCGGCATAAGCTGTACCCCAAATTTTTCATATACCTTATCCTGAACATCACCAATCAGTGCCTTAACGTCATTACATGTTGCATTTCCACAGTTAATAACAAAACCGCAGTGCTTTTCAGATACCATGGCATCTCCCACTCTGTAGCCCTTTAATCCTGTGTCTTCTATGAGCTTTCCTGCAAAATATCCTTCCGGTCTCTTAAAGGTTGACCCTGCACTTGGATATTCCAATGGCTGCTTTGACACTCTAAGCTGCTTAAGCCGTTCCATCTCTGTCTCAATTTCCATCCTGTCTCCCTTTTGAAGCTTAAGCTCCGCACCCACAACAACCATATCACTGCTTACAATGCTCTTTCTGTATCCAAAGCACATCTCCTCACAGCTATATTTCCTTATATTTCCGTCAATGTCAAGAATATCGACATAGCTCACTATGTCCCTCATTTCTCCCCCGTAAGCTCCCGCATTCATAACCATGGCTCCGCCTATGGTTCCCGGTATTCCTGCTGCAAATTCCATTCCATGCAGCTCATTATCTTTAGCCGTCACAGCTATCTTAGAGAGAAGCGCTCCTGCCATAGCATATATGCTCTCTCCGGTAACACTTATATCGTTCATGGAATTATATATGTTAATAACTGCCCCATCATACCCATCATCGGAAAAAAGAACGTTACTACCGTTTCCCAATATATAATAAGGCATATGATTTTCACGGCAATAACAGATTATATCATAAATTTCAGTTGAATTTTTCGGTGTAAAGAAATATTTTGCCGCCCCGCCTATACGAAACGTTGTATGCTTCTTCAGCGGTTCCTCCTTGGTATAGCTTATTGTTTCAAAAATATTTCCACTCATATTTTACTCCAAATAAAAAAATCCATAATATATATAGTATGACACCCATACTATAATACATTATGGATTATTTTAATTCAATGTGAAAAACTAAACAAATTTAAAGAAATAATGCCGTTTACTTCGTTTATTTTAACAATTACGGATTAAGAATTGCGCATGCTCCTCCGTACATTCCCGCATCATTTCCAAGTGTTGCAAGAGTGAATTTTGTTTTTTTGCACGCATGGAATGCATATTCCTGAAAATACTTCTCAACCGTCTCAGTGATAATTTCTCCTGCCTTTGAAACTCCTCCGCCTATTACAAATACCTCAGGGTCAACCACACATGCAATCTGTGCAAGTGCCCTGCCGAGACATTTACCATGATTTTCCACAAGCTGGGTTGCAAGCTCATCACCGTTTTTAGCCGCATCAAATATTTCCTTGGCAGAAACATATTGGAGGTTACGCAGGCTTGAAGGCTTTTCCGTGTTATTTAAGGCAATGTTTGCAGACCTTACAATACCTGTCGCCGATGTATACTGTTCAAGACAGCCCTTGCGTCCGCAGCCGCAAACCTCAGACTCATCCTCATTTACCTGAATGTGCCCTATTTCTCCGCCGGCTCCGTTTACACCTGAAAGCATCCTGCCGTTTATAATAATGCCACCGCCTACTCCTGTTCCAAGCGTAACCATTACTATATTTCTGTAGCCTTTGCGACCGCCCTGCCACATTTCTTACAGGGTTGTAATATTTGAGTCATTTCTTG
>JAAVIA010000025.1 GCA_014799405.1 Lachnospiraceae bacterium
GGTATCTTAAACCGGCAATTTTTAGTACCGTTACGTCGGAGACGAGCGAAAGTGTGTTTTTATATGCCATGTAGCTATGCATCGAACCCCAAGCTCAAGTACCGACGTCTTCAAACGGTGTTTGTGTGTATATAGCAGCATGCGGCAGCCGCAGATAAGCCGTATCAAATCTTAGTGCGACAACCCTATTTATTAAAGAGGGGAATGGAATATGAAAAATATTAAGGATAACTCAGAAAGGCTTATAAATATTTTGCGTGAAAAGGGCTACACAATAACAACAGCCGAATCGTGTACGGGAGGCCTTATTTCGGCAACGCTTGTAAATGTAGCGGGAGCTTCGTATGTTTTAAATGAGGCATATGTAACTTATGCAAATTCCGCAAAGGAAAAGCTTATTGGAGTGAGGCATGAAACACTTTGTGAGCACGGGGCTGTGTCAGAGCAGACTGCTTACGAGATGGCAAAAGGGGCGGCAAAGGCGGCATCGGCAGACTGTGCCATAGCAGTAACAGGCATAGCGGGACCTGACGGAGGAACGGAAGATAAGCCCGTTGGAACGGTTTATGCGGGCTATTACGTGTGTGGCAGGATTGTTGTTGAAAGATATCAGTTTGACGGTGACAGATATGAGGTGAGGCAGCAGACTACATTAAAGACGATTGATAGAATTTATGAATTGTTAATGTAGAAAGGTTTTTTTTACGTTGACTGTTTTTCAAAAAAATTTATAACATAAATATTTATAGAGTCGTAGGAGGTTGAAAATGAACAAAACAAAATCATTAAAAACAGCTTTGATTATAGTTTGCAGTCTTGTGGCAATTGTGGTGTGTATTGTAGTATTGGCAATTGTCTTGAACAAAAATGATAAGGACTTTGGGGCATCCAAAGGAGATACTCAAAAAATTCAGTCATTTTCTAATCAGGGAAGTACATACACTTTAAATCTTGATTCATATGTGACTTTTTCGGATTCTACATCACGCAGCAGTGTAAATAACGAAGATGGGCTTGAGGTGAATTATTCAGATACCTATATTACCATACAGCGCTTTCCATCTGCCTCCTTTAATGATGATTTTCCGGGCTTTTTGAAATTTATAAAGGAAAATACATCTATGGGCAGTGTTGAAGTAAAAGCTTACGATTTAGCTATTGAAAATGATGCCGTGACTGATTATGAGGTTTCGTATCTCAGCGCATCAGGTTTTACAGGTTATCTTATATACATGAGAACAAATAACGGAATGTATAAGCTGCTTATCTCTGGAAGTGATAAGGATATAGTCGAGCATTATAAAGAATTTGTTAATGATATAGAATTTAAATAAAAGAAAAAGAATTTCATTGCCTAATTCAAGTTTGGACTTATCGTCGGAGATGTATTCCATAAACGTAAGGGTAAATGATTTTACCGACCTTTTTCTAATAAAGCTCTTGATTTAATATTCGAAAAAGTATACAATTACAATCGGAAGATTTTGGTTTCAATTTTGGTTGAAGCCTAAAGTATAATACAAAAAATGGAGGACTAAAAATGAGTAACAAACTTAGTTTGTCAGCAAGCGATAGAATTGCAGTGTTGCTTGATGACTCAAGCTTTGTTGAGATAGGTGCTTATGTTACTTCAAGAAGCACAGATTTCAACATGCAGGAAACGGATACTCCTAAAGATGGTGTCATAACCGGCTATGGTGTTATCAATGGAAAAATAGTCTATGTTTACAGTCAGGACGCTTCCGTTCTTGGCGGTGCAGTAGGCGAGATGCATGCAAAGAAGATTGCAAAGGTGTACGATATGGCTATGAAGGTAGGCGCACCTGTTGTAGGACTTATTGACTGTGCAGGACTCCGGCTTCAGGAGGCTATGGATGCAATGAATGCCTTTGGAGAGCTTTATCTTAAGCAGTCTCTTGCATCAGGGGTTATTCCTCAGATAACTGCAGTATTTGGAACATGCGGTGGCGGTGCGGCACTTATTCCTGCACTTACTGATTTTACCTTTATGACTGCGGAAGGCTCAAAAATATTTGTAAACAGCCCGAATGCCTTAGATGGAAATAACGAGTCAAAGCTTAATACTGCATCAGCAGAATATATAAGCGGAAATACATCTCTTGTAGATGGAGTGTTTGATGGTGATGCAGAGCTTCTTGCACAGGTGAGGGGACTTATAGATATGCTTCCTTCAAACAATGAGGATGACGATACTACAGAGTGTAATGACGATTTAAACAGAATTATTCCTAATCTTGATGGACTTTCTAAGGACGCTAGGGGAGTACTTTCAAATATTGCCGACAATAATATATTCTTTGAGGCATACAAGGGCTTTGCAAAGGATATGGTGCTTGGATTTATAAAGCTTAACGGGCAGACCATAGGCTGTGTTGCAAACAGTGTAGAGGATGGCGGTGACTACCTTTCAACCTCAGGTGCTTACGTTGCTGCGGATTTTGTGAAATTCTGCGATGCATTTTCAATACCTGTTCTTACATTAGTTAATGTTAAGGGCTTTGTAGGCACTGTTGCCAATGAAAGAATGATAGCTGATGCAGCAGGTAAGCTTACCTATGCATATGCAAATGCAACGGTTCCGAAAGTAACGGTTGTCATGGGAGATGCATTTGGAACTGCGTACACGGTTATGAATTCAAAGGGAATTGGCGCTGACATGGTATATGCATGGCCAAATGCTAAGATAGGCACAATGGAACCTGAGATGGCAGTTAAGATTATGTATGCCAAGGATATAGATGCAGCGGAGGATAAGAAAGCTTTTGTTGAGGAGCGTAAGAAGGAATATACAGAGCTTCAGTCAAGTGCTATGGCAGCTGCAAAAAGAGGCTATGTAGATGATATTATAGAGCCTGACGCAACNAGAAAGCGTCTTATTGCTGCTTTNGACATGCTTTATACAAAAGCAGAGGAAAGACCATATAAGAAGCATGGCATATTATAAAAAATGAGGTGACAGGAAATGAAAATGAAAAAAAGCTTAATAGTAATTTCCATGTTTGCTGTTATGTTATCTCTGTCAGGCTGTGACGANAATAATGAAGCTGCTTTTGAATATGATGATTCACAGATTGTCCTTGATACGATGTCTTATTTTGACCAATATGCTGACGTTTCAGAAGACTATGCAAAATANTACATTGAAAANGGTACGGAGTTTGAGCAGTCTGCNGTAANGGGNATAAGACAGGCTNTTGATACGGATAAGGTAGGACAGCTTCAGGATTATTCAGGCATAATTTCAAACGCACAGATGACAGGTATTTTTAGTCCTGAATCTGTGGATTATGAGATAGAGAATGCTGAAGACTCTGTCAGTGTTACAATCATAAACAGAGCCGAAAACAGAGATGTTGAAATAACGGTTAAATATGTAGAAAACCCTGAATATTTTATGGAGTATGACAGGGCATCACAGTATTATACGGATGATACAATACAGTCAGTGATTGAGCAGAATGGATTGACACTTGATTATCTGCTCATGATGTATGGATGCACCAACATAGAGGAGCTGAAGCAGGTTCTTGTTGAGAGCGATATGGAATATGCAGGCTTAAAGCCATATAAGGCAGAAGAAATGGTTGTATCTGCAGTATATTCCAAGAAGGAGCTTATGGCATCCGCAGGAAGAAACACAATTATTGGAATGGGTACAGTGTTTGTCGTTTTGATNTTCATATCATTTATAATATCACTGTTNAAGTTCCTGCCTGCANTGTTTGCACCGAAGCCGAAGCTTCCGCAGGCTGAAGAGGAGAGTAAGCCTCAGACATCTGTGGCAGCACCGAAAACTGTGACGGCAGCGAGTGAAAATCTTATGAACGATGCAGAGCTTGTTGCTGTAATAACAGCAGCCATATATGCCGCATCCAATAGCGGTATNGGCGCAGTAAGTAAGGACAAGCTTGTTGTAAGATCCATAAGACGCGCAAAACGGTAGATTAAAATAAAAGATAATATCCATTAAAATATTTAGGAGGAATATAAAATGAAGAATTATAGAATTACCGTAAATGGTACAGCATATGACGTAGCAGTTGAGGAGATGGGAGCAGGAGCAGCACCTGTAGCGGCATCAGCACCTACACCTGTGGCAGCTCCTGTAGCAGCACCTGCACCCGCAGCAGCACCGGCTTCATCAGGAAATGAGGGTGGAGTTAAGGTTGTTGCACCTATGCCTGGTAAGATATTAAGCGTTAAGGCAAGTGTTGGAGCATCTGTTAAGAAGGGTGATGTTATTCTTATTCTTGAGGCTATGAAGATGGAAAATGAGGTTGTTGCACCTGAGGATGGTACAGTGGCAAGCATTAATGTATCAGAGGGCGCTTCTGTTGAATCAGGAGACACGCTTGCAACATTAAACTAGTTATGGGTTTTGTACCTATAAAAACAGGAGGTAACAGCTAAATGAGCTTTGGAGATATTTTAAAAAATCTGGCTAGTCAGACCGGATTTGCAAGTCTTACATGGAAGCACTACATTATGATACTGGTAGCATGCTTTTTCATGTATCTTGCCATTGTCAAAGGGTTTGAGCCGCTTTTGTTAGTGCCTATTTCCTTTGGTATGTTTCTCGTTAACATGTTTCCGGGAATTATAGAGGAAGGCGGACTTTTGCATTATTTCTATTTATTGGATGAGTGGAGCATTCTTCCGTCTCTTATTTTTCTTGGTGTAGGAGCTATGACGGACTTTGGTCCTCTTATTGCCAACCCCAAGAGTTTTATACTTGGAGCAGCGGCACAGTTTGGTATTTATGCGGCATATTTCCTTGCGTTCCTTATGGGCTTTAACGGCAAGGAGGCAGCAGCAATTTCGATTATAGGAGGCGCTGACGGCCCTACGTCTATATTCCTTGCAGGAAAACTTGGCATGGGTGGTACGCTTATGGGACCTATTGCAGTTGCTGCATATTCATATATGGCACTTGTGCCTGTAATACAGCCGCCAATTATGAAGGCGCTCACAACAGATAAGGAGAGAAGGATTAAGATGAGTCAGCTTCGTCCTGTAACTAAATTGGAGAAAATCCTTTTCCCTATCATAGTTACACTTGTGGTTGTTCTCATTCTTCCTACAACGGCGCCGCTTGTTGGTATGCTTATGCTGGGTAATCTGTTCAGGGAGTGCGGAGTTGTTAAGCAGCTTACTGAAACAGCATCAAATGCACTTATGTATATAGTCGTTATTTTGCTGGGAACATCCGTAGGTGCAACAACAAGTGCAGAGGCATTTTTACAGATGAGCACCTTAAAGATAGTTGCCCTTGGTCTTATCGCATTTATGTTTGGTACGGCGGCGGGTGTTATATTTGGAAAGATAATGTGTAAGGCTACAGGTGGTAAGGTTAATCCGCTTATAGGCTCGGCAGGAGTTTCCGCAGTTCCTATGGCAGCCAGAGTTTCACAGAAGGTAGGCGCAGAGTATGACCCGACAAACTTCCTTCTTATGAATGCTATGGGACCAAATGTTGCCGGAGTTATCGGTACGGCAGTAGCGGCAGGAACTTTCCTTGCCATATTCGGTGTTTAATATATCCTAAGGGGGAGTGTGTCATAAGGAGGGACCCACGAAGTGGGAGGATACCTTATGGCAGACCCACAGAGCAAGTGGATGCCTTAGGATACGGCTCCGCGCGAAGCGTGGAGTAACCTTATGGCAGACCTACAGAGCAAGTGGATGCCTTAGGATACGGCTCCGCACGAAGCGTGGAGTAACCTTATGGCAGACCCACAGAGCATGTGAATGCCTTAGGACAGAGTATAAATGAAAAATTTAGGAGGATATATAAATGGCAGTAGAGAAAAAACCGGTAAAGATTACCGAAACAATATTGCGTGATGCCCATCAGTCACTTATAGCTACAAGAATGACTACTGAGCAGATGCTTCCAATCATAGATAAAATGGATAAGGTCGGATACCATTCTGTTGAGTGTTGGGGCGGAGCTACTTTTGATGCATCACTTCGTTTCCTTAAGGAAGACCCATGGGACAGACTGAGAAAATTAAAGGCTGGATTTAAAAATACTAAGCTTCAAATGCTTTTCAGAGGACAGAATATTCTCGGATACCGTCACTATGCAGATGACGTGGTAGAATATTTTGTTCAAAAATCCATTGCCAATGGTATAGATATTATTCGTATATTTGACTGCTTAAATGATATAAGAAATCTTGAGACTGCGGTTAAGGCTGCAAACAAGGAAAAGGGACATGCACAGGTTGCGCTTTCCTATACATTAGGTGAGGCATATACGCTTGATTATTGGAAAGATGTTGCTAAGAAGATTGAGGATATGGGTGCTGATTCCATATGTATAAAGGATATGGCAGGACTTTTGGTTCCAAATGCGGCAACTGAGCTTGTTACTGCACTTAAGGAAAGCACGAAGCTTCCGATACAGCTTCACACACACTATACGTCAGGTGTTGCTTCCATGACTTACATGAAAGCTGTTGAGGCAGGTTGTGATGTTATTGATACGGCAATGTCACCTCTTGCACTCGGAACAAGCCAGCCTGCAACTGAGGTTATGGCAAAGGCGTTTGAGGGTACTGAGTTTGATCCGGGCTTTGACCAGAATCTTCTTGCTGAGATAGCAGATTACTTCAGACCTATGCGTGAGGAGTGGCTTGCAAGCGGACTTCTTAATCCAAAGGTTATGGGTGTTAATATTAAAACTCTCCTTTATCAGGTACCGGGCGGTATGCTTTCAAATCTTGTATCACAGCTTAAGGAAATGAATGCTGAGGATAAGTATGACGAGGTGCTTGAGGAGGTACCTAGAGTTCGTAAGGATTACGGTGAGCCACCTCTTGTTACACCTTCCAGTCAGATAGTAGGTACTCAGGCTGTGCTTAACGTAGTTACCGGCGAGAGATACAAAATGTGTACTAAGGAGTCAAAGGCTCTTGTTGGCGGTGAGTATGGACAGACCGTACTTCCGATTTCTGATGAAATCCGTAAGAAGGTTATCGGAGATAAGGAGCCTATTACGTGTAGACCAGCAGACCTTTTGGAAAATGAGCTTGATAAACTTGAGAAGGAGATTGCACAGTATAAACAGCAGGATGAGGATGTACTTACCTATGCATTATTCCCTCAGGTGGCAATCGATTATTTCAAGTACAGAGAGGCACAGCAGACAAATATTGATGCAACTGTAGCTGATACGGAAAATAAGACTTATCCGGTATAGTTGAATGATATGGAGGCTGTTGCGCTAAGGAACGCCGAAGGAGAAAGACCGTTCCCTAGTGTGACAGCCCCTTGTTTATTTCATGAGAGTATTGTTGAGTATATACATCCCGTCAAGGAGTATAACAGGGGACAGAATATTATGGCGGATCTTGATAAAATGTCACACGTACAACAAAATAATGAATATGACGTAGTTATTGTGGGCTGTGGTGCTGCCGGCATGATGGCAGGGATTACACTTGCGGAAAAAGGAAAACGGGTTGTCATTTTTGAGAAGAATGAGAAAGCGGGAAAAAAGCTTTTCATTACAGGGAAGGGAAGATGCAACCTGACAAACAATTGTGATGATGAGCAGTTTTTCAACAATATAGTCACAAATCCCAAATTTATGTACAGTGCTGTAAGTAATTTTAACAGTGCAGACGCTATGGCTTTTTTTGAGGGCATTGGCTTAAGGCTTAAGACCGAGAGGGGCGGAAGAGTTTTTCCAGCATCCGATCATTCCTCGGACGTGATAAGTGTACTTGTGACAAGGCTTAAGCGTCTTGGCGTCGATATAATGTATAACAGTGAAGTAAAGGATATAATTATAAACAGTGAAGAAAATGCTGTTAAGTCCGCAAGCGATACAGCCATATACGAACGCAGCGTAGCAGGTGTTACCGTAAGGGCGGAGGGAAAAAACCGCACGATTAAATGTGACAGTGTAGTTATAGCAACGGGAGGGTGCAGTTATCCTCTTACAGGCTCCACCGGCGATGGCATAAAATGGGCAAGGGAGCTTGGACTAAAAGTTACTGAGCCAAAACCTGCACTTGTACCCCTCGAGGTTTCGGGTATAGACTGTAAGGAGCTTATGGGATTATCACTTAAGAATATTGAGGTCAGCTTTGAGACAATTGTTAAGGGAAAGAAAAAGGTTGTTTATAGGGAATTTGGAGAAATGCTTTTTACCCATTTTGGAGTAAGCGGACCGGTAATACTTTCCGCTTCCTCACATCTTCACAAATATGACGGACAGGATATGGAGCTTTTTATTGACCTGAAGCCTGCCTTGTCATACGAGCAGCTTGATAAAAGAATGTTAAAGGATTTTTCTGAAAATATAAACAAGCAGTTTAGAAATTCTATTGATTCCCTGCTCCCAAGAAAGCTGATTCCTATTATTATAGAAAGGTCGGGAATTGACCCGTATAAAAAAGTAAATGAGGTAACCGGTAAGGAGAGGGAACAACTGCGGGATTGTATAAAGAGATTTAAGCTTACTGTTACAGGATACAGAGGCTTTGAGGAGGCAATTATAACACAGGGAGGCGTGAGCGTGAAAGAGCTTAATCCTAAGACTATGGAAGTAAAATCCATAAAGGGTTTAAGCTTTATAGGCGAGGTTGTCGACTGTGACGCACTTACAGGGGGATATAATTTACAGCTCGCATGGAGTATGGCAAGAATACTCGATATGTGAATAGATAAATAAGCAGTATAAGATGCATAAACACATATTATATTTTGCGAAAGAACATCGCAAACAGTGCATCACCAATCTGCGATTGACGATATGATAGAATGTAAAAAAATATAAAATTTCAGGAGGATATTATGAACATAGCCATAGATGGACCGGCGGGAGCCGGAAAAAGTACAATTGCAAAAGCGGTTGCAAAAAGGCTTGGATACATTTATGTTGACACAGGCGCAATGTACCGTGCAATTGCCCTTTATATCATTGAAAATGAAATTGATGTTGCGGATGAAGGAAAGGTTGCAGATGCATGTTCTGCCATAGACATACAGATTAAATACGAGGATAACATCCAGCAGGTATATTTAAACGGCAGAAATGTTTCGACTGACATAAGAAAAGAGGCGGTTGGCAATATGGCAAGCAAGGCTGCCGCAAAAAAGCCGGTAAGGGATAGGCTGCTTTCACTTCAAAGAAATATTGCGGCAGAAAATGACGTTGTCATGGACGGCAGGGATATAGGAACCTTTGTCCTTCCTGATGCTGAGCTGAAATATTATCTTACTGCCTCCGTAAAGACAAGGGCGGAAAGAAGATACAAGGAGCTTGTGGAAAAGGGAGAAACCGCTGATATGGAACAGATAGAGGCTGATATTGAAAAAAGGGATTATCAGGATATGCATAGGGACATTGCACCTCTTAAGCAGGCTGAGGATGCAGTATATATTGACAGCTCGGATATGACAATTGATGAGGTTGTGGAAAAAATATGCAGTGCTGACATTCAACGGTAAAAGAGAGATAATATGGAAATTATACTTGCAAAAACGGCGGGCTTTTGTTTTGGCGTAAAGCGTGCCGTCGATACGGTTTATTCTGAAATTGAAAATGAAAACTCGCCAAGAGTGTATACCTATGGTCCAATCATTCACAACGAGGAGGTTGTGAATGATTTGGAATCAAAGGGTGTCAATGTTTTGTCGGAGGAAATGATTTCTGGCGGGAAAGGATTAGACAATGCAAAGGCTGTCATAAGATCCCATGGTGTAGGAAGGGATGTGTATGACAAACTAAATGACATGGGCTTTTCCATTGTTGACGCAACATGTCCTTTTGTCAAAAAAATTCATAAAATAGTTGACGAGGAGAGCAGCAGAGGAAGCCGTATCATTATCGTAGGTGACAAATCTCATCCGGAGGTTCAGGGGATAATGGGATGGTGCAACAATGAGCCGGAGGTTATTAATTCTTTGAAAGAAGCAGAAAAAATTGATGTTTCGGTAGGAGAAAAGGTAGTTTTAGTTGCACAGACAACATTTAATAGCATTATTTATAAAGATTTAGTTGAATTTTTCCGAAAAAAAGATTATAATGTTTGTGTTTATAATACCATTTGTAATGCTACATGGGAGAGGCAGGAGGAGGCAAGGCAGCTTGCAGCATCCGTTGATGCCATGATAGTCATAGGTGGTACTAATAGTTCAAACACACAAAAGCTGTATGATATAAGCAGAAAAGAATGCAAAAATACTTACTACATTCAGACACTCGTTGACTTGGATTTAACTGTTATAAAATCCGCTAAGAGGGTAGGTATTACAGCTGGGGCATCTACCCCAAATAACATTATTAAGGAGGTTTATGACAGTATGTCAGAATTAAGCTTTGAGGAATTGCTTAAGCAATCCGAGGAAAATGAAAACAAAATAAAGCCGGGCAGCGTGGTGGAAGGAAAAATTATTGATGTAAAACCTGATGAAATTGTTGTTGATATTCAGTATAAGGCGGACGGAATTATAACAAGAAATGAATATTCAAATACACCTAATATCGACCTTACCACTGTGGCTAAGGTAGGAGACCCTATAAAGGTTAAGGTTATTAAGACGAACGACGGCGAGGGTCAGGTGCTTCTTTCATATAAGAGAGTTGCAGCAGAAAAGTCATATGCAATGCTTGAGGAGGCATTTGAGAATGAAACTGTTCTCAAGGCAAAGGTTACTCAGGTGCTTGAGGGCGGCTTAAGTGTATCTGTTGAGGAGTGCAAGGTATTTATACCTGCAAGTCTTGTTTCAGACGTATATGAGAAGAATCTTGATAAGTTCTTAAATCAGGAGATTGAATTTGTAATAACAGAATTTAATCCTAAGAAAAGAAGAATTATCGGTAACAGAAAGAAGCTTATTGTAGCATCAAAGGCTGAGGCTGCCGAAAAGCTTTTTGCATCCATTCATGTTGGAGATGTTGTGGAGGGTATTGTTAAGAATGTTACTCCGTTTGGTGCATTTATTGATTTAGGCGGAGCTGACGGACTTCTTCACATTTCAGAGATGTCTTGGGGAAGAATTGAAGACCCTAAGAGTGTACTTAAGGTTGGTGAGAAAGTAAAAACTTTCATCAAGGACATAAACGGCGAGAAGATTGCTTTAAGTCTTAAGTTCGAGGAGGAGAATCCTTGGACAAAGGCTGCCGAGAAATATGCTGTTGGAACTGAGGTTACGGGCAAGGTTGCAAGAATGACTGCATTTGGTGCGTTTATTGAGCTTGAGCTTGGTGTTGATGCACTCTTACACGTATCACAGATTTCAAACGAGCATGTTGAGAAGCCTGAGGATGTATTTAAAATTGGACAGGAGATTACTGCAAAGGTCGTTGACTTTAAGCAGGATGAGAAGAAGATTAGTCTTAGCATAAAGGCACTTCTTAAGAATGAGGAGGCTTCAGAGGAGGTTGATTTGCCTGAAGCTGTATCAGAGGAAGCAGAAACTTCAGAGGAGTAATATATAATGGCATATGGGTACGAAGAATTTAAGGTTGATGTTTGTAAGCTTACAGACATTAATTTGAATATGTACAAAGAACGCCAGATGAAACGGAGAATAGAGTCCCTTATGAAAAGAAAGGGATTTGATGGCTTTGAGAGCTTTTACAAAGGTATGAAACAGGACAAAGGTCTGCTTCGTGCCTTTGTTAGTTATCTGACGATAAATGTATCACAGTTTTACCGTAATCCGGCGCAGTGGGAAAACTTTGACAAGGAAATTATACCGTATCTCAAAAAAAATTACGGAAATAAAATAACGATATGGTCTGCAGCATGTTCTACAGGTGATGAGCCATATACGCTTGCAATGATTATGTCAAAGCATGTTCCTTTAAGCAATATAAATATTATTGCCACAGATATAGATGAGGATGTTCTTGCATTTGCAAAAGCAGGCATCTATATGGAAAAAAGCATGGAAGATTTGCCGGATGAATTTAAAAAGAAATTCTTTAATAAATGTGATGACATGCATTATGAAATATGTGATGATATAAAGAAATGTGTAACCTTCAAAAAGCATAATCTTCTTGAGGATAAATATTTTGATGATGTAAGCCTTATCGTATGCAGGAATGTGGTTATTTATTTTACGGATGAGGCAAAGAATGAGGTTTATGCTAAGTTTCACAAGGCGCTTTCAGATAACGGTATTTTATTTATAGGAAGTACCGAGCAGATACTAAGGGCAAAGGAGCTTGGCTTCGAACCGATGAAGACATTTTTTTATAAAAAAATATAATGATATAGCGTGCATATTTAATGTATACATATTTTTTGGGTTTTTCTTGATTTATAAACCGGAATATGTTATACTAGCAAAGTTGTGAAAAATGGATGGTCCTCTGTATCATATTAGATATAAGAACGTCTAAATTATATTAGGAGGTCACACAAATGAACGCATACGAGATAATTAAAGACATCGAGTCAAAGCAGATGAAGGAAGTTACTGATTTTAATGTAGGTGATACCATAAAGGTATATGCTAAAATTAAAGAGGGTGAAAGAGAAAGAGTACAGGCATTTGAGGGAACTGTTCTCAAGAGACAGGGTGGAAGCTGTCGTGAAACCTTCACTGTAAGAAAAAATTCAAATGGTGTCGGTGTTGAAAAGACATGGCCGCTTCATTCGCCTACTATTGAGAAGATAGAGGTTATAAGAAGAGGTAAAGTAAGACGTGCAAAGCTTAACTACTTACGTGAAAGAGTTGGTAAGAAGGCTAAGGTTAAAGAACTTGTAAAATAATACAATAATGAAGATGACTGGAGGTAATTGCTCCGGTCATTTTTTATAAAAGGGTGACGTTATGAGAGCAAAAATGCTTGAGATCAAGACAAAAGGGAAAAAACCGGCAAAAAAAACTAAAAACAGGACAGGATTTAAGCGTATTTTCAGCGGAGCTTTTAATTGGTTATTGCTTATATTTGTGGCAATAGTAGCAGGATATTCCCTTGTAACCTTTTGTGTTCAGACCATAACGGTTATAGGTCCGTCCATGAATGGAACACTTGCTGACGGACAGGTTGTTTTTGTGAATAAGCTATACTACAAATTTAATGATGTTGAGAGATATGACATAGTTGCGTTTTCACTTGTTGAAAGCAATGATTATTACGATATAAAAAGAGTTATCGGTTTGCCGGGAGAAACAATTTCCATAAAGGAGGGAATGGTTTATATAAATAACCAGCCACTTGGCACAAGTGTTATTGAGGAAAAAATACTTACAGCGGGAATTGCAAAAAATGAAATAAAGCTTGGGGCAAATGAATATTTCCTTTTAGGTGACAATGTAAACAATAGTGAGGATTCAAGATATACAAATATAGGCAATGTAAGCAGTGCAGAAATACTTGGCAAGGTTTTCTATATATGGAGTCCAAAGGAAAGCAGAGGAAAATTAAAATGAATGTTCAATGGTACCCGGGTCATATGACTAAGGCTAAAAGGATGATGCAGGAGGATATTAAGCTAATTGATGTTGTTGTGGAGCTTTTGGATGCAAGAGCGCCGTTTAGCAGCAAAAATCCTGACATAGATACTCTGGCAGCAAATAAATACAGACTTATTCTTTTAAATAAGGAGGACCTTGCAGATCCGATTGTAACATCAAAGTGGGAGCGATATTTTAAGGATAAAGGTTATGGTGTTGTTTGTCTTGATTCCAGAAAAAACACAGGGATGAAAAAGGTTACGGATGCAATTATGGAGGTATGCAGGGAGAAAATAGAGCGGGATAGAAAAAGGGGAATAATAAACCGTCCAACCCGTGCAATGATTGTGGGAATACCAAATGTTGGAAAATCAACGTTCATAAATTCTTATGCGAAAAAGGCGTGTACCAAGGTTGGGAATAAGCCGGGAGTAACGAAGGGAAAGCAGTGGATAAGAATAAGTAAAAATGTTGAGCTGCTTGATACCCCAGGTATATTATGGCCTAAATTTGAAAATGAAAGCATTGGCAATACGCTTGCTTTTATAGGCTCCATAAATGACAATATTATTTCAATGAGTAATCTTGCCTTGGAACTTATTGTATTTTTGAAAAAAAGCTATTGTAATGAGCTTAAAGAAAGGTATAATATAAATATTGATGGAAAGGATTATGAGATACTTTCTGAAATTGCATTAAATAGGAAATGCATTAAAAAAGGAAATGAACCGGATATCGAAAAAGCATCTGCGTTGCTGTTTGACGATTTCAGAAGCGGAAAGCTTGGCAGAATAAGTCTTGAAGCTCCGGAATAAGCATTGGGAGTGTTCTATAATGGGTTTTAAAAACAAAAAAAATCAGACAGAAGAAAAGATAGAGGAAGTTTCAAAGGATGAGGCAGAAAAAAAAGACAATGAGGATGATGCTTCAATATCCGTGAAGGAAAATAAAAAAAAGGATAAGAAGAAAAAAAGGAATAAGGAAAAGGCGGACGCTTCTGAACAGGACTCTGAAAGAGATACGGAGCAAAGCTCTGAGGAAATCAAGGATAAATCAAGAAAAAAGAATAAAAAGCGCAAAAAAAAGAAGGAGAGAAAGCCTGAGGAGGTAAATATTGTAAAGGAGCTCTTAAGCCTTATTATTTACATAGGTATTGTTGTGCTTCTCTGCTTTATCATAATTAATTTTGTAGGTTGTCGTTCAAGGGTTGAGGGAGAATCAATGATGCCTACCCTTAATAATGGGGATAATCTGTGGGTTGATAAGCTGTCGTATACATTTGGTGACCCGAAACGGTTTGACGTCATTATTTTTAATTACAATGAGGACACCACATATGTAAAGAGAATAATAGGACTTCCGGGTGAAACGGTGCGTATCGATAAGGATGGAAAAATATATATAAACGAAAAGCTTCTTGTTGAAAATTACGGCAAGGAAAAAATATCTGCCAATAATCTTGGCAGGGCAAGCCAGCCCGTACTTCTTGGCAAGGATGAATATTTTGTACTGGGAGATAACCGTAACAACAGCTCAGACAGTAGATGGGCGGATGTAGGAAATGTGCAAAGAGAGGATATTGTCGGAAAGGTTGTACTCAGGATATATCCGTTTAAGGCTTTAGGATTTGTAAAATAAATGAAAAAAGGGGGTGTTGCAGTAAGGATTTAAGACACATAGTTGTTTACCCATGACAAGCCCTCTTTTATTTTGTATTTTTACAACCTGTGCTATCTAAGCATATTGAGATATTTTGCTTTTCTATTATGGCTTGTGGAGCACTCCCTTGAACTCGTACACAGCCATGTTGCCAATCAGTATGTGTATTTTGAATTTGACAACAA
>JAAVIA010000026.1 GCA_014799405.1 Lachnospiraceae bacterium
CGCCTTCGCCACTGGTGTTCCTCCTAATATCTACGCATTTCACCGCTACACTAGGAATTCCACTTACCTCTCCTGCACTCCAGCCATACAGTTTCCAGAGCAGTCCGGGGGTTGGGCCCCCGCCTTTCACTCCAGACTTGCATTGCCGTCTACGCTCCCTTTACACCCAGTAAATCCGGATAACGCTTGCACCATACGTATTACCGCGGCTGCTGGCACGTATTTAGCCGGTGCTTCTTAGTCAGGTACCGTCATTTTCTTCCCTGCTGATAGAGCTTTACATTACGAATAACTTCTTCACTCACGCGGCGTCGCTGCATCAGGGTTTCCCCCATTGTGCAATATTCCCCACTGCTGCCTCCCGTAGGAGTTTGGGCCGTGTCTCAGTCCCAATGTGGCCGTCCACCCTCTCAGGCCGGCTACTGATCGTCGCTTTGGTAGGCCGTTACCCTGCCAACTGGCTAATCAGACGCGGGTCCATCCCGTACCACCGGAGTTTTTCACACTGCATCATGCGATGCCGTGCGCTTATGCGGTTTTAGCAGCCGTTTCCGGCTGTTATCCCCCGGTACGGGGCAGGTTCCCCACGCGTTACTCACCCGTCCGCCACTAAAGTCTTCTGAGTGCAAGCACTCCTAAGACCTCCGTTCGACTTGCATGTGTTAAGCACGCCGCCAGCGTTCATCCTGAGCCAGGATCAAACTCTCATTTAAAGTTTTGTTAAAAACCGTTTCCGGTTTCTTACTTCAGTTTAATCCGGGGCCAGTCATAAACTCCAGCTTATAACTTTCCCTGTTTTACTGTTCTGTGTTTCTGTTCTTGAATTTTCTTTTTAAGAATCTTCAGGGTTAACATGTTATTAAGTTGTCATCTGTCATAGTCTGTCATGGATTTACGGAGTAAATCGGTGACTCTGTTACGGATTAGACCAATGACTCTGCTTTGTCATAATATATCCATGGGATATGCTATGACCTGTGTATTTATTTTTGGCTTTTTTATCCTGCTGTCTTTTGCGACAGCTAGACTAATATATCACTTCTATTCGACAAAGTCAACCACTTTTTTTGTATTAAAAAAAATACAATAATTTTATAGACAAAGCACCCTTTATAATACTCTAAAAACATTAGAAAACTATGCTATTATCACCATGATTACTATTTTTCATCACGTTTTGCATGCCACGGAATGCATCGGTTCACTCGTCTGCAATACTCCAATAACGGCTGAAGGAATTTTGAGCCACTCAATTACTCCGTTTTGAAAAAATGGTTTCTGTCCTGCAAACACTGCCACAACCGTCACTGCAATAATCACGAATCCATAAATTGGACCGACACCATACATCGGAAGATGTTTTTTATTATTCATAGTTATTTCCTTTCCTACGCTGGAAAACTGCCATATTCTATATAGATTAAACAATTCCACATGCTTCTTTAGTTATCAGAAACTAACTCAGTATTTAAATAAATACGGCTACCAACATGTTAGTAGCCGCTAACTTATTTATAAGTATACAATCCTTGCGAAACCCGCCACGATATTGTCACGAATAATGTCCTTCTTTTCCTCCGACAATACATTTACAAATCCGGGCACTCTGAATTCTGATTCCAGAAATGTAATATCCACCCGTTCCCAGCCTTTCATATAAGCTTCCATTTCCTGTGTAAAAGCTGTAAAATTCGGGTCATCCGTCACCGTCACTTCGCTTTCCCGCTTCAACCAGTCTCCCTTCGCATATTCGTAAATCATCTTCCCATCCGCATCCTCATAGAAATTAATCGCATACAACGGCTCACTGGTAATCTGTTTTCCATCAAATTTATTTTCATATATTTGGTAATATCCACCATTGCCATGGAGGAAAGTATTTCCGCTAAGATAACGAAACTCTCCGTCTTCATTTTCATATACGTCAATATAATTCAATGGTAGATAGCTTGCCTGTTCCATAAATAAATCATTGTACTCATATGCCGAACCTGCAAGAATCTGTCCGCAATAAACTACAGTTCCATCTTCCACCGTATAGACATAAGTCAANGAATCCTTGTTATAAATCGGAAGCGTCACCAGCATTTCTTCCTGCCCGTCCTGATTCAAATCAGCAAGTTGCATAAGCCANTNGGTGTCATAATACTGCTCCACATGTTCATCGTTCAACNAGTCATATTCCATATANGGANAAATNGTTTCCTTCCACTCTATCTCTNCCAGCTCCTCTTCTGACATGATTCTTTCTGCGTCATAATCCACAGCCATCTGTTCCAATGCTGTACCATTATTCNTATTGACCTGTTCCAATGTCGTNCCATTATCCGTATCGGCCTGCTCCAATGTCGTCCCATTATTCATATNAGCCTGTTCCAACGAGCTCCCACTATCTGCAACTTTATTTCCACAGCCGGATAATACGCATAATCCTATCATACCAATCAAGCATCCTACATGTTTAACCCGCATTTTTTNTTTCTNCTTCACCACAAATATTCTCCNCTCNGCACATTATANCATACACCCCATATACANTCATACTGTTAAATGAAAAAANTNAAGNATCATTTAATAAATTTAANGATTATTTAATAATTTNCGGTCTATGATAAAATAACAACAAAGAAGGGAGATAGAAACGTGTATTTCAGACTATTGAAAAAAGACCTAAAACGAAAGAAAACAATGAACACAATTATGCTGATTTTTATTATTCTGGCATCAATGTTTGTGGCAAGCAGTGCAAATAATATGATTACGATTGCAACCGCTTTGGATGACTATTTTGCAATGGCGGAAGTTCCCGATTACTGGTATGCTACCACCTATCAGGAGGAGGCTGAACGTTTTGCAATTTTTGCCAAGGACAACGGATATGAACTAAAAACCACAGCACTTACTCAGATTGACCCGAAAAATGTTAGCATAAGCGGAGAAACATTCAGTTACGGCAATTCCTCAGTCTTGTCTACTGACGGAATCATAAAAGTATTTGATGAAAACGAAAATGAAATCACTCATGTAAACGACGGTGAGATTTACGTTCCATATGATATTTTCAGCTCAAAAAAAGATAACTTTTACAATGGATGTAAAATTGTAATTGATACAGGCAGTATCAAAAAAGAATTCACTTTAAAAAGCTATACAAAAGATGCTCTTTTCGGTTCAACAATGATGGGAATGACAAGATTTTTGGTCAGCGAAAACGACTATAAGCTTTTTGATTCACCTGATGCAACCATATTTTACTCATTGGCGGTTTATACCGACGATGAAACTTTTACGGAAAAACTTAACGATTTCGACCTGAAATCCATAATGAATGCTGACCGTTCTACAATAAAAATGATGTACATAATGGATATTCTGATTGCGGCGATTATCCTGATAGTGAGCATTTGCCTTATTCTTATTTCCATGGTTATTCTACGCTTTACGATTAATTTTACGATGAATGCAGAATTTCGGGAAATAGGCGTTATGAAGGCTATCGGTATTTCCAACAGCAAAATACGAACGCTGTACATAACGAAATATTTTGCAATTTCCGCAGTCGGTGCGGTAATAGGACTTGCCTTAAGTGTTCCTTTTGGCAATCTTCTTATCGAAAGTGTGTCAAGAAATATCATTCTTTCAGGGGGAAATAAATTTTATCTGAATATTATTTTTGCCATAGCAACGGCCGCTGTCGTTGTACTGTTTTGCTATCTCTGTACCGGCAAAATCAAACATTTTTCTCCTATTGACGCAATCAGAAGCGGAGAAACGGGAGAACGTTATACAAAAAAAAGTATAATCCGTTTAAGTAAATCCCGAATTTCTCCAATAACTTTTATGTCATTGAACGATATTTTAAGTGGAATCAAGAAATATATTTCCATGATTCTTATTTTTACATTAGGNTTGCTNCTGATTATTATTCCGGTGAACACAATTAACACACTTCAGTCCGACAAGCTGATTACACTGTTTTCTGCGGCGGACTGTGACCTTGTGATAACGCAGGAGCTGTTATTTTCTTCAAACGGGCGCAACGAAGATATGATTAACGAAAGTCTTGACAACGTACNAAAAACACTTCNGGATAACAATATTGACGCTGACGTTTTTCAGGAAATAATGTTCCGTTTTTCTGTTTCCCACAATAATAAAAAATCCTCCTCTCTTGCATTTCAGGGTACCGGAGAAATAACTACAGATATGTATTCCTATATTGAGGGAACAGCTCCCCAAAATAAGAATGAGGTTGCTCTAACCTATGTTACGGCGGAAAAAATCGATGCAAAAATCGGCGATGAGGTTGAAATAATCATGGGTGACGAAACAAGAACCTATACTGTCACAGCTATGACTCAGTCGATGAACAACATGGGCGAGGGAATCCGTTTTTATCACGGCGATGACATAGACAAAAACCTTGCTGCCGGCAGCTTCGGTATACAAATCCGATTCAGGGATAACCCGGACAAAAAAACCATTAATGAAAGAAAAGAGCTTTTGAAAAAGGCATACCCCNANAATGATGTANNNACTGCCGGAGAATACATCANCNATATGATNGGCGNTNTTGCGGGACAGCTTCAAGGAGTCAAAAAGCTCATTCTCGGAATCATTATCTGCATCAATATTTTAGTTGCAGTACTTATGGTAAAAAGCTTTATCACAAAAGAAAAGAGTGAAATTGCAGTACTGAAAGCAATCGGATTCAAAAATTCCTCGCTGGTTATTTGGCAATCTCTGCGTATCGGGATTGTACTAGTGATTTCTATTATTATTGGTGCTGCGGTTTCAACACCCCTATCCCGTCTGACAGTGGAACCAATATTCCGAATGATGGGAGCATACAGTGTTGAGTTTGACATTGTTCCTTTGGAGGTATATGTCATCTATCCTTTCATAGTACTTTTTGCAACAGTGCTTGCGGCGGTTGCAGGTGCATTGCAGCTTAATAAGATATCCGCCTCGGAAACATCTAACATTGAATAATNAAGGAGTAANTATTATGGAAAATATTTTAGAAGTAAAAAATCTATGCAAAACATACATCACAAACAAGCGTCAGAACAATGTTCTGAAAAATGTAAATTTCACCNTTTCTGAAGGAGAAATGGTTGCAGTCATGGGACCTTCAGGCTCCGGNAAATCCACGCTTCTTTATACAGTATCCGGCATGGATTCCATNACTGCAGGTGAGGTAGATTTCTGCGGAAGTGATATTGCAACAAAAAATTCCAAGGAGCTTGCACACCTCCGTCTTGACGAAATGGGCTTTATTTTTCAGCAAATGTATATGCTGAAAAATCTTACGGTGCTTGATAATATCATCCTGCCCGCCTGCCAGTCNAAAAAGACTGCGGAAAGTCGTCACGATACGGTAANGCGGGGACANGATTTGATGCGCAAGNTAGGCATTATCGANATTGCAGACAACGATATAAACGAGGTTTCAGGCGGNCAGCTGCAAAGAGCCTGCATATGCAGAAGCATGATTAACAAACCAAAAATGATTTTTGCCGATGAGCCTACCGGTGCACTGAACCGTGCAAGCTCNGATGAGGTCATGGAGGAGCTTGCCAAAATAAACAGTGAGGGCACAACGATTATGCTTGTAACNCANGATATAAAGGTTGCAGCAAAATGTACCAGNATTCTTTATATAGTTGACGGAAACATTAAGGGCGAGTATAGTTTAGGCAGGTATACTTCGACCTCTCAGCTTCGGGAGCGGAACATAGCACTAAATAATTGGTTAATGGAAATGGGCTGGTAGGAAATGATTGATATTCTTATTGTTGAAGATAANAAAGAGCTTGCAAATTTACTATGTGATTTTCTGCGTGCGGAAAATTACATGGTAANTATTGCCCAAACAGGAGAAAAAGCCTTGTCGCTGTATGAAAAATACGGNGCAAGGCTTNTTGTGCTGGATATTTTGCTTCCCGGAATAGACGGATTTTCAGTATGCTCCAAAATCCGTAGCCAGAGCAATACCCCAATAATTATTGTAAGTGCNAAAACAGAAAAGGACGACAAGTTGAATGGACTTTTACTGGGCGCAGACGATTATATTGAAAAACCCTATGACATTGATATTATGCTGGCAAAAATTAAAGGCATTTTCAAACGCAGGTACTCTCTTGATGAAATTACNGACGGCAATATAACGATAAACAGAGAAAGTCGGACCGTATATAAAAACGGCAACNNNCTTGAAATNACAGCAAAGGAATTTGAGCTGCTTCTACTGCTGGTTGAGAANAAGGGCAGAACACTTTCAAAGGAATATATTTTCAATCAGGTCTGGGGNAGTGACAGCTTTTCNGAACAGCAGACACTNACCGTCCATATAAAATGGCTTCGGGCAAAAATTGAGGAAGANCCNAAAAATCCGCAGAGAATTCTGACGGTATGGGGTGTGGGGTATAAATTCGTATGAAAAGCTTTAACAGAATTTTTGCANCAGTTATTATCATAATTATTTNCGTGTTTTTTGTGACAAATAGTATTCTTCTATCCGAAAACAGTAATACNNCCGGCAGACCCTACCGTGTTGAAATCCAGCGTCTTANCCANCAAATTGAAGCAGGNGGTTTTGAAAATATTGATTTATCGGNTTGCTCCTATGTTGTAAATATCAAAAAATACGANNCNGACTTTTACAATTCGGATTATGATTACCTTGTCAAAGAAATAAACGGTGAACTGTACCGATTTGATTATACCGTAAAAAATAATAAGGACAGAAAAATGATAGCCGCCATAAACATAATCCTTGCTGTAATATCGGCAGGCATTATCTTTATTTTCATTTTCATAAAATACAAAATTTTATTGCCTTTTTATGATTTGCGTGATATTCCTTACGAGCTTTCAAAAGGAAATCTGACAGTTCCGATAAAGGAAAATAAATATCATTTTTTCGGAAAATTTGTATGGGGAATCAACATACTGCGGGAAAACATCGAACTGCAAAAACAGAGGGAGCTTGAATTGCTTCGGGAGAAAAAAACACTGGTGCTTTCCCTCTCCCATGACATAAAAACACCTCTGTCCGCTATAAAATTATACTCGAAAGCACTTTCAAAAGGACTTTATGACAACAGGGAAAGGCAAATTGAAATTGCTGAAAGTATAAACAACAAGGCAGATGAAATTGAGACCTTTGTGTCAGAAATTATAAAAAGCCAAAATGAAGAGATTTTAAAGCTTGATGTCAACATAGGCGAATTCTATTTATCCGAGCTTGAGAGAAGAATTTCTCTCTATTACAAAGAAAAGCTTGATTTTTTGAAAATCGATTTTTGCATAGAAAAATATTCCGACTGCATAATCAAGGGCGACCTTGACCGCAGTACAGAGGTTTTACAGAATATAATAGAAAACGCAATAAAATACGGCAATGGTCAATTTATTAATGTTGCGTTTTCCGAGGAAGAAAATTGCAGGCTAATCACCGTAAAAAACAGCGGATGTACACTTTCGGATAATGAGCTTCCACACATTTTTGACAGTTTTTGGAGGGGTGCAAATTCCGAAAACATACCGGGAAGTGGGCTTGGTCTTTATATCTGCCGACAGCTTATGCACAAAATGAACGGCGAAATTTTTGCCGAAATAAGCGGAGATACTATGCTTGTCACAACCGTTTTTGTTATGGCAGGCTAAGAAATTAAGTGCTATAATATGACTTACAAATTNAAGTAGTNNGACAAGGAGTANAAAATGACGAAGGAAAAGGTTCTCGCAATATTAAAACAAAATNAATCATTTATCTCCGGAGAAAAAATAAGTGCNGGACTTGGTGTCAGCAGAATGGCTGTAAGCTCNGCNGTAAAAGCTCTCAGAAATGATGGTTATAATATTATNTCNGTTACAAATAAAGGTTATCTNCTTCANGANAGTCCACTCATTGACAAGCTTACAACAGGAGAACTGATGTCATATTTACCTGANGAACGACTGNAAAANGTTCTTTGCCTTGATGTNACNNANTCTACAAACACGAAGCTTNGGGAGCTTGCATTTGATAACGCNCCGGCAGGTTATGTTGTCATTGCNAACCAGCAGACAAACGGACGTGGCAGACGTGGCAGAANCTTTCTATCACCGAAAGATACCGGTATCTATTTGTCAATCCTTTTAAGACCNGACTGNCTTCCACACGAATGTCCTACTATCACTGCATGGACTGCCGTTGCCGTAAGCAATGCAATCCAAAAGGTCACCGGNGTTTCCCCATCCATAAAATGGGTNAATGACCTGCTTTTACCCANTGAAAAGAAAATTTGTGGAATACTATCTGAGCTTTCTGTGGAAAGTGAAGGTGGACATGTACAGCATATTATTGTTGGGATTGGAATAAACGTAAATGAATCAAAGGAAGACTTCCCTGATGAAATAAAGAATATCGGCACATCCATTTATGCCGAGACAGGCAAAAAAACGTCAAGGGCACAGCTTGCCGCGGCAGTGATAAATGAGCTTGATATAATGATGGAAAATTGGCCGCAGGAGCGTGACCAATATCTCGAACAGTATCGAAAACACAATATCACTACTGGAAAGGATATACAGGTCATCTCAGGAAACTCAAGCAAGAATGCAAAAGCCCTCGAAATAAATGAGGACTTTTCCCTTAAGGTCATGTATGAAGATGGCACAATTGCCGATTTATCAAGCGGCGAGGTAAGCACAAGGCTTACTCCTTGTTGATTTGCTTTGCCTTTTCAGATTATCCATATGGGAATGATATAGTTATCCCTGTCAATTGCTCCGACAGAAGGCTTCATGCAAACAATCGCTCCTTTTCCCCGTGGCACTGAAGCTTTATCAAGAAGTGAAAATACTCTTGTAAGTTCCGTTCCGGGATTTGAAGTCTTTTTGATTTCCAGAGGATTTAATTCTCCATCCTGCTCCAAAACGATATCAATTTCCTTGCTGTCCTTATTTCTGTAGTAGTACATGGCAGGCTCAATGCCGGAATTCAGATAGGTTTTTGCAATTTCGGATACAACATAGTTTTCTAAAATCGCTCCATTCATCGCTCCGCTTTCAAGCACAGCAGCGCTCGTCCATTTTGTCAGATAGCACACAAGCCCGGTATCGTAAAAGTAGAGCTTCGGGGTTTTAACAAGACGCTTCAAAAGATTGTTTGAGTAGGGATGCAAGTAGAAAATAATCCCCAAAGTCTCCAGAATATGAAGCCAGTCCTTCGCCTGCCTTTGATTGATGTCTGCATCCTGTGCAATATCTGAAATATTCAGCATCTGAGAACATCTTGCGGCAACAGCAGTTATAAACCGCAAAAACTTTAAGGAATCGATTGCATTGGAAAGCTCTTTTACGTCGCGCTCGATATAAGTGGAAAGATAGCTGGAATAAAATATTCTGCTGTTTGTATTTTGACCGCTGACAACTCCGGGCATAGAGCCTTTAAAAATCCTTTCAAAAATCTCCTGAGCATCCATCTGTTTTCTGCTTTTTTCACGTGTTTGCAACTCGGACAAATCAATTTTCAAAGGGGATGTCTGCACTCCAGAGATTTCAGCCTGAGACAATGTTGTCATCGGCAAAACCGCAACACGCCCGGCGAGAGATTCCTGCACGCCTTTCATCAGCTTAAACACCTGAGACCCTGTAAGCCAAAAGTCTCCCGCCTCATAGTGGGAATCTACATATATTTTGATATACGTAAACAGTTCCGGTGCGTATTGAACTTCATCTATCAACACAGGCGGCTTATGCAGTTCAATGAAAAGCTGTGGGTCAGTCTTGGCTAAATTTCTTTCATTCAGGTCATCTAGAGAGACATAGTTTCTACTTGTACCTTCCATCAACTTTTGGAGCATTGTAGTCTTTCCTACTTGTCTTGATCCTGTTACAAGGACAACCGGGTATTCTTTTGTGACCTCTTCAATTACCTTCTCCAAGCTTCTGGCAATATATTTCATATCAGCACCTCTTTCGGCTAATTTGTATTTTGATTATATTATAGCCGAAATAATCCAAATTATCAAGAGGTGGGCACAAAGCTTATTCCTTAATAATTAATATATTTCTGAAATTGCAAACAGCACAGCTTCGCCACTAATTTGAATACGCCCATTCCCTAATATATGGCAATAAAGCGTACCACTGCGTTTTGAGGCTTGATACGCAATAATAGTATCCTTGTTAAGCTCTTTTGACCAATAATCAGCAATTTGGCAATGAGCAGAACCACAAACCGGATCTTCTGCTATAGACAGTTTCGGGCAAAAGCTACGGGAAACACAGTCAGTATCCGTCCCCAGTGCTGTTGCATTTTGAATTCTGCCTTCAATTTTCATAAGTAAACTTGGGTTTGGATTCATATTTTGGACAATTTCAGCGTTCTCAAATACACAAATCAAATCAAGTCCCAAAATTGCTTTGATTGGACGACTGCCAAAAGCCGCTTCCATAGCATCTGTGACTGGAATTTCTTTTAATTCGTAGGTTAGGAAATCCATCTCATATAAATTTCCTTTGCGAACAACTGTAAGCTTACCGCTTAAAGTGTTAAATTCCACCTGTTTTGCATCTGGTTCATAATAATTTAGAATCACAAAGGCAGATGCCAAGGTAGCATGACCGCACAATTCCACCTCTGTTCCCGGTGTGAACCAACGAAGATGATAGCCCGCTTCTTCTTTTACGATAAAAGCAGTTTCCGATAAATTGTTTTCAGCTGCAAGCTGCATCATCCATGTTTCTTCCGGCCATTTATCCATAACACAAACAGCGGCAGGATTACCACGAAATACTTTGTTTGTAAAAGGATCAACAATATATTGCTTCATAAATATCCCCTATCCATTCACATAGTTTTCACTTACCTCCCACAACTCGCCAGCATTTTCCTCATTGTAGGACAGTTCAGAGGAAGGGCAGGTATGGGTACTTCTGTCATAGTATTGACCGGATTTCGTGACGAGCCGTTCGGATAGAACCAATTCCGCTAATGCGGAAGATGATTTCTCCAAATCTCCGAACCGATGCGGCATAGCAGTTTTTACAAACATCATAGATGCCTTTGTCAGCGGCATGAAATTGGTCTTCATCAGCCCCGGATTGAAAGCGTTGACATAGAGTTTTTTATCGCTGTTACAAAGACGGCGGGTGAGTTCATAAGTGAAATACAAATTGCACAGTTTGGAATAGGAGTAGCGAATGCTTTCCTTTGCAAGTTTCTTATTCGGATGTGCAAGTGCCTCTGTACCTTTCCATACCATGTTTCCAGTGGGTGCATCATGCATATCACTGCTAGTAATAAATATCCTGCCACCCTCCGCCATATAGGGCAGCATCAGCTTAGTCAGCAGAAAATGTCCTAAATGGTTGGTCTGGAAAACCACATCAAAACCGTCCTCTGTCAGTCCCGTGTGAGTGCCACTGATTCCGGCATTGCAAAGCAGTGCATATACAGCTCCAAAGCCCGCCTGCATATAATCTTTTTCAAACTGCCGTACAGATTTCAGCGATGCAGTGTCCAATTGCATGCATATAATATTTTGATTGCCGGTTTCCGTAATAATTTGTGCGGCTGCATTTTCCGCTTTTTCCCGATTGCGGCAAGCGAGAATTAACCGAAAATTCGTATCGGAAGCAATTTTCTTAGCTGCCTCAAATCCCAGTCCCGAATTTGCACCAGTGATAATCACTGTTTTCAATGTAGACTTTTCCATATTGTATCACCCTTTCTTCAGCATCCAACTCATCACGCAAATTGATTGCTTTTTGCGTCAGTGAAATTACCTTGCTGAACCAATCCTCTGCGTTTTCTGCCCGACAAATCCAGTCTTTCTTTTCAAGTGTACGGAGCACACTGATGACAGACAGATTGGTTATAGAATATGCTCAATCCAAATCCACTTGTCGTGTTGACATAGATTTAGAGCAAAAGCATTTACTTTTTTACTAAGATATTATATCATATCAATCATAAAGTATTTTAACAAATTTAAACTTTATTTGGTTCAGAGGTACAGATGAAAAAATAAGAAGCAAGATGAAGGATTTGACAAGTGATGCGACAAGGTTATCGCAATGCTTGAATATGCTAAAAAGGAGATTTTATAATGGTACAGGTAAAAGGAAAATGGGCGTTTATTACAGGTTCATCAAGAGGAATCGGATATCTTACAGCAAAATTTATGGCGGAACAAGGCTGCAACCTCATACTCCACAGCCGAAAAAAGGAGCACTGTGAAAAATTACTTGAAGAAGTAACAGCAATGGGAGTAGAGGCGTACACCGTTGAAGCGGAACTTTCTAATCCGGATAGCGTGCAGGCTATGCTTGACGAAATCGACCGCATGGGTATGGCGGTAGATATTGTTCTGAACAATGCGGGTATGCAGATAGCGTACCGAACGGATTATTATAAGACCCCTGTTTCGGATTACACTGAAAGCTTTAAGATAAATACAATAGCCCCTGCATTGATATGTTATCACTTTATGCCGAAAATGATTGAACGGGGCTTTGGCAGAATCGTAAATACCACCAGTGGAATACGCCTTGAACCCGAGCAGGCTGGATATTCCGCAAGCAAGGCTGCGCTTGATAAAATAACAATAGACTTAGGCTCAAAGGTCGAGGGCACAGACGTTATGATAAACCTCACCGATCCCGGCTGGTGCAGAACAGATCTTGGCGGTCCTAATGCTCCCAACGCTCCCGAAAGTGTAATTCCAGGAATTGCCGTGGGTGCCTTTGTTGACGATAAAAAATCGGGACGTTATCTAAATGCTCCTTATTTTACGGGTCTTACACTTGAAGATGCCGTTGCAAAGGCAGAAAGAGAATTCGACAGTCCATACAAATAATAAATATGGATAGTCTTGCTTATTCTCGTCTTACGAAACATTTTTTATTCTTCTCATATCAAGACCTTACGTCAACTTCTCCCGCAAGTACCCTTACATAGTCGGCATAGTTCTCTCTGAGCAACGCAGGAGTGTCCAGCTCATAAGGACATTTTGATTTACATTGTCCACAGTTTATGCAGTCCTCTATCTGCTTCATATTGCGTTGCCATTCCTCCGAGAGCCAGCTATCAGAAGGTGCCCGGCGCAGCATAAGCGACATTCTCGCACAGTTATTAATCTGGATTCCCTTAGGGCACGGCATACAATATCCACAGCCGCGACAAAAGTTTCCGCCAAGCTGCCTCTTGTCACTCTCTATTTCCGCTCTGATATCTTCAGTCATCTCGGGAGTATCGTTCATAAATGCGAGCCATTCTTCAAGCTCGCTTTCCCGCTGTATCCCCCATATCGGGAGAACATTTCCGTACTGTCCGATAAACGCGTAGGCAGTCCTCGAATTGGTGATAATGCCCCCTGCAAGAGCTTTCATGGCTACAAAGCCCATATTCTTTTCACGACACTTATCGCTCAGCGCAAGCTCCCGTTCCGAGGACAGATAGCTGAATGGAAACTGGAGCGTTTCGTACAATCCCGATTCAATACTCTCCTCAGCAATGCCTATCTTGTGTGCAGTGATACCAATATGGCGAATCACTCCCTGACGCTTGAAGTCCTCCATAAGCTCATACATGCCCGTACCATCGTCCGGCTTATAACACTTTCCTGCACAATGGAATTGGTAGATATCTATGTAATCAGTCTTAAGCATTTTCAGTGACATTTCGAGTTGGGATTTCATCTGCTCGGTATTCTGTGCCATCGTCTTGGTGGCTATAAAGATATTTTTGCGAACGTCGGNCAGTGCTTCCCCTATCTTCTCCTCGCTGTCAGAATACGCNCTNGCCGTGTCNAAGAANGTAATGCCNCCCTCNTANGCTNTTNGCANCAGCCNNACCGCNGATTGNTTGTCGGCTCTCTGAACAGGNANCGCNCCAAAAGCGTTCTGNGGNGTGGTTATTCCNGTACTTCCCAANGTTATCGTTTTCATATTTATTACTCCCTTTTTACAATTTCATTGNNTTAAGNCAAGACNTATCTTCTTCGAAAATCATACGCGAATNANATAATCATCCTTTCTTGGAGCCNCCNCCTTNATTCCNTCNGGCAGACCATAACCGAGNATNACATTGCCAATTCCAGCATAATCACCCTTNATTCCCCATTTTTCAAGCANTNCCTTTCCTTTCTCTGATTCAAAGANCTCCCTTGCACGNTAAATATAACAGGAGTCCACACCAACAGCATGNGCAGCATTCAATAGNTTGGCAATTACCATATTCCCGTCTTCCACATAAGTTCTGCGACTGCGNTCCGCCAGCACNATAAGCACGGTTGGTGCACCATAAAACGGATCACCACTGCTGCCGTTTACCTCNGCNTTCAATTTTGANAACAGGCTTATTGTAGGTTGATCCTGAACAACAANAATAACAGGACTCTGTGCACCCATTCCTGTAGGGGCATAAGTCCCANCTTCTAATATTGCATTAAGTTCTTCCTCACGTATNTGCTCNGGTTTATATTTNCGGCAGCTTCTCCTTGTTTTCAAATCAATCAAAGTTTCTTTCATGACAACCTCCAAAAATATTCTTTTTTCTATTTTACATCCATGTTACTTTGNTGCATACTATTTTGTATATATTTTGCAATGTATCCTTATTTATCATTCAANACCCGCTTTGCTTTCATNGATTCAACAACNGCAAACACNTTTTTCGTTGTAAGNCCCTGCACCACTATTGTAAAGAACATCGTTACATATGTTACTATAAGTACNACGTTGTANGCATCCTTTGNNAAAAACTCTGCACAGCTAAACGCAAGTGCAAGNGAAAGTCCTCCCTTTAATGCACTCCACGTCATAAGTGTTGTAAACTCATTTACACTATACCTGTTAGGTATTTTATTTTTTCCTATAATGAGCGTTGACACAAANACACCTACATATCTGGCAATAAAATTTCCAATTATGGCTGCCAGAATAAGCAATAACAAGCTTCTATGGAACGGCATATTTAAGAGCGAAACGCCAATNAGGATAAATAATACACTGTTAAACAACGTATCTGCTATATGCCAGAAATCCTCATACAAATCCTTTGGGTCAACAACCTTTCTCCACTCCTCTTTGCCAGCCATTGCCTTTGAAAAGTATATTCCNCATACTACCGATGCAATGACTCCCGAACAGCCTAAATGCTCNCACACAATATATGCCGCCATAACATCAAACATACTGATAAATATGTGCAGTATAGGATTGTTNGTACACTTTAAAAGTGTGAACATTACAAATGATATTGCAAGACCGATTGCAATTGCCCCCAAAAGCTCCTTTGCCATAAGGACAGGAAAGCTTAAATCGGATGTGTCATTCACAATGTTTTTTATACAGACGAACACTGCAACACCTGTACCGTCATTAAAGAGTGATTCTCCCTCAATAACCGTTGATACGTTTTTTGACAAGCCCGCCTTTTTTAATATAGACGTTGCCGCAATCGGATCTGTTGGGGAAACGATACAGCCGAGCAATATACAAAGCCATATGGAAAATCCAAGCTTCANTCCCANGCTGACAGCATAAAACAATNCTCCATACAAAAATGATGACAACACGGTTGTAAGCANCGCCAAAAGACTGATTGACTTAATATTTTTTACAAAACGATTGAAATTAACCCCACTTGCACCTGCAAAAAGCATAAAGCAGAGAATTCCATCCATAAGAAATTCCTGAAAATTAAATCTCTCAAGCTTNCCTACGATTGTATGGCNAAAGCTGACCANNCCNGTTTCCTCCAGAAGCTTTATCACTGCACTGAANATAAAGGCAAANAGCACTAACGCTATATCGTTTGGTATTTTAATGAGCTTTTCATTTAAAATGCTTATTACGATAATCATAAAAAGCAAAAACAAAAAGCCTGCAAGTATGTATTCCATTTGTATTCTCCCATCCTTTGAACATCATCCCATGCACAGNGNCACAANCTTATGCNCAAATATCCGACAGCTCNGTAATTTTTCTGTCTGCCGATACAACGATTACCTTGTCNCCTGCATTAATTACCGATGAGCCGTTAGCTATTTCCGTTGACNCGTTTCTTATAATGGTGGCAATAAGAACATTGTCCTTTAATTTAAAATCACTGCTCATAAGCTGCCTGCCNCANTATTTGAAATTTTCCTTTACCTCAAATTCAACAGCCTCAACCCTGCCCTCATCAAGCGTGTAAAGCCATTTAATATTTCCTGAATCCTTGTCACCTAAGCCTGCCGTTGCCCTTGCATTTCTTATTACTCCTGCCATGCTTACGTCCTGTGTTGAGAAAATGTGGCTTATACCGCTGCTGTATATCATGTTATTATAATTTTCATTGTCTATCTCTGCTGATATTCTTTCTATTCCAAAGGATTTTGCAAACATAGATATTATGAGATTTACATCATCACTTCCCGTAACAGTTACACAGCCGTCAATACCNGCAAGTCCCTTTTTCAAAAGCTCTGCATCCGTTCCGTCACCGCATAAAACCTCAATCCTTGGAAAGCTGTCCAAAAGTTCCCGACATCTTTCCGGGTTTTTATCTATAAGCTTAACCTTTATTCCACTTTGAATCATGAGCTCCGCAAGATAATATCCAATCTTGCTTCCNCCTACAATAAGAACACTTTTAATAACCTTTCCTATTATGCCAATTTTATTTAGGAAGGCATCCATAACCTCACCCACGGCAAGCACGGTTATTTTGTCGCCTGCCTTTATCTCCGTATCACCTTTAGGACTGACGGCTTTTCCGCCTCTGTTTATGGCACAAACAAGTACGTCTCCGCCTGCGTTTTCNCTAAAATTAAACAGCTTTGTTCCCACAAGCATATTTCCCTTTTTAATTGTGATGCTTGCAACGAAAACATTTCCGTCACCAAACCTTTCAATCTCAATTCCGTCAGGATATTTGAGCATTTTATGTATTTCATTTGCCGCCATTCTCTCAGGATTTACAATTGAGTCCACTCCCATTTCCGTTTTCAAAAATCTATGCTCAGACCTGTACTGAGGTTTTCTTATTGCCGCTATTGTGTGCTTAATTCCAAGCTTTTTACCTACAGAGCAGCAAAGTATGTTTGTCTCGTCACTCTTTGTAACTGCAATAAGCATTTTTGATGAAGCAGCACCCGCTTTCTTAAGAAGCTCAACGGAAGCACCGTTTCCCGTATAACCGTTACAGTCAAACCTATCTGTTATTGAGTCAATTCTGTCTGCTTCGTTATCTATTACAACAACATCATGCCCCTCCTGGCACAAATATTTCGTTACTGCCTCGCCAACCTTGCTGGCACCTACAATCAAAACCCGCATAAAATCTTCCTTTCCCTTTGTATATCTCAAAACACACGTTACATTTTAAGCCTTTCGAAATGTATTGTCAATTTTCAAATATTCAACTATTTTCCATACCATTATACATTTGACTATGGTAAAATATATTACAATACTATATAATTAGTAAATAAAACAATTTACCGTTTTCTAATTTTAAAGGAGAAGCAATGGACATTCGAATACAAAAAACAAGAGCGAGCATTTACAATGCATTTTTTGCTCTGCGTGAAAAAAAAGAATTAGAAAAAATAACGATAAAGGAGCTTACGGAAATAGCAAAAATAAGCAAGCAGACCTTCTATCTTCATTACAAAGATATATACGATTTATCCGAACAGATTGAAAAAAAACTTATTAATGAGCTTATGGAATCTCTTACCTATAAAAGTGATATCTTGGCTCACATTAAAGAAACAACCATAGAATTATTTAATAATGCCACGTCAAAGGGAAAGCTTTTTAAGACAGTTTTTTCCGGCTCAAGGGTAAATATTCTTGTATCGGCATTGGAAGCAAATGTTAAACAGCTTATTTATAATGAACATCCTGAACTGCGCACAGACTTAAAGACAAATATTTATATTACAGTGCTTGTTCAGGGATGCTATTTTGCTTACCAACAATATTCGTCAATTGACCAGGACCACGTGGCACAAATACTCGGAGAAATATCCGACAGCATAACTGCATATTATATGGAAGGTTAAAACAGATATCTTTCTGCATCCTCCCTTATCGTTTCAAGCTTTAATTCGTCCACATGCTTAACGGCAGCATCTATCTGCTCCTTCATGGATTCCGTTATGTTTGTTTCCTCTCCATAGTTAAGATATGCAAGAACGGTCAGCATCTCCGACTCAGTATCAGAAAAATATCCTGTTCCCGCCTGCTTCATATCTCCCAAATTTTTCACTAATTCAAGCATTTTATTTGGTAAGTATCTGTAATCCCATGAACCTGTTGGTTTTTCTTGTCCTAACATAAACTATCTCCTTTTCTATCTTTTAAACTTATCCCACATTCCCATATAATGCGAAGCAAAATCCTGTGTGATAAGCTTATTTTTTATCATTAAATCGAGGGTGTCCTTAAATTCCATATAGCTTATAGTGGATTTCGTCATATTTTCAAGCGTATTGGCTATACTGTCTGCATATCCATTGGCATCTATTACATTGTCCCTAAGCATAATGTTTGCTTTATATGCATCCTTAAAGAAAATGTTTACCTTGCTTGATGTGGTAACCTTATCATCCACCTGAAATTCCACATTCAAAAGATCAAACAAATTTTTTGCGGATTTGTTTGTAAAGTAAATTCCTCCTGTTATTCCGTAAAGATTTTTGTAGGAATTTTTATCCGAAGCAACCGTATTGTAAGTATAATCCGGAAGATATGGTTTGAATACGGCGGTAAGCAGATTATTCCTATGGAACAGCGGATAATCAGTATCAACATTTGCCGACTGCTTTTTCAAATATGTTATTTCTCTTATACGTCCGATAGGAATTGCAAGATGTCTTGGCTCCTCCTCCAAAAGCAGCATATTAAACTGTTTGTCTGCAACCCATATATATGCCGGACACTGCTTTATCATGTACTTCTTGCTAAAATCAACAATCACAAGTCTGTGATCCCTTTTAACCTTATATTTGTAAAGGGTTCTCTTTATTTTTCTCTTGTCATAGGAATCTGCCGTTTCATCAGATACCTGCCGGATAACAATAAGATTTTTATTTTCCTCATCCTCATCACTTCTATTTTGGGTTGGATGTTCCGGTTTTTCTGCATGAGCATGCCTTATCTTTTGACCTGCCTCACCATTTTGTTGTTGCTTCTGTTTTAACGATGTCCCCTTATGAACCTTTTCTTTATGGGATTCTTCCTTTTCGGGCTTATCAGTTTTTTTATCCTGCAAGCCGAAAAATTCCTTTATACTGAAGTGTAATTTCTTTTTAGGCTTCGACTCCTTCGGTTCCTTTGGTTCTTTTGTCGCCTTTGGCTCCTTTGGTTCTTTTGCCGCCTTCTGCTTCTTAACCTTTTTTTCTTTTGGAGGTATATCTGCCGGATTTATTTCATCCATGCCATGAATACTCAATGTCTGCATAAGAAAAATAAATATAAAAACACATACAACAAGCCCAAAAAAATATATCATCAGCCTTGTATTAAATGCCAAGATGCCAAATACAACAAATGCAATAATATCAAGCAAAGCATAAAAAAGTATTTTTTTCGTATATAATGATCCGTATCTGAATGTATTAATAATTTTTCTCATAACTGCCTCTCGAAGTAAAAACAATATTATTCATATTATACTAAAAAGACGGATATAAGTCCATAATAAACATTATTTTTAGAATAATATTTTGAAAATTAATCTATTGCTTAAATTGTCTGCCTGTATGGTCCAAGGTATAGCTTTCCCTATATATAAGCTCCGACACCGGCACTATACTGTAGCCTTTGTTTTCAAGCTCGGTGAGCAGACTGTCCAATGCGTCACATGTATACTTGGAGCCGTTGTGAAGTAAAATAATGGAACCGTTTCCAAGATTCTTATGATTACTTACTCTGCTTATAATGTCATCTACCCCGTAATCCTTCCAGTCAAGACTGTCAACATCCCACTGTATTGTATAGTATCCCTTTGCATTTGCAACCATAATTACACTTTCGTTGTAATCGCCGTAAGGAGCCCTGAACAAATCCATATCCACCCCCGTCATAGACTTTATAAGCTGGTGGCAGCCTTCAATTTCCTCCTGTTTTTCCTTTGCAGAAAGATTAGTCATATGCTTATGATTTGCCCCATGATTGCCAAGGTCATGCCCCGACTTATGTATAAGCTGTATTGCCTCAGGATATCGTGTCGCCCAATCACCGGTAACGAAAAATGTCGCCTTACAGTTATGCTTTTCCAAAATTGCCAAAATATCCTTTAAATCTTCATCCCCCCACGGTGGCGGTAACTTGCGGAAAGTACCAAAAAGACAAGCAAATGCAATCCATACTTACTTGTAATACCTCCACGATTATGATAAACTTATGAATGTATATAGGCATTTTCGAATTAAGTTTTTCGTAGTATATATTGCTACATGGAATTTGATTTAATACGAAAGGAGGGAGGATTGGCTGTGCAAAGGAAAATTAGCAAACCACTTAGGGTTAGCATTATTATTCTGCCGATTTTAATCATCATCGGTATGACATCGCTTCTTCTTCAAAATCATCAATATAATACTCGTGAAAGGGTACATAGCTTTATGGACGGCAAACGGGAGGGTACTTCATTTGTATTTGATGATATAACAGTAGATATTGTCACAAGAGGCGGAGATACCGGTTCATGGATAAACGGACCTATTACAGATGATAGTAACCATGTTCTTTATAAAGAGTCTGTAGGTACAATCTATGAGATGGTAGTAATCAACAATTCTTCTGATGTAATTACCGACTGGAAGGCTATCGTATATATTCCTGAAGACATGTGTGTAGCCAATACATGGAATGGGGACTATGAATATCATCAGAACGTGAATTCAGGAAATGAAAATGTGCAGAGCCTTGACCTTGCAGAATACTCCAAATATGACATCACTTTAGAGCATTTTATGACCGCCTCCGGAGTTATGGTTCGGTTGTATGAAGGAGATTATTTTATATATCATCCTGATGTGGTGTCAGGTGAAATGCCCATAGCTCCAAAGCAGCAAGATACAGACAAGGAAAGCAGTGTCAGAATTGGCTTTATCATGTATATTGAGAAAAAACCGATTGACTATGTAGCGGATTTTTCTAAAGGAGAGATACGCTACCATTTACACACCAGTATTCTTAAAAATCCGTTTTTCTGGGTTCTTTGTGTAGCGACGATTATCTGGTTCAGTTGTTTCCTTGCAATGATTATTGTAAAGGTCAATCTGCGGCGTTTGATTGAACAGCAGAAACGGGACGAGAAGATTATTGAGCAGACCATGCAGACTATTGTCAACTTCATTGAGGCAAAGGATCCGTATACCAAAGGCCACTCGATGCGTGTTGCGCAATATTCGAGGCTGCTTGCCGAGAGTATGGGATTTTCTGAAACTGAATGCAAAAGCTTTTATTATATTGCACTGATGCATGATTGTGGAAAGCTGTATATACCGGATAATATCCTTACCAAACCGGGCAAGCTTACCAATGAGGAGTATGAAATCATGAAAAAGCATACCTCATTCGGTGAAGAGCTCCTTCGAAATTTTACTATAATTGAAGATATTGGCATGGGTGCGTTGTGCCACCATGAACGCTATGATGGCAACGGTTATCCCAATGGACTTGCAGGTGAAGATATTCCGGTTATCGCCCGTCTTATCTGCATATCCGATGCCTTTGATGCAATGAACAGTTGCCGCTGTTATCGAAAAAATCTTACGCCTGATATTATTCTTAATGAACTTAAGAATAACAGTGGAAAACAGTTCGATCCAATTATGATTGACCATTTGCTGAAGCTTATTGAAACCGGCGTAATCTCCATGTCAGACAGTGAAGATGGCAAATAAACATTCATTGTGGCACTTACATATATCTGAAAACTATTTAGCATATTGGATAAGCTGTATCTAATATGTTGTTATGAATATGTTGTATCACATTTTATGGATTATATGTAGGAGGGATGGCCGATTGAACAATGGCAGGCAGGAAACAATACGCTATACCATTGAAAGAGAATTTTTGTCCAAAATCACTGTCACAGAACTTATAAACCGAATTATTCAGGCTCATGTAAAAGAACAAACGGGAAAAGAAGCTGTTTCTCCGTGATTTTCAATGTAGCTGAATATATTAGGTTATCCAGAGAGGACGGCGATAAGGCAGAAAGTGACAGTATTGGAAATCAGAGAAAACTGATTGCAGATTACTTAAAAGACAAAGATGACTTTGTTCTGTACGACACCTACATAGATGATGGTTTTACGGGAACCAATTTTAACCGCCCGTCATTTAAGAGAATGCTTGCGGACATAGAAGCAGGCAACGTGAATTGTGTTATTGTAAAAGACCTTTCAAGGTTCGGACGTGATTACATTGACACAGGAAAATATCTGGAACGCTATTTCCCGGATAATGAAGTGCGTTTCATTTCCATTACGGATAATATTGACAGCATGAAGCAGGCTTATGATATGCTGCTGCCTATAAAAAATATTTTTAATGAGCAGTACGCAAGAGATATTTCAAAAAAAGTCCATGCTTCCATGAAGACCAAACAACGTGCGGGGGAATTTATAGGTGCATTTGCTTCCTATGGCTACAAGAAATCACCTGCTGATAAAAATAAGCTGGTTATTGATGAATATGCCGCCGAGGTTGTCCGCAAAATCTTCAGCCTCTATATAGAAGGATATGGAAAGACCCGTATTGCAGCTATGCTGAATGAAGACGGAATTGTATGCCCGTCTGAATACAAAAAGATAAACGGAGATAATTACAGAAACAGCAACCGTTTAGAGAGTACCTCTTACTGGACATATTCTACTATAAACCGTATTCTTCAAAATGAAATGTATATCGGTAATATGGTACAGAACAAGAAAAGCCAAAGAATGAGAGGCAAATCAAAAGCCCAAGACAAGAAAGACTGGATTGTAGTAAAAGGTACACATGAAGCAATCATTAACGAAGAAACGTGGAACAAGGTACAGGACTTGCTAAAACGCAGGACCCGCAGCCTTGACTTAAATTCTAACATAAGTATTTTTGCAGGATTTTTGAAATGTGGAAATTGCGGCAGGTCTCTGGTAAAGAAAATCGGAGCATCGGGACACAACGGTAGAATTATCAACTATTACTGTGGGACGTATGTACGGTCCGGCAGGCAATATTGTACTCCAAATACGATACCACATTTTGTTCTGGAAAAAATCATTTTGGAAGATTTGAATGCAATCATACAGGGCATTGATAATATGCGTGAAATCATTGAACAGAGCCAATCAACAACAGCTACAGTAAAGCGGATAAATGAAACCGAGAAAAACCGTTTGTCCGCTGAATTGGAAAAAGTACGGAAACTGAAAAAGGCTGTTTACGAAGATTACCGAAGCGAACTGATTTCCAAAGATGAATTTGTCACCTATCGGCAGGATTACCTAAAGAAAGAAGAATTACTGGAAAAGCAGCTTGAAAGCATTGTCAAACAACAGAACGAAGCTAAACTGAATATTTTTGATAATCCATGGATAAAACGCCTGATAGAGCTTAAGACCGTTGAAAAATTGGACAGGGATATTGTGGTGGAAATGATACATGAGATAACGGTATATGAAAATCATAAAATCAAGATTACTTACACTTTTTCAAATGAATTGGAAACATTTTTTCAAGAAAGTATACGCCAATGAATATGCGGCTACCGCTCTAAGCTTTGATATGGCTCGCTGCGGCTGTTATATACTGCTATATACACATAAAACACGCTTTCGCTTGTCTCCGACATAACGGTACTAAGAGCTTGGGTTCGACTGCATCTGTACATGGCATATAAAAACCATTTGAAGACGTCGGTACTTAAATTGCCGGTCTAAGCTTCCTTTATTATAGAGGTATCTTAAACCGGCAATTTTTAGTACCGTTACGTCGGAGATGAGCGAAAGCGTGTTTTTATGTGCCATGTACAGATGCACTCGAACTCAAGCTCAAGTGCCGACGTCTTCAAACAGTTTTATGTGTATATAGCAGTATATAACAGCCGCAGGCGAGCCATACACTTAAATCTTAGTGCGGAAGCCGCATATTACTGCTACCCCACGCGGCATCAAATGTAAGACTGACAACCTTCTCGTCAGTCTCAACAGAATAAATAGGAAGTCGGTCCTCCCAGTGCTCTCCAACAACTGCAAGAACCTCCTCCCTATAATTTAAAATACACAAAAAAGTAGCAAGCGCCAGCATACAAGCTATGGCTGTTTTAATCAGATTTCTATTGCTACTGTCAATTTCAGGAAGCTTAAGCATATCATTCTCACATTTTTTTACAAATATATGCATCTGCCCTAAAAATAATTCTAAATAAAACCGTTTTCATTCACCATATCCAAAGTCTAAACAAGGTTAATCTTTCTGAAATTCTTTTTTCCACGCTGCAAAATAAACTCGGAGGAAAAATCTTCACTTGTATAGGAAACGGATACATCTTCTACTTTTTCCTTGTTAACGGAAACTCCTCTCTGCTCAATGGCACGCTTTCCTTCATTTCGTGAGCTTACAAGTCCCGATTTTACGAGAAGGGTAACAATATCTATTTTGCCCTCCTTAAAATCTTCTGCTGATATATCTGCTGAAGGAATGTTCTCGGTATTACCTCCTGCAAAAAGTCCTTTTGCAGCCTCTAAAGCCCTTTTTGCTTCTTCCTCACCGTGAACAAGTGCCGTAAGCTCATATGCAAGAATCTCCTTTGCCTTATTGAGCTCGCTGCCCTCATATTTCTCCATCTCGGCAATCTGCTCAAGTGGAAGGAAGGTAAGCATCTTAATACATTTTATTACATCCGCATCATCAACATTTCTCCAATATTGGAAAAATTCAAACGGAGTAGTTTTTTCAGGGTCAAGCCATACTGCTCCCTTCTGTGTCTTACCCATCTTCTTGCCCTCTGAATTAAGCAAAAGGGTAATTGTCATTGCATGTGCGTCCTTTCCAAGTTTTCGTCTGATAAGCTCTGTTCCTCCAAGCATGTTAGACCACTGGTCATCGCCGCCAAACTGTAAATTACAGCCATATCTCTCGTACAGTGCATAAAAATCGTAGCTCTGCATTATCATGTAGTTAAACTCAAGAAAGCTTAATCCCTTTTCAAGCCTCTGTTTATAGCACTCAGCAGCAAGCATTCTGTTGACTGAAAAATGTGCTCCCACATCGCGGAGAACCTCAATATAATTCAGGTCCAGAAGCCAGTCCGCATTGTTTACCAAAAGAGCCTTTCCCTCTGAAAAATCAATAAATTTTGACATTTGCTTTTTAAAACACTGACAGTTATGCTCTATTGTTTCCTTCGTCATCATCTGTCTCATGTCAGTTCTTCCCGACGGGTCGCCAATCATTCCCGTACCGCCGCCCACAAGGGCTATCGGTCTGTTTCCTGCCATCTGAAGTCTTTTCATAAGGCATAAAGCCATAAAATGCCCTACATGGAGACTGTCCGCAGTAGGGTCAAAGCCAATGTAAAATGTAGCCTCCCCTGCGTTTATAAGTCTTCTTATTTCCTCCTCGTTTGTCGTCTGCGCTATAAGTCCGCGGGCAACCAATTCCTCATAAATTTCCATAATAACCTCCTAAAACTTAAATAGAATAAAAAAAGCTCCGTCCTGTTTAAGGACGAAGCTATAACTTCGTGTTACCACCTTAATTCACGATGACCTCACAATCACCGCCTCAGCAAGTATCAAAAACTTAATACTCAGGCAAAATAACGGATGCCAAACCGTCAGCTCCTACTTAATTCAGAGTGCAGCTCCAAAATGTATTCACATGTATATCTTACCGTGCTTCTCATCAACCAGCTACTTTCTGTGGCAGCCCTATACATGCTACTTGTTTTCTTCAACGCCTTTAACATGGTTATTCTACAATAAAACACGAAATTTGTCCATACATAATTTGCCTGTAAGTTATTTACAGGTAATTTAACCCTTATCAAAGGTTATTACCGTAATATAGGGTTCTTCCTTATGAGCCAGTCTATCATCTATTTCCCTCTTTATATTCTCCTCTTTTATTTTGCAGTCAAAGGGTATCAGCATGTCAAAAACCAGCTTTATATTATCACCGCATGTAAATGCTCTGAAATCATGCACTGAAAGAGCGTCATCAATCTCTTTGGCAATATTCTGTATCATCTGCCTGCACTCCCTCGTAAGCTCATCCTCAGGGTCAACAGGGTCCATGTGAATGGTAATGTTTATCTTTAAGGCGTTATATATTTCTCGCTCCAGCTCATCGATTGCTTCATGGATATCCATAATATTTTTTCTACAGTCCACCTCAATATGGGCGCTTCCCATCATATTACCCGGTCCATAGCTGTGTATAACAAGGTCATGCATACCGAGAGAAACATCACTTGCCCCAACGATAGCCTCAAGTCTTTTGACAAGCGCCTCGTCAATGGGACGTCCTAAAAGTAAATCAACCGTTTCCTTTACAATGCCATATCCTGAAATAAGAATAAATGCAGATACCAATATACCCATTATTGCATCAAGAGGAAAATCTGTCCAAAGTGAGCCCACAAGGGCAATGAGTGTAGCTGATGTTGCTGCAACATCGTTCATGCTGTCCTTTGATGTAGCAAGCATGATGCTGGAGTTAATCCTCCTTCCAAGCTTTTTGTTAAACAGACCCATCCATATTTTAACTAAAATGGAAATTATAATCACAACAAGCGCAACATATGAAAATTCCAATGCGGTTGGGTGTATAAGTTTATCAAATGAATTTTTAAGCAGTTCAAGACCCACAACAATAATAACCACTGCAATAACAAGCGATGTAAGATATTCCATTCTGCCATGTCCAAAGGGATGGTCCTTGTCCGCAGGCTTCGCCGCCATTTTGTAGCCCAAAATCGTTACAAAACAGCTTGCACAATCAGAAAGATTGTTAAAGCCATCGGATATAATTGAAATCGAGCCTGACAGTATTCCTATCAAAAGCTTGGAAACACAAAGGAAAATATTGCAGAAGATACCAACAAGGGAACTGAAAATTCCATAGTGCTCCCGCACCGACGGATTATCCAACTGCTCATAATTTTTCACAAAATGTTTTACAAGAAAATCAGTCATCCCGGTTTTCTCCTTTTACAATAATTTTAAGTCTTATTTTCGTACATTGCATTACCAACTCCCATCGCCATAAATACAAAGAAAAGCGGTGTAGTCATAGGTTGGTTTAAGTTTATCAGCCCCTGAACAAAATATCCTAAAATAACGGATAAAGAAATATAAGTTATTATATTTCTTTTTTTATTCTTCAAAATGTAAATAAATGATGTTGCCACCATTCCTACATAAGAAACAACTCCAAAAAAACCTATCGTAAGCAAATACTGTAGAAGCTCGTTATGTGCATTATCATACACCTTACCCGTAATATCAAGCATCTCATCATGGAAATTGGAAACAGTGAGCATTCTTACGGTTTCCTGTCCATATCCAAACAGCTTACGCATAAGCGGTGCTTCATTAAAAAGCTCCACACATTTCGTCCATATATATCCTCTGTATGTGCCCCATTTATAATTGAAATCAAATATGGACAGCTTAAGCACATTTCCTATAATCACAAATACTATAAGTCCTGCTCCCACAGCAATAAGAAATATAAGTGACGCACGTTTCTTATTTATATATTCCGTCCTTTTCCTAAGAAGAAATGCTATAAATAAAGCCAATAAAGCAACAGCAGTCAATATAAGTGCAGTCCTCGTATTGTCAAAAATACGGGCTATACCCTCACGTTTATCATATTCCTTTACAATATATCGGTTTATAAGTGCTGAAATAAGATTGCCGATTGCCAAACCGCTTATACACATAAACATTTTGAAAACATATCCATCCCTTATAGCTAATGCAAACAAAATAACGGCAACTGCAAATATGCCCATATATACGCTGTCGCTGTTTGCAATCATCATCGACATTCCGCCCATAAGGACAATAATTCCTGCAAATATAGTATATACCGTTTTTTTGGAAAAAACGAATATAGAAATTGCAACGGCAAGGGATATTACAATAAAGCTGGCATAAATGTTTATATTTCCAAAGGTTGACATAAATATATTAAACTGCTTTTTTGAAATCCCGTCCCTGTAATGCATAAAATCATTTCCCATATGCTGTGCAATGGCAACAATATATGAAAAAAATGTGGTAACAAGAAAAAGCAGATACAGCCATTCATAGCCTTTTAAGTCCTTAGACAGGAAAATAATCACAATGCATATAACAAAGAACATATAAAATCCCATATATCTGCCTTCTTCACCGTAAAATGATTTTCCTCTCTGGGCAGAAAACAGAAAGGATATAATATTGCATATTAAAAAGAACTGCATCCACGTAACAGGCGACTTAAAATCCGTTTTATTAATTCCTATATTACCTGCCTCAAATTTTTCATCCTTTAAAATTCTTGTAATCATCTCGACAGCCAAATAACATATAATGAAAAGTATTGATACAGACACAAAAAATAAATATCTTGTTTTTGTAATATCAAAATACTTATCATGCATAGCAATCATATACGCACTGAATATTATTATTATATATAATTTTTTTACAATATCTGTAATACTGTTTTTATCATACTCGGTTTTTTTTAAAATTTTCTTTTTTCCCATATCAAAATCCTGACATATAATTTGTTTTTTATTGCTTTTAATGGTATTTTATAGTAAAATATGTATGTCATATGGAAAAAATATCATTCTTATATCAATCTTCCAGTTTTTAATTGGACAATAACCATACCATATGACCAAAAAGAGAAGCGCACCCTTGCTTCTCTTTTTTGCTTTTCGGAAGCTTCACTTAGAGCATAAGCATACTATAACAAATATACCAAAAAAGCCCTGATGAGTAATCAAGGCTTTTTTAGTGCGGGAGAAGGGACTTGAACCCTCACGACGTTGCCATCACTAGATCCTTAGTCTAGCCTGTCTGCCAATTCCAGCACTCCCGCATTCAATATAAAAGCATTGGGCATACGCTCAACGCAAGTAGTATATTACCATTTAAGTATTATAATGTCAACTGTTTTTTTATTTTTTATTCATATATTTTTATTTTTTAATAAAAAAGGCTTGCCACAGTTAAGTTAATACATATCTTAACTCCTTACTGCAACAGCCTATTTTATTTACATATTAAGCAAGCTTTGACTTTGCTACGTCAACAAGCTTTGCAAAACCTTCCGCATCGCTGATTGCCATCTCTGAAAGCATCTTTCTGTTAAGCTCAACGCCTGCAAGCTTAAGTCCATACATAAATTTGCTGTATGAAAGTCCATTCATTCTTGCCGCTGCATTAATACGGGCAATCCAAAGCTGTCTGAACTGTCTCTTTCTCTGCTTTCTTCCTGCATATGAGCTTGCAAGTGCTCTCATAACTGACTGCTTTGCTACTCTATACTGCTTTGAACGAGCTCCTCTGTAGCCCTTTGCAAGCTTAAGTGTTCTGTTATGTTTCTTTCTGGCGTTAACGCCACCTTTAATTCTTGCCATTCGTCTATCCTCCTAAACACTAAATATATGGTAAAATCTTCTTCATAACCTTGCTGTTTGTCTTGTCAGTCATGGTTGCTTTTCTAAGATTTCTTTTTCTCTTTGCACTTTTCTTAGTAAGAATATGACTCTTATAAGCTTTATTTCTCTTTAATTCACCTGTTCCTGTCTTTTTAAAACGCTTTGCAGCCGCCTTTTTAGTTTTTACCTTTGGCATGGTCTTTTTCCTCCTTAAATCATCTATAATTATTATAATTTTAACGTTTTTCAGCTAAAAACATTATCATACTACGACCTTCAAACTTAGCAGGCTTATCAACAACCGCAACGTCTGAAAGCAGTTCGGCAAACTCATCCAGTATAGCCTTTGAGGTATTGACGTGAGCCAGCTCCCTACCCTTAAACCTGAGAGTTACCTTAACCTTATCACCCTTTGAAATGAATTTCCTTGCCATGTTCACCTTAGTGTTCAGGTCATTCTTATCAATATTTGGTGAAAGCCTTACTTCCTTTATCTCAATAACCCTCTGTTTTTTCTTGGCTTCCTTTTCCTTACGGGTCTGCTCATAGCGATATTTACCGAAGTCCATAATCTTACAAACAGGCGGCTTTGCAGTCGGAGCAATCTTTATCAAATCAACCCCTGCTTCCTCGGCAAGCTTCATAGCCTCCTTTGAAGTCATAATGCCAAGCTGCTCTCCGCTCTCACTTATAACACGGACCTCCTTATCTCTAATTTGTTCATTAATCATTACCTCGCTAATAATATACACCTCCAAAAAAAAATGGATAGACAAACTATCCACACATACGCTAAAATAAAAGATGGCTATGCCATATGACAAATCCTATCTAAAATTCTATTAACCCAAGACGCCTCATGCGCTAAGGTGAGAGTGGATACTCTGCTTCTTCAAAATACCTAAGTAATTTACCACATAAACATACAAATGTCAACTGTTATTTTTTATTGTAAATTTTTTTGTGTGAAAAATAAATTTTTTGTAAATACTTTTTATATACATTTACATATCTTAAATTTTAAAGTCACTTTGGAATATTTAATAATAAAATACGGAGGGTTTAAAATATGCTTATTACAGGTGGCAAAATAATAACCATGAATGACCTGGTACTTGAAAACGGATATATAAGAACAAACGGAAAAACAATAAGTGAAATAGGTGATATGAACAACCTTCCTAAAAATAATGATGATGTAATTTTAGATGTACATGGATGTCTTGTCATGCCCGGAATTATTGATGCCCACTCCCACATAGGAATTATGGAGGAGAAAAAGGGGACAATCGGCGACGACTGTAACGAATGCACAAATCCCGTAACACCTTCTCTTCGTGCCATAGACGCAATAAATCCAATGGACGCAGCATTTCACGAGGCTATTGCCGCAGGTATAACAGGTGTGCTTGCAGGTCCGGGCAGTGCAAATGTCATAGGCGGACAGTTTGCATTTATAAAAACTCACGGCAGATGTATTGACGATATGATTGTGAAGGCTCCGGCCGCAATGAAGGCTGCCCTTGGCGAAAATCCAAAAGTATGCTATGGTGACCAAAACAAATACCCATCCACACGTATGGCAAATGCGGCACTTCTCAGGGAAACCTTACAAAAGGCAAAACTATATAACCCAAAGGACGGCTACGATGCAGATATGGAGGCAATGCAGCCTGTTCTTCAGAAAAAAATACCTATGAAAGTCCATGCTCACAGGGCCGATGATATTCTGACTGCAATAAGAATTGCAAAGGAATTTGATATAAACATAACCTTAGACCACTGTACGGAGGGACACCTTATTGCGGAGCACGTTAAAAAATCAGGTTTTCCTGCAATCGTCGGAACCGACCTTACATCAAAAAATAAAATCGAGGTTGCAAATATGAGCTTTAAAACCTGTGGTGTTTTAAATAAAGCAGGAGTGCTTACCGCCATCACAACCGATCACCCCGTTGCTCTCATACAGTATCTTCCACTGTGTGCGGGACTTTCCGTGCGCGCAGGACTTCCTATGGAGGAAGCCTACAAGGCAATCACAATCAATCCTGCAAAAATATGCGGCGTTGACGCACGTGTAGGCTCCCTAGAAGTCGGAAAGGACGCCGATATTGCCATATTTGATGGCAATCCAATGAATACGTTTACAAATACAGTTTATACCATTATTGATGGAAAGGTAGTGTATTCCAAGGAGGAAACATAGTCAGTATATTATGATTATTGCCGTCTGGCCTTTTGTCAAATAATCTTTTGTTAAATAATCACCAACTCTCCGCTTCTTACATCAACCGTAATTGTCGCTCCTTTTGATACATTTCCTGCAAGAATGCATCTTGCCACAAGGGTCTCAATGTTTTTCTGCATATATCGCTTAAGCGGTCTTGCCCCATATATCGGGTCGTAACCTGCGGTTACAATGTGGTCTTTTGCAGCATCCGATAAGGCTATCCTTATTTCCTTATCAGATACACGTTTGTTAAGGTCGGCAAGAAGAAGCTCCACTATGCTGCCGATTGCATATTTATCGAGAGGTTTAAACATAATTATTTCATCAAGTCTGTTTATAAATTCCGGTCTGAAATGTGCCTTTAAGCTGTTCATTACAGCTGATTCCGCAACAGGACTTATATTGCCCGATGCATCGATACCCTCAAGAAGGCTGTCTGAGCCTATGTTTGAGGTCATGATGAGAATTGTATTTTTAAAGTCTACGGTTTTTCCCTTTGAATCCGTAATACGCCCGTCATCAAGCACCTGAAGAAGCACGTTGAACACATCAGGGTGAGCCTTTTCTATCTCGTCAAAAAGCACAACTGAGTAAGGTTTTCTCCTCACTGCCTCCGTAAGCTGTCCGCCTTCGTCATATCCAACATATCCCGGAGGCGCTCCAATGAGCCTTGCAACACTATGTTTTTCCATGTATTCGCTCATATCAATACGAACCATACTTGCCTCATTGTCAAACAATGCTGCCGCAAGGGTCTTAGCAAGCTCAGTCTTTCCGACACCTGTAGGTCCAAGAAAAAGGAATGAGCCGATAGGCTTTGTCGGGTCCTTTATGCCCGCCTTTGACCTTATGATTGCCTCAGACACAAGCTCCACTGCATTATCCTGTCCGATTACCCTCTTGTGCAGTTCATCAGCAAGATGGAGTGTCTTATTTCTCTCTGTCTCCGTAAGCTTTGATACAGGTATCCCCGTCCATTTGGAGACTATCTTTGCAATCTCCTCATCCGTTACAACCTCATGAACAAGACTTCTGTCCTTTTTGGAAAACTCTGCCTCAAGGCTCTCCAATTCCTGCTTAAGCTGCGGCAGCTTACCATATTGAAGCTCAGCAGCCTTCTCTAAATCGTAATTTCTCTGTGCAATCTGTATACGGTCATTTAAGTCCTCTATCTCCTCACGAAGCCTGCGGACATTTTCCACACCTGATTTCTCATTTTCCCAAACAGCCTTCATCCGATTAGCTCTATCCTTAAGCTCTGAAAGCTCTTTGCGCAGTGCTGCAAGCCTTTCCCTGCTTAGGTTGTCCTCCTCATTTTTAAGGGCAGCCTCCTCTATCTCAAGCTGCATTACCTTTCTTGATATCTCATCAATTTCAGCAGGCATGGATTCAAGCTCGGTCTTTATCATGGCGCACGCCTCATCCACAAGGTCTATAGCTTTATCAGGGAGAAACCGGTCCGTTATATATCTGTCGGATAAGGTTGCAGCAGAAACAAGCGCTCCGTCATTTATCTTTACGCCATGGAAAACCTCAAAGCGGTTCTTTATTCCACGAAGAATTGATATTGTATCGATAACAGTCGGCTCATCCACCATAACAGGCTGGAAACGTCTCTCAAGCGCAGCGTCCTTCTCGATATACTTTCTGTACTCGTCAAGGGTTGTAGCACCTATACAGTGAAGCTCACCTCTTGCAAGCATAGGCTTAAGCATGTTTCCCGCATCCATGGAGCCTTCCGTTTTGCCCGCTCCGACAATTGTGTGAAGCTCATCTATGAAAAGAATAATCTCTCCGTCTGATGCCTTTACATCATCAAGGACAGCCTTAAGTCTTTCCTCAAACTCGCCTCTGTATTTTGCGCCTGCAAGCATAGCTCCCATGTCAAGGGCAAATATCTCCTTACGCTTCAGGGAATCAGGCACGTCGCCTCTCACAATTCTCTGTGCAAGCCCCTCAATTGCGGCTGTTTTACCTACACCAGGCTCCCCGATAAGCACGGGATTGTTCTTCGTCTTTCTTGAAAGAATCCTTATAATGTTTCTTATCTCGTTATCACGTCCTATAACAGGGTCAAGCTTCTGCTCCCTTGCACGCTCCACAAGATTATAACCATATTTGTTAAGCGTATCGTAGGTTGCCTCAGGATTATCGGACTCAACACGCTTGTTTCCTCTAACAGTAGCAAGCACCTCAAGAAATTTATTTCTCGTTATGCCGTAGCCCATAATAAGTCCCTTTACCGCCTTATTCATCTTCTCAAGTATGGCAAGGAAAATATGCTCAACGGATATATATTCATCACCCATCTGCTTTGCTTCCTTTTCAGCCTGTATAAGCACCTTAGAAAAATCAGGACTTGTAAAAAGCTTTCCTCCCGACACCTTTGGTCTATATGCCACAAGCTTCTCACACTCCCTTGAAAAGCTTTCAACATTTATCTGCATGTTTTCAAGAAGCTTTAATATAAGACTATCCTCAATGGTAAGCAGGCTGTAAAGCAGATGCTCCTCGTCTATTTCCTGATTGTTGTACTCGTAAGCAAGCTTCTCGCAGTTTTCGATAACCTCAAGAGACTTTCTTGTAAATTTTTCAGCATCCATAAAAACACCTCCAACTTTAACGCTTATCATCTATTATATACCGAATTGTTTCATGTTAACAGATAGCAAATACCTCTTTAATGTTACATCTGTTCTACTCAGAGTATAACACCAAAGAGGTATTTGTCAAGAACTATTTTTTTATTTATTGAGGNCTTTTTTGCNCTTAAGGCAGTNACTTACCACATCATCTATTCAAGATTTAATTTGTTTTTAATTACATAGCCTGTTATAACTGCATATAATGCCACTGAGGCGGAGGCAACAGCAATCACAACTATAAGGTTCATCATAATGGTTACTTCATTGTGTTTCGGCACGTAAAAAGCATCCGTTTCCAACATTATATACCCCACAATATATGTTATAATCCANTTAAGTATGGTCATCAGACAAAAAACAACAACGGACATCAGCCTCTTTGCATTGTTAAACGCATGACCTATNGCATATGACNCATTGAACATCCANANACTTGCCAACGAAAGTATAAGAAATGTCACACACATAAGTATAACATCTAAAATGACAACTGAGGCTTCGAACACATCCGAATATCTTGTTGTCAATATTTCCTTTATCCCATTACCNANTTCGCTGAANAGCGAAAAATTACGGGCNGCTATACANANAGNGANNGGAATAACTATAGCAATTGCGANAATAAGCACAAGGTCATACACCATACGGGCNAACATTAAGGCAGATGTTTTTACCGGAAGCGTATGTGTCAAATATCCCTGATCCTTGAAAAACCTTTTTCCAAAATCCTGTACAGAGCCTAACAGCAATGCTACNACAACCGCCCATAGTGAGGCTGNAAACACGACAATTAAAAGTGCATATGAGAATTTAAAAAATTCATTTTGTATATANANATATTCATNTATTGCNCTCATTACNGCTACAACNCAGCTAAGNCANAACAATGCAATAAATATGCTTGCAGCCTGCTTTCCNCTGTTAATAAATTCATTTTTTATAAGCTTTCCTAACATCTGAACACCTCCCTGAATATTTCATCTACAGACATTCCCTTTTCCTCTCTAAGCTCGTCTGCATNCTTATGACATACAATTTCACCATTTTTTAAGAAAATAACCTCATCAAGTATGTTTTCAATATCATANATAAGATGTGTTGACAGAATTATCGTAGCATTCGGGTCNTAATTTGTAAGTATGGTATTTAAAATNTAATCCCTTGCGGCAGGGTCAACNCCNGCAATAGGCTCATCNAAAAGATACAGCTTAGCCCTTCTGCTCATAACCATAATNAGCTGNACCTTTTCNTTATTACCCTTTGAAAGCTTCTTAAGNACAGTTTCAGGGTCNATNTTTAAAAGCTGCATCATCTTATATGCTCTTTCCTCATCAAAATCNGCATAAAAATCCTTGAACATNTTNACAAGATTTTTTACCTTAAGGCTTTCATTNAAATATGTCCTCTCNGGAAGGTAGGACACAATTGCTTTTGTCTCNGGTCCNATNTCCTTACCGTCTATCAGTATCGTTCCCTGTACNGGACTTAACANCCCCGACAGCAGCTTTATAAGCGTTGTCTTTCCGCTTCCGTTCGGTCCAAGAAGTCCGATTATCTTNCCGCTTACAATNTTTAAGTTTAAATCCTGAAATATCATCTTCTTCATACCATAGTGCTTCANCACATGTTCTATTTGAACTAAATCACTCATTNTCTCTCTCCTTCCTACNTTTAAAANCCACTATGTGACAGGCTCTGAAAGCNGTTCGCTTTNTTCGCTTTTTTCNCTTTCTTCAATATANTGCTGTACNGCCNNCACAAGCTCATCATCACCATANCCAAGCAGNCGCATTTCATCAACATAGGTCTTTACATATTTTTTNCCTACNTCTTTTTTCACATCCNANNCATAATCGTTTGTGTCCGAAACAAATCTGCCTGATGTTCTNTGACTGTAAAGAANNCCCTCTCTTTCNAGCTCCGATAATGCNTTTTGCATTGTNTTTGGATTTACNCCNGCAAGAACNGCAAGCTCCCTGACTGACGGCACCTTATCCCCTGCCTTAAGCTTTCCCCTGGCTATTCTCAGCTTGATTTCATCCATAATCTGAATNTATATGGGTGCATCACTNGTAAACTTCCATGACATTATTTTACCTCCTTTTTTCAGCATGCCCAATCTCAATTATACGTTTCACAAAAGCGAATCCAATAATTAAGACAATTCCAATTAAAATTTTATTAAAACAGCCTTTTTTATTTTTTTTCATGTTCACTCTCCTTTCAGCAATGTCCACAGTTAAATTCGGAGTATCATTAATCCTATGTACTAGTTAATTAGTACAGTAGTACTATAATACAATTGCAGATTGATGTCAAGTAAATTATGACATTTTTTACAAACAAAAAACAAGCTGCCACAGGAAAGACTTAAGTATACCTTAAATCCTTACTGTGGCAACCTGTTTTTATTTCAATCTGCAATTCATTCTACAGTTGTGCAAACACCTGTCCTATTTTATCTTTTATAAGTATATCCGCATGTACGTCTCTTGCCGTAGGCGCCATATTTATTACCACAAGGTATTTTCCCTTGAAATAATCGATAAGNCCCGCNGCCGGNTATACCGCAAGCGANGTTCCGCCTATAATAAGCATATCTGCNTGGGATATATGTTCCACGGTTCTTGCNATGNTGCTTTGGTCAAGNCCNTCCTCGTATAAAACTACATCAGGCTTTACTATNCCATTACATTCATCACATTTTGGCACGCCCTCNGATTTTACTATATATTCAAGGTCAAAAAATTTCCTGCATTTTGTACAGTAATTTCTGTGTACAGAGCCATGCAGCTCAAGCACCTCCTTACTGCCTGCCGCCTGATGCAGTCCATCTATGTTCTGAGTAACCACAGCCTTAAGCTTTCCGCTTTTTTCAAGCTCCGCCAGCTTTAAGTGGGCTGCATTTGGCTTTGCGTCCAAAAAAAGCATTTTATCCTTGTAAAACTCGTAAAATTCTTCAGGATTTCTCATATAAAAGGAATGGCTTATAATCGTTTCCGGCGGATACTTGTATTTTTGGTTGTACAAACCGTCAACACTTCTGAAATCCGGTATTCCGCTTTCCGTGGAAACCCCTGCACCTCCGAAAAAAACGATATAACTACATTCTTCAACTGCACTTTTAAGTTTTTCAATCATGCCATCACCTACTTTTCCTTGACAATCACCGTTATTGTACCGCTTGTCTCATATGTAATTCCGTCAATATCATTAAGTACAAGCGTTACATTATTATTTGTACCTATGGACATCTCAGCGCAATTTATGCTTGGCTTTACTGCCGAAATGTCAAGCCCGTCCATGGCATCCTCCAAGCCTGCTGCCGTTACCTTATATCCATCAGAAAGAACAATCTCATATGTATATTTGTTATTCCTGCCCATAAGGGTAATGTCCTTGACATTCAAGTCGTATGTGACACTTTCAAGCTTTTCAATGGTAACGCTTACTGCAATGTCATTATTTTCTCCAACAACAAAAACATCCTCCGGCAGATAATCATTTACATTTATCATTGTTTGAAAATTTTCCGTAAGACCACTTATTGACAAGTCATCAATCTCAATTGATGTAACTCTATCAATTTTTTCCTTTGGTCCCGCAATCTGAATTGTCTGCGGTTGGTAAACAACCTGTGCTACATCATATCCCGTTGCGGCAGTACCTATTGTTGAAACCTTGACCGCCACACTCTTTACAGGATATACGCTTATATTTAACCTAACACTATTCTGGCTTACAAAAAGCTTATCATTGTGAATAACCTCACCGTAAGCATCATAAAGCTCAATTATGGTTTCTCTTTCACATGAGGTACTAAAACCAGAAACATTTACGGTTGCCCTTATCTCTGTTATTTTATCAACGGCGCTTTTAGGTCCCTCAACATTGACAATATTAGGTTTTACCTCTATCTCTCCCACCGCAAATCCGTCAGCTGGTGCCCCTTCGGTTTTTACTTTAATAGGGAATTGGGTTACAACCTTATCCTCCAGGTTAAGCTTCATTGTATTGTCTACATAGCTTATTGAAATCTCGTTATCCAGTGAGTTTAATTTTGGTGTGACAAAAATCTGAACCGTATTTGTTATTGACATAGTTGATAAATCCGCAGTAGCAACAAAGTCTTCCTTTCCAAGCTTACTTACCACCGACCTTCTGCCCCTGACAATAATGTCAACGGTATCGCCGCTTGCAACATCATATACCTGCTCCAATTCATCAAGCACCTCCCCGTTAAGCTGCTGCACGGGAATATCCTCTATTTTGACAGTCATTGAATAATCAGATACATTCATTACAACAAACCAAAAAATAATGGCAAGAACAATGGAAATTATTTTTAAGCCTATATTATTTAACAGCTTTTTTTTCATTCTTCTTCCCTCCTTTTTTTCTCCTTCTCTGACGCCTTGATTCCGTCGCCTTATTTTGGAGAGAAGTAAACTGCTTTCTAAGTGTCTCAGGATCCAAATTGCTTGTGAGAGTACCTCCCTGTGCAACAGATATTGCTCCTGTCTCCTCAGACACAATGATTGTAATACTGTCGGAAACTTCACTTATACCTACCGCCGCACGATGTCTTGTTCCCAAATCCTTATTTAAATCCGACCTTCCCGTAAGAGGCAGATAGCATGTGGCAGCAATTATCCTGTTATTCCGTATGATAACTGCACCATCATGAAGCGGCGTATTGTGCTCAAATATATTTACGATAAGCTGCTTTGAAATTGCAGCATCAATATTGATTCCCGTACTTACATACTCTCCAAGTGCAACCTCCTGTTCGACAACTATAAGTGCACCTGTCTTATTTTTACTCATTTCAATGGATGCCGCTACAAGCTCCTGAATTGTCTCGGCACTAAGCTTATCGTTTTTTTCATTTTTATCGTCCCTTATAATTACGTCTGCTAATATTTTTTTTCTTCCAAGTTCCTCAAGGGCACGGCGAAGCTCCGGCTGAAACAGTATAATAACAGCCAATATTCCGACATTTATTGTATTTTTGAAAATCCACATAAGTGTATTCAGCTTAAACACATACGATATGGACATGAGAATTAAAAGCACCGCAATGCCCTTAAGCAGTGTCCATGCTCTTGTATTTTTAAACCAAAGGATAATATGATATATCAAGTATGAAAGTATAATTATCTCCAATATATCTGCAAAGGTTATCTTTGGTAGGTACAACCAATCAAATTGTGAAATTATTTCAGCCAATATCTTTTTCAAAAATAACACCTCATAAACAAACTATTATGCTTAAAAGTTATTCCTTATCCGTTTCGTTTATATCACTTCTGTTTATATTTGTCCTGCCTGTCCTGCTTGATACGGTACCCGTTCTGCTGGTAGATGTTCTTCCTGAAGTTGCATTTGTTCTTACCGCATTTGTTCTGTTTGCACTTGTTCTTCCTGCCTGATATGACGCAGAGCTTCTTGTTCTGCCCTCATTCTGTACTCTTTGTCTGTCTGCTCCCGTCTTTGTATCCTGATGCGGAACCGTTCTTTTTCTTACCTCTTGTGCAACAGTTTCCTCTTTTTCCGTAATTGTCTTAACATTTTTATTCTTTGCAGGCATTCCAAGTTTTGGAATTGCCTTCACATAATAATAGTATTCATCATCCTCAAACTGAACGCTTTCCTTTTTGGAATAATCAGCAACACTTTTGCATACCTGAATTACAAGTGCCACCAAAACACCCACAATTGAGCCCATTACCACAGAGCCGCCCCCAACGCTCACATCAAGCATTGAACCGCAAATTATAAAAAATATAATATTACATACTGCACCCACACCTATGGCAACATACCATGAATAATCAAAAGATAATCTATGTATTGTATTTGTAATAACAATGACGATTGCAAAAACGATTGCTGCAACCATCATTTCCTTATTCTTTGTTATTCCTTTAACAATATACGTGAATGCCTGAAATTCTTCATCAACGACAGCTGCATTCAAAATATCATAAACCTCTTTTACATATGTTGAAAAATAATATAATAATATACCAAATGCTGCCGGAACCGCTCCTGTAAGGCCTATAAATATTGCAACTATTAATGGTGCAGCATATTGAAGATTTAACACATACATCACAGGAACAAGTATTAAAATCCAACTGCATTCAGGAAACATTCTCATGTAGAGACAGTATATCAATATAAACATGAGAAGAAACAGTACCCCCACTTCCATGGAAACGGCAAACGCATTTATGCACATGACCGCCCCTGCAATAAGAACCACCACTATATCAGAAACTAATGCAGATATAACGGCAAGCAGAAATAAAACCATTCCCCTCTCAAATAATCCTGAATATCCGTACATGGAATTAACGGAATTAAAAACAATTAAAGCTATGACAAACCTGATTAAAGGTGTCGTTATTTCATCATATTTCCTCAAAAAATCTCTTATGGCATCCCTAACAGTCAATAAGCCAGACATTTATTTTTTTCCTCCTTCGCCGTCATCGGACTCATCATTATATGTATGATTCTGTCTATTCATCTCCTGCATTCTTTGCAGTCTCTCATTTCTAAGTCTTTCCATCTGTTCTCTTTCAAGTTGCAGTCTCCGTTCTCTTATACGTTTTTTATCCTCCTCAGCCTCTCGCTGCTGCCTTGAAAGGGTTTCATTTTTAGCGGCAACTCTCTCATTGCGCTTACGGACATTTTCTATTATTTCCTGTTCTTTCTTTTCTTCCTCAAGCTTTTGCTGTTTGCGCATAAGCTCCATCCTGTTTACCTTCAGCTTTTGATCTGCATCATTAAGCTCTGTATTCATTTCCTCGGAAACCCTTGCATTATCATCAACCACCTTGACAATCGGCTCCTCACCTGAATCTATGGCTATCAACCTTTTTAAATTGCCGTTATACTCCGCAAGCCCCGATTTTGCCTTTTCATACCGATACCCGTACACAAGCGACGAAAAAGCAAAATATATGGCACAAAAAATCACATATCCTGCAAGCAGCTTATACATTATACCGAAGTAATCGTATTCATTTATTTTGGCAAGTACGTCCTCAAAGTGCATATATATGTACGCTGCAAAAACCGACCAGTAAACCACGGTTGATGCAACCCATGTTTTAAGAACATTGCTTCTTACATAATCTCTCTTATAAAATTTGCTCATGGCAATAGCCTTGTGCATCTGCTTTTCTTCGTATATCGTAAGCTTTGTCATAAGCTTAACCCTGTTTTCATCTACCACGTTTCCACCTCTTGCAAATAATTGTATATTAACAGCCTAAGCTTTATTGTTCACATAGATAATGCAATTATATAATACTCCAGCATCTTTATATGATACCATTATAGACAGCAAAACACAAGGCTTTTGTTTATGGTTTTATTTACGAAAATTATAGTTTTTTAGCATAATCAAGGGATATCCAACCTGCACCGCTCTTAAGCTTTCCCCACTTTGTCGCTCCTGGTCCGTCTGCTTCCGCAACTATCGTATATACCCCATGATCGGTTATTGAGCCTGTGTATTTATAATTTGTTCCTGCACCTGCACGTATATTTAAATTATTTGCAGTAATTTTTACTAAATATCCCTCAGATATCGGTTCATCAGATTTGTCAGGCTCAACAGGTGTTGTCTCAGACGCTTCACTGTCAGATATTCCAAGATACTTTAAGATTCCTTTTGCATAAGCCTCCCCAAATGCCCTGCACTCCTCATCAGTATCTGCCTGTGCCGCATCTGCTTGATTGTCAACAAACACTCCCTCGCATATAACACTTGGACATGCAATTTGTCGGATAAAATAATAATAGTCACCATTGTCACCCCTGCGGCTTTTAAGACCACGGCTGTTCTGACCTATTTTTATTACTTCCTCCTCAATGGCCCTTGCCAAAGCTATTCCTCTACTATTGGAATTTATTGAGTGATATACCTCAAATCCATCCCCACCGCCTGCATTATTGTGTATATCCACCGCACATTCGGGATTATAGTCATTACACATATTTGTTATCTGAGCACTTGTGCGGTCAACATCCGCATCTCTGCCCATCAAAACCTCAACGTTTCTTGCAATAAGGTAATCACGGCACGCCCTTGCCATTTTAAGATTTACATCCTTTTCTACAAGATATTTAACCGCGCCCGAGTCACTTCCTCCATGTCCCGCATTTAAAAAAACCTTTTTTGCCATTTTATTTCTCCATTTCTTGAACATTTAGTCTGTCATGTTAATTTATGTGTTTTTAACCCATTATGTGTGTATGGTTGTAGAAAAAATGTTGCCGATTCAAGATACCTCTATATAAAGGAATCTTGAACCGGCAATTTAAGTACCGACATCTTCATACGGTTTTATGTGTATATAGAGCAACGCATGACAGCCGCAGCTTTCTATCGATTTAATCCGTTTATTGTCTCAGTGACCTCTCCCAATGCCTTCTTAATGTTACTGCTTGCCTCGGTCATAATCTTTGACAGGTTTTGAACCTCCTCCGCAACAACGCTGAATCCCCGTCCTGCTTCTCCTGCACGTGCAGCCTCAATGCTGGCATTTAACGCAAGCATTTTTTGTCTGCTGCTTAAATTATCAATCTGCTTTGTGTTTTCGTTTGCCGTCACAATCTGATTTGCCGCCTTGCCAATTCCATCCCGCAGCCTTGAAAGTATTTCCTGATTTTGATATGTGGCATAGCTGGCACGGACAAACATATTTATAACATCTCCAAGCAGATGAGCAGAGCACTCAATCTCCTCTCTGGTCTTTACACTAACATGTTTAAGAGCCTCTATATATTTATCCTCATTTATCCCAAGTTCCTTTGCTGTCTGCCTGAATTTATCCTCATCCGGATTTTCAGGAAGCACCTGTCCTCCAATTACACTGCCCAAAACCGTACCGTCATCAAGAGTTATTGGTATACCAAAATCAACAAGTCCCGCATGACATGAGTAAACACCTTTGCCTTCTCTGTCGTTTTTCTCACATCTTCTGCAACCCTCTACGCTTCCTCTTGTATACTTAATACAAAAATCAGTAAAATTATAACACTCGCTTATGTATTTACCGTCAGCTCCCACTGCAACTGTTGCAAGCCCCGTGCTGCCCGCCCAATTTTTCATTATTTCCTCAAACTTATTCATGTCACAAAAATCCTGTATTTTCATAATTCACTCTCCCTCTTAAGATGATATAGAAAATTGTACTGCAAAGCATGCCGCACTTATTTTCTAATTATATATAAAAACGACATAATTTGCAAAACCTTTTATTTTTCCTCCTTAACCCTGATAAAGCTGCGTTTTCCATACTCATTTATCTTCTCAACGTATTTATATTGGGCTTTTGGATTGTTTTTTTCCAGCTCGTAATCTCTTATGGCACGCTCCACCTTTTCAATAGAGACAGGATATGATAAATTTTTCTGTATTTCCTCTGCTGACATTCCGCTGTCATACATATGTCTTACAGCATCCACATAGGCAGCTCCCGCCGTCATTTTCGCAAGTGCCTTTTGAAAATATATATTCTCTGACATCAATACTCCCTATCTATATCACTTATTCCATAAGTGTCCATAAAGCTTTTCAAATCCCTGTCGTTTCTTATAAGCATTATATCCTTAAACTTACCAGTCCTTACGTCCTTAAAGCCTGCAACTTTCTCACCTGTACATATGCTGCTTCTTATTACAGGTCGCAGGTTTTCCCTGTCATATGCAATTACAGTAGTTTTCTTTTTAAATATACTCATACATGTTCCCCATCCGATAAGGTTTTTATGCCTACCTCTCATAAAAGTCACGCTCAGAAACAGGCTGGATTGTCTTTACATCCATTGCATTTATTCTTATAAATCTCTGATTGTCAAGGTGTATTATAAGCTGATCTATAAGGCCTTCATCGCCCTGTACCTCCATCTCAACTGTTCCGTCATACAGATTTCTGACCCAGCCCGTAAGCCCTAAGCTTCTCGCCTTATGATATGCGTGGTAGCGAAAACCTACTCCCTGTACGCTTCCGTAAAATATTATGTGCCGTCTGATAATATTTCCCACTATAATTTCCCTTTCCCACAGCTTACATTAAAATATCCTTCAAAGTATCCATCAGTTTTACCATATCAATTGGTTTTGGAACATGAGCATTCATTCCTGCTTCCAGTGCCTTCTGTCTGTCCTCATCGAAGGCGTTTGCAGTCATCGCCACAATCGGGACAACGGCCTTTGCAGAATCCTCCAAAGCCCGAATCTGCCGTGTCGCCTCATAGCCATCCATGATTGGCATCTGTATATCCATCAGAATCAGATCATAGGTGCCCGCCTCCACATTTTTTATCCTGTCCACGGCCTCTGAACCATCGCTTACGGTATCAATTACAAATCCCACATTGCTCAAGATTTCCTGTGCGATTTCCTGATTGATCTCATTATCCTCAACCAACAGTATCTTTTTGCCGGCCAAGAAGTCCTCCGATTTTTCTTCCTCCGATTCTTCCTCCCTCTCTGCTCCCGGCTCCACATAGGAAGCAAGCAGGATTTGACGAAGTTCGGAAAGGAAGATTGGTTTCGAACAAAATGCTGTAACGCCAGCCTCTTTTGCCTCCTCTTCAATATCAGCCCAATCATATGCCGTAAGAATAATAATCGTTGCCGTCTCTCCGATGACCTTACGGATTCTGCGGACAATTTCAATTCCATTCATATCCGGCATAAGCCAATCAATCACATATGCACTGTAAGGTTTATTTTCTTCAATGGCAAACTCTGTACGGACAACCGCTTCCTTTCCCTGTGTGGTCCAATCAGGATTCATACCGATAGAGGAAAGCATTTTGCTGACGCCCATGCAGGTATTTACGTCATCATCCACGACCAACGCACGCAGGTCCTGAAGCTTCTCCAGATGCTCTACCTCCTGAGGATGTTCCACCGTGCGGAACCGGAAGGATACGATAAACTCTGTTCCCTTTCCTACCGCACTCTCCACCTCAACGGTTCCGTTCATCATGTCTATGATGTTCTTGGTAATCGCAAGACCGAGACCTGTTCCCTGAATACCGCTCACCGTGGAAGTCTGCTCCCGCTCAAACGGCTCAAACAAGTGCTTTAAGAATTCTTCACTCATACCGATACCGTTATCCTTAATTCGGAACTGGTAGGAAGCATATCCATCCGGATCGCTGTCTGTCTGGATAATGCGAACGCTGACCGTTCCTCCCGCCTTTGTATATTTTATAGAATTACTCAAAATATTCAAAAGCACCTGATTCAAACGAAGCTTATCACAGATAATCATCTCGTTTGTTACATCCAGCGTATCAATATAGAATTCAAACTGTTTTGCCTTGATATCAGCTTGTACAATCGTTTTCAGGTCGTGCATGATTTCAGGAAGACTTACCTCCTCCTCATTGATTCTGACCTTACCGCTTTCAATACGGCTCATATCCAACACATCATTAATCAAGCTCAGCAAATGCTTGCTGGACGTCATAATCTTATCCAAGTAACTTCCTACACTTTCCGGGTTGTCAATATGCGATGCCGCCAACGTGGTAAAGCCGATAATTGCATTCATCGGTGTGCGGATATCGTGAGACATATTGTTCAGGAAAGTGGTCTTTGCACGGCTGGCATACTGAGCCTGTGCCAACGCTTCCGCCAGTATTTCCTTCTCCTCCTGTTCCTTATGCACAATTTCATCAATATTACGAAATCCAACGAGAACTGTAAAGCCCTCCTGTGAATTTTTTCCCTTCCCCTTAACATAGATGAACTGATAAGTATGTATCGTTCCATCAACTAGTACACGATATGTTCCCGTATATTCTCTATCGGAATCAAGCTTTTTAGTCACCTTTTCAATAGACAGTGCCTCTGAAAGCATTTGCTGGTCCTCCGAATAAACACGCTCCTGAACATATTGCTGCACAAGCGGTGTATATGGAAATGTCTTCGTTACATCTTTTTTCAGTCCCGAAGTTACATATCCCTCCAGCTTTACGACTTTAGCCATATCCTCTTTGGTATTCACTGCATAGACATTGAGAAAATCATGGCTCAGCGCATCTACAATGGCAAGCTGTTCCTCCAATTCCTTATTTACCTCCTCAGATGCTTGCAGCATTTTCCCTTTCCATCTTGCTCGGAGTATAAGTACCAGAATGATACTCAAAATCAGAACGGTACCCAAAGCCAACAAAACCATTATCTGCGGATTAATCTGTATATACTGTGCAAAAGTCAAATCCCGCGGTGTATAAGATGTATATTGCAGAATCAGCTGGTTGAGTGTATCCTCCGGCATCTGCTTCATACATTTGTTGAGTATCGTCACAAGTTCGTGATCACATTCCTCTCTGACATACATATAGAATGGAAATCCTATACCATCCACGACACTGTATTGCAAGGAACCTGTAAAATCATTATTCACAAACATCTGTGCTGTGTAGGTATATACATAAGCAGCATCTGCTTCACCTTTTAGGACAGCAGTAAGCGCTTCATCTCTCGTGTCATAATACAGTACTTTTGCATCGCCGATTATCTGCTTCTCCAGCGGTTCTTCTCCCTGAGTGTTTGCAACTGCAATCGTCCTAATCTTGCCCGTAAAATTAACCTTTGTTACCTGCGCCACACCAAGTGTCATGTAAGTATCGGTATTAAAGCCGCGGTATATATTTTCCTCCGTTGCCAAATCGGACGTCCTTCTGTCTATCACTATATCCACGCCGTTGGCATACGCATTAGTGTAATAATCCTCTCTGTTTTCAGGCACAACAACTTCATATGGCAGACCGCACAGCTCCATAACCTTTGCGAAATAATCCGGCATAATTCCCTTTAACTCCCCATCCTCAACATAAGAATATGGGGCCCTGTCTCCCATCGCCGTTACTGTAATTTTTTTCTTCCCTGCAAGAACATCCTGTATATATGCTTTTTCTCGTTCCGTAAATGTAAGTTCTGAAGAGTAGACTTGTCCATAATATTTAAAAAACAGTGTATTATCCCAATCTCCTTCAGTGGCATTCATCTGATCAATGGCATAATTGATTTCTTTAAGCAGGTCTTTGTCCTCTTTTCGTACAATCACATAAAAATTGTCTGTCTGCAACGTATCCAGCGTTCTTTCATTTTCCATCTTTCTAAGATTGCTGGTGAGGATTGCATCAATACTGCCATCCATCAAAGCCTCTTTAAGCTGCTGTGAATCTTCATACACCTTCGTGCTATAAGAAAAACGTTTCTCTTTGGCGAACTCCGCCAAACTGTCATTCTGACTGTTTCCTTCAAGCAAACCGATGCACATCCCGTCATAAGACTCATAATCACCACTATGATATTTCGTGTTAGATGCTAACACGGAAATAACCGTGCTTTTGCGTCCAATCGGATATGAGAAAGCAAATTGAGCTTCACGTTCCGGAGTTCTACTTGCCGACGTAACCAAATCAATCTCTCCATTTTCTAACATGTCAAGCATATCATTCCATGATTTGTCATATCCAACATAATCAAAATTCAGATGTGAATATTGTGAGAGCATCTGCAAAACTTCAATGCCGTATCCAGTCAGGTTTCCGTCCTCATCCTTTGAATGATATCCCTCAAAATAGAAAACGCCTGCCTTGACCCTCCGATTAACCGTCTTGTCCGCCGTATTTATATCAGATGCTTCTCCCGGTATAAAATTGCATAAAACAAAAAACAGACATAATAATGCTGCCATCCATCTTTTTTTATGTTTTTTACCTAAAACGCACATAATTATTGTTCCCTTCCAACTTTTCTCAATCTAGCCTTACAACCTGATTTTTTCCCGCTGCCTTTGCCATATAAAGAGCCTTGTCTACCCTGCTATAAAGTGTATCGGCAGTTTCATCCTTTGCCTGTGTTACTCCAATACTGACTGTCTGGCATCCGGCAGTTTCATAAGATATCGAAGAAAACTCCAATCGGATTTTTTCCGCCAGAGCTACCGCATCATCCGCATTACTATCCGCCAACAATATCATAAATTCTTCGCCGCCCCAACGACCGAGTGAACGGGAGTGTACCCCGATTGTTGTATTTCTGAGGACATCGGCCAGTGCCTGAATCACATGGTCTCCCTCTTTGTGCCCGTAGACATCGTTTACCTTTTTAAAATTATCAATATCCAACATAATCAAGGAAATGCTATTGCACAGTCCTCGTTTATTACGTTCTTCCAAAACACTACGGATTTTTCTCTCAATCTCCGAACGGTTATAAAGTCTCGTTAACCCGTCCGTAACAGAGCTTATAGCAAGCCTCATATTCATTTCCTCCAACTCTGCAGTAGATGCCTCGATAAAGGAAACAAACCGTCTGATAATAGGTATCTTTTCATCATTGTCAATCTGTGCCTTGGCAATATTCACTTTTTTGCCCGTCTCCGGCATATCTCCCTCTCGCATGGCGACAATTACAAGGGTGACGTTGAAGTTGAGCATATCTCCCTTGATGCGCAAAAACTCTCCATGCGTATAAAAACCTGTTGTAGGTGCAACACTGTTAAACAAAATCGTCTCGTCACTAATATTTTCATCTCCCCAGAACGCCTTTCTGGCAGCACAGGAAAACGTCTGTATAACTTCAGGGCAAAAGTCCGCTATGTTCTGTCCATCCTCCCTGATACTGGCAAGAATTGTTTCCGGATCGCCATAAGCCAGTCTGACAATGGCATCCTCCTGCACGTCAGAGGACATCACAAGAGAATCGTCATTATTGACTGCCAGAGGGCAGCGCAAAATGTCAATATCGCCATGTTCCAAAAATAATGGGAATTCCAGTGTATTGGAGAAAAATCTGTCATTTTTGTTGATATTTAAAAATCTACGGTAAACATCCAAGGCGGGTTTACCATCCAACTCATACAAAATCTGCCTGTTCGCCTTTGTAACCTTGAATTTTCTTTTTAACGGCTTCCAGCCCGAAATTAGTGTGCTGTATGTATGAAAATCCTCTCCACCCAGCAACAGAAAAATAATACCATGCTCTAAAAAAACATTTCCTTTTGAAAACACGAATGCCGTTTCATCATCCATATCAGGATTAAATGCACCGCCGCCAAATACCTGAATATCCTCTCGCAAATCGCTCATTTCGCTGCAAAACTCCATCATGGACATATCCATGATNGTNGCATGCATTTCNACTGCCTGAACCCANGGATTTNCATCACAGTATTTTTTCAACAATGCCACATCCTCNGCCGCATTTTTCTCCATAAAGGGAAACTGCAGAATTTTCGCCTGAGTAGTCTCATATTCAAAAATGGTACAAGTTAAAATAATTTTAGCATCTGACAATGCCCCATCCATGATATTAGCATTCGTTGTACATCCCAAATACAGTGCATCCGGCATTTCATCATCCAGACAGGCACAAATATGCCGAATATGTTCAAGCTCCATATCTTCCGAATATATTCTGAATATGGTAACATAACCTGAATGTGAAGTACGCCATTGTTTGATTTCCTTCAGTTTTCCAAGGAATTCCTCATCATTTTTATACGGAATCTGAAATTGTTTCATGCCCTTCTCCTTATTATTTTTCAAAACATTTTTACAATATATTATAATTGTTTTTTATCGTTTTGGCAATGTTGAGAAGCTAATTAATGAAACAATTAAGACCAAACCTTCAAGGGGCTTTGCTTTACACCTACGCCCCGGTACTATTATACCGTTTCAAACCCATGTGCCATAAGGTATACGCAGTAAATCCCATAANCAGNGNAATAATNGGAGANCAACAAAAGACNTGAGAATATGGAACGNNTTTNCCAAGCAGCATNGCTACAGGATAGTAGCNTGTAAATGCATAGGGAACAACAAACGTNAGTAACACTTGCATTCCCTGTCCATATATCTGTATCGGGTAGTCGCAGAAATTTTTAAGACCATAATTATTATCTGTCAACAATGACACTATTTCCTCGCTTTTTATCGTCCAAAAACTGACAGCTCCGGTTATGACCGTGATAGATGAAAAAATTACAAATGCCGCAAGAAAGCAGATGATGTAGTAGCTGACTCGTTCCACCGTCCAATCAATGTGCAACTGTTTCATGCTATATATCCAAAATACAACAGAAATGAACAGCCGCGGCAGGAAGGTATACTGAAACTGCTGAAGAACCAGATATACAAATGGGCTGATTGGTCTCGTCAGATACAAATCAAATTTTCCTGTACGAACCAGCTCTCCAATATCCCGCATCGGACTCCAAAAGAAAAAGCAGCTAAATGAATAAGCAAGCCAACTTGTCGTAAACATAAAAAGTACCTCATATTTGTTCCAACCCGCAATAGTTTCAAAATTGTAAAAAATCACCCAGAAACCTGCAAAATAAATTCCAATTAATATCGTATTTGCAATCAATTCCAGCAAGAGTGCAAAATGATACTCCAATTTCCCCTTCATATACACGATTACAAATCGAAGATATAATTTTATGTATTTCATAAATCACCCTCCTTGAACAATCAATTTATTCCTACCCANATGCCAAATAATTTGCACCAGAATGTATAGTATGACCAACCACATCACCTGAACACCAATGGATTGCCAGATTTTAATGACCTTCATGCTGCTTGTCAGAATAGAAACCGGTACTGCGTAAATTGCTCGAAACGGAAGAAACAAATTGATTCTATACAGAGTTTCCGGAAACATTGTGACAGGGATCCATGCTCCGGACAACAGCTTATATATCGCATTGAAAAACATGTTGATTGGCCATGTCACAATCAGCCAGAAGGCAANAAGCCCAATTATAAGAGAATAGAGGAACTGAATACAATATGCAAGAAGAACAGAAAAGACTCCAAATCCAATCTGCTCAAAACATATAAGCGGCAAAGATATACTTGTTTTCACAAGTACAATAAGGGGAACCNGATAACACAGAATCTTGATAGCCGTATCTCCCAAATGTCTTGCGAGTAGCATCCGCTTGAAACCAATGGGACGGATAAGCTCTGTTGCAATATTCCCCGACTGTATCTGAGCATTGATTTTTTCTATAATATTACATTCAATAATAGTGGAAACAAGTGTTGCTACCACAATATACCGAAGTGTATCTGCTTTATTCAGTTCCGGATTTTTTATGCTATTTGAGGCGAACAGGGCTGACCATATGCAAAACTGCAGATACAGATAGATTATCTTTGAAAACAACTTTGCCCATACAGCACTTGGATATACGAGATATTCCTTCATTCCGATTCTCATATGGTCAACATATTTTTTCATAAAAAGCTCCCTTCATATATATGCTTGATTATCTGCTCAAGATTAATCTCTTCTTCGCTCTGACTTTCACCATATTGTATGGCATAGCTCTTTTTCATAGCATCCAGCGAACCATCATATAGTAAACTTCCTCTATCAATCACAAGCATTTTATGGCACAGTACTTCGATATCGGAAACATCATGTGTTGTTAAAATTACGGTTGTATGCCGTTCTCGATTAACCCGACTGATAAAATCCCGAATCCTGTCCTTTGCCAACACATCGATTCCTATCGTTGGTTCATCCAGAAATAAAATCTCAGGATTATATATCAATGCTGCAGCTAGGTCTGCTTTCATCCTCTGACCCAAGCTGAGCAACCGAGGCGGTTTATATATGTACTCCTGCAGATTCAGAATGTCCGTAAACATCTCCATATTTTTGTTATATATTTCATTGGAGATACAATACATATCTTTGAATAGGCGGAATGATTCAATCACCGGAATATCCCAGCACAACACACTTCTCTGACCAAACACAACCCCGACCTTCATCATAATTTCCCGTCGATTTTTCTTGTAATCCAGCCCATTGATCCGTATGCTACCGCTATCCGGTATAAGAATTCCTGTCAACATTTTTATGGTCGTCGATTTTCCCGCACCATTTGAGCCTATAAAGCCGACAATATCCCCTTTTTGTATTGTAAAAGATATATCCTTTACCGCTTCAATCTGTGAATACTTCTTGGCAGTCAATAAACCACCTTCACGACTCTTCACTTTAAAGGTCTTCCTGAGTTCTATTGCTTCGATATTGGTATTATCTGTATTCATCTTGCATCCTCCTTACTTATCTAGTATAATAACGCTGTACTAACCATCAGTAAAATTGAAAAATCAAATATAAATGTTCATTTTTTTTGATAGGAGAAATGTAATGACACTTACGCAGCTTTCAACCTTTATTGCAATCGTAGAAAACGGAAGTTTTACTGCTGCCGCCAATCAGCTTGGTTATGCACAGTCAACAATTACAACACAGGTAAAACAACTGGAAGATGAATTGAACTGTCTGCTCTTTGAAAGACTTGGAAAATCACTGATACTCACGCAGCAGGGGAGACATCTGATAGAATACGCTCAGAAAATGTTACAGCTTGAGCGGGAAATACTGCTTGAAGTTTCCTCCTCCGAGGAGCCAAGCGGAATACTGAAGGTAGGAGTATCGGAATCATTGTGCTATCAGGAGTTGCCAAAAATGCTGGCAAACTTCAAGAAGAAATATCCTAAGATTGATATACAGCTGCAATTCATCACACATGATACATTTCCATCGTTACTGAAAAAGGGGGAACTGGATCTCGTCTATACCCTGAATCCATCCATAGACGCACCGGAACTGACCTTACTATATAAGGAAGAAGAAACTCTTGGATTTTATGTAAGCCCAAACTATCCACTTTCAGACAAAGAACAAGTGACAGAAAAAGATTTGGATAATATGCCATTGCTTTTAACAGGAGAAAATTGTAATTTTCGGAAAATGCTTCTGAATGCTCTGTACGAAAAACATATCGTACCAAGAATTGTTCTTGGCACAAGTCACAAAGAAATTCTGAAACAATTTGCAATTGATAATTTGGGTATCGCTTTTATACCAGACATCACTGCAGAAAAAGAACTGACAGCCGGAGTCCTCCGGAAACTCGACTGGCACGGAAAGCCTTTTCCAATTTATTCACAGGTCTTTATCCATAAGGATAAAACGCCAAATACAACAATAAATGAATTTATTAAGATGATTAAAAAATGCTAATATTTAATATCTAAGATTTTAATGGCGAATAAGCTATAGCATCCACTTGGAAGAACAAATTACCTGGGTCTGCAAACTCGGTTTGAAATGACTTTCGTACAGGATATTTGCCATTAAATCTTCTCTTAATGACCTTTTCCATTACCGGGATGTCCCAAATATTTTTGAACAAACAATTCATCTGCACGACATTTTCAAGAGTCAATCCTACTAATGCCAGTCGTTCTTCCATTTCGTCGAAGGCACCGTCAATTTGTTCTTCAACAGTACCTCCTATATTACGGGCACAGTAATTTATAAAGCAAAAATCTCCTGCTTGGATAATTCCCGAATGTGCCCATTCCTCATTAATATCATATCTTTTGATTTCTTTCATTTTGTTACACTCCTAACTTTTTAATATTTTCATCAACCAGTCTATTTTCTTTGTATAATTTTATCTTCATTTCTCATATTCTAATTGAATTTCTTTGCAGGTCTTTATAATACGTTCTTTAATTTCTTGTGGTTCGATTATCTTAACCTTATTTCCAAGAGAAAGAATCACCCCATACCAAAATGTCTCATGCTCTGGCACAGAAAAGCAGAACTCAAAATCACCATTTTCAAATTCCTGCGTGATACATCCATTTAAATATTCCCTACACTTTGCTTTTACGATTGCTTTTCCATAAAGTTTGATATGGACAATTTTTTCATTATTATCTCTCATTTTTATATCTGAAAGATTATGAATTTTTGTGTTTTTTATATCCGTTTGCTGTAAACTATCCATACGAACTAATTTGAACATACAATAATCATGATAATTTTCACAATATGCAATCAGATACCAGTTATACCATTTGTATTGAAGGCAAACCGGTTCTGCCTGAATTTGTTTTATTTCATCATGACTATTTGTATAAGAAAATCGAACAACATGTTTTTTCTCGATTGCATCTTCCAACACCTTTAACTGTTCATTTATCTTGTCATCTTCCCTTGCAACACTCAAATCCATGGAAACAGAAGTATCTTCTGTATGATTGAAAATCTTTACTTTTGCTAAAATTTGTTCTAACCTTGTGCTTGCGTATGCACTTGCCATTCCTTTTAGAGCAGTAAGAATCCAATCATATTCATGACTTGTTGCAACTTGTTTTTCCAAGATAAAGCTATCCATAATTTGGTAGCCACCCTCCACACCATAAAACGATTGAATTGGAATGCCTGCCTGATCTAATGATTCCAAATCCCTCATAATCGTTCTCGGAGAAACTTCAAATTCTTCAGCAAGTTTTTGAGCAGATGTTCGGCCATTATTTAATAAATAAACAACAATGCCCATAAGTCGATCAATCTTCATTTTTCTCCTTTCCAACCCAATATAGCAAACAAACTATGACACCATTATGTCATAGTTTGTTTAAAACATTTTGAAGATAAGATATAACAGTTAATAAATGCTATAAAAAGTGTGTTATAAGAATTCCAGTTTAACCAATTGTTCAGCGATATTATTTTGCCACAAGAGAACGGCAATTTGATGTCACTACTCAAAGATTTCTTCTTCCTCTAAATTTCCATCTTCATCATAGTAAGACCATTTTCCAACTTCTTTTCCATTTGCATAATCGCCTTCTGCTGCAATTTGACCGTTTTCATGATAATCAATCCAATGACCATTTTCTAATCCATTATCATATAATCCCGTTGATGCGATATTACCATTTTGGTAATATTCTGTAAACATACCATCTCTAATCCATCTCGTTCCATCATCAGATATCTTGCGTGAGTATCTATAATGGATTTCACCTGTTTCATAAGGAATTTCTGCAATATACAAAATATCTTCTTTTTCCATGATATTTCTCCTTTAAAAATTACCACTGTGTGTTTCAATCAATCCTCACAGTAAATCGGAGTTGACACTATTTTACATACCCAAGTTCTGTAGGCAAATCATCCCAAAGTTCAGTCCTGGTGTTACATTTTCTCAATTTTTCCAATACTTTTATATCAGGGTCAGGATATATAATCTCATTATCTGCTTTTTGGAATAACAAGTCAGCAAGCCAAGTTATGATTTCATTGCTGTAATCAATCACATCGTCTTCTTTTATGTATTCATGTATGCTATCTGTTGATGGTAAAATTATCATTGGCATCCCTCCTAATATTATGCGATCTGTAATCGCAAAGAGCAGAAATTATTCTTCTATCGTAGGCTTAAACGGTGAAAGTAATTGGTCATCAAATTCAACCACTTTTCCTTTACAAAGCCTATATACCTTAAATGAATTGTCCTTTGTTGGGTCATCATCATAAAGATATAATAATCCGTAACTTCCGATTGCTACTTCACCCACGTAATAAAACAGTGCATTTCTACCATAATCTCATCTCCAGATTTTATAACTGTTTAAAATAGGCTTTCAGTTCTGTTTTACAATTATCATCAAGTTGCTTAATCTCACACCCACGAATAGCAGCTTCTAAGTGATAGAGAATAACAACACAAGTATTTGGATATTGTTCTTTAAGCATAAAAACTGCCTGCTTACTTCCAATTTTGGTTAATTCCTCGGCTGAGTGAATACCAACTGAATGGAGTTTCTTTTCCATCGTTTTTCCTAATCCTAAAGCTGTAACTGCCGCCATAGTTTCCTTCCCTTCTATGAAATTATCTATTTTGTATTAAATATCTTCCCAGCAAACCCAAAGTTATCCTGCCAAAAAACCTTTTGCAGAATTGGTAATTTCATTTGCAATATCTGTTCTATCCGCAATTTCCTGCATAAGTGAAACAAACTCTTTTTTTCTTGTTGCCTTTGGGTCATTTATCAATCTGTGGAGCATCCAAACTGTATGAATTGTAGGATTCCTTTTTACTGATTGAACCAATAAATCTTCATATCCCTTACCATAAAAAATTTCTACAAAATGAACGATGGCTCCCGGCACACCAAATTCCACCAACGGATGTCGTTCCATAAGCAATAGCATCTCCTCTACTGCTTCAATTCCATAACCAGCACTTTTAATTACTTCAACACTTTCTTCCATGATAAATTCGTCAACCTCATATTCATCAGTGGCATTTTCGATTTTTGCTATCTCTTCATGTAGTATTTCCATATCCATATTCATTGTTTTTCCTCCATATAAATGTAAAAATAGCTTTATTCCTTTATAAATGCCTTATCCATATCAGGCATCCCCAGTTCATCAGACATATATCGTTCTACTTTCATATGTAAATCATATTTTTCCCGAAGGTCAGCAATCTTTGCCATCATAGGTGAAGCATGATGTACATCAATGGAATGCTGGTCTTTCCAACTATCAATTAAAAGCACCGTTTCCTTATCATTCATTGGAAAAAAATAATCATATCTAAGATTTCCATTTTCTGCACGAATATCTCTAACAATCCCACTTGAAACCATTTCTTCAGCAAATTTCCTAGCATTTCCATTCACGCCACTATAATAAATATTCACTGTAATAGCCACTTTATTTACCTCCGTCAAATTCCCATATATTAACTTGTGATACTATTCTAACATAGAGGCATCTGTTATTCCATCAAAATAACATCCCAGATTTGATTACTAAATAAATTTTGCCTTTTCTATCATATATCTGTAGTTTGTTCCTAACAACCTATCTTTAAAAATATCGTTTTCATTCGCTCACATACATTTTTCTTCTTTGGATATACTATCTCTGACATTGACAGCAAAAGCATCCCATGTACTTAGATAAACAATATTGGAGGACTACGACGCAAGAACATGAAAAAGAAAAAAGACAAACCAATGTTTCAACAACTCTATTCACCTGAGAAAAAAACCGTTTCCTTTCTGACCTCCCAGATAGTATTCTTCTTTTTTCTGGCCTCTATTGGCGGCTTCCTCTGGGAAGTTCTGATTTTTCTGTTCAAAGATGGAATCTTCCGCAACCGTGGCTTTCTTTATGGTCCATGGTTGCCGGTTTATGGGACAGGTGCTGTGCTTTTCTACCTTCTGCTTGGGAAACCCCTGCAACACATCTCATATTCCGAATCCGTCAAAAAACATCATCCGGTTACCATTTTTTTTCTTACTATGCTGATTGGAACTCTTTTGGAATTAGGAATTGGATATTTATTAGATAAAGTCTGGGGGCTTCGTTACTGGGACTATCATGGATTTTTTCTAAATTTTCGTGGTTATATCTGTCTGGCATCTGCTCTGGGTTTTGGAATTGCAGGCACAATCTGGATCTGCTTTCTGTCCGGTTTTATAACCAGACTTTGGCTGAAAATCCCTCGACCTATGCGAAATATCATCAACATAATTCTGCTCCTAATTTTTGTAGCAGACTGCGTGACTGCCCTAATTGTCCCAAATGTCGGAAAGGGAATTACCTTTTCCTAATTCCTCTCTTTAAGCATAAACTCTGCCCATTCACCTTTATAATTACCTCATAAATCCCGATTGCGATTTGATAATTTTTGCCTTTCCATTCTTATCTCATCCCAAAGCTTCACATGTCAAGCCACTGGATAAATGCTGTCTTATCCGTACTGTTGTACCCCGCACGTGTATAGAAATCCAATGTTTCTTTTTTCTTGCTTCCCGTCAACAGCATCATCTTATAACAGTTACGCTGTTGTGCCATCTGCTTTGCATATTCCAAACATTCCGATGCCAATCCCTTCCCCCTGAAGTCTGTATGGGTAACAACATTTTCCACAAAAGCATATGGACGTACATTTCTTGTCAAATTTGGAATGATAACGCATACACAGGAAGATACGATTTCCCCATTAATTTCATTCACTATCAAGTGATGGTTTTCATCTTCAATAATCTGCTTCCAAGTTGATAATAGATAATCCGATTCCTCTGGAATAGAATCCTCATGCAGACATAAATACAATTCCAATATTTCTTTTAAATCTTCCTTATTAGCTTCACGCACCATAACCGTAATCCTCCGTTGATGAAATATACCTAGAACGGATAAATTATACCATAATTAATACAATATTAGAATATCCGTAAGCAGCTTATAACTATTCCAATCATTATCTTTTTACCTGTCCCCCCCCTGTTCAATGCAAGCTGTCCTTACTCGCACGTTTCCTACTCGATAACTAAAAAACCGCTAACCCTATTCGTTTTAACAGAATAAGTTTAGCGGTTTATCCACAAGTTTATGTAACCAAATCCTTGATATTTTCCATAAGCTTTTCTACAACAGCTCGTTTCTGTTCCGGTACAGATTTCAATAAGGATTTGCCTTCCTCAGTTTGTTCTGTTTCACCACATATTATATAATCTGATGTAGTATTATAATATTTTCGCAGAATATCCAACACTGTAACGGATGGACACCTTTTTCCCTGCTCCAATTTGCAAATTGTATCTACGCAAAGTCCTGTCTCATTTGCAACTTCCAACTGTGTTTTCCCTAATTCTTCCCGAAGCTGCCTTAATCGGTTTCCGCACTCTTTTTTATCATACATGTAATTGTCACTCCCCAGTTCCATTCCAAGTCACTTACATATTATATACATTATTTTTCCCAAAATCGGCGTATGTGTCAAAAAAACGTCATTTCCTGTCGAATTTACCTAAAATACAATTTTCCTCTTCCATTATATTAAGTATTATTATCATCTTAAATGTATTGTCATCCACATCAATAATTGTCTCTCCATGGTAAGAATCCACTATCTTTTTAATAGAATGAATTCCATAGCCATGACCGATGCTTTCATTTTTTGTTGTTATGAAATTTTCGTCCTTATCCTGCCTCAATTCATGTTCATACGGATTTTTTATTACAATAACTAAAGCTTCCTTTTTTATTCCCATTGATACTTCTATTACCCTTTTGCTATTTACACACGCACCTACAGCTTCAATGGCATTATCTAGCGCATTTCCCAAAATAATTCCCAAATCACATTGATTAATTATCATATTTTCTGGAACAAATATTTTTAACACAAACTCTATGTTCTTTTCTTTTGCAATGGCATACTTAAAATTAATAATGGCATCAATTGTAGAATTCCCTGAGTGAGATACTTTCTCATTTACATCACATATCTTCATAATTTTATTCAAATTAAATATCGCAGACTCCCATTCTCTGTTTTCCACTATGTCCTTCAATACAACCAATTCATTTACAAGATTATGTTTTTCCTCATAATATTCTTCCATAATCCGTTCCTGTGTATTTTTCGCCATAATATCCACCTGCTGTGCATAATCCATCAATTCTTTTTCGCTTAAGAAATCCTTCATGAGCTTTGCATATATTTCAAAGATTACTATATTAAATATCAACAGGAAACTAAAAGTGCCCATAGATGACACTACGCTGATTTCATATCCCGCCGCAAAAAATTCATGTGCAGAAATATATACACTTCCAATTGGAATTATAATCAGATAAAGGAAATATTTCATAGATATATCTTCAGTTCTAATTTGCTTCCAATAAATTGAAAACAAATTTACGAAGAAAATGATAATGAATTTAGATATTACTGCACTCATCAAGTCTGACTGCTGCTTATTTTGTATTAAACTGTTCAGGCAAACATACACCAACATCTCAATAATTGCGCATAATACATGAAATGCCATCACAATTAAAATTTTATTTTTTTCTGCTTTTTTATAGCAGACGAAAGCAATAAGAAAAACAACAATTATACTTGATATGGTTATAAAAACAGATGCATTTCCTTTATTGCATTCTATGTAAAACTGAAAAAGAAAATACAATGCCCATAAAAGAATATGTCCTGCGCTCCCTTTCCTCCGTTGAAAAAAGGTATCCAAGATTTTTAGTACAAGCCACACCGTTACGCCAGCCATCAAAAAATCAAACAATACCTCTGCCAAATCAAACATCAATCTCCCCTCCAAGCAATCTTCCATAATGTAACGCAAAACTCTTTTGCCGTTCTTCACTGATTGGCAGCTGCATACCGGTAACAAGAATCACCACTGACCTTGTCCATGCTTTTATCATATGATAATTCACCAAATAGGACTGATGAATTCTTAAAAACGGCACCTTTCCCTCGGCCAGCTCCGCCTCAACTTCTGAAAGCTTACTATTGAAACACTCCTGTTCACCATTCCTTAAGTTGATATATATTTTCCTGCCTATACTTTCAAAATACATGATTTCCTTGCATGGAATTTTAAATTCTGCTCCATTATATTTAAACTGAAAATAAAAATTTTTATTGCAGATTTTCTTGTGGGCACTTAAGAAAATATGTTCCAAATTTTGTTTGTCAATGGGTTTTTGAATAAATGAAAAAACATCATATTGAAATAATTCCCTCATATACTTCTCATAGCCCGATACAAAAACAATCAGAACATTTTCATCAAGTTCTCTGATTTTCTTTGCCGCCGATATACCGTTTACATTTTCCATTTGAATATCCAGAAAGATTAGATCATACCTTTTCTTAGAGAGATACGCTTGTTCTAATGAAGCTCCACTGTAGAATACATCCGTATCAATTGATATTTTTTCTGCCTCACATAAATCGAGAATGCATTTTTCGATTTGATTAACAATTGCATTTTCATCATCACATATTGCAACATTAAGCATAGCAATCCCCCCACACGGCTACAGCTGCCCCCACAGCCTTTAATTATTACTTAAGAATGACTCCTTAAGTATATCTAATTAGTCGTTTTCTGTCGACAGAAATTTTAGAAATTTTTTGAAATTTTTCTAAAATGATATAAATTCTACCTAGTTTCTTGTACTAGTCACTAATGGCATGCACTAAGTTTTACTTTTATCATTAATTTTTTCAAGAAGATGAATGTAATTGAACGAAACAAAATAATCAGATTCATAAAAATGCAATAATCCAGCTTCCGAGTTACTGGCACTGAACGCAAACAAATCGAAGCTGATATTCTTGCCAGCAGAATAATGAAGAAAAATTACTTTATCCCTTACCTGACTATTTCCTTGAAAACATACAAATATTGCGTTTTCCAGACAAAGTAGGAGCCCTCGAGTATCATGAAGTCACGCTTTCTATCAACAATCAAAATACATTTCCGAGCAGTAATGGATTAAATAAGATACACTGTGCGTTTGGAACATCAAAAGCTGCAAGAGCGAGTGGCATTATGAATATCACAATACCTGAAATAATCACAGAAATACTGTTCTTAAAATATTTGAACGACACAAAAACAGCCTTAGTAACAATCAGTCCGCCGATAAATCTCATTATCATTATAATCAAAATATATTGTAATACAGACATATTTTGTGGGACTCGTGACAAATGCTCCATGCTTGCAGCAGAGGCATTAAGCCCGCAGGTACCGTATGCCCTAAGCACATTCAACAGCCGTACAATATATACCAACACAAACGAGATAAGAGTACATAAAACTCCCAATATCCCTTTAATATTTTTAAGATTTCTTCTGCCATGATAAGTTGTTCTTAAAATCCTCATTTCTGAATTAGCAAAATCAACGCCGTAAATGCCATATGTTATAGCTATAAGTATGATAATATATATGAACGCTTGTGAAATATCCCGATTTTTAAAATGATTATTATCCGTAAGAATATCATATCCTTTTTCATAAAATAACCATCCTCCCTTTTGGGATTCAAGATATTCAATATGTTCTGTAACCATGTCGAATGCATCTTGTCGGCTTAACTCATCTTTGTATTTTATGCTGATATAATTTTCACTTTTCCCCTGCTCAATATCAGCGGATATGTTTGCAAACATCTGATCATAGTTTGCCCTTTCTTCATTTAACATCTCATAGCTTTTAGAATTTAAAGGTCCATAAAATTTATCCATGTACTCTTTATAGTAAACTTCATCAACTGTATCAAACTGAATTTTCTCTGCAGGATTCCACCATATCACAAACAGACATGAAAATATCAGTACCCAAAACCCTCGACCGGGCACAAGCATCTTGTGACATTCATGCAAAAAAAGAGAAGTATGACATTCAAAATTTTTAAGAAAATCAAATCTCGGTAAAGAAATAATCCTTTTTTCGGGCGATGATTCAAGATAATTTATGACAGTAAAAGCAAAAACAACTGTTAATATCAGCCACAATATCCCATACAAAAAGCATGTGTTAACTGGATATCCAATCACACTCAGATTCACATAATCAGAAAACATACCGCCAGTTTTTACACCAGACACTATATTTAAGTATTTTAGAAATGCAAGAAAATACGTTCCAGAAATCTTAGTATAACAGATTACTTCAACAAGAACTGTTAAAGCCGAAGCAACAAATACAAAAATGATATGGTTAAATATAGCGCAAATCAGCATAAACAGAATTCCAAAGAGAACACAGCTTAAGATTTTGACAAGAAAATAACTGACCAAAAATTCGCCTATATTTAAGCCAAACGGACTGTTCCGGTATAAATACAAACTTTGAAGCGGGTTTTCAAAATCTGTGGGATTAAAGAAGCACCTGCTTATTACAGCATTGATTCCATATAGAGAAATAGTGATAAATAAAACAAATAGAACCATGGCAAGGATTTTGGACGCCATCAACTTTTTTCTGCCATTTGATGTTGTTCTGAGAAAACATAATTGATTCTCGTTTTTTTCGTAAAAAACCAGATTAATAGCTATAACGAATATCATTATTATCGCTATGTAATCCGTAAGTTCATTGTCAGTAATATTAAGTATACCCATAGGGTCTTCCACTTTAAGCTCTGTTCCTTTAAGTTTCTGGTACATTTTGCTTGTTTTTTCAGCATTTCTTACTGCATATCTGCCATTATCAACAAACCTGTTCATAATGGCAATCTCTTCGGCTTTTTCATCGATAGAATTAAGATATTCATCATATGTGATGCATGCCTTAGCTTCCTCATAAACCCTGACATAAAGATTTGCTTCACCGAATGTATCAGCCTTTATTTTTCCTTTTTCAATTTCAGCCAAAAGATCCTCCTGACTGCAGGAGCTAATTTTATGATATAATTCGCTGTAATCCTTAAGCGAATATCCATCCTCATTGGAAGTGTTGATGATATACAATTGAAGCAACGGATTGATGATAATCAGAAGCAAAAGAATCGACACTGTTCTTTTAGTCAGCAATTTACAGATTTCATTTTTTAATATATCCATTTTCAATCTCCATTAAGATACAAATACAAATCTTCAAGATTCGGTCGTACTGCCTCTTTTTTCCACCTGCCCTCATAGGAATCAGCGATAATCCGGGCAATGACCCCTTCAGTATCCCTTGAAATATTACTTACTTTGTATTTGACGTTTATTTCATCTATCTCTTCATCAGATAAAAAGATGTTCCATACGTTTCCGTCTAATTCGCTAAGCAATTCGGAAGGAGAACCGCTCCGTATTATATTCCCGTTATTCAGCATGATTATTTCTTTTGCAATAAATTCTATATCCGTGACCACATGAGTCGCAATGATAACAATCTTATCACGTGCGACCTCCGATATCAGATTACGGATTCTGATTCTCTCCTTCGGGTCAAGTCCTGCAGTAGGTTCATCAAAAATCAGTATACTGGGATTGCCTATAAGCGCCTGTGCTATTAAAGCCCTTTGTTTCATTCCGCCTGAAAAAGTCCCAAGCTTCTTTCCAAGTACATCTTCAAGTTTTACCATCCTCACATAATGGTTTATATCTTTTTCAGCCTCACTCTTTTTTAAGCCTTTAAGAGAGGCCATAAAATACAAAAATCGCCTGAGGCTAAGCTCAGGATATATTTTTTGTTGCTGCGGCATATATCCTAAAAGTTTTCTGTATTCACTTCCCAGTTCATCTATGCTTTTTTCATCAAGCAGTACACGTCCCTTGGTAGGAGTCAGATTATCAGTAATAAGATTCATCATGGTTGACTTACCAGCACCGTTTGGACCCAAAAGACCATATATTCCGGGAGTAAATGAAAACGTTACACCGCCCAATGCCACTTTATCTTTATAATTTTTAGTAAGCTCCTCCAGTTTAAGTGTCATTGCCTATACTCCTCCCACTGCCTTTTAACACTGCTAAGATATTCATCAATTCCATCGGATATAAATTTATCCCTAGCACTCCCGATAGCTTCGTCTACGGTCTTATCTTTAAGACTATTCATAAATGCACCCATATCATTTGAAATATTGTTTAAACCGGCTGTATTAGGTTCAAAACCGATAAACGGTGATAATTCCATACTGTCATAAAAAGAAAAAAACTCGTTTTTACGGTTATTCATATAGTTCTCGCCTCTGACAGGATATATATTCACAAACAAATTCAAACAAAGCTTATTTATATAATCATCATCCAGATCAGTTCCGTCCGTATTGCAGGCAATACCGTCTATAACCTTATATTCCGAATCTTCCTGCCCATACAGAAGAATATTGCCATACTTTCCGTCACCATAAAAAAGTCCCAGAAAATCCACCACGTCATCTATATCATCTGTATTTTTTGATATAGCTATGGAACCGTTTATTCTTGATGAAAGATATGGCTTTACTGTCTTAACAGTTATATTATCTTTTAGAAACACCTCATCTACTGCACCAGATGATAATGCTACCAGGTAATTACCTGATTCTACATTTTTCAACACTTCCGCACTGCTTAAACCGGAATTATCAAGATATAATATAGAGTCAGTCATATATCCGTCTTTCTTCATTTGATCAAGTACATTCAGATAACCTATGAACTTCTCCGACTCCAAGGGGTTTTCAATCGATAGTGAGCCATAATCAAAAATCAATCCATATCTTATTTCACACCCTATCATATCCTCAAATGAATAACCACTTATAAGATATTGAAACCGTGGAGCGTCACTGTCATTCCACTCGGCATTTTTAATTATTTCATAAATCCCCGCTATACTTCCATCCCACTCTTCTATATCATCATCCGCAATATAATCTCTGTTAAATGCAGCATATACGCCCTGATCATTAACAAGCACTGATGGTATCGAATAAATATGCTTGTTGCATTTAACCGACTCCCAAAGATTTTGTGGGAAAGCATTATAAAGCACTGTACCCGACTCTTGCGACAATATCTCGTCAAGATTAAGAATAAGTCCGGAATTAATAAGAGTATATATATTATTGCTTCCGCTTGCATCGCCTAACCCTAAGAAAGCAATATCTGTATCTCCGTTTTTTAATTCACTCTCAAGTAACTCAGCATATTCATCATATTCCAAATATTTTATCTTGAGCATATAATTATGTCCGTCCTTAATGAGCTCATCATTAAAATGCTGAAGATTATCATCATCTATCTTACAAATATCAGGAACAGCAAATGTTATGATTTTTGCGTCCGATTCCTTTCCAGCAACTGAATCGATCTCAGCATCCGTTTCCTTTTTGCTGGTCGAATCCGGTTTCTTAATCAAAAACACCGTTGCAGATATCACGATTAAAGCCAACAGAATAATCGCTATCAAAATATTCCTATTCTTCTTCATCATAACACCTCAATTCTCTCGCTTTAAATCTCCCCTGATTAAGATCATCAATGCCTAATACTCCCAGACAAAAACGTCCTTTATCATCGGTATAATTGATATACACCGACTGACCGCATATATTTACTATTCCGAATGAATCCTCAGACGGCATTCTCATCAGTTCATCGCTTTCATCATTTTCCATACGATAATATGTGACTTCATTACTGACACTATCGAAAAGGGCATAATATAAAGCATCTTCATGCTTTGCAAATCCGCCCCTTAATGTTCCGGCATCTTTGTCTATTGCTAATTCTTTGGTTTCTCCGTTTTTTTTATCAAACACAAAACATCCTTTTGGGGATACATAGTAAGCATTGCCATCCAACAGCTGAAGGTGACTTATATGGTCGAATGTCTTTAAAAGCGTAGTATTCTTATTTGCAATATCGTATCGATATATTTCATACAGCATATTGTCGTAATCAAAGAACTCAGCATTGTTCTCTACTGCATCCTCTAACATAAGTTCTGTAACATCATCATCGAAACGTATAATCGAATAATATACATCCCCTTCTTCATAATATATTCCTGTAATATTTGCCTGCTCTCCCGTTATCTTATCTCCCATATACACTTTATAATTATTAAGATTGATGACAAATATACCGGCTGCTGGCTTATTGTCGTTGATAATCTGCCCCTCATCATTTATCTCGCTTCTGTTATAATAAGCACCTATGACATACTTATCCCTGTATAGAACATATCTGAGATTCTGAACCCCTTCTAAAGTGGCAACCTTTTTACGATTCTCACCGTTTGAATCCATTTCATAGAGATACTGCGTCAAGAGTCCATCTTCATTCGACATATTACCAATAAAATAAAGATGCTCGTTATAAAGCACCGTTCCACTCTTGCTTAGTCCGGAAAAAGCTGCAGGACATGATGGATTCTCATTATTATGCGAAAAGCCTTCATGCGTGCAGTTAGGTCTGTCACAATAGACCATGTCCTTACCTGAAGTTATTTCGATAAGGTGCAGTATCCCCGAATCGTCAAGATAAAGTACGTTATGCTCAGAATAGTTACATTGAGGATCTGTACTGTCATAAATGTACTCTTCCTCATTAAATCCATGAGTGTTTTGCTTTAACATAAGCAAAACAATCACAGAACAAAGGCTAAATATAGAGATAATGATTATGAACAAATATTTCTTCTTCATCGTGAACACCTCCTCCCTTTTTGATTGATGTTATTATACATAAAAAACCGCCCTGAAACTCAGGACGGCAAAATCAGTACTTATCAGGGCGAAATTAGTGCTCCACCCCCCTATAAATTTGTTCTATATGTAACTGCAACATCATCTACAGAATTTTCATCAGTATCCGCACCGTAAACCGGTCGTCTGAGCAATCAAAATCCAACGTATTCGTATACTTATCAAGAACCTTTCTTACATTTCTAATCCCATAGCCATGTTCGCTTGCCGGTCGTTTCGTAGTAACAGGCAGTCCTTCCTTAAATCTGACTTTATGTGAATATGTGTTGCTAAGTTCAATGATCAGGGAGTCCTTTGAATAACTTATTATTAGATCTATTCCGGGGGCATTTACCTCTTTCTGTGCCTCTATCGCATTCTCGATAAGGTTTCCGAGAATGATATTCATATCATATGCCGATAGCTCAAGTTCCTCAGGAACCGCAACCCTTACATTTACGGGAATGTCTTTGTCTACCGCACGTTGTAGCATATAGTTTAAGACGGTATCAAGCCCAGTGTTACCCGAATCAACAAGCATCGTAGTTTCCTTAAGATTATCATCCATATTAGACACATATTTTTTAATCTGCTTCGTGTCGCCGACTGAAGCCAAAGCCGAAATTTCCGAAAAATGATGTTTCATATCATGTCTGAATGACCGCAAAATTTCCACCTTTTCATTCTGGAGAATGATTTCTCTTTCGTATGCTCTCATCTGATCTCGAAGTACCTGATTTTCCAAAGCATTTTTGGATGAATTAACAAGGTCGTCAATAAGGTAGGAAATAATAATATTCACAAGCAGAAAAGCACCGCACACAATGGAAAGTGACAACGGCGAAATAGTCCTATCAACAAAAATAATCAGGGAGGTGATGATGCATACTGACAGAGACGCAATATAGAACAACCAGTGACGGTTGTTAAGCTCTGCATTTATATTTTCTCCAAACAGTCTCTTGGTAATCAATTGTGCCGCAAGCAGCAGCAACAGTGACAATATACTTGCGTAAGTCGAATAATTATTGTAATCGAAGGTTCTGACAAACACAGCGTATACAACTAAATCTATTAAGCAGCTTATTGCAAGAACATAAAAAGCAAACATGCATTTTCTTTTTATTGTTCCACTGTACGAAAACCCTATCGCTAATAGTCCCATAAACGTGCTTAAGAGATTAAGCATAGGTTTATTGAAAAGCACGTAGAAGAATGTCGTTATCAAAATTGAAAACAAATAAGCCAATACCCTTCGCATCCGATTTTCACCAACTTTAAGAAAGGCAGTGGTAAATCTTTCGGTAATAATAACTCGAATAACTTCTGTAAATAAAATAAATATCACGCTTCCAAAAATCATAGTCTTTCTTTATCCCCCCCTTCCGTAATTGTAAATTGCTTTCTTAAAATCTGCTCTTTTAGACTGTGCTATACTTATTTCCATGTCATTTTCAAGGATAACAAGGTCGCTTTTCCACGATTTAATGTACTTGATATTGACTATATACGACTTACTTACACATACAAACTGAAATGGAAGATCCGGAACAATATCGCCAAGTTTTCCGTAATAGTATTTGCTCTCACCATTAATCTTGCTTATGGTGATTGTTTTATTTCTGCTGGAGAAATACATGATTTCACCATATGGGATAGAGTGGCCCGTCTTGTTAAATGTATACCGAAACTCTTTTTTTTGCACATCTTCAAGTTGTAATATTTTAGTAAGTGTGCCATATAGAAGTTTAACATCTATAGGCTTTATGAAAAAATCATAAGGATGAATCTGAAAAAGTTCCAATGCGTAACTGGTTTTATGAGAAATAAATACAATGTTCATCCTGTCATTTTTAAGTGTTTCTCGTATGTATTTCCCGACATAAACCCCATTGTTCTCAGGCAGTTCAATGTCCAGAAAAAGAATCTCCGGACTGTATTCTTTTATTTCTCTGCACAAAGACTCAGAATCATACCATACCTCAACCTCGCAGTCTTCAGCACGTTCTTCAAAAAAGCGGATTATTTCTTTTTCAAGTTCAGCACACTGATTTATTTCATCATCGCATATTGCCACTTTATACATCACATGCGCCCTTCCTTCCTATCATTTTCTCCTGTATTTTTCCGGCTATCAGAAGTATTGCCGTTACAATTTCAGCGGTCAGGATTACCTTATACCAGTATGATTTTCCCAAATATACAAGTATCAGAAACAATGCACTTTCGATATAACAAATAATCCGTGCACGTCTACCATATACTTTCTTCTCGTCCACGTCCAACCGATGATTTTCAGTACCAACAGGTGAGAGCAACAGTATCAAGGCGAAGCATCCGCTCCATATCAATACATGTATCCAAGAATCAAAAACCACGAATTTAACGCATAGTATCAAAAGCACCAGCACCACATATGAGAAAATAGCACATGTTCGACTGCTTCGCATGTGATATCCACCTGCATTCTGTCGTAATGGCAGGAGACAGACAACCAACAGGATACTTCTCCATATCTCATGCAATAATACCCCCGTGATGATGATAAGCACCATGGCAACCACCGCTACTTTAAGTCTCTCAAGCCCGAAGTGTACAATTTCCTTCTCTTCAACATTATCACAGATATTTTCAGCAACCTGTTCAATCATCTTCAGCAACTCCTCATATAAATATCAAAAGCTATATTATACCAAATTATGAATTATATAAATCGCCTTGGCGAAATTAGAACTCAACAAGGCGAAATCAGTATCATTGGATCCTTATGATCCATTTCCCAGAGCTTACACTTCCCTCCAGCTTTATCATTCCTTCATATAGCTATTATCTACGATTATCCCATCCTCAATGATATGATGGTTCTCTTCAGCGTATGTCGAGATAGAGCTAACCATTTTTGCATGTGTTATATGTTCCAATATCAATACTTGATATACAATCACATACTTCTCTTTGATTTGTATCCTTTTTTACGTCTAATTTATATCCTCCAATACGCTCAAATCTATCTATATCAATCGGTTTTTGAATAAATGAAAAACATCATATTGAAATAATTCCTTCATATACTTCTCATAGCCCGATACAAAAACAATCAGAACATTTTCATCAAGTTCTCTGATTTTCTTTGCCGCCGATATTCCGTTTATATTTTCCATTTGAATATCCAGAAAGATTAGATCATACCTTTTCTCAGAAAGATACGCTTGTTCTAATGAAGCTCCACTGTAGAATACATCCGTATCAATTGATATTTTTTCCGCCTGACATAAATCGAGAATGCATTTTTCAATTTGATTAACAATTGCATTTTCATCATCACATATTGCAACATTAAGCATAGCAATCCCCCCACATGGCCGTATCTTCCCCCACAGCCTTTAATTATTACTTAAGAATGACTCCTTAAGTATATCTAATTAGTCGTTTTCTGTCGACAGAAATTTTGCAAATATTTGAAAAAATTTCTAAAATAATATAAATATCGCTTAGTCTCTTGTACCAGTCTCTAATGGCATGCACTAAGTTTTGCTTTTCATCTGAGTATCATACTTGGTAAAATACTTGCAAAAAGGAGAGATTTATGAACACTTTAACGACAAACATTGCTAACTATCTGTCTTTTTGTAAAACACAAAAGCGTCTGGACAACAAAACTATCAAAGCCTATCGAATTGATTTAATTCAATTTTCCGAATGTCTTAAGACTCAGGACATCGCCGATATTACGGTAGATTCCATGGAAACCTTTATTGCTTTTTTGCACCAAACCTACAAACCAAAAACGGTCAAGCGCAAAATAGCATCCGTAAAGGCGTTTTTTCATTATTTAGAATATAAAGATTTAATTACAATAAATCCTTTTAATAAAATACAAATTAAATTCAGAGAACCTACTATTCTTCCGAAAATAATTCCACTGCCTGTTCTGGAAACTCTGTTTCGTACCATTTACAGGCAGCGCGAACTGGCAACAACCACCTATCAAAAGAGAAAAACCTTACAGGATATAACCATTGTTGAACTCCTTTTCTCAACGGGCATCCGAATTTCGGAGCTGTGCATGCTCAGAGCATCGGATGTTGATTTACTGGACAACACAATTCTTATATTCGGTAAAGGCGCTAAGGAGCGACGAATTCAGATTGAAAATACAGATGTGCTTAACATATTGAGGGAATATCATAACTGCTTTTACGACCTGATTGCAGAAAGCAACTACTTTTTTACAAACAGAGCAGGTCAGCCCATCTCCGACCAATATGTACGAAAAATGCTAAATAAGTATACTGCTCTTTCCGGTATTAATATTCATATCACCCCTCATATGTTCAGGCATACATTTGCAACCAGCCTCTTGGATGCGGACGTTGACATACGATATATTCAGGAGCTGCTTGGGCACAGTTCCATAAATGTCACCGAGATATATACACACGTCACTACTGCTAAACAGAAGGATATTTTGAAAAATAAACATCCGAGGAGGGATTTTCATATTTGAGGGATGGCTACGGGGCTTGATGCCCCGTAGTTTTTGATTGGGGAGAAAGGGATGGAGCAGAATTAACAATAGATATTTATTAATTATTCAAATTATAGTTACTTTCAGCGAGTGTGTGAAGAAAAGTCTGTAAATACTAATCTTCTATGATAATGTTTGGGCTGAACGCTCTTTGTTGGGGGTTCAGCCCTTGCTTTATTTATATCAGCACATGCCAGGGCATGTCAAGAGCGGGCAGGATTTTCTGCCCGTCAAAAAGTCTCTGAACTTATTCTGGCAGCCGTCC
>JAAVIA010000027.1 GCA_014799405.1 Lachnospiraceae bacterium
CGTAACGGTACATAAGGTGCCAAAATACGGCACCTAAGTACCGACGGCTCCCCAATGCCTTGCTTATGATATTGTCTATATTGTACAACTGTATATTAGAAATAGTACGTTTTGCTCATCTCTAAAATATAGATAATTAGACTAATTTATGATTCCTTCTGTCTATTAATATCCGATATACTTCTATTTAAGTCTATCGTCTCCCTTACCTTCTTATAAAAATCAGGCGTAAGCTTGTATCCTTTTATATATATGAGGTAGCATAATGCTGAAAGTATTGCGGGAATGAGGAACATGATTATCCTCATACCATTTTCTGCACCTGGGGTCTGCTGAACATTAGCCTTATAGCCTATTAATGTCAGCCCCACACCGCTTAAAAATCCGCTGAAGGCTCCTGCAAACTTAACCACAAAGGTCTGCATGGAAAATAATATACTTTCATTTCTCGTTCCAAGCTTATACTCTCCATAATCCACAACCTCCGAAAGTATTATTGTAATAAAGACGAGCATAAAGCCGATTCCTATATTTATTATTGCGCTGCACACTCCTACAGCAACAACATTTTTTGGTATAAAATAGCCGAATATCCACAGAAGGGCAAAGCCAATTACAGGACAAAAGCTTGCAAAAAAGAAGGATAATTTTTTGCCGATTTTTTGTGACAGGAACGGAAGAACCGCCATCGAACCCATCTGTGCAAAGCCTGCCACACCTGCATATACGGGATAAAGCACTCCGTTTCCCTCCTCTGCATAGGTGCGTTCTGCCACATATTTAAAATAGTAAAGGGCAAAGCTGTTTGAAAGCTGATACGCAACATTAAAGAAAAGGGCTATCCCAAGTATTATCTTTACCTGGTCATTTTTAAAAAGCACGTTTATCATTCCCTTAATACTTGTCTTTTCTGCACTCGGTGTTACAACCTGTTCCTTACAGGTAAGACAGGTTACAATTGACGCCAAAACAAATACGATTGATATAATTGACGCTAAAATAGAAAAACCTCTCACATCGTCCCCACCGCCAAGCTTTGATACCATAATAAGACCGAAGGAATTTATTACAAGCCACGCAAGACTTGCAAATATACGTGGTATAGCGGATATCTGACTTCTCTCATTTTCATCCTCGGTAAGTGCCGGAACAAGCGACCAATATGGTATATCCATAATTGTATATGTCATACCCCAAAGTATATAAAACACGGAACACCATACAAGGTACCCCTTACCCTCAAGTCCGTTGTCCAAGAACAAAAGTGCAAGGACAATTGCGTTTAAAATTGTTCCAATTAAAATCCAAGGACGAAACTTACCCCACCTCGTTCTTGTATTGTCAACAATCATTCCCATAAACGGGTCATTAAAAGCATCCCAAATTCTCGCCACCATAAAAAGCGTTCCCACAAACGCAGGCGCTACACTTCTGTAATCTGTCAGGTACATCATCAGGTATGTACCTACAATAGCATAAACTGCATCCTTTCCAAACGCTCCGATACCGAAGCAGATTTTTGAAACCCAGCTTAACTTTTTTGTCATAGAACTCCCTCCCTCGTAATTAAAAAATCATCTGCTTTACTTATTATGTAAAGTAGATGATTTTTTTATTAGTGTTTTTTAATTTTATTTTTTATCTTTTTATTATGCCCAATTAAAATCTAGTTCTGATGCTTTATCTGCGTTTCGCAAATAAGAGGATATGACACAAGCTCCCTACTGTCGATGTTTTCATTGTACATGGATATGGCAGTAATCATGCTATTATTATAGGTTATATAGTAATATATACCATAGTCAACATTGCAGCAGCAGGAATATATGGTTCGCTCATATTTGCCATCCCCCATGCATACACAGCCATTTTGCTGCTCAACGGAACCAAGTATATGGAAAAATTGGCTTACGCTCTCATTCTCTCCGTCTCCACACACTGAATTAAGCTTAGTAAAAGCTACTTTCACAAATCTTGACATGGAGGATAAATCTCCCGGCAGACCAATACCGCCCATGCCTCTGCTGTACTGAGTAAGAGAAATTTTATCGGAAAATCGGTTTTCAATCTGCTCCGACGTAACGCTTAGGTAATTACTTAAATTTACAAGCTGTATGTTAAAAGAGGGGCTGTTCGTAAGAACTCCCATAGGATTATCGTATATCTTTAAACCATCCTTGTCACTTTCTACGGTTATGGAGCATTCCTTGTCAGCAATAATCCAGTGCAGTGTTCCGTTTGGCAGACTTTCATCAAACTGTTCATCCGTAATATTTATTTTTTCAAGAAGCTTTTTTGCGTCATCAACATTTTCACATTGACAGACAATCCACGGAATAAACTCAAAGGTTGCTATATTATCCTTGCCTTTCTGCACTTTATTGTAATGTGCATATTCCGGATAATTAAGGGATGCCATGCTCAGTCCTTTTTCGTTTGTCGCTTCATAATAAAGCGGATAACCGTTTAAAACATATGCCATTCCAATCATAGAATAATGTTTTTTTATTTCAGGCATCCTTCGGAATTTAAACGGAAAATTTCTCGGGGTTATTGTGACTGTTTCATTATAGGAATACTCCAAATCAAAGTTCCGACCAAAATAATGGTTTTTAGTTGTATAGGTTATAGCTGTGCACATGGTAAAGCCTCCTCATTTTTACTGCTATCATTGTATCATGTCCTCAACAAATGTTCCATAGCCCCGTGTGGAATCTCTTAAGAATACATGTGTTACTGCTCCTACAAGCTTTCCGTCCTGTATTATCGGCGTTCCACTCATACCCTGCACGATTCCGCTTGTAAGGTTAAGCAGTTCCGTGTCCTTGATTTTTATTTCCAATCCCTTATTCTGACTGCTGTCGCTTATATCGATTGCTGTAATTTCCACATCATAATATTTAGGTTCACCCGATACGGCAGACAAAATCAGTGCAGGACCTAAGTGTGTTTCGGATTTTTTTCCTATGGGCATCCATTCACCTGATGAAAGGTAATCTCCCGCATTTTTGGTCATATAACCTTTTATGCCGTAGGAGCTGTTATTATTCACTCTGCCGATTACATTTTTTGATGAATAATCAATCAGGCCCTCCAACCTTCCCGGACTTTGCCCGTCTGTCCTTACAATATTTATAATCTGCGTGTTATATATTGCCCCATCTCCTACCTTTAAAAGCTCTCCCGTATCCGTGTCATTGATACTGTGACCTAAAGCGCCAAATCCGTTTTCGTCAACATAAGTAAGCGTACCAATACCTGAAATGTCATCCTTTACCCAAAGCCCAAGCATATATTTATCATTCGCGGAGAGTACAGGTGTTACGCTTACATCCATACTGCGATCCTTTCGCCTGATGCTTATAACAACATCAGAGCTTCCGTATTTGTCAACATTACTTATTAATTCCTCTTTATCATTTACCTCTATGCCGTTTATTGCAGTAATGTAATCTCCGCTCTCTATAATGTTCATGCATGGACAGCAGCTTTCACCTGTTTTTGTTTTTACTTCACCCGTGCCGATAACCATTACACCATCGGTTTTTACATAAATACCAATTGGTTTACCGGAAGGCATAACCATATGGACTGTCTCAGTCTTTTCTGAGGATGCGGTTGTATTTTCATTTTCAACTGTCTGTCCATCAAGAACAGTTCCATCTGCCTGCCCCTCCTGTAGCATATCAGCCCGGGCATCGGCTTCACGTGCATAAGACTTCGTTAATTCTCCATTACCACTTACCGCCAATTTATTTGTAAATGAATTTATATCATGAAAGACAGTTACACATATTAAACAGCAAATTACAACTAACATGGCATATAACATATGCCTGTACGCTTTAATGCTCATTGTAAATACCTCCTAAAGTAAAAAGAGTACATGCTAACATGTACTCTTATTATCAAATATTTTCGGTTAATATAATCAGTATATTTTTGTTTTATCTGCCAAATCTTTCATTTCTTCGGCGTTTGCAAGAGCTGTTTTCGTCACCTCATCTCCGCCCAAAAGCCTTGCAATTTCGTGGATTTCATCTTCCCTGTCAAGCTTCCTAATATTGGTCGTTGTTTTATTTTTTTCCACGCTTTTTTCAATTATGTAATGGGAATCTGCCATGGAAGCAATCTGCGGAAGGTGGGTTATACATATAACCTGATGTTTTTTTCCTATGATTGAAAGCTTTTTTGCAACGCTCTGTGCGGTTTTACCGCTTATGCCCACGTCTATCTCATCAAAGACGAGGGTAGGCGTATCATCCTCATATGCAATACAGGATTTTAGGGCAAGCATAACTCTTGAAAGCTCTCCACCTGACGCTACCTCATAAAGTGGTCTTGCAACCTCACCTATATTAGTAGAAATCATAAAATACGCCTCGTCAACTCCGTTTGCCGTAAATTTATCCAAACGGTTAAAGCTCATGTCAAATTCAACAGCGGAAAAATTAAGCTCCTGTAAAGCCTCCTTAATCATGCCGCAAAGCCTTTTTGCAGTATTTTTCCTTATATCTGTAAGCTTTTTGCTTTTTGCTTCAAGGTCTTTTTTTATTTTTTCAAGCTCACTGTTCAGCTTTTCCATATACTGCTCATAAGATACAAGCTTTTCATACTTCTCCTTAAAGGCTTCAAGAGAGGACAGCACATCCGATATCGTTTTTCCATATTTTGCCTTTAATGAATTAATTAAATTAAGTCTCTCCTCGACCTCAGCAAAATTTTCGGCATTATATTCCATATTCTGCATATAATCCGATAATTCCCTGTTAAAGTCATTCAGCATGCAATCAATATCGGTTAAAATTTCACTTGCCGGCTCAAGGTCACCGTCAAGCTCAACAAGCCTTTTCATCTGCAAAATTGCCCTTCCGATGGAATTTGCAAATGAAGCGCTCTCCTCGTATCCCGTTATTTTGTATATCTCGTCAGCAGTGCTAAGTATTTCCTTTAAATTCACTGATTTCCTATACATAAGCTCAAGCTCGTCATCTTCTCCGATAACAGGCTTTGCCACGGAAATTTCATCAATCTGATATTTCAGAAAATCCATCTGCTTATTTTTTTCAGCCTCATCCATTGAATTTTCTTCTATTTCTTTTAAAGTAGATTTATACTTTTCATATTCAGCTTCCACTGTCCTTTTTGCATCAGCAATTTCAGTTCCGCCAAATCTGTCAAGAATTTCCATGTGCTTAGACGGCTTTAAAAGCGTCTGCTGCTCATGCTGTGCATGGAGGTCAATAAGAACTGCCGATACATCCTTTAATTTTGCGGCAGTAATGGTGTTATCATTTATTCTGTTTATCGTTCTTCCTGCATTGTTTATTTTTCTTGAAATAATAAGCTCATCGTTTTCATCCGGATAAATTTCCATGTTCTCCAAAAGCTCTTTTATATGCGGATTATCAATTGAAAATGTAAGCTCAACCAATCCGTCCTTATTCTCATCACGTAGAAGCTCCTTTGAGAATTTTCCTCCCATGCATATGCCGAGAGAACCGATTATAATTGATTTTCCCGCTCCGGTTTCTCCTGTCAGAATATTAAGGTTATCACCAAAGCTTATATCTATATCGTCTATCAAAACTATATTTTTTATGTGTAAATTTAATAACATTTTTTTATACTCCCAATTATCTCATCTGCTCTATGAGGGTCCTTGATTGCTATAAACAAAGTGTCATCACCTGCAATACAGCCCATAATATCATCATCGTGCAGGCTGTCGATTGCCGTTCCCACAGCCATCGCCATTCCTGCCGTGGTTCTTATAACTATAAGATTTCCTGCACAGTCAATTGATATTATATAATTTTCAAGCATATGCCTGTATTTAACTCCCGACTGTTCCAGGTGGCTGTTGTCAATAACATATTTATGCCGGTTTCCCTCATATGAAACCTTGGTAATGTTAAGCTCCCTTATATCCCTTGATACGGTTGCCTGAGTTGTGTCAAAGCCACTGTCATTTAAATATTTAAGCAGCCTCTCCTGAGTGTCAATATCGTTTTCGGTTATTATTTTCACAATTGCACTTTGCCTTTGCTCCTTCAAAATATCAACCTCCTATTTTGTCCCGAAGCACACTGTAAAAATTCACGTCACGCACCTTGATAAGTCTCACGGTTCGTAAGGAAATACGTGCCGATACAACATCACCTGCCCCAAGGTCTATGCTGTTTCCGCCGTCAAAGGATACGATAGCCTCCGTATCCTGAGTTTTTCTCTTTTTTGCAATCTCAATTTTTATCTCATCTGTGCTGTCAAACACCACACTTTTTGAGGTAAGAGAATGAGGAGAAATAGGCGTTACAACAATAACCCTTGCCTTCGGACTTACAATAGGCCCTCCGGCAGACAGATTATAGCCTGTTGACCCTGTAGGTGTGGAAACAATAACACCATCCGCCTCATAGGTATCAAGAAGCTGTCCATTTACATATACATTAAGCCCGATAACACGTGAAAAACCTGCTCTCGTAATTACAATGTCATTTAGCGAATGGAAGGTTTCATTACCAACGGTTCCTTCAATCATCATGCGGTTTTCAATTATGTACCTGTCTTTAAGCAGCATGTCCAGCGCATCAAATACGCCTACCTCCTCAACCTCTGTCAAAAAGCCAAGCGTTCCAAGATTTATTCCTATAAGAGGTATATCATAACTGCCTATACCCCGGGTGGCTCTAAGCATTGTACCATCGCCGCCTAAAACGATTGCGGCATCTGCTCCCTTTACAAACTGGTCCATAGTACCATTATCAAGAATGGCATCACAAACTATGGATGACACTGCGCCCTTTTCACTTAAATATTCCGTTATTTTTTTTGAAAGGGTAAGTCCCTCGTCCTTTTCCGTATTTGTAAATATTATAAATTTATTCATAAATTTTATCCTTTATGGTATTGTGCATATAAACACAAACTTTTAATCAATATATTTATGTATCTAAGGTATCGTGAGATTTCTCAACCACCTCATCTATATCAATATGTGCATTTTTCTCAAATAAATTTAAATCATCTGCATTTTTTGAAAGATATAAAAGATATTCAATATTTCCCTCAGGACCCTTTACGGGAGAAAAATCAAGCATAAGCGGATATAGGTCTATGGATTTAGCATAATCCGTCACCATTTCTATAACCTCCTTATGAACCTCTTTATCCCTGACAACGCCCTTTTTTCCAACCTTTTCACGACCCGCTTCAAACTGGGGCTTTATAAGACATACAATTTTACCATTCGTTCCAAGTATATTTTTTACGGGAAGCAGAACCTTTTTCAGTGATATAAATGACACGTCAATGGAAGAAAAATCCACAGGCTCNCCTATATCCTCAGGGGTAACATATCTTATGTTTGTTTTTTCCATACATACGACCCTGNNGTCNTTTCTAAGCCCCCAGTCAAGCTGACCATGTCCCACATCAATTGAGTAAACACGGGTTGCCCCGTTTTGCAGCATACAGTCCGTAAAACCTCCTGTCGATGCACCCACNTCCATGCATACCNTTTCCTTAAGGCTTATATTAAATTCCTGCATGGCTTTTTCAAGCTTAAGACCGCCTCTGCTTACGTATTTCAGCGTATTTCCCCTTACCTCAATATTAACATTTACAGGAAATGCTGCGCCTGCCTTNTCCTCTTTGCTGCCGTCAACATATACGATTCCCGACATTATTACAGCCTTTGCCTTTTCCCTTGANGGTGCAATTCCCTTTTCCACAAGCAGTACGTCAAGTCTTTCTTTTTTTACCTTTTCCTGCATTAGTCAAGACACTCCTTAATCCTATTGTATACCGACACAGCATCTATATTAAGCTTTTCCCTAAGCTCGCTTATTNTTCCCTGTTCAACAAAAGCCTTATNNATTCCACAATTTATATGAACAAAATTTTTCTGAAGGCNTATATTATTTTTTATTATTTCATTGTCAACCATCTCACCATATCCNCCCCTGATTATGTTTTCCTCCATNGTTACAAGTATATGGTGATTTTNGCATATATCAATTAAAAGCTCNGTATCCACATGGGAAATAAACCTTGCATTTATAAATGTAGGTGTAAGACCNTCCTNTTCAAGCAAATCTACAACCTTGACAGCCTCCTCATTCATATTTCCACATGCNAAAATTGCTATGTCCTTTCCCCTTTTTATTNTCTCACTTTTTCCAAGAACTATNGGCTCCGAATATTCGGACAAGCCCTTGTATGCATTTCCTCTTGAATACTTTATTGCAACAGGTCCGTCNTACNCNNATGCAAAGCTCATCATNTCNATAAGCTCATATCTGTTTTTTGGAGCCATTACAACCATATTCGGCATATGGGAAAGAAAAGATATATCATAGATTCCCTGATGGGTTTCCCCNTCCTGCCCTACTAAACCNGANCGGTCTATGGCAAAAATAACATGCANNCCCTGAAGGCATACGTCATGCAGTATCTGGTCGTAAGCTCTCTGTAAAAATGACGAATATATGGCTACAACAGGNATCATCCCCGCCGAAGCAANCCCTGCCGCAAATGTAACCGCATGCTGCTCTGCAATTCCAACATCAAACATTCTGTCAGNAAATTTTTCATGAAATTTATTAAGTCCTGTTCCGATTGACATTGCTGCGGTAATCGCCACTAAATCTTCATGCTTTTCACCCATTTCAATCATATGGTTTGCAAAAATNTCAGTATAGGACTTGCACTGTTTTTTCTCAAGCACCCTGCCCGTTTCCTTGTCAAATGCGGATATTCCGTGAAAATAGTCCGGATGCCTTTCCGCATAACGATAGCCCTTTCCCTTTTTCGTTATAACATGTATTATTATGGGCTTATTTAATCTGAATGNNTTTTTAAATGTGGTAACCATTGCATTTATATCATGTCCGTTTATAGGTCCCACATATGTTATTCCCAACTCCTCAAAAAAACTGCCCGGAACAAGAAGATGNTTTATGGCATCCTTGGAACGCTTTATTTTTTTTGCTACCCACTCTCCTGTCTCTGTTGACAAAAGNCTGTTTTCAACTCCNACCTTAAGNTCATTGTAGGCGGANCCTACTCGGATATTGTTTAAATATTTTGACATTCCTCCCACATTTTTATCTATGGACATCTCATTGTCGTTTAACACGATAACACAGCCAGTTTTTGCCTGTGCCAGACAGTTCATTGCCTCATATGCCATACCGCCGGTAAGGGAGCCGTCGCCTATAACAGCAGCGATTTTTTCATTTCCTCCCTTAAGGTCACGTGCAACTGCAAAGCCCATTGCCGCAGATATGCTTGTGGAGCTGTGCCCTGTATTAAACACATCGCAAACACTCTCCCTTGTTTTAGGAAATCCGCTCATTCCTCCATATTCCCTGAGCATGTCAAATTCCTTTTTTCTTCCCGTTAAAATTTTGTGGGTATAGGACTGATGTCCCACATCAAAAATAAGCTTATCCTCAGGAAAATTCATGGCAAGATGAAGCGCCATGGTAAGCTCAACACAGCCGAGATTAGATGCAAGATGACCACCGTTTTTGCTGACCTTATCGATAAGGAACTGCCTTATCTCATATGCAAGCCTGTCGTAATCCTCTCTGTCTATATTCTTTATGTCATTTTCATGGTTTATTTTATTTAACAATTCCATTTTTATTTATCTCTGTCTATCAGCTTTTTAACAAGCCAAATAAGCTCCCTCTTTACATCCTCATTTTTAACAGAAAGACTATCTATAAGCCTCACGGCATTTTCCGATAATTCCTCAACATATGCCGCTGATTTTTCCATTCCGTGGAGTGTTACATATGTAGTCTTTTTGTTTTTTTCATCACTATTTACAGGCTTTCCAAGTAATGCCTCATCTCCAACAATATCAAGAATGTCATCCTTAACCTGAAATGCAATTCCGACAGCTCTCGCCGCCTGTTCTATCAGGAGTAGCTCCTCCTTATCGGCACCGCCCAAAACAGCCCCCACCATCATGGCACATTCAATAAGGGCAGATGTTTTATTTATATAAATATATTCAAGCTCAGCATCACTTAATTGTTTGCCGGATTTCATTACATCAAGAGTCTGACCGCCTATCATTCCGTATATTCCAGGCTTTGATGCAAGATAAATGTACGCCTGCTCGACTGCGCTGTCAGCAGGTCTTATTGTAAATGCTTTCGCCGCCGTTTCGTAGGCATAGTTTAAAAGCCCATCCCCTGCAAGTATGGCAATATCCTCACCAAACTTAACATGCACCGTAGGCTTTCCCCTCCTTAAATCATCATTGTCAAGTGCGGGAAGGTCGTCATGTATAAGGGAATATGTGTGTATCATCTCTATCGCCGCCATAAAAACGTGCAGCGCCTCGTCATCCCTGTCGTCATACATATCATGGCACATCTGCATCATCATGGGTCTTAGCCTTTTTCCCCCTGCATTTACTGCATATTCCATGGCTTCCATAACCTTTGCCTGATATCCCTTTGCAGTAGGAATATATTTGAATATTATTTTTTCTATATCCTTAGCGCTATACTTCATTTAAAATCTGTATCTCCTTCTCAACGCCCTCAAGATTTTCCTTGCAGGCATTTACAAGCTTAACTCCCTCTCCATACAGCTTAAGGGCTTCATCAAGACTTGTCCCTTCAGCCTCAAGGCTTTTATTTATCTCAGCAAGACGCTCAAAGGCATCCTCAATTACAAAATTATCATCCATAAAAATGTGCTCCTCTCTCCTTGGTATCTGTAACCCTAGCATCAATAACTCCGTCATGCAGTGTAAGCCTTATGTCCTGTCCCTTACTTACGTCCCTTGCATTAAGAACAGGCTTACCATCTGCCTCAACATATCCAAAGCCTCCCACAAGCTTTGCCGTAGGAGAAAGTCCATTCAGCCTCTCTGTATATATGGCAAGCATATGCTTTCTATCTTCAAGCTTTTTTTGCATAGCGCCGACCAGCTTATCGTACAGCTCTGACAGGTACTGGTTTTTCTGTTTCAGCCTTGCCACAGGGCTTAACATTTCAAGCCTTGATGTAAGCCCCTCCAGCTTAAGTGCTGCCACATTCAGCTTATTTGACATATGTGCATTTAAACTGTCCCAAAGACCTCTTAAGCCATTAAGCGTACTTATAACGTCAGGCACTGCCAGCTCACATGCCGCCGAAGGTGTAGGTGCACGAAGGTCTGCCGCATAATCCGTAAGAGTTATGTCAACCTCATGTCCCGTGCCCGAAATAATGGGAGTTTTTGCCTCATATATCGCCCTTACAACCTTTTCCTCATTAAACGCCCATAAATCCTCTATGGAGCCGCCGCCACGTCCCACAATAATCGTGTCAACACCCATACCGTCAAGCTTTTTTATTCCTGCAACAATAGTGTCTGCCGCACCATCCCCCTGAACCTTCGCAGGGTAAAGGATAAGCTGCACGTAAGGGTTTCTTCTTCTTGCAACATTTATAATGTCCTGTATTGCCGCACCTGTTTCAGCCGTAACAACCCCTATTCTTTTTGGATATTTAGGAATAGGCTTTTTTAAATCAGGGTCAAAAAGTCCCTCGTCATTCAGTCTGTATTTCAGCCGTTCAAACTCCTCGTAAAGCTTCCCTACGCCGTCCAATGTAATTTTGTTTGCATAAAGCTGATACTTACCATCACGCTCATACACGCTTATACTTCCGGACACAATAACGGACTGTCCTTCAGCAAGCTTGAAGGATAGTCCATTTGCAGCATTACCTTTAAACATAACCGCAGGAAGCGAACCTGTCTCATCCTTAAGTGAAAAATAAATGTGCCCCAGGCTATGATACTTACAGTTTGAAACCTCACCCTTTATGGTGATGCTCTTAAGCATATAGTCCTGGGTTATTATATTTTTAATGTAATTATTTACCTGACTGACGCTGAAAATCTTCAAGCTATTCATCCACCTTTGCAAGCAATGCATTTACAAAGCTTTTTGCATCATCATTGCAATATATCTTTGCAAGCTCAACCGCTTCATTTATTGCTACCCTAAAAGGTACATCCTCGTCGTACTTCATCTCGTATACGGCAAGCCTTAATATTGCAAGCTCGGCTTTTCCAATCCGCTCAATATTCCACTTTGAGGAAACCTCTGAGATTGTCTTGTCAAGCTCACCAACACAGTCTATAATTTTCTTCGTCTTATTTACAATATAGTCTCTGTCGTCATCAGCAAGCTCGCCAAGCCCGTCTATGGAATAGCCAATCTGCTCCTCCATCTCATCCACGGAATTAAATTCAAGCTTAAACAGTATACGAAAAATGTTCTCTCTCTGTTTTCTTCTAGTCATTTTATTCTTTCTCCAGCTTAATGCCCGACACAACTACATTTACGGAGCCAACCGCAAGTCCTGTCATGCTTTCTATAGCCTGTTTAACCTTAATCTGCACATTTTCAGATACGTCTTTTATGCTGTTGCCATACTCAAGCTCAAGTGAAAGGTCTACATCTACCGTTCCCTCGATAATGTCAACCTTAACTCCCTTTGCAAGATTTTTCTTTCCAAGCTTTGCAACAAGCTCCTTGGAAATATTACCGGTCAGCTTTGACACTCCCTTTACCTCTATAGCTGCTATACCAGCTATGGATGCAACCACATCATCAGCAATACTGACCTTTCCAATTTTATTTTGTGTTTCTTCTATTACTCCATCCTTTATTTCACCCACAAAGTATGCCTCCATTCCATAAATTTAGATGAAGTAATTATACCCAATATTTGTAAAATTTGCAACATATAGCATTATTTATTAAACCAGACAAAAAAGGCTTTGTTTTCTTATTCCTTATTCGGAAACAGTTGTAATTATAATCTGGTCAACGCTGCATCCCGTCTTTCTCACAACCGTATCCTCAATGCGCGCCCTGTCAGTGTCGGTAAGTGTTTCTGCACAGACTATTACATCCACATTGTCACCTGAAATGGACACAATGGCATTCTTATATCCGTTTACATCAAGTAGTATTTCTGCCTCCGACTCCTTCTCCATATCCTCAGTAAGTTTAACATATGCATCCGTTGCAGAAGCAACTGATACTTCATCCATTCCATCGTTGTTTATTATGTCAAGATAATATTCCTTTGCCTTAGAACGCACCTGTTCTCTGTTAAGCTTTGAATTAATGAGACTGTTTGTGGCAGTGTCAGCAGACGTAAGCACAGCTTCCCCGATTTCATCCTTGTCAGAGTTAAGCTCTATGTTTTCCTCTGCCTCCATGTCGTATGTAGTTATTTCACCGGCAGCCTCGTCTATATCCGTTTCCGCAAACGCCGACTGCGTTTTGTCATCATTCTTGTCACTGTTTGCAAGATCAAGCGAATTGCCTGAAAAGTTAATATAACCTGCAACGCCAAGCAGCACGGTTAATGCCGCAATTATTATCTGATTTTTCTTTATTGATTTTTTCATATACCCTCCTACTATTTTTTAATTATTACCGCCACCTTATGGGCAGGCAAATCAAAAAGAGCCGAAACAGCGTAGGTAATGTCAGACACCGCCTGCTGCCCGTCAACATCGGCAACTATAAGAACACCATCTATCACTACCCTTTTGTCAGTCTGTCCATACATATCCACAGACCCTGTATCCTCAGATATATGTACCATAACCTCCATGGTTCCCTCCCCATATGAGTTTTCTAAAATACTGTCCAGCCTCTGCTCATAGTATTCGGCATATGACTGATAACTGTCCTTAACAGTATCCTTTTCCTCGTTGTCCGACTTATCCTTTACAGGCATGCACACAACAAGCAGCAAAACTCCTACAAGTATTATGGTTATTATCTTATCTGTTTTTAAATCCTTTATTTTTTTTAAATCAATCCCCATTACATCACCGTCTTACTATATTTATACTATCCACATCCACATAATAGACTTCAAATATATATTTTTTTATTATATTCACTTCCGTGTCTTCCAATCTGCCTTTTATATAAAGAGTTACGCTTACGGGCTTTTTATCCTTGTCCATTATCACATTTACATCCACTATGTCATACCCCATATTTTCAAGGGATGTAATGATTGTCGTTTTCACTCCCATATCATAATAGTCATACATATCATCCCTGTCCTTAAAAATACTTTTATCCTGCATATAACTTTCCATGCCATATGCAAGACGCTCCAAATCCTCCGTTTTAAATTTAAGGAGAAATGACAATGGTCTTACCATAATGATTACTATAAGAAGCCCTGCAAAAAATGATATATATTTTCTGTAATTTCCTGACGGAGCCATATTAAGCACAAGCCCCGACATAATAAGGTAAAGAACAAGACTTTTCATCCACCCATATAACATGACAACCCTCCTATCCGCTGCTTGCATATGCCATAATTGCCACGACAAGCATAAAAAGTGCAACGGAACTTCCTATCGCCTTAAGTAAAAGTGACATACCCGAAGCAAGTGTTTCTATTCCGTTTACATACCGCTTTTCGCCGATTGGCTGCAACATTGCCGCCGTTACCCTTATAAGCATCATAATGATAAATGTTTTAAGTACGGGTGCAAGGGCTATAATTCCAAGTATTATAATACCTGCAATTCCTATACTGTTTTTTATCACGACCCCCGCCTTTAAAAAAGTACCTGTGATTAAAGCTCCCATTCCCCCGCCCGGAATCGCAGATACAATTTTATTTATCGTATTTTTTCCAAGTGCATCAAGCTGAGGCTCAAGAAGACTTTTTATAATACTAAGTCCTGCAATAAAAACTACTATCGTTTTCAGCATCCATATGACACTATTGCGAACAAGGGTACAAAGCTTTGAAAGACTGTCCTCCTTATTCAGATTATTTACAAGGGAAACAATCACATAAAATTTAATCATAGGAAGCACGACGCCTGAAATGACAATCTGTACAAGCCATATACCTACCATGATAAGCTCGTACATTCCCGCAGACGAAACCGTATTGCCCACAAAACTCATAGACAGGGCATAAACCGGAATTACAATTTTTACAAAAGAAATTATGTTGTCTATGGCATCGCCTACCATATCAAGACTTATAAGAAATGACGAAAGTAAAATTGATGTTATAATTAAATATGTAACATAAAAGCCCTGTTCACTTACAAAGTTTCCGTTAAAGCTGCCCGAAAGCTTCACAAAAACCGAACCGAGCAAAACTATAATTATAAGCTGGGTAATAAGCTGTTTATTTACAAGTATGTCCTCAACAGTTATTTTTTTTATTATTTTCCATACACTTTGCTTTACATAGTTAAAATCATTATTTTTTATTCCTGAAAATATGGCGTTGAAGCTTATGTCCTCCATTCCCAGCCGGTTAATTCCATACTGCACCTCATTAAGGCCAATCTCGTTGTATATATCCATGTACAGTTCATCCGTTATAACAAATTCTTCATTATCATTCAGCCAGTCAGTTGTATCGTCCGTATTTACATTATATTCATCTGTGTTACTTTCAACTGTATCATTATCATTTGCATTATCCTCCATTACACTTAAATTATCAGCGGCTTCCCCACATACCGGTTTCTCCGCATAGCATGTACAACTATTAAAATTAAATACAACTGCAATGCAGGCGGTAAAAATAACAACCATAACAATATTTTGCAAGCCAGACATATTCCACCTCATTACAATTCCAATATAGTTTCTATCACCTGCATAAGTACAGGAAGCGCCACCATAAGCATTGTAAGCTTACCCAAAAGCTCTATCTGTGAGGAAACCGCACTGTAGCCTGCATCCTTGCTTATGCCGGCAGCAAATTCACATATATAGGCAATACCCACCAGCTTAAGCAAAATAATAACATATGTATATTCTATTTTTATGTATGCAGCAAGCTGCTTTAATGTATCAATTATCGTTCCGATTCTTACCACGCTGAGAGAAATGATAACAATGCACACGGCAAGAGAAATCATGCTGCTCATTTCCGGATTTCTCGATTTCAGGCTTAAGGAAAGTATAACTGCAATTATAACAAATGCCATAATGGCTCCAAGCGTCATATATATCACCCTTTAAAAATCAAACAGCTTGTTAATATTTGCAAACAGCTCATAAACATACGGTATAATCCATGACAGGACTATAATAAGACCGGCAAGACTGACAAGATAAGCCTGATCATCTCTGCCTGAATGCTTCAAAACCTGATTGAGCAATGAAACTATAATGCCTACTGCACCTATCTTAAAAATAATTTCAATAGTCATATATCCTCCAAAACTATACAAGCATTATAACAATCATCAGTCCCCCCAGCACGCCAAATACAACCGATATTCTCATATGGCTTACAAGCTCCTCATCAGCATATTTTATTATTTTAGAAAGATTTTCCTTTTCAAGCTCCACAGTCATCTGTTGTGTCTGTATATCAAGATATCCAAATGCCTGTCCAAGAGACTTTAAAACCGCTATATCTCCTGCCTTAAGCTTTGTATTTTTTTTGAGAAAATCAAGGGAAGCACACCAGCTTTCGTAAAAGGATTCCGGTTTTCTCTCATCATCCTCAAGGGCAAGTTCATTTCCCAAGTTCTCAATCCATTCCCTGAAAGGTTGTCCGCATTTTGCTGCTACCAAAAGACATGCCTCGCTTAAGATGGCATGTCTGTATGTTATTTCTCCTTCAAAATAGCTTACAATTCTTTGAAGTTCTCTGAGCTGCGCCGTTCGCTTTTTCATGTCAAATGCAAATTTAAGCCCCATCATAAGACCACCTGCGACAATAAGTACACAGCCCGCTAATTTGCAATACAAAGCGAATGTATGTATAATTCATTGCCCCTTTCATCAAATATGTTCTCCACATTTCCAACGCTCTTGCCGCCCAAAACTATGTATCTGTCAAACACCCTTTCCTCTATCAGCTTCCTAAGGACAGGTCTTGTTCTTATATCATCCACGGAATCACCGTGAATTGTAGCCAAAATTGCACATCCGCAGTTTATAACATAGGATATCGCGTCTATATCCTCCCTGCTTCCTATTTCATCAACGGCTATAACCTTGGGATTCATGGACCTAAGCATCATAAGCATGCCCTCAGCTTTCGGACACCCATCTAAAATATCCGTCCGAAGCCCTACGTCATTTTGTGGGGCACCCATATAACACGCACCTATTTCCGAACGCTCGTCAACAACACCCACATTCATTCCCCGAGAGTAGCTGTTTCCATCCGAAATGCATCTTACAATATCTCTGAGTAACGTTGTTTTCCCCTGCCCCGGAGGCGATATTATTAAAGTATGTAATACTCTGCCATCCCTGATTAAATATGGCAGTACATGTTCTGCACATCCCTTTATCTGATGGGATGCCCTTATGTTTATAAACGAAATATGTTTCACGTTCTTAACTCTCCCATTATCCAATACGACCTGACCTGCCAAGCCTACTCTGTGACCTCCCCGAACGGTAATAAATCCCTGTCTTACTTCATCCTCATAAGCGTATAGCGAATAATCGGACACGTAATCAATCGTTGCTCTTATGTCTGTGCCTGTGACCCTGTATGCCCGTTTTCTATCCTGAGTCATACCGCCATATTCACACACAAAATATTCTCCATGAGAAAACATAAGAATCAAAGGCTCATTTATGCGGAGCCTCAATTCAATGAGCTTTTCGTAATTTATATTTGACTGTTCGAGCAGACCTTTGATATTTTGCGACAATAATCTGCATATAGTATTCTTCAAAGTCTCACCCCTTAATAGTATTTATATGCCTGTAATATAAAAATATGAGTCTTATTTTATGTTATAAATATAAAATAAAACAAACGCTAGATTTAAAAAGGTCATATGGTAAATGTCAAATTTAAAAAATAGTTGAAAAATCATACAGATTATAATAAAATAAGTCCATATGTGATTTGATTGTGACATTATCGCTTTGGCGAAGCCAAAATTTCAATGCGGTGATGTTCAAATTTAAGGAGGAAAATTATGATATCAGCAGGAGATTTTAGAAACGGTGTTACCATTGAGCTTGATGGTAACGTATATCAGATTATTGAATTTCAGCACGTGAAGCCTGGCAAGGGTGCCGCTTTCGTAAGAACAAAGCTTAAAAATATAAAGAACGGCGGTGTGGTTGAAAAAACCTTCCGTCCTACAGAAAAATGTCCTAAGGCACATATTGACAGAAAGGATATGCAGTACTTATATTCTGATGGCGAGCTTTTCCATTTCATGGATGTTGAGACTTATGACCAAATAGCATTAAATGCAGACGTAATCGGAGATTCCCTTAAGTTTGTTAAGGAAAATGAAATGTGTAAAATCAACTCCCACAACGGAAACGTATTTGCAGTTGAACCACCTTTGTTTGTTGAGCTTCTCATTACTGAGTGCGAGCCTGGCGTAAAGGGTGACACTGCCACAGGCGCTACAAAGCCTTGTACGGTTGAGACAGGCGCTACATTAAACGTACCTCTCTTTGTCAATCAGGGTGATACAATCAAGATTGATACAAGAACAGGCGAATACCTTTCAAGAGCATAGAATAAATAATTATAAACCCACCATCGTGTTAAGATGTATTGTTACGTCTTAATTGAACGATGGTGGTTTTTTAGTTACAAAGGAACATAATGCATCTTAAACAGCCATGTACTGTTTCTTATAGTTTTCATATACAAGCTCCACATTGTAATCAGGTGCATATTCTTCAGCTGCTTTACATATTTCTGATATAACCTCAATATCCTCCTCAAGCTCATCAGAAATAACATCCACGTCTTTCAATTTTCTTAATTTGCGACAAACTTGTGTAATAAGCTTTTTAAATTCGCCTTCACCAAATGCCGCTTTAACCGCCTGCTGTTTTTCTTCCTCAAATAACCGTCCTACCTGTGTCATTCTAATCCACTCCCTCACATAATTGCTGGTATTTCTGTCTATTACCTTGTCGGTAAAAACAAGGGTTCCCGAAAGCAAAAATACCATTTTTTCTTTATCAGTTA
>JAAVIA010000028.1 GCA_014799405.1 Lachnospiraceae bacterium
CGGATAAAAGCTACCCTGGGGATAACAGGCTTATCACTCCCAAGAGTTCACATCGACGGAGTGGTTTGGCACCTCGATGTCGGCTCATCGCATCCTGGAGCTGTAGCAGGTTCCAAGGGTTGGGCTGTTCGCCCATTAAAGCGGTACGCGAGCTGGGTTCAGAACGTCGTGAGACAGTTCGGTCCCTATCCGGCGCGGGCGGAGGATATTTGAGAGGAGCTGTCCTTAGTACGAGAGGACCGGGATGGACGGACCGCTGGTGTACCTGTTGTATTACCAAATGCACGGCAGGGTAGCCAAGTCCGGAAGGGATAAACGCTGAAGGCATCTAAGCGTGAAGCCCCCCTCAAGATAAGATATGCCATTTTTAGGAAGTAAGACCCCTTGAAGACTACGAGGTAGATAGGTCCGGGGTGTAAGTGCAGCAATGCATTCAGCTGACGGATACTAATAGGTCGAGGGCTTATCCTCAAGAAGGGAAGGAACGGGAAGTGTCTGGAAAAAATGCAGGTATTCATTATCGAAAGCCAGAAGAAGAAGGCAGGAAAATAGGAAGATACGTGTAAGGGATGTAAGTTGGGAATGGATGGCAGATGAAAGTCATCTCTGTGTGGAGTTCTGAAGGTGCATAGATTAGATAATTGGATAAGGAAAAGAAAGCTGAAGATAATTTTAGCTTTCTTTTTTTATTGACATTTTTTTACATTGTTGATACAATAAGGTAACAAAATCTTGGGGAGATTCTTATTTATGAAGAAAAAATGTTTTTTTGGGGAGCTTTTTTGTATTCTTTTATGTTTCGGCGGTTTCGCTTATATTTCATGCAAACAGCAATACAACAACAGCTACATATGACAGGTTTAAATTATCGTGCTATATAAGGTGTAAAATACTGATGCATGTATTTTAACCACGTATTTAATATATTCTATGAAATTATGAAAATATTAATATTTTAGGAGATATTTCTTATGAAGAAAATATTATATTTAGGAGTTACATTTTTAGCATTTTTCTGTATTTCAGCATTTTCCATTATATCTCATGCACGAAAAAATACGTTAGATTTGTCATATGGCGATACAGGTATAACTTTAAGATGTTACATAAATTGTACGAATTCTTATGGTGAAGGTTCTACTGATTGGGCACAAACATACAAGTATAGAAACTACATCAAAGTTATAACATATGATATAAATCAAAATTCATTGGGATATAAAGAGTCATATTCTTCAAGTAAAGCATCTGAAAAGGTATCAACCGGTAATCCATATTTAACAAGAACATATCATGCTGCCGCCGATTCCAATGGACAGTTACTTCCTGTTAATGAGCAACGTCAACAGGCACAATGTAGGGATGACTAATGAGAAGACGAATCAAAATATGCTTAACAATTTTATTTATAATTTTATTTATAAGTTTATTTATACCGGTTCTAGCCTTGGTTGTGGTGTATCACTCTGCTTGGGCAAAGGAAATAAATTACGATAGTATTTCATCGAGTTTTGCTAGTTGGAAACCTACATACAATAAAAATAAAGATACTTTTATGGCAGCATCCTGTTCTGAAGATGATGTTTTTGAAGTGGAGCTTGTAGTAAAAGAAATAAAAGGAACTATTAATGTTACTATATATGGTGGAAATGTAAAAAATTTTGATGAAAATAAAACAATTATCAATTCGGAACATGAAATTATGAGATATCAATTAACTGAAATAGGGACGCAAAAATATTCCATATCGGAAAAATGCAATTGTTATGTTGTGATAATGGAACTTACAGAAGGTTCAGAATATGCAACTGTAGAACAAACAACGTACAGATGGAGTACCAATTGGGAAATTTTATTATGGAAATTAGGACTAAAAAAAGGTGAAAAAAGCGATATTGATACAATAAGGACGGTTATAGAGTAATATGAGCAAGCTTTTCAGGTATAAAAATATTCGTTTTTGGTTGATTATAGGTTTTGCTATTGCCTTTGTTTTATTTGATTTTAAAGCACAGTCAAATATAAGGGAAGCAGCAGAAAATGAGGCACGTAATTCTTCGGAATTTAATTACCAATCATATATTCGTATGGAAATAACGGATGCTGAAAGTGAAGCAGATATAGAGGATTATCTGAAGGGATTTTTGGCGGAATTATGTAAAAAAGAAAATGTTACAGTTACAATTTGCGATTTTTTTTTGGATTACAAATTACCTTTAAGTCTTATGAAACCCGGTAATATTTGTGTATCTTCTGCTGTACCGAAATATCCGTTGCGCAGGGGCAGCTATCCCACAAAGGAACAGCTCTCCACTGGTAATGGATATGCCGTTATTTCATATGCAAGAAAAAAGGATACATATATTAAAAACGGAAAAGAGTATTTAGATTTTTGCGGCGATGCCTTTGAAATTACAGGATATTTTGACAATAATATCAGGTGGGTTATTGAAAATGATGTTATTTTTTTCGCAGGCAGTAATACCGATGGTTTATGGAGCAGCATGGCGAGATACCTTGAAGATGGCTCAATGAACCTCAAAATAGAAAGTGATGAGGAAATCGCTTATGAGAATAATCCGGAGGAATTAAAAAGGCTGGCTGAAGAAATTTCTGAAGGGCACTTTTACATTAAATCCGTGGACTTTCGAAGGAAAGCCGCACAGTATTTTTTTAGTGGTGAACATCCGGATTCGCGGACACTGAGTGATAATCAAATGCACTACATAACATATGTTTTTATATTTGTAATGATTATGCTGTGCTTTATCGTTGAATTTTGGATGAATATGAGAAAAAAAGAATTTACCATAATGAGAAAAAACGGTTTCTTACTTTTCGATATTGTAGGTAGAATTTATAAAGAGCTGTTTATCCTTGCTTTTATTGGTGCATTTATAGGTAAATGCTTACGACTGTGTATGGAAATTACATATGACGGATATGTTGATACAAGTGGAGCTATCATTTATCAGAATTTTGTTTTTATAATTTTATTTATGGTGATTACCGTTATGCTGTCGGCTGCTTTTTCTGTTTGTAAAATGCTTATAACCTGTTATATAAAAAAGGGTTCGTTGGGCAATTAAATATTTATGATATTATTTTTAGAGAGGATATATGAAGGGATTACTGAGATATAAGTCTGTTTCGTTTTGGATGATAATTATTTTTGCAATGAGCTTTGCGGTATTTAATTATAGTATGCAGGTGAAACTGACAGAAAAATATGAATATGCAGATTCGGTTGAAAACTCATATAAATATACAAACACCGTATTAGTGGTACCGGTTGCGGAATTTTATGATGAAGGTAGGGATTACCAACAGTATTTAATAGATAGCTGTCTGGAGATGAATACAGATGATATTAATGTTACAATTGTTGATATCAGCCCAAGGGTAGATAATCAAGGCAGCCGTTCTCTGACGGATGTATATATATGTGGACCGGCTCCTAAGTATGCTCTTATATCGGGCAGTTATCCTACAGAAGACGTTAAGGGGGCTGTCGTGGGAAGGAATAAGATGCGGCACACTTATACGGAAGGCGGGAAACGATATATAGATATATATGGGGAACCGTATCTGGTGACAGGGTGCATGTCAACAGGGAGATCGAAGTATCTGGATAATGATATTCTGATTTTTAATAAGGAATACGATGGGCTGTTTTGGAAGTTTATGAATGATGATATCAAGATGGGGATGGGACAGCTTGTTTTTGAAAGTGATACGAATGCCAATCTGAGTGAGGCTGTGTCAGAATTTCAAACAAGGATAAGTGAGAAATCCCAAGGAACGCTTGAGAGCATTTTGCTTTCCGGTGACGAAAACCTGAAAATTGTAACCTCCCAGATTCCGGAACCCAAGTATAGAACATGGGCGTGGTTAGCATATGTGTTCAGTATAATAACGACTTTTTTTATGTGTCAATATTGGATGATATGCAGAAAAAAGGAGTTTGCCATAAAAAAGACATGTGGTTTTTCTGTAATACATATTATAAAACAATTCCTAACAGAGATTTTTGTTGCCATGCTGATAGGCATGGGAATCGGCATATGCATTACATTGGCTGGGGATATGCTTTCAGCAGGATTTGCTGCATTTAATGTACGGGTGTTTTCTGACTATGTCGGTATTATATTGGGATATATAGGAGTCAGCTTTTTGTTGGTCAGTGTATATCCGGTTGTCTGGCTGATTCGGGTTGCACCAATTCAGTTACTGAACAGTAAGAAAGGAAATGGTTAGGCGGATGAATACTTTTTTATTCGGATTTTTTCAAATTTTTAAGAAACCGTGGATATTTCTTATAACGGTGGTGATGATGTCTGTAGGGCTTATCGTATCGTTTTATTCGTTTATTGTTTATGATTCATACCATTTTCCCACAAGACAGGCAAAAAAGGTTTTGAGTTATGATATGGGTGACATATATAAAATTAATTTTGGAATGAGTATATTGGGATTACATTCCGATGATTTTGATAAGCTAAACAAACTGTATGAACAAATAGGTGATATTCAAGGTGTTGATTATTGGGGCGGTTATTTTGTAAGTGGAAACGGTAAAGCGGATATCCTTTATGTTTATCCGTCCTTAGTGAGTTTGTGTGATATAAGAACCGATGATAATCTCACCCTTGCCTTTGATTATAGCGATATGCAGGCAGGGTATGGAATCGCCTATGTTGGAAACGATTTATCCAATGTATATCCGGTGGGAAGCAAATATTATGATGAGGAAACAGGATGTGAGTATATTATTTGCGGTGTACTAAAGGATGGTACGAAATGGCTTCCGGATGATTTATACGGAAGCTCCGCCATAAATATGAATCATGCTCTGCTGTTAGATTTAAATTATGTCATAGCACAGCCGGGAAATCAAGTTTACTTGGCGAATGCAAGTAACTTTTTGTTAATTGCGGCGAAGGATGACAGTGTTAAGGATAGGCTGAACGAGTTTTTAGATAAGCTGGAGCTTAATGTGGATGGAATTGTCCCTTTGGGCAGCTTATATTCATCTTATGAAAGGGATGCTATGGACCAGGCAGGTGAAAATTATTTACTTCCTCTTGTACTGTTATTATCAGCAATAATCGTATCCATAATAACAGCACGAATGTCGGTTATGGCAAGCAAAAAGGACTATGGAATCATGCTTTCTAATGGCTTTAATAAAGCAAATATAATTGGAATCATCTTGACGGAAAATATTATAAAATGCTTCTGCTCCTTTTTAATATGCATTTTATATTGGACACTGCAACGTCTGAATATGGACGAATTCACAAATGCATTGTATAAGGATATGTTAGGTTTCCGATTTGCCCTTTTCTGTATTATATTGTTTTTGATGTGTGAATTCCCTGTGAGATATATATTGCGCAGCAAGCCGACAGATCTGCTTAGCAGAAGAGAGTTGTAACTTCAATGGATTACCTACTGAAAGTAAATTTATAGTGGACATATAACTAAAAGAAAGAGGAGATTGTATGATAGTTTTAAAGGATGCAAAAAAGCTTTATAAGGGCGACGGATTTGAAACACTGGCGTTGGATAATGTAAATCTTGAAATCAATCATGGTGAATTTGTGGCGGTTATGGGCAAGTCCGGTTCCGGAAAGTCCACAATATTAAATATAATCGGATGTATGGACAGACTGACAGAGGGCTCATATATTTTGGATGATACAGATGTATCAAGCTTGGGAATATTAAAGCTGGATAAGCTGCGGAAACAGAAAATAAGCTTTATATTCCAGAATTATGAGTTGATGGACCATTATACTATATATGAAAATATTGAACTGCCTCTTTTGGCAAATGGGGTAAGCAGCAAGGAAAGAAAAACAAAGGTAAAGGAAGCGATGGAACGACTGTCCATTGCAGAACTTGCCAAAAAGTATCCGAAGCAAATTTCAGGTGGAGAACAGCAAAGAACCGCTATTGCAAGAGCATTGGTTTTCGGTAACGATTATATTCTTGCAGATGAGCCGACAGGTGCATTGGATCAGGGTAATTCGTATGAGCTAATGAAGATTTTTAAGGAAATACATAAGGAGGGCAGGACGATTATTATGGTTACCCATGATAAGGATATTGCTTCCTATGCGGATAGAATCATTGAGATTAGTGATGGTAAAATAGCATAACGTATTATAGTTGTATTCATTTTTTATAAGGGCACCAGTTCAACGGGCTGGTGTTTTTTCATTGGACACTCTGGTAAAAGTTTGTGCAAAAGTATTTTATTTGAATATAATGTTGAAAAATGGAAAGAAAATGGTTACAATAAATATCTTGAAAAATATAACAATTGCCTACAAAATCAAATTGAAAGGAAGGGTATCATGAGCACCTTGATAGAAAACAAACAATATGATGAGGAGAGAGCATTATATAATTCTATAGATTGTGTAATAAAAAATTGTGTATTTGCGGGACCTGAGGATGGGGAATCTGTATTGAAGGAATCAAGAAATATAACGGTTTCCGACTGTAGTTTTTCACTCCGATATCCATTGTGGCACGTTAAGGGGTTTAAGCTGATAAACAGCACAATGGACGAAGCTACAAGAGCCGCTATATGGTATGCCGATGATGGGGATATTTCGGATTGCACCTTAAATGGAATAAAGGTTGTCAGGGAGTGTAATCGCATAAGTTTAAATAACTGTAGGGTAACATCACCTGAGTTTGGTTGGAAAAGTGACGGAATAACTCTTACAGACACATTTGTGGAGTCAGAATATATGCTTATGGACAGTAGCAATGTAAGGCTTAAGAATGTCAAGATGAAGGGCAAATATTCATTTCAATATATGGAAAATCTTGAAATAGAGGATTCTTTGCTTGACACCAAGGATGCCTTTTGGCACAGTAAAAATGTTGTTGTGAAAAATTCCGTTGTAAAGGGAGAATACCTTGGCTGGTTTTCCGAAGGACTTACTCTTATTAACTGTGAAATCTCAGGAACACAGCCGCTTTGTTACTGTAAGGATTTGAAGCTTATAAATTGTACAATGGAGGACACTGACCTTTCCTTTGAGTATTCTGATGTTGAGGCTGATATAAAGGGACATGTTGTTTCAATTAAAAATCCAAGGTCAGGAAATATAACCGTTGACAGCGTGGGAGATATTATATGGGATGACCCTGTTATGGAATGTAACGGTCATGTGATTGTAAGAAAGTAAAATTACAATACATGATAAAGCTATAAAAATAAGACTGTCGCACTAAAATTCTTAGTGCGACAGCCCCATTTTTATATATTATTTGCTTGAAGGAACTTAACAAATTCAGTATCGGGGAGAGCCTTTGAGTAAAGGAAGCCCTGTAAATAATCGACACCCATATCAATAAGGCGCACCTTCATTTCTTCTGTCTCGACACCCTCTACGACAATTTCCTTATTCAGAGCCTTAAGCATACCTATTGTATGACGAAGAATCATAAGCGCATCCCCGTTTTTCATGGAGGACCACAAAATGCTTTTATCAATTTTGACAATACTTATCGGAAGGGTAATAAGATAATTTGCGGTTGCAAAGCCTGTTCCGTAGTCGTCCATGGAAAAGCTGGCACCCTTATCAATAAGTGAATATAAGTTTTTCTGTAATGTACTTTCATTTACCGTTTTGGCAGTTTCCGTAATCTCAAAATTAATCATGCTGGCAGATACGTCGTATTCTTTCATAATGTCCATAAGCTGAGAGGAAAGATTTTCCTGCATACATTGAACGGCTGAAAGATTTATCTCAATATATTCAATTCCAAGCGTTATCACATCGTAGGATTTTAAAAATTCACACACATTCCTAAAAACAATTTCTCCTATATCTGTTATCATTCCGTTTTGCTCTGCCATTGGAATGAACTCGTCAGGGCTTATAAATCCAAGCTCGTCGTCAATAAGACGTACCAATGCCTCGGCGGATGTAAATTTGCCTGTCTTTGTGTTGTAAATTGGCTGATAATAAATTTTAAAGCTCTGCTGTCGTATGGCATTTTTGATGCAGTCTATAATTTGAAACTCGCGTCTTTTCTGTTTCAGTGCTTCCCCATTGGCGGCAATTACGGTTATATCACGGTTATGCTGCATTTCGTGGAAGGAATATTCCAATATATCGCTTATATCCTCTGTTGCAAATTCAAAGGAAGGATAGTCGAGTACACAAAAGTAAGGTGTTAAAGGTATCTCAACATTGTCAATCTGGTATGGATCACTGAAATATATGTCAATGACATCTATAACCTCATCGGCGGAAAGTGTTGTTTTCGTATCAATAAGTATTGCATAGCGACTGCCTGACAGGTGGTAAATGCGGGATTTGCCAAAAAGATTTTGTAGATATGTTGCGATATTGTTTATAACCAGTTCACCTGTTTTTATTCCAAGCAGTCTGTTTACAGCCTGAAAATCATCCAAGGTAAATGCAATGATACAAAACGGCATCTTTTTTTTCAGATATATGGCAGCTGTTTCATAAAATGCAGAACTGTTAAAGCAGTTGGCAGTCTTATCTATGTAGTCATCAGGATTTTGCAGTGAAAAATATATAAGAACAAAAAATAATGAAACAATAAAATTCTGTATGAGCAGTTCACTGAATAACTGCTGTACAACTACTACTATGGTAGTTGCCAAATCAAGTCCCATTATGGAAAATGCCTGCATTTTATCAAGCTTATATTTGTATTTAAAAAACAGAAAAAACACACCAAGAAGTATGGTGACGGAAATTACATAAAGTACAAAAAACAAAGGACCGTGATTGTATGTGCCGTTGTCAAAATGTATAATCAGCTTGGTAAATGGGGTGGTTAAAATAAGAGTTACGACTATGACAAAAGTAATAATAAAAATTTTTTTCCCAATATGTATTGTTTTTTCGTCATCAGATACATGGAGCACATACAAAAAGAACAGTAATGCTGCACCATTATATGCAAGAAGATAACACATGTTACATATATAGTTAATCCATATGGGAAGTGTGTTTAGGTGTGCAAGAGTAAAAACTGAAATGATATCAAAGGCTGTGGCAATAATGCCGCAACATAGCATGGCAAAATAATATTTGTTTGTGGCGCATGGAAAATTATTCCTGATGCAGTAGATAACCAACAACATCAGCTCAAGACCTAAAGCTGCAATTTCAAATTCTATAATATAATCCATACGTATCACCATGAAAATTTTATGTAAAATATGCTATGCATATATTATAACATACGGAATTTTTTGTGCAATAGTCAAAACTGTTTATACTGCTTTTTAAAGGGGAAATTGTTTGATGGACATAGGAAAAAGGAGTATAATACATATAACTATTTTCATTGATACAGAAAGGGGTTTTTATGGCATTACAGAATAAATTAGGTATTACTGACTCATCAGAACTTGCACGGGTTGAGGAAAAAATTAGCAAGATAAAGGCCATTGAGCTGTTTGAAACAGGTCTGCTCGATGTTTTTGAGGTTGGAACCTTTGATGGACTTGCCAAAATCCATAAATATTTATTTGATGAGATTTACGATTTTGCGGGTAAACAGAGAACCGTAAACATTTCTAAGGGAAACTTCCGATTTGCTCCAGTATTGTATCTTGAAGCTGCTATTGCCAACGTTTCAAAAATGCCACAGTCGACCTTTGATGAAATCATTGAAAAGTATGTCGAGATGAATATTGTGCATCCATTCAGGGAGGGCAATGGAAGAAGCATAAGAATATGGCTTGATGCTATGTTAAAAAAGGAACTTCATATGGTAGTTGACTGGAGCAGGGTAGAAAAAGAGGACTATTTTCTAGCGATGGAACGCAGTCCGATAAAGGATGTAGAAATCAAGGTATTAATTAAGGCAGCATTGACCGATAAGGTTGATGACCGAGAGGTATATATGAAAGGCATTGATGCAAGCTATCATTATGAGGGATATAATGTTTTTATAGCGGAGGAGCTAAGAAATTAGGCTGAAAAAATATTTACTGATAAAATTTTAAAGAAATGATGGTGATGATAAGAATATGAGCGAAAGAAAGAATCAAAAAACACTTGTAAAACCACCGAGCAAAAGCGTAGAAAAAATAATAGTGAAATTGAAAAATTCAGAAATAGATTGTTTTTCTGTTCCTGAAAGATACCAAAATAACAGAAATATTATTGATGTTGAGCGCCAATTAGGAATAAGAAAACTTGGCAGACGTGGTTATGATATTATAAGAAATGTATTTTTTGTAGAAGAAAGTCTTAGTAATGGTAGTTGTACAAAAGAGAATATAACATATTTTGATGATTTTGAAAAATACGCAGCTTTTATAGATAATGAAATATATGATAATGCTTGTTATTATCAATGTGACATTTCTAAAATTAAGATGAAAGTTGATTATGATAAGTTAAATGAACGAAAATCCTTTGTGGAAGATACAATAGATGATTATACTGTTTCACCAACAAACGAAGAAATACGCCTTTATGACAAAGGAGAACAAATAAAGAAACAATGCAAGATTTGGATTGATAAATTCAATAATTGTTCAACCATTGATGAATTTCGAGAGGTTGAGAAAAATTATAAAGAATCAAAGTTGTCAACAGAATTAGTTGAAAGGTTAGGGTATACATGGAAATATAGAAACTTCCTCATGTGGCAATATATATTTTCTGCGCTAAACGATAAAAAACGGTTCAACATATTGATGAAGTATATGTCTGACTACGCATGTGAGAGGAATTTTGTTAGAGAAGTATGTACTATATTTAATCCAGATGATGTTATGGAAGCGTATACCTTTACAGATGGTTCTAAATCGGGCATAAATAAGGATAAAAAACGGCTAAAAGATTTAGTAACAGTAATTAAAAGTGGGCGTATAGATAAAGAAGTTAATGCTTTTTTTGACGAAGTAAGTCATTATTATTGTGAGGAATGTATATTTACACTACAAGAGAAATGGAAAAGTGTAGGAAGGCAGACATTTTATACATATAGATATTTTGAAACTTTTGAGGAGTTTATAGAGTATCGTAATGGTGATTTAACGCATTGTGATTTAAGTAAAGCTATTAATTTTGAATATGACATTACAAAATATAAGACAGATGAAACAACCAAATTGCCTTCCGTAAATGCTGACGATTTAAAGTATGTTGTTGAAAAAATGTATTCGAATGGCAAATTTAAAGTTTTGCAGAAATGGTATAATTCTGATGGTGAGTGTGTGAAAAAATATAACCATGTGTTTGACTATTTTTTTGATTTTGTTACTTTTTTGAAAGGAGACCTTTCAAACGCTGATTTGCTGTTTTGTGAAGGATTGCAGAATCTAAATGATGTATCGGGAATCAATTTAAAAAATGCAAGTGTTAGGAGTACAATTCTTGATAAATTTGGTGTTCAGTATGAGCTAAATAAAATAGATTATAATGGGATTGAATCATTCTCTTGCACCGAAGAAAATGAAAAAAGCACAGAATTAGCATTACAAACATGCAGAGAATTGGATATATTTGAAGAATTTGACTATTCAAGAGTACCATGGTCCAGAGAACGGGTATATTATGTTTCGGATATACATTTATTGCATAAATTAAAGCATTTTGAGCCAAAATCGAAAGTGGATGTTGTTTATGTTATTAAATCCATTGTTGGTAATATTATTAGCGAATCTAAAAATACAATTTTGATAGGTGGTGATGTGTCTTCAAATTTTTCAATATTTGAGTTGTTTATAAAAATTCTCAGAAGTGAATTGGACAACAGAGTAGAGCGTCGGTTAGTGATTGTTGTTCTTGGAAATCACGAATTATGGGGATTTCCTCAAAATTCATTTGATGAGATTGTAAAGAAATATGATGATTTGCTTGATAAATATGGAATGCACTTGCTTCAAAACAATATTATATATCGAGATGACAAAAGAGGTATACAAAAAATAACGACAGAGGAACTTTTATCTGTGGATGAACCGGAATTACGTGATAAAATTATAAATTCACGTATTACTTTTTTTGGTGGATTGGCTTTTTCGGGCTACAATGAGAATTTTAATGCTAATAATGGTATTTATCGAGATACTATTGACAGAACTACAGAAATAAAAGAAAGCAAAAAATTTGAAGAATTGTATAAAAAAGTATGCTCAATTTTTCATGATAAAAATGTTGTTATATTTACACATACGCCGATGGACTGTTGGAGCGAAAATGCAAATTATCATGAGAATTATGTATATGTTAGTGGTCATACACATAGAAATTGTTTTTATGATGATGGAGATATACGTGTATATGCGGATAATCAGATAGGCTATAAAAATAATAATCCGCATATGAAATGGTTTGATTTGGAAAATGATTATGATTGTTTTGCAGATGAACCGGATGGAAAGTATGAAATTACCGATGATGAGTATAGGGAATTTTATAGAGGCAAAAATATAAGGATGGATTTCAATAAAAAAGTGAATATTCTCCATATGTTGAAAAAGAATGGATATTACTGTTTTATCCACGAATCTAAGGATGGTTCACTTACAATCTTGAATGGTGGAGCTCCGAAGAAGTTGGATAGGGACGATATCGATTATTATTACNAAAANATGGATNNNGTTNTTGCNCNTATCNAGAANCCATTAGANNNATANACAANTATTCAGNAAGTAATCTCTGATGAAATANNGANGATTNNAGGTNGNGGTTANATTCATGGAGCTATTATAGACATTGATNGGNANAATCATGTGTATGTGAACCCAATNGACATGAAGATTACAGNNTANTGGGCTTCNNATATTATAAATAAANAAGTATATCCTACNGTATCTGAATTGCTAAAAACGAAATGTCCCATGTTATATGAAAGATANACTNAATTGCTCAAAGAAGNTTCTGAGAANTTACCTANTCTTGAAAAGAATGGAAATAATGATTTNGCNGTTNTGCCTCAAAGNTACCTTGATACAGATATTTATAANGTATCAAGANAAATCAAGAAAATGCAAAGGTTAAGNTNTAATATNNTAACTACATGGTANGAAANNGACGATACAAATAGGATGATTGAAATTAAATNCGATATTTAAAAACGAATGATATTTATATGTTACAAATTCGGAAATTGACTTTCTAGCAGCACTTAACAAAAAAGAACCTCCTTTTTAGATTAGGATGGNTCTTTTTTTAGTTGTACAATATTTAACTTTNNANCANTGTTATAATTTATAACTTGTCAGAATATATTTTTAATAAATTGCTTACAGGATGGACCAAAATATGATAATTCACGTTGTTACTGCGGGTGAAACGGTTTTTTCGATTGCAAATATGTATGGTGTTACTGAGGAAAGTATAGAAGCGGTGAATCAGCTGCAATACCCCTATGATTTAGTAGTGGGGCAGGCCCTGCTCATAGAAAATGCCGGTCAGGAACCAAGGACAAAGCGTTCCATTTATGTAAATGGCTATGCATATCCTTTTATAAGCAGATGGGTTTTGGATGCNACATTGCCNTACCTNACNTATTTATCGGTNTTTTCTTATGGCTTTACTCCTGAGGGGGATTTAGTATATCCGGAGCTTGATGATACATTTATGATTACGGCTGCAAATAATTTTGGTACAGCCCCCGCCATAACGCTTACACCCTTTGGTGAGGATGGACAATTTAATAATACCCTTATTACTAAACTTATCAGGAATGATGAGGCTGTAGCTAATCTTACGGAACAGTTAAAGCAGATTATGCAGGAAAAGGGATTTCGGGCATTGGATGTAGATTTTGAGTTTATATTACAGGAAGACAGAGACGTATTTACAAATTTTGTGGCGGGGCTTACAAGGCAGCTAAATCCTCTGGGATATCAGGTTTATGTGGATTTAGCGCCAAAGACATCGGCAACCCAGCAGGGACTTTTATATGCAGGCAAGGATTACGGGGGATTGGGAGCTGCTGCAAATGGAGTTCTTATAATGACCTATGAATGGGGATATGCATATGGACCTCCAATGGCAGTTGCACCGATTGATCAGGTAAGGCGTGTTGTTGAGTATGCGCTTACTGAAATTCCTGCGGAAAAGGTTAGCNTAGGGATNCCAAACTATGGTTATGACTGGACGCTTCCCTATAAAAAAGGAGGTCTTAGGGCAACTACAATAGGCAATGTTGAAGCGGTAAGAATTGCCGCAGATAATAATGCGGTAATTGAATTNGANNAGGTGGCACAGGCNCCGTTTTTCTATTACTATGAAAATGGGCAGCAGCACGTTGTTTGGTTCGAGGACGTGAGAAGCATGGGGGCAAAGTTTGATTTGATTGAGGAATATAATTTAAGGGGTGCAGGTTATTGGACCATCATGCAGTGGTTTGAGGCAAACTGGACACTGCTTTTGAATCGTTTTAACGTGATAAAATTATAGNTGCTTATCAAAAAGACGAAAAAGGTGAAAAAGACATTGTGTAATTAAGCAAAGAATCGACAAGCAACTGGCATTGGTTGAGTTATGATGTTAGACGGTGCGATATGACTAAACAATGTTACTAAAGCAAAAACTATGCNCGTGGACGCACGGACATTTACTCGGGAAAGGATGACAGCGGCAAAACCGCTTTATCCTAAGGATACCGGTATCCTCTATAAATGGAGGATAATATGAACAAAAAAAAGAATTTAGTAACTATGTTGTTTATAACCGCTGTATTTATGCTGGCGGTTATAATTGAAAAAGGGGAGATGAGAAGTTTACATAAAACAAGTGCTGAAAACATTAAATTGCAGGCTGTCGGAATAACGGACATAACGACAATAAACACAGTGGACAAGAAAAGTATTGGAGATATGACAGCTACGGAAAACGGTGCAAATGTGTATAGAAGTACCAATAATTTTAAAGCATTAGATACAAATGGAATGGAATATAACATAAATGAGCCAAAATATGAATATACTCCGCCGACCGCAGTATATGCAAGCGAACCGAGTACACCGGATTCCGGCATTCTTACTGCAAGTGGCGGAGTAAACTACAATGCTAATGGAAATAAGGAGACATACTATAACCTTGATATGGGAGGCGTTGTTTCAAATGCCTATTCTATGGGAGTAACAGGTGAATATTGGGTACGTGATGATGGTGTAAAAATGTTAGGTGATTATGTTATGGTTGCTGCATGCTATGATGTGTACCCAAAGGGCAGTTTAGTTGACACCTCTCTTGGGACAGGCATTGTAGTTGACACAGGAGGCTTTGCGGAAAGTAATCCGTATCAGTTGGATATTGCTGTTTCATGGTAGATAAAAAATAGGTCGTAAGCATCATATAATAGAATAAAATAGCATATTGCAAAATAGGGACAGGAGAGAGCAATTCAACTGTTCCTATTTTTGTTGAATATGACAAAACTGTCATCTTTTTATTCACTTTACTGTCATTTTCCTGTTCTATAATGAAATCAGATACTCAAGACATATTTTGATGATTATGGTATCATTATATTACGAAAGGAATGGAAATATGGAAATTCTAAGATGCGAAAATATTTGTAAAACCTATGGAGAGGGAGAAGCCATGGTGAAGGCGCTTGACAATGTATCCTTCTCAGTTGAAAAGGGCGAGTTTGTGTCTATTGTAGGACCGTCTGGAAGTGGCAAGTCAACGCTGCTTCACATTTTAGGCGGGGTTGATAAGCCTACAAGCGGAAAGGTGATTATCAGCGATACGGACATACATTCCTTAAAAGAGGATAAGCTTGCTATATTCAGAAGGAGACAGATTGGTCTTGTATATCAGTTTTATAATCTTCTTCCCGTGTTAAATGTGGATGAAAATATTGTACTGCCACATCTTCTTGATGGCAGGGCAATGGACAGGGAAAGACTTGACCTTATCGTTGAACAGATGGGGCTTACGGACAGGAGAAACAATTTGCCAAGTCAGCTTTCAGGCGGACAGCAGCAGAGGGTTTCAATCGGTCGTGCTATATTTAATCACCCTGCCATTGTTTTGGCAGATGAGCCTACAGGTAATCTTGACCGCAAAAACAGCGCTGACATTATAAGTCTTTTAAAGGAGTCAAACCGAACCCAAAAGCAGACGCTTATACTCATTACTCATGACGAGAGCATTGCTCTTTCCGCGGACAGAATGATTTGTATTGAGGACGGGCGTATCACAAGGGATGAACGCATCCGAGTGCTTGGAGGTGAGGCATAATGAAGCATAAAAGGAAGATAAACATTGTCCACCATGTTACAAAAAAATATATGCGCATAAACAAAAAACGTACGTTTACGGCATTTATAGGAATAACCTTTATGGTTCTGCTTATGACCTGCGTTTTTGTGGGAAAGGATACGGCAATAAAGTATCTTGAGGATTTATCCTCCTTGAAGCAAGGAAAGTGGCATGCAGTCGTATATGATACAACAAAGAATAAAAGGGAGCAACTGGAAGCTATCGACATGGTAGATAGCACATCCGCTTCAGCAAACCTTGGAATGACTGATTTTTCTTATTCGGAAAATTCTGAAAGACCGTACCTGAATGTTAAGGCATACGAAAAGGACTGTTTTGATTTATATAATATAAAGCCTGTAGAGGGGCGCCTGCCGGAAAATTCGGATGAGATTGTTTTAAGCAACGCCTGCGTAATTGATGGTGCAAAGGTTAAAATAGGAGATAAAATAGATGCCGGATATTTTAACCGTACCATTACGGGAAAGCAGAAGGATGGTACGGAGCAGACGGTATTTCCGTTTTATGAGTTTGAAATAAGTAACGGCGAAACGGTCACACCTCCGCAGGATTTCTTTTATCTCGGTAATGATGATGATTTTCAGGAGAACAAGGAATATACAGGGGACAGTGCAGTCTATACGGTTGTCGGTTTTATGGAAATACCGGTTTATGAGAAGGAAGAGGCAGCAGCTTATACAGGGATAACCCTGCTTGATGATAAGCTTTTTGCAGATGTGAATTTATTAAACGTGTCCATGCTGTTTGATTTAGATTATGGAAATTATGACCATATGGAACAACATGATGCTATCAAAAAAATAGCAGGAAGCAGCACTATTGAATTTAATGATTATCTGCTTACGTTTTCAGGAAATTCTTCTGATTCCACAATGAATACGCTTGTAAATATGATGACGGTTTTTTTTGTGGCATTGATTATTCTTGCATCTGTGCTTCTTATTTATAATGTATTTAATATGTCCTTCAGGGAAAGGTGCCGCTATCTTGGTATGCTTTCCTCCGTGGGCGCAACCTCAAGGCAGAAAAAGAGCAGCATATATTATGAAGCGTTTTCACTACTTATTCCTGCAATTCCTATAGGGATAATTTTTGGAGTTGGGGTTGTTTTAGGCGGAATGAATCTGCTTAAGCCCTTCATATTAAAATTTATGTCTTTTTTCAGACTTGAACATACACTTCCTGTTACGCTTATGGTTTCATGGAGGGCAATTGCAGTAATCATAATTATAAGTGTGATTACCGTGCTTGTCTCGGCATTTCTGCCTGCTAAGAAGATTGGGAAAATCGGTGCAGTTGAGGGTATTAGGAATGACGACAATAATAAAAACAAGACTTATAAGATGAAAAATAACAGTATAAAAATATTTGGCGTGGAGGGGCTTCTTGCAGGAAACACGTTGAAACGTCAGAGAAGAAAGAAAAAGAGTATCAGTCTTGCCGTGGTTATATTTATGGTTATTTTGCTTGTGATTGCATTTGGCTCAGGGGCAATTCACAGGGTTGCAGATGATAAGACAAGGGATGCTTCCGCAGAGATAAAACTGAAAGAAAATCAGGCAATCATAAGCTTTAATCCGGATTACATGTCCTTTGACATGTCCAAGGAGGAATATGAGGACAAACGTAAGAATTATGATGCTTTAAAAGAGGAACTTAAGGAAAGACCCGGAGTTTTACGTGTGGAGGAGTTATATGATGAATCTTGGTGGGGTGGTGTAAGTGCAGACACATTGAGCAGGGAGTATTGGGATGCATATTACGGTGTGTTGAACGAATATTATGATGGAGGGATTTCCATGTCAGAATTTGAGACTGAGTATAAGCCGTATGCATTTAATTATGTGAGCGTGCTGGCAGTGAGTAATGACACTTTAAGGGATATAGCTGATAAAACAGGCGCTGACTATGAAACCCTTGTGAACCCACAAACCCCTTCGGCAATCATAATAAACGAGAGTTCCATCTCAACGGATAATCGTAGTGTTTACGGAAAATCGGCAAGAAGGTACAGGTATTATGATATAGAAAATGTTACTGATTTAAAGAAGGGCGAACATTTCGGTGTTAATGTGTATTCAGGAAAAGAAGAAGCTGAAATTCCCCTTGATTTTCAGATAGCAGGCTTTGCTACAAATGAACAGCTTAAGGATTATTTTTCCGTACATGAAGATATATGGATAATCATAAGCGTTGACACAGCAAAGGAGATAGCATCTGCTTTAGGATATTATGATGCGGGGCAGGTCTTTTCTGAGAGTGCCATTATTACGGTTGATAAGGATAGTATGGATATTTTTGAGGAGCTTAAGACGTTTACCGGCGGAGACAGTGAAATATTTTTTGCAAGTAAGGAATTTTTAGAAATGGAAATGACCATGAGTCAGGCTTTGGTGAAAATTATGGATATTATGCTTATTTGTTTTGTGCTTCTCACATCGGTTATATGCCTGCTTAATCTCGGCAATTCGATAAGCGGAAGAATGGCGGACAGACGCAGGGAATTTGCAATTATGAAATCAATTGGAATGACAAAGCCACAAATTAGAAAAATGCTGCTTATGGAATGTATGGGGATTTTGGCAGAGGGACTTATAATTGCACTGGCAATTTCTGCCGTACTGATGTATTTTATTAAGAGAGCGATTATATCCCTGTTTGGTAATATAGCACTTACGCTTCCTGTTGCACTTATGGTTTTTGCTGTGCTATTTACGGGATTTGCTGTGGTTATTATAACGATGCTTTCCTTTGGCAGGGAAAAGGAACAAAACCTGCTTGAAAGTATACGGAATGAAAGTGTATAGTAGGTTGTGGAATAAATATTATGTGAGGAAATACACATGACGGTTTTGGTTGTTGAGGATGACAGTATCATATTGGACGGACTTAAGTATTCCTTAATGCAGGAGGAATACGAGGTTTTATCCGCACAAAACGTCGCTGATGCAAAAAAGCTTTTGGAGAGCGGAAATCAGATTGATTTCTGCCTCCTTGACGTTATGCTGCCTGACGGAAACGGATTTGAAATATGTGAAGCAGTCCGCAAAAAAAGCAGCGTGCCTATCTTATTTTTAACTGCATGTGATGATGAGGTAAGCACGGTAAGGGCGCTTGAGCTTGGTGCGGATGACTATATTGCCAAGCCCTTCCGTATCCGTGAGCTTCTTGCCCGCATGAAGGCGATATTAAGACGAACTCAGTCAAATGGGCAGTCCGACAACAAAATAGTGTGTATAGGAGAAAATCAGTTTAACTTAAATACAGGCAGGATGTACAGAAATAATAAGGAGATACCCCTTACGGCAATGGAATACAAGCTTCTTCTCATATTTATAAACAACAGGGGGCAGACAATTACGAGAAAGCAAATTCTTGACAGGATATGGGATGTTGCAGGCGATTTTGTAAATGATAATACACTGACGGTTTATATAAAAAGGCTTAGAGAAAAGCTTGGTGATACGGAGGAAAGCCAGCTTATAAAAACCATCAGAGGGATAGGCTACAGAATGGAGAAGTAGAGAAAATGCATATCATGATTTTTCTGCAATGTATTATTGCAATATCGGGAATTGCGGCTGTATTTATCTTGGGAAAAGTAAATGCCGGCATTATTATATTATGCGTTTGTACACTCAGCATCCTTGCAGCCTCCGTAATAGGATATTTCATACAGGAAAAAAGAATATCGGAGCTTATAGACTATCTTATGAAGGTGCAGGATAACCTTTCCCTGCCTGAACTTTCAAAGTGCAGTGAGGGACAGCTTGGCATTTTGCAGAGTGAGATATATAAGGTGGTCGCCCTGCTGAATGAGCAGACGAATAATACCTCTAAGCAGAATAAATATATGGCTGAAATGCTATCGGACATATCCCATCAAATTAAAACGCCTCTTGCGGCAATTACGATTATGACGGACCTTTTGGACAGCGAGGGACTTACCGAGGAAAAAAGGGCAGAATACATCGGAAATATTGAGAGTCAGGTAAAGAGAATAACATGGCTGATAAGGAATCTTCTTACCCTGTCTCAGCTTGAGGCGGAGGTTTTAAAGCTGAAACGTCAAAGGGTGACCGCAAAAAGGCTGCTTGAAAATGCCTGCGAGCCTTTTTTGGTTATGGCAGAGCTTAAAGGTGTTGCACTTCACATAAAGGCAAATGATGAAATGCAGCTTGATTGTGATATACACTGGACGACGGAGGCTATTTCAAATATCGTGAAAAACTGTATTGAGCATACGGATTGCGGNGGGGAAGTTCTTGTTTCGGCATCACAGAATAANTTTGCATTAAGTATTACGATTAGCGATAACGGAGTAGGAATTTCAAAGGAAAATCTCCCTCATATTTTTGAGCGCTTTTACAAGGCTGATAATAAGGCAAGCGACAGTGTGGGAATTGGACTTGCCATGTCAAANCAGATAATTATGAGGCAGAACGGCACAATAACGGCAGAGAGCGAGGAAGGAAAAGGAACAAGGTTTTTGGTAAGGTTTTATGTGTAAATTATTATCAATAGCGGTATGTGATGACATGCCCGTGGAATGTGTTGACATTGCAAATCANATTGAGCTTATACTAAAACATATGAATATAGAATTTGTCATTAAAAGATTTTTTGGAGGGCAGGAGCTGCTTGGCAGTGAAGAAAGCTTTGANATTATTTTTCTGGATATTAAAATGCCTGAAATANANGGAATGAATTTGGCAAAAAAATTGAGGTCACAGGAAAAGCAAAGCCTTATCATTTTTATTACGGCGTTTTCCCAGTANGTTTTTGATGCCTATGATGTGGAGGCTTTTCATTATTTGGTAAAGCCNATAAAGCATGAAAAGCTTAAAAGAGTTTTGGAAAANGCNNTAAAAAAATTGGATAATAATACTGAGGATTTTTTAATAATTTCCACAGAGCGAAAGACAAAAAAGATTTTGNTAANAGATATTTTATATATTGAAAGNGTNGGAAGAATTGNCAAAATCCACTGTAAAGACNGTGTGGTGGAAACATANGAGCAGATAGGCATATTGAAGGAAAAACTGTGGGACAAATTCTTTTTNAGGTGCCATAAAAGCTTTCTTGTAAATCTTGCATATGTGGACACCTTTAATAAAACTGAGATATGCATGGAAAATGGTGATAAAATTATAATTGCAAAAAGACGATGGGAGGAATTTCAGAAAGAAATTTTGTCATATATGAAGATGAGAGGCGGAATTTTGTAATGAAAATAGAGATTAGCAGGCTGATTTTTATTGTTGCATTTTATGTAGTGTGGCTTCTGTGCCTTAATAAGCTTGGCAGTATGTTTTTTCGAAAGGGTAGCAATAGGACAATAAAATATTTTATTTTCTTATGTCTGCTTGTTATTGCGGAAATATATACTACGGACAATTATCTGGNCTATTCACTTATACAGCAGACTTTGCTTATATGCNTTNGCTCTGTGACGCTTTGTGGCAATACATGGGAGAAGGTAGGACTTTCATGTGTGTTTGTGGCACTGTGGCAATTTGNATGGAATGGTACTAACTCGCTGTTATCCATATTTGATATAGTGTTATCCAACAATATTCTTATGTCATATGACCGAATTGATGGAAATATCATAGCATCAATTGCCTTTTTGCTGACGGGGTTTTTTATGTACATAATTTTTAGAAGGACAGCACTTGTTTATGGAAGCTTTTTGTTTGGAAGCGGGAGGCTTCTTTTTTCCGTAACGGCTCCGTTGCTTATTCTTATTGATGTGTGTAATTTCGGTATAACCCACGGAGTTGTAATGGTTTATAATGGGGCNGAGTATTGGAATACTACCCATAATGAAATGGTCACTCATATAGAGGTATTTATTATATCCATGCTTTGTATGGCAATATGTTTTCTTCTTTTATTTGGAATGAACAGGCTTATAGAGTATATAANCTTGGACACAACTAATAAGATGGAAATAAACCNTTACAAAACAATGCTTTGGCAATATAAAAATCAGGTAAGCGTTCGCCATGACATGAAAAATCATTTAATAAGCATGTCTGCCCTTGCAGAAAATAGGCAGTGGGATAAGCTTAAGGAATATATGTCTAAAATATATGGTACGGCTGTAATTGACAATATGGATATTGAAACAGGGAACAGTGTTGTTAATGCCATTGTGAGTATAAAGGCGCAGGAAGCAAGAAGGCAAAATATAAAATTTGAATGTGACGTAAATATGTCAGGGCATCTTAATATAGACGAATACGAATTGTGCATTATATGGGGAAATATTTTAGATAATGCAATAAATGCCGCAGGCACCATAGACGGAGAAAAGTATGTATACGTTCAGGGGGAAATTGTAAAAAGAAATTTAATAATCAATGTAAAAAATTCAATAAAACAGAATATGAGTATAGAGAAGTTTGGAAAGCAGAATTGGGGTACGGGTATTACAAATGTAAATAAAATTGTCCAAAGATTAAAGGGTATTATGAATATTGAAATAAAGGATGATGCCTTTGAAATATCAATTATGCTTCCGGTTGCAGAGCATACCGTATATGACATAAAATAAGCCATTTGTAGCATTTTTATAAAAGTTTAATTTCCTCTACCGAAATAGATTGTATATAAAATTGCAGTATAAGGAAGGAGACTTTTTATGAAATCAGGAAGTATGGAAGCACTGCTTGGAGCANGCTACAGCGCAAAAATGGTTGATGTACCTATGAAATCCTATAAGGAAGCCAGTCGAAAAGGTGACATTGGCGGAATGGAACGGGCAATGGGGTACGCCACGGATTTTACAAACAAGGCAAACGATTATAAGGAAAAGGCACAGGAGGAATTGATTAAGGAGCAGAAGGAGGAGCGTAAAAAGGAGAAACTCGAACGTGACATGGCAGTTGAAAAACGTAGGAAGGAAGCAAAAGAATTTGAAGAAAGNTTACAGTCTGACNGCAATTTGGANGATAAAGCCGTAAAATCAGAGACTGAACATATTGAGAAAAATTCAGATGTAAAAATCTATGATGGGGAAGGGAAGGCTGTATCGCTGGAGGATAGCAATCCTAATTTGGTAGTTCGTGTGTGATAAAGTGGCATGGCTTTTCTTGAACAACAAATGCAAGTATGTTAAAATTTCAGAAACAACAGTATAATTTTTTCAAGAAGGGTTAATGAAAATAACATGGACAAACCACATAAAAAATTAACATGGCTTCGCATTGGGCTTGGTGCAGTGGGTGCGGCACTTTTGCTTGGAGGCTTGCTTAACGGAGAATATGCGGTTACCCTGAATAAGGCAATTCGCATCTGTTTGGAGTGTATCGGCATTGGCTAAGCACTCCGGACTGCCGTTTAGACGCAAATGCATCCAGCTTGCATCGGCTCTTATTTATAATGCAAATATAAAGGGATTTAGAGATGCATCAATATATCAGGGAAAGCTTAAGGGAATGTGTGTGCCGGGGTTAAATTGCTATTCCTGCCCGGGCGCTTCTTTTTCATGTCCTCTTGGAACACTTCAAAATGCATTAAGTAGTATCAAATATCGAATACCCATGTATATATTTGGAATATTTATTTTGTTCGGGCTTTTATTTGGCAGAATAATCTGCGGCTTTCTATGTCCCTTTGGTCTTTTGCAGGAGCTTCTTCACAAGATACCCCTGCCAAAGATAAAAAAGGGCAGAGTAACAAGATATTTAAGCTGGCTGAAATATATTATCTTGATTGTTTTCGTGATTTATATACCCCTATATATCGGTGTCTCCAAGGGTATGCCCGTACCTGCATTTTGTAAATATATATGTCCTGCCGGTACATTGGAGGGCGGACTTCCTCTTGTAGCAGGAAACAAAAGCTTACAGAAACTTATCGGCGGCCTATTTTCATGGAAGGTATTTTTGCTCGTACTGATATTACTTTCTGCAATCGTGCTTTACAGAAGCTTTTGCCGTTTCCTTTGTCCCCTTGGAGCAATATATTCGCTGTTTTCAAAAATAAGTATAATGGGTATAAAGGTGGATGAGAGCAAATGTACGGATTGCAATGCTTGTATCCATCATTGTAAGATGGACATAAAAAAGGTTGGTGACAGGGAATGTATCCAGTGCGGTGAGTGCCAAAGTGTCTGTCCAATGGATGCCATTTGCTTTAAGAATTTTAGGGAAAAGGAGAAGAAGTGCAATGAGGAAGCTTAAAAAAATATTTGCTTTTATGCTGTGCAGTGTTATGCTTTTATGTGCAGGCTGTGGTGATGGTGAAAAGAAGGATACTGATAGGAAGACTGAAAATGACACACAGATACGAAGTGACGAGGTGGATAGTCAGGAGGCATCATCCGATGACCGTGTACAGATAGACAATTTTGAAATGACTCTTTTGGATGGAACGAAAACGTCCTTTGAGGAATATAAGGGAAAAAAGATTTTACTTAATTTTTGGGCTACATGGTGCGGACCTTGTGTGGGAGAAATGCCTGCGTTCCAAAAGCTTTCAGAGGAATATCCTGATGAGCTTGTTATATTAGCCGTAAATTGCAGTGAGGACAAGGATACGGTACAGAAATTCATTGATAATAACGGCTACACGTTTCCTATTGTTTTGGATACGGATGGGGCAATTCAGACAATGTTCGGCGGAATATATTCCATACCGGTAACCGTTATTATTGATGCGGATGGATATATTGTCGCCTCCCATGTTGGGGCAGCAGATGCCGACACTATGTATGAAACTTATAAGTCCGAGCTTTCATTAGAATAAATAATTAATTAAGGAGGCGTTTTGAAATGAAATATGACATAGTTGCGCTTGGTGAGCTTTTGATTGATTTTACGGAAAACGGAGTAAGTGGGCAGGGAAATCCCATTCTTGAGGCAAATCCCGGCGGTGCGCCCTGCAATGTGCTGGCAATGATGAGCAGATTGGGACATAATACTGCATTTATCGGTAAGGTTGGAAGGGATATGTTTGGCGAACAGCTAAAGGAAGCCTTGGAGGAGGCTGGTATTTCTACCATAGGACTTGTAGCGGATGATAAGGTACACACTACACTTGCCTTTGTGCATACATTTGCAGACGGAGACAGGGAGTTTTCCTTCTACAGAAATCCGGGAGCTGATATGATGCTCCGTGAGGAGGAGATAGACCTTGAGCTTATAAAACACACAGGTCTGTTTCATTTTGGTACTCTTTCAATGACACATGATACATGCCGAAACGCAACAAAAAAAGCTGTGCTTATGGCAAAGGAGAGTGGGGCGCTTATTTCCTTCGACCCTAATATAAGAGAGCCTCTTTGGGAGGATTTGTCGCTGATGAGACAACAGATTGAGTGGGGACTTACGAAGTGTGACATTTTAAAAATATCGGATAACGAAATCGTTTGGCTCACAGGCGAGGAGGATTATGATAAAGGCGTAGAGTGGATAAGAAGCCGATATGACATAAGCCTTATTCTTGTATCCCTCGGCAAGGAGGGTAGTATTGCATATTCAGGAAAAGAAAGAGTATTTGTGCCGTCCTTCATACAGGAAAAGACAATAGAGACAACAGGTGCGGGAGACACGTTTTTTGCATCAGCACTGCACTTTGTACTGGAAAACGGACTGAAGGAGTACACAAGTGAAGAACTTGACAGAATGCTTACATTTGCAAACGCTGCCGCATCAATTATAACAACAAGAAAGGGCGCGCTCAGAGTTATGCCGTCAAAAAAGGAGATTGAGGAGATTATTTATAAATGATAAGGCTTGATAAAATTATAGGGGTTATATTTGACATAAACGGAACAATGCTTTTTGACGGAAAATATCACGTAGAGGCATGGGAAAAATATATAGAGGAGCTCACGGGTATATGCGTGGGTGCAAAGGCAAGGAGAGAGCATATAACAGGAAAATCGGGGAAGGAAATTTTAGAGTATTTTATGGGCTGTGAGATTTCTGCCGATATGGCGGAGCAGTTTTGCGAGGAAAAGGAGAACATATACAGAAAACTTATTGCAAAGGACAAAATAGGTCTTGTCAAAGGGCTGCCTGAGTTTTTAGATTACCTTGATAAATATAACATTCCAAGAACGATGGCTACCTCGGCTAATCTGGCAAATGTAATGTACTATTTTGAAGCCTTTGACCTGTACAGATGGTTTGAACCTGACAAGCTTGCCTGTCATGACAAAAAGCTTAGGGATAAACCTTATCCCGACCTTTACCTTGTGGCGTGTAAATTGTTGGACATACCTCCTGAAAAGTGTCTTGTATTTGAGGATTCGGAGGTGGGTATACTTTCGGCAATCAATGCGGGAGTGAAAAATATTGTTGCTGTAACAGGCGACAGTGAAAAGCTTGATATAGACAATTTAAAATACATTAAAGCATGTATAAAGGATTTTACCGAGCTTAAGGATGAGCTTGAAATAAAAAATTTATAACATTTTCAGACCGGAAAAATATTTTAAATAAAATTTTAAAAATAGGATTGACATTTGAAAATTTAGGTGTATAATTTGAAAACGTAAAAGCAAAGGCGCTTTAGAGAATAACTCTAGAGCGCCCTTTTTTTATTCATAAATTTTAGTTGAAAAGTTTAGTAAAGCAAAACTTTAAATGCGGCGATGTTCAAAGAAGGAGGACAAAGATATGGCAAATGAAATACCTGAATTATATGGAAGTCTTGTTTTTAATGATAAGGTAATGAGAACAAAGTTACCTAAGGATATGTACAAGGCGCTTAAAAAGACAATTGAAAACGGTACACACCTTGAGCTTGACGTTGCAAATTCCGTTGCAGTTGCAATGAAGGAGTGGGCAGTAGAAAATGGTGCAACACACTACACTCATTGGTTCCAGCCAATGACAGGCTTTACCGCAGAAAAGCATGACAGCTTTATACAGCCGTCTGGTGATGGCGAGGTTATTATGGAATTTTCAGGTAAGGAGCTTGTAAAGGGTGAACCGGATGCATCAAGTTTTCCGTCAGGTGGTCTTAGAGCAACCTTTGAAGCCAGAGGCTACACTGCATGGGATCCTACATCGCCTGCATTTATTAAGGATGGTACACTTTATATTCCTACAGCTTTCTGTGCTTANGGCGGTCAGGCACTTGATAAAAAGACCCCGTTGCTTCGTTCCATGGAGGTATTAAGTGAAAAGGCGGTAAAGATACTTCATCTTCTTGGAAATGATACAGTAACAGGTGTATCAACAACAATAGGACCTGAGCAGGAATATTTCCTTGTGGATAAGGAACTTTACAATAAGAGAAAAGACCTTGTGTTCTGTGGAAGAACCCTTTTTGGGGCACCTGCTCCAAAGGGCCAGGAGATGGAAGACCACTACTTTGGCTCAATCAAGCCAAGAATTGCTGAATTTATGCATGACCTTGATAAGGAGCTTTGGAAGTATGGTATACCGGCTAAGACAAAGCACAATGAGGTTGCACCTGCACAGCATGAGATGGCGCCTATATTTGAAAGTGCAAATGTTGCCGTTGACCATAACCAGCTTACTATGGACACAATGAAAAAAGTGGCTGAAAAGCATGGACTTAAGTGTCTTCTTCATGAAAAGCCGTTTGAGGGAATCAACGGAAGCGGNAAGCANAANAACTGGTCGGTATCAACAAATGATGGTGTAAATCTTCTTAATCCGGGAAGAACACCTGCACAGAATATACAGTTNCTTGTATTTCTCATGGCAGTTATAAAGGCGGTTGATGATTACTCTGATTTGATGAGAGTATCAGCNTCATCAGCGGGTAATGACCACAGGCTTGGNGGAAATGAAGCTCCTCCTGCAATCATTTCAATATTCCTTGGAGATGANCTTACAGCAGTTCTNCAGTCNATAGAAAATGATACATANTTTGGAAAGCAGGAAAANGTACAGCTTGAGACNGGAGCCCATGTTCTTCCTCATTTCTTTAAGGATAATACAGATAGAAACCGTACATCGCCGTTTGCATTTACCGGAAATAAATTTGAGTTNCGTATGCTTGGCTCAGCAGCNTCNGTTTCAACACCTAATATTGTTCTGAATACTGCTGTTGCAGAGGCACTTGAGCAGTTCTACCATGAGCTTGANGGAACAAAGCCNGAGGATATGGAGCATGCAGTACATGAGCTTATAAAGCGTGCCATAAGAAAGCATAAGAAGGTTGTATTTAACGGAAACGGTTATACAGACGAGTGGATTCAGGAAGCAGAAGCCAGAGGCTTATATAATCTTCCGACTACACCGGATTGTCTTCCTAAATTTATTGAGGATAAAAATGTTGAGCTCTTTACAAAGCACGGCATTTTTACAANGGAAGAAATATTTGCAAGATATGAAATTCTTCTTGAGAATTATGTAAAGACAATAGGAATTGAGGCACGTACAATGGTTGACATGCTCACAAAGGATTTCCTGCCTTCCGTTTCGGCATATGNAGGAAAGGTGGCAGGCAATGCGGCAAATGCAAAGGCATTTATGCCAAGTCTTTCAATGGAAACTGAGGAAGCNCTTGTCAAAAAGCTTACGGATGCATATAAATTTATCACTGATAACGTGGCAGAGCTTAAGANTATTACGGAGGAAACGCTTGCCATTGCTGAAATGCAGGAGGCCGCAAATGCATGCCGTGACAAGGTACTTCCTAAGATGGATGAGCTTGCTGCCTGTGCAAATGAGATAGAAGCGCTTATTCCTGATGACATATTACCATATCCGACATATGAAAAACTCTTGTTTGCGGTGTAGGGTTAAGGATTGCTGATTCGAACATGTGCCAAAGACAAATACGGAATGGCTGATGTTCAAATTCCGGGAGGAAAATATGGAACAGGAAATAAAAGAGGCATGTGGAGTTTTTGGAATATATAATATTTCCGGCGGTGATGTTGCACAGCAGATATANTACGGACTGTCCTCGTTGCAGCATCGNGGGCAGGAATCCTGTGGNATTGCNGTTTCTGATACAAGCGGGCCTATGGGAAACATGAAGGTNGAGAGGGGCATGGGACTTGTAAGCGAGGTCTTTAAGGAAAATGTTTTAGCCCCNCTAAAAGGAAATATAGGCGTGGGTCATGTTAGATATTCGACAACGGGAGACACTTCCATAAATAACGCTCAGCCTCTTGTACTTAATTACATTAAGGGAACACTGGCNCTTGCACATAANGGTAATCTTGTAAATACGGAGGANCTTAANTGTGAACTTGCAAGAACAGGCGCAATATTTCAGACNACAACGGATTCGGAGCTTATAGCNTACTTTATAGCAAGGGAAAGGGTAAATACNAANTCNGTTGAGGAGGCTATCATAAAGGCGGCNGAAAAAATAAAAGGAGCGTATGGTCTTGTGATTGCAAGTCCGAGAAAGCTTATCGGNGTCNGAGACCCTTTAGGACTTAAACCTCTTTGTATAGGAAAAAAGGATGATTCGTACATAATAGCATCCGAGAGTTGTNCACTTGGCACCCTTGGCGCAACATTTATAAGGGATGTGCTTCCCGGTGAGGTTGTAACTATTACAAGAGATGGCTTACAATCCTACAAAAACCTNTGTAATGNAAAATGNGCACACTGCATTTTTGAATATATATATTTTGCAAGGCTTGACAGCACCATAGACGGTATATCAGTATATGATGCAAGACTTAAGGCAGGTGAAGCTCTTGCAAGGGCATATCCTNTAGATGCGGATATTGTTGCAGGAGTTCCCGAATCGGGGGTTGCGGCTGCAATGGGATATTCAAAGGCATCGGGAATACCATATAGTCAGGTGTTTTACAAAAACAGCTATGTGGGAAGAACCTTTATAAAGCCAACACAGAAGGAACGAGAATCAAGCGTAAGGCTTAAGCTAAGCGTTTTGGAGTCGTCTGTTAAGGNTAAAAGCATTGTGCTTGTGGATGATTCCATTGTNAGGGGNACAACGATTGCCAATCTGATACACATGCTGAAAAAAGCAGGAGCAAAAAGCGTTCATGTGAGAATATGCTCACCGCCGTTTCTTTATCCCTGCTACTTTGGGACGGATGTCCCATCAAACAAACAGCTTATTGCTTCCTCACATTCCGAGGAGGAAATAAGACAGCTGATAGGAGCAGATACACTNGGATATATGAAAATCGNGGATTTGCAGACGATGGTAGGAGANNTGCCGATATGTCGGGCATGCTTTGATAATGATTATCCGATGAGTATTCCACAATAATAAAATAATTAAGCGATGCAATGGGGCATTTACAAAAAAGTAAAGTAGACCATGCATCGCTTTTTTATATANATTTTAATACTNATAGAAANANTTTNTATGACATCAAGTATGTCCGGTGGAAAAGCCACCGAGACACGGCATCAGCCCATGAGTTCTTGATTTACAAAGTAAATCGGAACATATGCCGAAGGCAAATATGCAAAGGCTGATGTTACAAAGGAGGGAAAAACTATGACAGAAGAGTTAATGCAGTTTGTATCTGACAACATTTTTGGCGTCTGGTTTTTAATCGGTGCCGCATTAGTATTTTGGATGCAGGCAGGCTTTGCTATGGTGGAGACAGGCTTTACCAGGGCAAAGAATGCAGGTAACATTATCATGAAAAACCTTATGGATTTTTGTATAGGAACGGTAATGTTCATCCTGATTGGTTTCAGTCTTCTTCTTGGAGAGGACATGATGGGTCTTATAGGAAAGCCGGGATTTGACATATTTACAGCTTACGAAAGCTTTGACTGGTCAAATTTCGTGTTCAACTTAGTATTCTGTGCAACTACGGCAACGATTGTATCCGGTGCTATGGCTGAGAGAACAAAGTTTTTATCCTATTGTGTATACTCAGCAATCATTTCAGGATTTATATATCCGATTGAAGCTCACTGGGTATGGGGCGGTGGTTGGCTTGCACAAAGAGGCTTCCACGACTTTGCAGGTTCAACCTGTATACATATGGTTGGTGGTATATGTGCCATCATCGGTGCAAAAATTCTTGGACCACGTATTGGAAAGTTTACAAGAGACAAGAGTGGAAAGATAACAAAGGTAAATGCTTTTCCGGGACATAATCTTCCGTTGGGAGCTTTAGGTGTATTTATCCTGTGGTTCGGCTGGTATGGATTTAATGGTGCGGCGGCAGCGTCCATCGGAGAGCTTGGATCAATATTTGTTACAACAACAATTGCTCCTGCAATTGCAACTGTAGTATGTATGGTATTTACATGGGTTAAATATGGCAAGCCTGATGTTTCCATGTGCCTGAATGCATCACTTGCTGGACTTGTGGCAGTAACTGCATCCTGTGATGTCACGGATGCACTTGGCTCAATCATTATAGGTGCGGTGGCAGGTGTTCTTGTAATATTTGGTGTATGGCTTTTGGATTACAAGCTTCATATTGATGACCCGGTAGGCGCAGTTGCAGTACATATGATGAATGGTATATGGGGAACAATTGCAGTTGGTCTGTTTGCTACCGATACAGCACCTGCATTCGCAAGAGGATACGGTGATGGTAAATTCTTTGGTGCTAACCAGATTATTGATAAGGGACTTTTTTACGGCGGTGGCTTTAAGCTTCTTGGAACACAGCTTCTTGGAATGTGTGCTATCATTGCATTTACAGTGGTAACGATTACAATTACATTTTATTTAATTAAGCTGATATTTGGACTTCGTGTTACTGAAGAAGAGGAAATTGTAGGTCTTGATGCCACAGAGCATGGACTTCCATCCGCTTATGCTGGATTTTCACTCATGGATATTTCAAACATCATGGATGAAAATGAAAATACAGACTTAGGTGTGGAGGACTACGATCAGGCATCTCCTGCTCAGGTTGATGCGGCAGTTAAGGTAGCACAGGCACCGGTAGCATCTGCAACGGGAATTTATAAGATTGTTATTGTGGCTAAGCTTTCAAGGTACGAGAAGCTGAGACGTGCACTGAATGAATTAGGCGTAACAGGAATGACCATGACTCAGGTAATGGGCTGTGGAATTCAAAAAGGTGCAGGAGAGATGTATCGTGGAGTTGAGCTTGACGCAACACTTCTTCCTAAGGTTAAGATTGAGGTGGTCGTAAGCAAAATACCTGTGGCGCAGGTAATTGAGACTGCAAAGAAGACACTTTACACCGGTCATATTGGAGACGGAAAGATTTTCGTATACAATGTGGAGCAGGTTGTTAAGGTTCGAACAGGTGAAGAGGGCTTTGCAGCATTGCAGGATGTAGAATAAGACAGGATGTAGAATAATATAGCATATAAAATAAGGGACTACCGTATGAGTTATGGTATGTCCCTTTATTTATTAAATCGCTTATTGCAAGGCAAAAATAAAATGTATATAATTATATAAAAAGATAATTTGAAGTAAAAATGAGCATGTAAATGTGTGTAAAAATGTGAGGATTACATTATCCGAGCAAATATAAAATAATTGGATTATATATGTATTATGGAAGAAACATTAATATATGAAATACTTTCCGTAGTGGATGAAATTCCGAAAGGGAAGGTTGCAACCTATGGGCAGATAGCAAAACTTATTGGCAGGGATAAAAATTCGCGCCTTGTTGGCAGGGTGCTTGGCATGGCAGAATATTACGGTAAATACCCGTGCCACAGGGTTGTCAATCATGCAGGCAGGCTTGCACCCGGATGGAGGGAGCAGAAGTATTTACTGGAGGAAGAAGGGGTTAAATTAAAGGATGATACCCACGTTGACCTAAAAAAATATCAGTGGCGTGAAATGTAATCCGAGATTCCCGCCTAAGGGGGAAAGATAAATACAAACAGAATAAGATACGCATTCGATAAAAGATATAAAGAATTAGTGGAAGAGGGCGATGGTTTCGAGGATGATATAGATGCATATACTATGGAAAATGTTTTTTGTACCAGAGGAAGCAAGATAGTCAACTATAGCATCTGCAGCTCATACTCCGAAAATTGGAATTGTGATTGATAATGCCATGAAGTCTATTGAGGTAGATAATAAAAGTTTGAAAGATGTTCTTCCGAAGAATTATGCTAGTCTGGATTTGGATAAAAGAATCTTAGGTGATGTCGTTGATATATTTACAAATGATTGGCATAAGACTTTAAAAGCAGATTTTATACTTGCAAATCCTCCATTTAACTATCATCTATGGAATCAGGAAAGGTTGGTAGATGATCCACGTTGGAAATATGGTTTACCACCAGTGGAAAATGCCAACTATGCATGGATTCAGCATATGATTAATTATTACAGAAAATAATGAAAGTATTAATGAAAGAGAGGTGAAAACTATAATGAACAATTACGCAATACTTAAAAATGATAAGGAATATACAATATTTGAATTTAATAATCAAATAATTCGTTTTGCTACATCTTCAAAATTGGAAAAATATACAAAAGTTATAGAATGGGATAATGGATATTTGGTTGTAATGGCAAAATACAAAAATATGGATGAAGTAGAAGAATATATAGATTTAATACCAATACTTCAGAATTTGTATTATGATATAGATGATTTTTTAAAACCAATTAAGGAGGTGAAAGTCGAGTATGCAGCTTGATATAAAAAAAATTGCAGATAAGGCTGATGTCATTGTTAATGGGTATGCTTTTACCAAAGACGGAGAAGTTATTCGTGTGCTTAATTTGAATTACATCAATCATGCCGCAGTAATTCGGGATGGGAAAATTGTAGAAACAAATATGGATGATATAGAAAATGAAATAGTTATGGATTATTATACACGTAATAAGCATTTCATGGAGGAAGAAGATGCCAAAGTATTATGAATTTAAGGTTTGCGGTTATTATTTGTATTATACGGCAAGCTGCGTTATAGAGGCAATGCATGTGCATGCAAGTGATAAAAGAATGACAGAGGCTGGTTCCGCAAAATTTTTTGTAAAAAATAATGGTGATACTACAGTGGAAAAGAAAGGAAATCTTACAGATAGAGAGATAAGACAAATACGCACATTTATTAAGGATAATTACAAAGAAATGTATTTTAAATGGCAGAAAATTGCTGATACAGGATTTTACGGAGAAACGTAATATTATACTTCTACCAACGGCGGAAGGTAAATATAGGAACTGCCGTTGCTAGTCGTTCTCTAAAAAATATAAGGAGAATGGCTATGAAACAAAATTTAGTTAATGATATTATTCAAGGAATGTTGCCTTACTTGAATAATGCACAGTATGAAAAATTGCAAGAAGTTTTGCAATGTACATTGGCTAGATATGAGGTGACAGAAGATAAAAATGTAGAGAAAAAAGCAGAACCTGATTTGGTTGAATTGTTTTCATCAGCAAAACGAATAGAAGGTTGTTCAGAAAAGTCACTCAAGTATTATAAGACAACTATTAATGCTAGCATTATAAATTTTAGTAAGAACTTTGCCACATATGACAACGTGATTAGTAAACTTATGATGGTGGCAGAATCACAGACGAAGTACGGACAAGAATAATGGAGGGAATTGGCTTTGGATGCAACAAAGGGAAATATATATTCAATTTTAAACGGAAATAAACAGTTTCTGATACCGGTATATCAGCGCTATTATAGCTGGGATATTGAACAGTGCAGAAGACTTTGGAGTGATATTGTTGACATGCAGAAAAAGAATAAGCAAGGTCACTTTGTGGGCTCTATTGTTAATATAGCAGAACAGGCAATGCCTACAGGAGTTCAGAAATATATGATTATTGATGGACAGCAGAGAATGACGACATTGACGCTGTTATTGATAGCACTTAGAGATTATGCAATAAATCATCCGGAAGATACAAGTATTAATTCTCGCCGAATAGATAACATGTTGCTTAAAAATGAATATGAAAGTGGCGATGAAAGATATAAGTTGCTATTAACGGAGAATGACAGAGATGTACTTATAAGATTGGTAGAACAAAAACCGATAGCTGATAACACAGTGTCACGTTTGTTGACAAATTATAAATTCTTTGTAGAGCAAATAGAGAAGAACGAGTTGATGCCAGCAGATATTTATGAATCTATAGGAAAATTACAAATCGTAAATATAACATTGGATAGGACTGTAGATGATGCACAGGCAATTTTTGAAAGTCTGAATTCTACTGGAAAAGAATTGTCAGAATCAGATTTAATCAGAAATTATATACTGATGGGATTAGAAAATGATGAGCAGTGCTATGTATATGAGCATTTGTGGAGACCAATGGAGTTAATGTTTGAGTACGAAAAACAAGCTTCTGTTATGGATAGATTTTTCCGTGACTATCTTACAATGAAGTTAACCAGAATTCCTAAAATAGACAAGGTATATGAAGAATTTAAATTGTATCATGTGAACTGCGAATTTTCTTCGGTACGTGAGTTGTGTGAAGATTTATTAACATATGCAAAGTATTATACTGATATGGTATTTGTCAGAAGTTCAAATTCTATAATAAAAACTTTGTATGCGGATGTGAATGATCTTCGAATGGAAGTTGCATTTCCGTTTTTACTTAAAGTACATAATGATTGTACAAAGGGAATGATAACGGAAAATAATCTTATTGAAATACTCAAGATGTGTATAAGTTACGTATTTAGAAGAAGTATTTGTGATATCTCGACAAATTCTTTGAATAAAACTTTTGCAACTTTGCGTAATGAGATTAAGCCGGATGATTATATAAATTCTATTAAAGCGTTCTTTATATTACGGGATGATTATAAACAGTTTCCAGATGATGATAAATTCGAGGCTGCATTTGTTTCTAGGGATATTTATAACATGCGTTCGAGAAATTACATTTTAAGTCATTTGGAAAATTATAATAATAAGGCTCCAATTGTTATTGAAAATTATACGATCGAGCATATTATGCCACAAAATACTAATCCTAATGATGAATGGAAGAAAGAATTGGGACCAAATTGGAAAGAGGTCCAGAAAACATACCTCCATACAATAGGAAATCTTACACTTACAGCCTATAACTCAGAAATGAGTGATAAACCATTTATGGAAAAGATGGATATGGTTGGCGGATTTAAGGAAAGTGCATTACGATTAAATGCTTATCTTGTAAAACTGACAGAATGGAATGAAAAGCACATAAAAGAAAGAGCAAAATTATTATCGGACAAAGCAAAGGAAGTGTGGAATTATCCTTATCTTTCAGAAGCAGAACTTGCTCCATATCGAGTAGAGGAAAAGCCAGCACAGAAATATTCCTTGGATACATATGATATTAATGTGTTTACGAAAACATTATTTGAGGTGTTGGACAAGCGAATTATAAATCTTTCTTCAGATGTGAAGAGGGAATACAAGAAATTGTATATAGCCTATAAGTTAGATACAAACTTTGTGGACGTGGTAGTTCAGAAACAAAGATTAAGAATATCTGTAAATATGAAGTTTTCGGAGATTCGTGATCCGAAGAGAATATGTAAAGATATTACAGGTCTTGGACGATGGGGAAATGGCGATGTCGAGTTATTTATGGAGCACACATCGGATGTAGATAATGTTATGGAGATAATTGAGCAATCGTATAGGGCGCAGGCAGAATAACTTTTTTCGGGATCTGAAAAAGGTAGCTGGCATTGGATGGTTATGAAAAAGCGATGAAAAAATAAAAGGATTTTTAGTGAAAAGAGAGAAGGTGGCTTAGTGGTCAGTGTATTTGATATTATACCAAATAATTTTTTTAATCCATTATCAAGTAATAGTAATTATAGGACTAATGCCGCTTTGCTCCAATTTATATATGAACAATATGATAATGAAATATCATATAGAATAAAGAGAAATATACTGCGAGACGAAATGGCGTACTATATTTCGGAACACGCTGAAGAACTTTTGTCAGACAATGATGTGTCTAATAAGAATTATCAAGATATATCAAGTGATTATTTAAGAAAATTCACAAGTAAAGACGTAGGATGGCTGGAAGAAGAGTTTGATGAGACAACATTTGAAAAGTATATAGTAATAACAGAACAGGGAGTTATGTTAGCGGAATTACTAATACGTTTAGAACGGTCTGAAAGAGAAGAACTCTCAAGTTATATGTATAATATTTATAATACTTTACAAAATCAGGAACAGTGGAATGGTGATCCATATGTAGGTGCGTTGAAAAACGTATATAAAAATGCAAAAGCACTTTCAAAATCTCTCAAGAAAATGTCTACATATATTCGAAAAACAATTGAAAAGTTAATGAAAGAAATCTCATACGAGAGCTTAACAGAAAACATTATTGCTTATTGTGATGGAGATTTCATTAAGGAGTATGCCAGACTTACCAAACCACAAAATAATATTCACATATATCGTGGTAAGATAATAACCATGTTAGAACAGATGCAAAATGATGATGATATGTATGAACTAATTACAATTGGATGTGTGAATGAAGAAGATATTGAGGAATGGGAAGCCCAAGAAAAAATAGATTTAATGTTTGACACAATTAAGAAGTTTTTGAAAGATGATTATTTGAGGATTATTGCAGATATAAAACATAAACTCAATCTTTACATAATAATGGCATTGGGCAGATTAAGATATTTAAAAAATCATGAAGTTGATATGCGGGGACATGTTGAAAGAACATTGAAGTATATGTTAGATGCGATGACTGAGGCGGGACTGAAAGAAGATTTACCGGATGAAATGAGTGAAATGATTCGAATAAATCAAAACGAATATATTGATGTACAATCAATCCGAATGCCACAAAATAGAAAAAGAGTACGACGACAATTGGTGACTGAAATAGAAACTCTCACGGAGGAGGATTTATATAATTTTAAAAAAGCATATGACAAAGAGGCCCAAAATCCATATTCAAAAAAAATAACAAAGCAGTATTTAAAAAAATTGATTGGAAATAGGCACGAGCTGTCAAGTGATGAAGTTCCACTTGAAACAAAAGAAGATTTGTTAATGATTTTATCAGCTGTAGCATATGCAGAAGAAAATGGATTTAAGATTGAAATAGAAGAAGGATATTTTGAGGCTGGAAAAATGGTTTTAAGATCATTCAAAATATTGGAGGTGTAATATGAATATTGTAGAATCTTGGGATGACTTTACATCTTCGGACAAGTTAATGTTTCAAAACTGTTGCAGAAAAATTTTAAGAAGGACATTTTTGGTTAGAGATAAGCGGGAAGATAGAAAACATTATTTTTTTGTTGTTAATCATATAGATGCGTTTTTAAATTATTTTTCTTTTATGGGATTTGAAGTTAAGTGTGATAAGGATAATGGTGTTGTCATGCTTGACAATTGTTCGGAAATAGGAGATAAGGATAAATTGCATTCAAATAGGTATCATTTCACTAAAGAAGAAACAATTGTGTTGTGCTGTTTATGGATGCTTTATATGTCGAGAATAAAAGAAGGAACATTGTCTTCAGTAATTGTAATTGGTGTGTCTGATTTGAATTATGAATTAGAAAAGTATGATGCAAGAGAAATGGTAAATAAGACGGGTTTGGGCAACGTTTTTAAAGTGTTAAAAAAATATAGTTTAATGGATGTTGATGGAAATATTGGGGATATAGATTGTAAACTTGTTTTGTACCCATCATTACAATTTGCTTTGGATACTGATGAATTTGAAAGGTTTGTAAAAGAAGTTGTAGAGGTTGTGTTGGCTGGAAAAGATAATTTAGGGGAGGATGCGGATGAGCAAATCAATAATGTTGAATGAAAATAGTAGAAAAAGTGCAACAAAGATTGTATTGGTTAACTGGTCTCGATTTTCTAATGTACCTATTGCTCTAGAAGGATCAACTTTGTTTACCGGAGTTAATGGAAGTGGTAAATCTACAATATTGGACGCAGTGACTTACATGCTGACTGGTAACACTCAGTTTAATAAGGCTGCATTAGATAGAGATAGAAATGTAGTTTCTTATGTTCGTGGAGATACGAAGAGTGAAGGGAAAAATAGATTTATTCGTGAAGGCGAAGTGACATCTTACATTGCAATGGAGTTTTGGGCTCCATTAGAAAAACAATATTTGGTAGTAGGGGTATGTATAGAATATGTTAATGAGACGAGTATCACAAAAAAATGGTTTGTTTTCAAAGATACTAAGATTGATGATTGTAGATTTTATACAGTAAAAGAGAAAAAAGTAACAGTATATCCTCGCCATGAGCTGATGGTAAAAGGAAAGAAGATCCCGGCAGGTGAGTTTATGAATCGCGACAAAGGTACTGAACAAGTGTTAAGGGCGTTAGGTCTTCGTTGTGGGGTTGAAAAGTACAGAGCAAAACTTGTGAAAATGATGGCTTTTAATCCAGAAAACAATATTGATAAATTTATTCAGGAATGTGTTTTGGATGAATACCCTATTCGGTCAATGAGTGATATTCGGGAACATCGTAATAACTATAATGATGCAAAAAAGGCATATGAAGAATTGGCAAATGGAAAGAGCCAATTGGAGGTTGTGCAAGCAAAAATAGTAGATTATGAAGCTTGGGAGCGGAAATATGAGATAAGACGAATTCTTTTGTTGTATCAAGAAATGAAATGGTATCAGGAACATAGGGGCTGGTTGGAAGAAAAAATTAATATTGATAAAGCAAGGCTGTATCAGTTACAGAATCAATTAGAAAATTTGACTGAGAAGAGAAAGAATGCGTTAGATAGAAAAATAAATGCTGAAAAGAATGAACTATTATGTAGTATTGAAGAAATAACGAAGTCATTAAAAAATAGTATTTCTGTGATTGAAAAAGAAATAGAGAAATATAAAAGAGATTTAGAAAAATTACAATCGTTGGAAACAGGAATTCAAAACATTATGGACTGGCTTGAAACAGATGGTGAATTGACGGACAAAGAGGTTGCAGTTATTGAAACTGTTGCGGCTAGTACCTTCAATATTGATGAAAAAGTCGCAGCATTTATAAAGTTTAGAAATATAGTTAGTGAAAAAAAGGCGAATTATCAAACGAATAAAGTACATATTTCAGATAGAATCGAGGAAGTAAAAAAAGAACTGGAAGAATTACAAGAAAAAATATCCAGATTAGAATCAGATGTTCTTCCTTTTGAGAAAAAATATGAAGAAGCTAAGCAGATAATAAAGTTAGAACTTAAAAAAATAAATATTAAAACAGATGTAAGATTATTTGCAGAGATGGTCCAACATGTTGATAGGAATTGGCAGTTAGCAATTGAGACATTTTTGGGGAAAAAGAGGTTTGATATTATTGTAAATGGGCAGTATTGTGAGAAGGTAATGAAGATTGTTCATGAACATCAACTAAAGGATATTAAAGTTGTAATTACTGACAAATTACCCAAAACAGATATAATACCGGAATCTGCTGCTGCAATGCTTGATATTCCGAATGAATATGGGAGAAGATATGCAAATTATCTTCTGAATGGTATACATTTGTGCAATAATATTCAAGAAATACATCAATTTCCAAAAGGAGGATTGATGATTGATGGTACATTGGCTAAAAGTTTTACAATGAGTTGTATGAACTTGCAAAGAACTCAAATATTTATGGGAAAAGATGCAATTAAGCAGCAACTCAGTAAAGCAAAATCAGACAAATATATTCTGGAACAAGAAGAAAAAAAGTTAATAGAGTGTTTGAATATATTAAACAAATACATCGCTGATATTGAAGCAGTAAATTGGGATGAGACAAGATATGTATTTGATGCTCAAAAATGTATTGATGAAAAAATAACGGAAATCCGTAACAAAGAAGCAGAATTAATAAAAATAGAAGATACGCCGGGATTTGCCGCCGCATTACAAGAAAAAGAAAGTGCAGATAAGGAATACAAGGAGGTTGATGAACAATTTATTAATATAAATAACGATATCAATACATGTAAAGAAAGAATTTGTAATAATGAAGATAAGTATGATGAATCGAAGCTGCAAATTGAAAAAGCAAAGAGAGAGTATGATAGTGCCATTTTACAAAGATTAGAATTAAGAAAAGAAATAGTTGAATTATATGATAGGCTTCGTATTAAGAGTGAGAGCGCACGCGTTATGACAGCTAAGAATGTTGAGAACATTCGTGGGGAAAAAGATAATGTTATTAGAATTTTGGAAAATGAACAACGTAAGTATTGGCATATTATAGGGCTAAGTGATGAAAAATATGGCATAGGATATATTCCCTTATTTCGAGAACAATATAGAGAAATCGCCAATGTGAAAATTGAGGAAGCAAAACATAAATTAGAGGAAAAGCAACATGAACTAGAGAATGCTTTTATGGTTGATTTTGTTGCAGAAATTAATGAAGCTATCAGAGAAGCTAAAGAGGAAATTGATGAAATAAATAAAGCACTTAAGGACATTCCCTTTGGAAAAGATACATATCAATTTAAGATGTTTGAAAAACCAGATAGGATGTTATTTTTCAATTTGTGTAAAAAGCTTGAAAGTTATATGAATTCTATGGATGCATATCGTGCGATGAATCAAAGCGATGAAGAAATGGAATACAATATAAGGCAATTCATGGATACTATACTAGAGGAAGAAAATGAAGAAGAATACACAGATTATCGAAAGTATTTTAAATATGATATGCGTATATTATCAAAGCAGGATGGAGAGAACGTGGCAGCAGATTTATCAAAAAAACAAGGGTCAGCAAGCAATGGTGAAAAGCAAACACCATATTTTATTATTCTTGCAGCTAGTTTACTACAATGCTATCCCAAGAATGTGTCATGTGCAAGACTGGCATTTATTGATGAGGCTTTCTCCGCTCTTTCAAGAGAAAGAATTGAGCAAATGGTTAAGTTCTTTGAGGATAATAAGTTTCAGGTGATTTATGCTGCTCCACCAGAAAAGATTGACAGTATTGGTTCCTATATTAACTCAACTATAAGTTTGTGTATGAAAGGAAAATATACTTGGGCTGTTGAAGGGTTGGTGAAATCAGATGAGTTTGCAACTGAGTAAAATTCAAATAGAGGTGTTGAATATGCTATTAGACGTGTATGAAAACAGCGCTACATATAAAGGACAAAATATTAATCATCAAAGCTTTACAATTAAACCGGAAAAAATATTTTATGATTACAACGGAGATTATACAGATCAAGATGAAGTAGATTATTTTAATAGGGAAATGCAAACTTTGATGGATTTTGAATATGTGATTTTAGAGTATGTAAAAGGCATTCGGGTGATTTCTAAAATCAGACTTAATACTAATTCGATAAATGAGATATATTTAGTATTGAAGAGAGAAGATATCACAGAAAAACGTAAACGAGAAATTGAAATGTATTTGCAATATATGGATATTCATTATATTATGGATGCGTTTTGCGTAAAACAGATAGAACGACTTAATGATTATAAAGATGCTAA
>JAAVIA010000029.1 GCA_014799405.1 Lachnospiraceae bacterium
AAACGTACTATTTCTAATATACAGTTGTACAATATAGACAATATCATAAGCAAGGCATTGGGGAGCCGTCGGTACTTAGGTGCCGTATTTTGGCACCTTATGTACCGTTACGAGCGACACATAGCGAAAGCGTGCCTTGCGATGATTTGTCTATATTGTACAACGGATGTCTGCGAAAGTTGAGTTTTGCTTATGGCTATATATTTAAGTGAGGAGGTTATCATGTTATGGATAAGCAGATGCTACTAGGAGTAGATTACTACCCGGAACAGTGGGATATAGACCTGCTTGAGCAGGATTTGGATACGATTGTGGAGCTTGGCTGCAACGTAATAAGAATAGCAGAATTTTCATGGCATTTGATGGAGAAAGAAAAGGGCTGTTATGACTTTTCATTTTTTGACAATGTTATTGAGAAGGCAAAGGAACGGGGCTTGAAGGTGATTATGGGAACACCGACAGCCACCATCCCCGCATGGCTTGCAAAAAAGCACCCAAGCATACTTTCAGAGTTTGAGGGCGGAAGAAAGAGAACCTTTGGAGGAAGGCATGTGTACTGCTTTTCCAGTCCCCATATGTATAAATATTCTGAGAAAATTGTCAGAGAGCTTGTGGAGCATTATAAGAATGAAAAGGCGATTGTTGCATGGCAGATAGACAACGAGATTGGACATGAGGGAAGCGATGTATGCTTTTGTGAGAATTGCAGGAAGCGTTTTCAGGAATTTCTTAAAGAAAAATTTGAGGATAATATAGATAAATTAAATGAAACCTACGGTACAACCTTTTGGTCCCAGGAGTACAATTCCTTTGAGGAGATACCTACGCCTACGGAGACAATAACTACTCACAATCCGTCCCTTCGACTTGACTGGGAGAGGTTCAGGAGCAGGCTTATTGTGGATTTTATAGATTTTCAGGCAGGAATCATTAAGGAAATAGCACCTGATGCTGTTGTCATGCATGATTTTCCGGGCGGAGGACTTACAAAGCATGTAGATTATTCAAAGGTTGCCGTTTCCTTAGATAAGGTTGCCTACAATAATTATCCCGTATGGGGAGGGCAGAAGGAGCCGATTCCTCCACATGAGATAGCATTTGGACTTGATTATATAAGAGGCTTAAAGGGAAAAAACTTTTGGGTAACCGAGGCAATTATGGGGGCTCAGGGACATGATGTTACCGGATTTCTTCCAAGACCGAATCAGGCAAAAATGTGGTCATATCAAAGCATGGCGCATGGCTGTGACGGGCTTATGTATTTCAGATACCGTGGGGCAACAAAGGGAGCAGAGCAGTTTTGTTATGGAGTTATTGATGCAGATAACGTAAAGAGAAGAAGATTTTATGAGGTGCAGGATTTTTTTAACAGCATATCGAAATATGAAAATGAATTATCCTCTGAAATAAAAAATGATGTTGCAATCGTATATGATTATGACAGCCTTGCCTCCTTCCGAATACAGAGACAAAGCCTGCTCCTTGACCCTCAGGCAGAGATGCAGAAGTTTTATAAGGCATTTTATGATGTAAATGTAGGGGTTGACATAATACCATGGAACAGGGATTTTTCAAAATACAAAATAGTTATTTTTCCACAGCTTATTATTACTAAGCCTGAAATGGAAAAAAGGTTCAAGGAATTTGTAAAAAATGGGGGTACGGCAGTTCTCACCTATCGATGTGCAGTTAAGGATGAGGATAATAATGTTCCATTTGGAAAGACCATACCTGTAAATTATAATGAGCTTACGGGAATAACCGTGGAGGAAACAGAAAGCCTTCAGGAGTATGACGCATTTCCGGTTATCGGACACGGCGATTATAAGAAAATAAACGGATATGGCGGAATATTCAGGGATATGATTAAGGATGATGAAACAGCGGAAATGCTTTTTTCTTACGGAGATTTGTTTTATATGGGATATGCTGCGGTTACGAGAAAACGATATGAAAAGGGAAGCGTTTATTATATCGGCTGCGGACTTGAGGAAAAAATTTTAAAGCTGCTTATGGAAACTGCCATGAATGAAAATGATATACAGATGCACCCGTCCGAGGAAGGTGTTGAGGTCGTGGAACGAGGCAGCGAAAATCAGAAGATAAAAATGTATATCAATCATAATCAGTCAAAGATTACGGTTGATGGCTTGGAGCTTGAAGCTTTTGAGTGTAAAATCGTAGAGTAAATGTAGAAAATGTTGTAAAGGTGGATTTCACCAAACGGCGAAATCCACCTGATAAACCGAAATTTTCAAGAATCCCATAAAATGTATTTTTATTTATTTGCTAATTCATAACTTTCTGTTATTCGCAGTTTTATTTCTTCATCTGGTATACAATCATCAAGGACTATTGTATACCAGCTTTTTTTATTCATATGCCAACCGGGGTAGTAATGTTCTCTGGACAAAATGTCATTCCTGTTTTCTGCCTTCATACGCAGGTCGATAATTTCCACGATTTTATCAGTATTAAGTCCTATCTTTTTCCCGTTTACTGTCAAAATTGCACCATACCATTTTTGATTATCTTTCCTTCTCCATACAGCATTATCAGGAAATTTTGTCCATAAAAATTCCAGTTCATCACCATATTTTTCACGAACATATTCTATTGCCATTTGTGCCTGCTTTGTTTTGAAAACTAATGAGTCATAGCAGGCATTAGCGATATCTGTAAGTACTGCTTCGACCGCCGCTCGGATTTCTCCAACAAAAGTGCCCGAAGCATTTGTCTTATACAGTACATAGGGCTCACCATTTTCAATTTCAATCAAATCAGTATCCACATCTCCGTTTTCTGCTACAAAAACATGGAGTATGAAAGCACCGTCCATGATATTAGTTTTATATATGCTTTGTCCGTCTTTTCTGATAAACCCATAAGCAGACATTTTTTCTATATTATACTTTTTCCTCTTGAAAATATCTTCAAACATCACTATACTCCAAATTGTAAATTGTTGATTTATCCCGTTCAAAGTATACTACCTATGTGAACAATATTCAACCCGAGTGAGACAGGAGATTTTTGAGAAAATGAGTAAGGTAATGATTATAGATGATGATGTATATATTGGAAATATGCTCAAGGAAGCATTAAGTAATGAAGGGTATGACGGGGTACAGGCATATTCAGGAACGGAAGCACTCCTTTTGCTTGAGAAGGAGGAGCCTGATGTTATTTTGCTGGATTTGATGCTTCCGGGTTTGTCGGGGGAGGAGCTTCTCCCCAAAATAAAGAATATACCTGTCATAGTAGTAAGTGCCAAGATTGGGATTGATGACAAGGTAGACCTGCTTCTTGGCGGTGCGGCGGATTATATTACAAAACCATTTGAAATTAGGGAGCTTATGGCAAGGATTAAGGTGCAGCTTAGAAACCGCAGAGGAAATACCATAAATGATATACTTACGGTGGGGGATATAAGTCTGGATGCCGGAACACATGAGGTAAGTGTTGCAGGGAACATGGTTAAACTTACGAAAACAGAACATGCTATTTTAAAGCTGCTTATGTTAAATGAGGGAAATGCAATATCAAAGTCTGTGATTTTGGAGCGCATAAGCGAGGATACCCCTGACTGTACGGATTCCTCATTGAAACAGCATATAAGTAATTTGCGCAAAAAGCTGCGTGAGGTCAGCGAAAAGGAATATATTGAAGCTGTATGGGGAATTGGATTTCGTTTTGTAGGGTAAAAATATTGACTAAATCTTTACTCTTTTCTTGACCGGTTTCTTTACTGTTTGGATGTAGAATACGGTTATGATTCAGAAAGGAGTTATTTTTATGGAATATTGTTTAGAGACAAATGGACTCTGCAAATATTACAAAGGGTTTAAAGCACTGGATGGACTCAGTATGCATGTACCTAAGGGTGCTATTTATGGGTTTATAGGTAAAAACGGTGCAGGAAAAACAACCTTGATTCGTTTGATTTGCGGTTTGCAGGAGCCAACACGTGGAAGCTACACGTTATATGGAGAAAAAAATACAGGCACAGGCATTTATGCAATGAGGCGGAGAATGGGAGGCGTAGTTGAAACACCTTCAATTTATTTAGATATGACGGCCAAGGAAAATCTTATGCAGCAGTATCGGATTTTGGGAGTACCATCCACGGATGAGATATTGGAGTTACTTAAACTGGTAGGGCTTGAAAACACAGGCAAAAAAAGAGCAAAGAACTTTTCTCTTGGTATGAGGCAGCGTCTGGGGATTGCCATTGCACTTTGCGGTTCTCCTGATTTTCTTGTCCTTGACGAACCTGTTAACGGCCTTGACCCACAGGGAATTGTGGAAATGCGTGAGCTTATTTTAAAGCTTAACAGGGAAAAGCAGATTACAGTGCTTATTTCCAGTCACATTTTGGATGAGCTTTCCAAGCTGGCTACCCACTATGGATTTATAGACAAGGGAAGGCTTGTCAGGGAGATAAGCGCTTCTGAGATGGAGGCAGAATGCCGTAAATGTAAGAGGCTTACGGTAAATGATACAAAGCCACTTTGCCGTGTTATGGATGAAATGAAAATAGAGTATAGCATAGTATCAGATACTGAGGCAGATATATACAGTCAAATCAGTGTGACAGAGCTTACAATGGCTCTTGCAAAGGAAAACTGTGAGATTTTATCTATTACTGAGCGTGGTGACAGTCTGGAAAAATATTATATTAATTTGGTAGGAGGTGGCGATGATGAATAAATTGCTTTCTGCCGAATTTATAAGGCTGTTCAAAAGCGGGTTATTTAAAGTATGTATGTTTCTTTCAGGTGCGTTGGGTGCTTTGTTTATTATAATGCGGTGGTCGGATGTAAGAGCAAATGCTACAGCATATGCAAATTTGCCGGCTGAATACAGCAAAGCTGATGATATGATTTTTATGGGTCCAATGTTTGTTTTATTTCTTATGGCAATTTTTACAGGTTTGTTTGTAGGAACAGAGTACTCGGATGGAACAATAAGAAATAAGCTTATTGTGGGACATAAGAGAAGCAGCATATATATTTCTAAGCTTGTTGTATGTATTGTTGCAAATATTATTTTACANGCCATATGCATNTTTGTANCATGGGGACTGGGAAGCCTTTTGCTNGGTGTGGATACGGGAGCTGGANTTTTATTGGCAAAAATATNTATGCTATTTGTCATTGTAATTACCATGACAGCTCTTTTGNTGNTGNTNTCCATGTTAATACAAAGTAAATCAANAGGGAGNGTANCCTGTCTTAGTTTTATGNTTATTATNNTATTGATTGCCGGCTATNTANANANNAGNTTNGANGNNCCGGAATATTATGGCGGATATNCCNTNGTTGATGAAAANGGTGATTTTATAGAAATGGAGCAGGAAAAAAATCCTTCTTATTTGTCAGGTAAAAAGCGTGACATATATGAATTNGTTTATGATGTTTTACCTNNTGGACAGATGTTTACAGTTTCTTACGGAAANCCCAAAAANATTATGATGGTTTACGATGTTATAATATTAATCGGAGCCACAACAGCAGGGGTAATTGTTTTTAAGAAAAAGAATTTAAAGTAGGGATATTATAATGAACAAATGGTTGTGGGTGCTGGTCGGCATTATGGCTTTGACTATTGTTGCTCTTATTATAAAAATAACATTAATGCNAAGGTCAGCAAAGGAAATTGAACATGCCTTTGCCGACCGGCTCATGACTGAAACAAACACATTGATTGATGTTTCCAGCAACGACAAATATATAANGAGTCTGGCATCCTCCATAAATGTAGAGCTTCGTAAGCTTCGCAGTGAACGGCANCGNTTTTANCAGGGNGATGTGGAGCTNANGAATGCGGTAACGAATATTTCACATGATTTAAGGACNCCGCTTACTGCAATATGCGGATATTTGGAAATGCTTGAGCAAGAAGANAAAAGNGAAAAGNTTGAACTGTACCTTGACTATATAGNTAACAGAATCGAAAGTTTAAAGCAGCTTACGGAGGAGCTTTTTCGTTACACGGTTATTCTTTCACAAGAAAAGCTTGAAAAGGANAANGTGGATGTAAAGGGAGTNTTGGAGGAATGTNTGCTTGGATTTTACGGAGCGATGAAAGGCANAGGAATTGNCCCCGAAATCGTTATTACGGATAAGCAGGTGACAAGGCNGTTAAANCGNTCNGCNCTNGTAAGNATTTTCAATAATATTCTTAATAATGCACTGAAATACAGTGACGGAGACCTGAAGGTCTGNCTTGATGATGATGGTAGAGTTTTATTTAGCAACACAGCTTNCGGAATGGATGAAATACAGGTNGGAANNNTATTTGACCGATTCTTTACGGTGGAATCAGCACGTGATTCAACCGGATTAGGACTGTCAATTGCAAAGGCACTTGTGGAGCAGATGNATGGCAGGATATGGGCGAAGTATAANGGAGAGCAATTATATATCTATCTGGAATTTCCCGATATTGTCTAAGTATAATAATGTATAAATGCNATAAAATAACCAGTTAGGACAAAAAAGTTAGTNAAGACTACTTGACATNAAAAAAATAAAGACATATAATGCAGATAANAAGTTAGTCNAAACTAACTTTAAAAAGCTATTTAGGAGGAACCTGTATATATGTCAGAAAAAGAAAAAAATTTTTTGGAAATTGTTGATTTAAAGAAAGGCTTTGGAAGTGGGGAAGCTCGTCAGGAGGTTCTTCGCGGAATGTGCTTTTCAGTTGCAAANGGTGAATTTTGTGTACTTCTTGGACCTTCCGGNTCNGGAAAATCTACATTGCTTAATATTATCGGTGGGATAGACAGCGCCGATTCNGGATANATTTCTATAAATGGTGATAAGCTGAAAGACATGGATGAAAAAAGGCTTACACTATATCGAAGAAAGCATTTAGGCTATGTTTTTCAAATGTATAATCTCATTGGCAATTTAAATGTAAAAGAAAATATTGAAGTAGGGGCATATCTGTCGGATAATCCGCTTGATATTGATGAGCTTTTAAACACGCTTGGGCTTTACGACCACAGGTATAAGCTGCCAAATCAATTGTCAGGAGGTCAACAGCAGCGTGTTTCCATTGGGCGTGCAATTGTTAAAAATCCCGATATACTGCTTTGTGACGAGCCTACAGGTGCTTTGGACTATAATACTTCCAAGGAAATATTGAAGCTGATTGAGGATGTCAATGAAAAATACGGAAATACCGTAATTATGGTTACGCATAATGAGGCAATTAAGAATATGGCAAATCATGTAATTAAGCTTCGTGACGGAGTGGTACGCCATAACAATATTAATGAAAGCAAAATATCCGCAGCGGATTTGGATTGGTAAGGGGTGACATATATGAAAAAAGCAGGTATAAAAAATCCTTTGAGAAAAAGAGTTCCAAAAGAGCTGGCAGGTGACTGGAGAAAGTACCTTGTGGTAAGTTTGTTTCTTATTCTTACAATAGGGTTTGTGTCAGGAATGTATGTTGCCAACGGAAGTATGATGAAGGCTGCCGACGAGGGGATATCAAAATATAAATTGGAGGATGGACATTTTGAGCTTGGAAGCAAGGCGGATAAGGATTTGATTACGGCTATTGAGTCAGAAGAAGATGCGGACTCCGTAAAGCTCTATGAAAATTTTTATAGAAACGAGGAAGAAGATAAGGATAATGATGGCGTTGTTGACGGAACAGTAAGGGTATTTTCAAGGACAGATGAAATAAACCTTGCATGCCTTATGGAAGGAAGTTTTCCTGAGACAGAGGATGAAATATGCATTGACCGCATGCATGCGGATAATGCAAAAATCAGGTTGGGAGATACAATTACGGTCGGTGGACAGGAATATAAGGTAGTGGGGTTGATTGCCTATGTAAATTACTCAACCTTACATGAAAAAAATACAGATTTTATGTTTGATGCACTAAAGTTTGATGTGGCAATGGTGACGGAGGAGGGATTCAATCGTTTGGGCAAGGCTATCCATTATACATATGCATGGAAGTATGAAAAAACACCTGAGGATGAACAGGAAGAAAAGAAAATGTCGGATGATTTTCTTGAGAGGCTCTTTACAACTACTGCTATAAATAATGTGAGCATAGAGGATTATATTCCCCGCTACGCAAATGCAGCAGTCAATTTTGCAACGGATGATATGGGATCTGACGAGGCAATGGGAGGAGTTCTTCTTGACATATTGATTGTTATTATTGCATTTATTTTTGCAGTTACAATAAGTAATAAGATTGCAAAGGAAGCAACTACAATAGGAACATTACGTGCATCAGGGTATAGCAAAGGGGAGCTGATAAGACATTATCTTTCGATGCCTGTCATTGTGACTCTCATATCGGCAGTTTTAGGTAATGTACTTGGTTATACTGTATTTAAAAATATAGTGGTATCCATGTATTATAACAGTTATAGTCTTCCGACCTATAAAACGATATGGAATCCGGAAGCATTTTTCAAGACAACGGTTATTCCGGTTGTGCTTATGCTTGTTGTAAATCTTGTTGTTATTACAAAAATGATGCAGCATACACCATTGCAGTTTTTGAGACGCGATTTAAAGAAAAAGAAACGAAGCAAAGCAGTGCGTTTGCCAAGATGGAAATTTTTCAACAGATTCCGTCTTAGAATTATGCTTCAGAATATGCCGAATTATATCATCCTTTTTATCGGTGTTTTATTTATTATGGTGATGCTTGCAATGGCAGTAGGAATGCCGGATACGCTGAAATACTATCAGGATAATGCCGAGGACATGATGTTTGCAAAATATCAGTATGTGCTCAAGACATACGAAACGGTTGACGGGGGTATCGTAGATACCCAAAACAGGGAAGCAGAAAAATTTGGAATGCGCTCCCTTCAGAGAAAGAGTAACAATATGGATGAAGAAATTTCTGTATATGGAGTTTCTGAAAACAGCAAATACATAAATATTGCAGGGTTAAATGCTATTGGTGAAAACGAGGTTTATATTTCACAATCCTACAGTGAAAAGTATGACATTGAGGTTGGAGACACGATTTACCTTGATGAAAAATATGAGAGTAAGCAGTACGAATTTAAGGTGGCAGGAATTTATGACAGAAGTCTTAGTCTTGCAATCTTCATGCCAATACAAAATTATCGCACTTTATTTGAACTGGAGGACGAGGAATTTAGCGGATACATGTCTGACTCGGAAATCACGGATATTAACGAGGAGAATATAGCAACGGTTATAACGAAGAGGGATATAACCAAAATGTGTGACCAGCTTGACCATTCCATGGGAGCTTATATGCAATATTTTCAGGTTTTATGTATTCTTCTTTCAGCAGTGCTGATTTATCTGCTTACAAAGATTATTATAGAGAAGAACGAAAATGCAATATCGATGACAAAAATTCTGGGCTACGAAAACAGAGAAATATCAGGACTATATATGTTTTCAACAACCGTAGTTCTACTTATTGCTGATGCGGTGAGTGTTGTTTTAGGAACATTTATTATGGAACAGGTATGGAAGGCAATTATGGTTGACTACAGTGGATGGTTTGCGTTTGTTATTGAGCCTGTGGGATATGCTAAAATGTTTGCTTTTGTCTTACTTGGTTATTTAATTGTTATGATATTTGATTTCAGGAGAATAAAGAAGATTCCGATGGATGAAGCCTTAAAGAATGTGGAGTGACAAAAGAGTGCCTTTCATGTTACAATCAACAAATAAAGTATCGGTGAAAGGCGGTTGGAATTTGCAATGGAATATAGAATAAATAAGAAGACCGGGGACAAATTTAGTGTTATCGGCATGGGAACAAGCTACATATCAGGTACATCAGAACGGGATGCTGTGGAAGCATTGCTGCTTGCACATGAAAAGGGTATTAATTGTGCCGATTTGGCAACCGCAGGAGCAAAAACTTTTGAGTATTATGGAAAGGCTTTTAGCGGACTCAGAAAGGATATGTATTATCAGGTTCATTTTGGTGCAAATTACGAAACCGGTGAGTATGGCTGGACTACAAATTTAGATAAGGTCAAGGCACAGGTTGACTATATGCTTCGCAATTTGAAAACAGATTACATTGATTATGGATTTATTCATTGTATTGATGCAATTGCTGACTGGGAGGCATATCAGAAAAATGGTGTGTTACAATATTTGCTTGATATGAAAAACCAAGGCGTAGTCAGGCATATCGGACTTTCCACCCATACACCTGAGGCAGCGAATAAGGTTCTTGATGAAGGCTTTGTGGAACAGCTTATGTTCTCCATAAATCCGGGATATGATTATCATCATGGAGAATATGCAAATGGAAATGTGAATGAGAGAATGCGCCTGTATCGGAGGTGTGAGGCAGAGGGAGTCGGAATTTCTGTTATGAAGCCATTTTCAGGTGGGCAGCTATTGGAAGNNGGAACCTCACCCTTTGGAAGGGCACTTACTGACTATCAGTGTATTCAGTATGCTNTGGATAANCCGGGTGTTCTTACTGTTCTTCCGGGNATACGAAATGCNGAGGATGTNAANAGGCTTTTGGGNTTTTTTGATGCTTCACAGGATGAAAGAGATTATAGTNTTATCGCTACACTTACCCCAAAGGATGCTGTGGGAAGCTGCGTCTATTGTAATCATTGCCAGCCATGCCCTGCGGGGTTGAATATAGGTCTTATAAACAAATATTATGACTTGTCAGTTGCCGGGGATACGATGGCAGANGATCATTATTCCAAGCTGGAGAAACATGCATCCGATTGTGTTTCCTGTGGACATTGTGACAAACGTTGTCCGTTTAAGGTGAAGCAGTCTGAACGAATGAAGGAGATTGCAGGATATTTCGGTATGTAATAATAACGTTGGGCAGATTGGGAACAATAGAAGGTTTATGTTTGAGAAAAATGAACATCTTTCTAAAAAGTTAACTTGAAAAATTTTNAAAATATGTGTATAATGCATATACAACGTGTAGCATTCATGCGTAATTCCGGTTGCGCATGAACTATGCGTTTTTTATTTAATCAGAAAACTTTGTTCTATAAGTATATGAAAGCGTGTGGCCGATGGCGTAAATCCAGCAAACGTCAGGCTATGCGCTTTATTTTTATTTAGGAAGCTTTAGTGACAAAGGTACTTTGTTATGAAAGAAAGGATGATGGATTTAATGGAACAGTATAATCAGTTTTTAGGAACAGAACGTATTGGTAAGCTGATGAGGAAATATGCAATTCCCTGCATTATTTCACTTCTTGTCGGAGCACTTTACAATATCGTTGACCAAATTTTTATTGCTAATGCAAGCTATCTTGGCTCTTATGGTAATGCAGCAAATACAGTAGTATTTCCACTTACAGTAGTAGCATTAGCTATCGCAGTTATGATAGGTGACGGCTGTTGTGCNTTTGTCAGCATATGTCTTGGGAANGGNGANAAAGATGACGCAAAAAGAAGTGTTGGTAATGCCATAGTTATTGTTATAGCTGTCAGCTTGATATTAACTGCAATTTATCTGATTTTCCAAACGCAAATTATTGATATGTTTGGAGGAACCGTAAATGAAGAAACNTTTTACCATTCAAAGGAATACTTTTTTTATATTAGTCTTGGAATTCCGTTTTACATGTTTGGGCAGGCATTGAATCCCATTATACGTGCTGACGGAAGCCCTAAATTTGCCATGGCATCAACACTTGCCGGGGCAGTTGCAAACATTATTCTTGACCCTGTGTTTATTTTTATATTCAAATGGGGAATGATGGGAGCAGCAGTTGCGACAGTAATTGGTCAGGTGATTACGGCTGTTTTAGCAATATGGTACATTATGCACATGAAAACGATTAAGCCGTTATCAGAGGATTTGAAAATTGATTTCCAAATTTGTGGCAGGACATTACTTTTGGGTATTACAAGCTTTTTATCGCAAATTTCCTTAGTTGCGGCAATGGCGGCTATTAACAATATGCTTCGGAAATATGGGGCGATGGATGAGATATTCGGGCAGGTACAATATGCTCAAATTCCGATGGCTGTTGTAGGTATTGTGATGAAATTTTTCCAGATTGTAATTTCGATAGTAGTTGGAATGGCAGCAGGATGTATTCCGATTGTGGGATATAACATAGGTGCAGGTAATAAATCACGTGTCAAAGCCCTGTTTACAAAATTGCTGCTAACGGAGNCTTTAGTCGGTGTGATTGCCTTTATTCTTGTTGAGATATTTCCAAAGCAGTTGATTTCTGTTTTTGGAGCGTCAAATGAAAGCAGTTATTATACAGAATTTGCTGTTAAGGCATTTCGTGTTTATTTATGTATGATTATTATGGCATGTGTAAATAAGGCATGCTTTATCTTTTTACAGGCAATGGGGAAAGCGGCTGCATCTACCGCTCTTTCCATGATTCGTGAAGTGGTGTTTGGTGTTGGATTTGCTATTTATCTGCCGGTGATTTGGGGATTGGACGGAGTACTGTATTCCATGCCGGTATCTGATATTTTAACCTTTGTGATTACNGTTATTTTAATCGCTCATACCTATAAGGAATTGAATGTGAAGGAAGTAGAAGTACAAGCTCAATATTGTGATTCTTAAGATTGAAGTAATAATNAANACANAAANTTANAATATGATAATACTTGCNCAGGAAATGTCGTCNGAAAGATTATAGACATTTCCTGTTTCTATTCCCACAACAGTTGGTCTGAGTACGAAATCCGGATGGTTTTCAACAACCTTTGCCTCCTCACCGTTACTGAGAGATACAATTGAGTCAACAGGATAGAGGATAACGCTTTGAAGAAAGCTTTGCATGGAAAATAAATCCAGTTCCTCTGTCATGGACATAATCATTTCAACCGCAGTACGCTGTGTAAATGCCTTCTTGTAAGGACGTTCTGTAACAAGGGCATCATAAACATCCGTAACTGACAATATTTTTGCATAATTGATTATTTTGTCAGATGACACACCAAGTGGATATCCTGTTCCGTTCATTTTTTCATGGTGTTGCAGGACAGCAAGAGATATGGCGGGATTGAAATCTTCCTTCTCTTTGAGAATATTGTAGCCAAGGACAGGATGGGATTTCATAACCTCAAATTCCTCGTCATCAAGCTTAGCCGGTTTATTTAATATATTTAATGGAATTTTGGATTTCCCCATATCATGCAGTAGTCCGGCAATTCCGACATTGTAAATATCATCACGCTTCATTCCGGCTCTTTTAGCGATAATCATAGACATCGTTGCAACATCAACACTGTGTTTAAAGGTATATTCATCACTTGTTTTTAAAGAATTGATATCCACGGCAATTGCGTCGTTCTCCGTAATTGCTTTGAGCAGGTCGGAGGTAATACGGTTTGATGCTTGTGAGAAATCGTCGGAGGAAGTATTATTGTAAAGATATTGTATTCCTTCAGAAACACGTTTTTTCACGCTTTCTTTCAATGCAACCTTTGTAGGATCTTCGGTACGATATTTTTGGACATTGTAGCGTGCCATTTTGGACAATGGTTTTTCCGGCTCTTTTGGGAGTTCGTCTTCTTCGCCTTCGGAGATATACACACCAGCCAGTCCCATTTTATTCAGGGCATTAATCTGGTAATCATCTAAAATTGTATATTTTGCAATAAGCACGCGGTCCAGACGGTCTTTGATTGCCTGGTCAATACGCATACCTGCCTCTAAATCCCGGCATCGAACAAAATAGCGTTTAATCAATATCTTTTCCTCCCGCATTTTGGTTATTTTGTGTCAAGTTTTCTTTATAACGGATTTTGTCAGTTTAGGCAAACAAAAGATTATGTTAAATCAGCCAAAGTGATTCCATAGAAATAATCATGGGTTATAGTATTATATTTTTCCCACATAGCTATGGTAGGACAGCTGTTTTTACGATTGCATGGTTCTGCGTCTGAAAGCAGACATGCAACCGGAGCAAGCTGTTCACCGACGGACTCTAAAATTTCACCCACAGTGTAATCAGAAGGGGTGCGTGTCAGCTTGTAGCCGCCTCCTTTTCCGCGAAGCCCCTTTATCAGCTTGTGTTTCACTAAATCCTTTATAATGATTTCCATGTATTTTTCGGAAATTCCCTGCCTTTTTGATATATCCCTTAAAGGAATATAGTTTTCTGATTCGTGCATTGACAAATCTACCAATAAACGTAGAGCGTATCTGCCTTTTGTTGAAATCATGTGCCACCTCATAAAAAATTGTACTTAACTGTATTCAGTATATCAAAAAAATCTAAAAATGACAATACCGATAAAACCTATTGACCAGATAGGTTTTAAATGATAAAATGCGATTTGTACAATTAGTGATATGGCTTTATTTACCTGTAAAAATCCTAGAATAATTGCAAGGAGTGTAAAAAATGACATTAATGCAGTTAAAATATGCTGTGTGCGCAGCAGGTGAAAATTCTTTTAATGATGCTTCAAAAAAGCTGTTTATTTCCCAACCAAGTCTTTCAAATGCTATTAATAGTCTTGAGAAAGAAATTAATTTGCAAATATTTTCAAAGTCCAAAACAGGAATTTCCCTGACAACAGAGGGGGAGGAGTTTATAGGATATGCTCGGCAGGTTTTAGAACAGTATGATTTGCTGGAGGCGAAATATGTGGGTGGGAAGCAAAATAAGAAAAAATTTAGTGTTTCCATGCAGCATTATACATTTGCCGTAAAGGCATTTATTGAGACAATAAAGCACTTTGGAATGGATGAGTTTGAATTTGAAGTGTATGAGGATACTACATATGCATTAATTGAGAATGTAAAGAACCATAGGTCTGAGTTGGGAATTTTATATATGAATGAATTTAACCGGAACGTTTTACAAAGGCTGCTGTCAGAGTATTTCCTGGAATTTCATCCGTTGTTTGATTGTGGACTTTATGTATATATGTGGAAGGAGCATCCGTTAGCGAAAAACAGTGAAATTGAGTTGGATGCTCTTATGGAATATCCGTGCTTATCCTTTGCCCAGGGAGAACATAACTCATTTTATTTTGCAGAGGAGGTTTTAAGCACAGTATCATATAAAAAACTGATAAAAGCAAGTGACCGTGCCACATTACTAAATCTTATGGTTGGAATTAACGGATATACGATTTGTTCAGGAATTTTATGTGAAGAATTAAATGGTTCAGAGTATGTAGCAATAAAACTGCATTCCGATGAAAAAATGACGATTGGATATATTGCACGACAAGACAGCAAAATTAGTGAAATAGGAGAGTGCTATCTGTCGGAGTTAAAAAAATTTAAGGATAAGACGATGAGGTGAAAAATTCGGTTTCTGTTTGTGACAGACATAAATCGGAGAAAAAATTCCGCATTATTATAGGCAAAAGCTATTACAGAATGAAGAAAATAGGAATTAGTAAAGTTTGCAGATTGATGCTATTATTCACACTATAAACCTATTAAAATAATATGAAGATAGGAAGCGATGAAATGAAAATTGGAATTAATACAAAATGTTTACATATTGAAAACGAAAAGACATCAGGTGAACACTTTGGGGCAATCAGCTATCCGATTTATCAGACGGCAACCTATGCCCATCCCGGAGTAGGACAGAGTACAGGCTATGATTATAGCAGGCTACAAAATCCAACAAGAGCGCATTTGGAACAGGTGATGGCATCGCTGGAAAACGGAATTGATGCATTTGCATTATCCTCCGGAATGGCTGCAATTACTCTTTTGATGGAGCTGTTTGCACCGGGAGACCACATAATTGCAGATGCAGATTTATATGGTGGAAGTATCAGGCTGTTTCGTAATGTATCTGAGAAAAACGGTATTACTTTTTCAAGCATTGACTGCTATAGGGAGAATGTGGAAGGTTATATCAAAGAAAATACAAAAGCAATTTATATTGAGACGCCTACAAATCCTATGATGAATGTGACGGATATTGATGCTGTTGCAAAAATTGCACAAAAGCATAAGCTGCTGCTCATTGTTGACAATACATTTTTATCCCCATACTATCAAAATCCTTTGGATTTGGGAGCGGATATTGTAGTACATAGTGGAACAAAATATCTGGGTGGACATAATGACACATTGGCGGGATTTCTTGTAACGAATCGGGAAGATATTCGGGAGAAGCTCCGTTTCTTAATAAAAACCACAGGGGCAGGGCTTGCACCCTTTGACTGTTGGTTGATTCTCAGAGGAATCAAAACCTTGGGAATCCGAATGGAGAGAGCACAGAAAAATGCTTTGGAAATTGCTAAGTGGTTGAAACAGCAAAGGGCAGTAACAAGAGTGATTTATCCGGGACTGCCGGAACATCCGGGACATGAAATTATGAAACGGCAGGCAAGAGGCTTTGGTGCAATGCTTACCTTTCAGCTTCAAAGTAAGGAATTTGCACTTGCCATTTTAGAAAAGGTAAGACTGATAAAGTTTGCAGAGAGCTTAGGGGGTGTGGAAACGCTCATAACGTATCCTACTTCACAAACACATGCGGATGTTCCGAAGGAAATTCGTGAGAACAATGGGATTACAGAGGAGACACTCAGGCTTTCTGTAGGAATTGAGGATGTGGAAGACTTAATTACAGAGCTGGAAACTATATTTCGGGAGATAGAAACGGCACCGTAAAAACCATGATATATAATAGTGACAAAAAAGGAGATGATAGGAAATGTCTGAGAGAAATCTTGACTTTGACACAGTAATAGACAGAAAAAATACAAGATGCCTGAAATATGATTTTGCAAAGCGCAGGGGAATGCCGGAGGATGTATTGCCACTTTGGGTTGCAGACATGGATTTTAAAACATCATCTTACATTGAGGATGCATTGGTGGAACGGGTAAAGGAAGGTATCTTCGGATATAGTGAGGTGCAATCGCCTTACTTTGAGATTGTAAGGGATTGGATGGTTCGTCACCATGACTGGGAGCCTAAGGAAACATGGCTGGTAAAAACACCGGGAATTGTGTTTGCTCTCGCAATGGCGGTAAAGGCATATACAAATCCGGGAGATAGAGTGTTGTTACAACTTCCTGTGTACTATCCGTTTTCGGAGGTAATCGAAGATAATAACAGGAGAGTAGTAAGCAATACACTATATCTCGGTGAGGATAACCGTTACCACATTGACTTTGAAGATTTTGAAAGAAAGATTGTGGAGGAAAAAATCAAGCTGTTCTTCTTATGTAATCCCCATAATCCGGTTGGACGTGTATGGACGAGGGAGGAGCTTACAAAGCTTGGGGATATTTGTGTGAAGCATCAGGTGCTTGTGATAAGCGATGAAATTCATCAGGATTTTGTATTTAAGGGAAACCATATTGTATTTGCGGGGCTGAAAAAAGAATTTGAACAAATCAGCATTACCTGTACCTCACCAAGCAAAACCTTTAACCTTGCAGGCATGTTGATGTCCAATATATTTATTCCCAATAAGGAATTAAAGCATAAGTTCCGTAGGGAATTAGATGCCGCAGGAACGAGCCAGTTGGGAGTTATGGGCTTGGTTGCCTGTGAAGCTGCTTACACGAAAGGTGAGGAGTGGTATCATGCAGTACACAAATATATTGAGGAAAATATTGAATTTACAAAAGAATATGTAAAAAATAATCTTAAGGGTGTAACAATGATTGACCATGAGGGAACTTATCTAGTATGGCTTGATTTCAGACAGACAGGACTTAGTGTGGACGAATTGGAAAACCTCATTGTTAATAAGGCAAAGCTGTGGCTGGATAGCGGAAAGATTTTCGGTGACAGCGGTAAGGGCTTTCAGAGAATCAATGTTGCATGTCCGAGAAGTATATTGGAGGAAGCACTTAACCGGATTAAGTGTGCACTGAATGAAAGTGTATAGAGGATGAAGCTGCATTGCAGGTAAGATTAGATAATTTTGATTATGGTTTTAGATTTAAGTAAAAAAGCTTGAAGAATATAGAGGTATAAATGAATGCTGCATATTGAAAATGATGCTGTTAAAAAACGCATCTTAGAAGGAAATTTTGGGTTGGAGAAGGAAAGTTTAAGGATTTTGCAAGACGGCACGTTATCCCATTCGCTTCATCCGTTTACAGATGATGAGCATATTGTAAAGGATTTTTGTGAAAATCAGACGGAGATTAATACATCCGTACATACCAGCGCAAAAGAGGCAATTGAAGAATTGGAATTTCACAACAAGCGTATTTATGAAAGGTTAGAAAGCCTGCCGGATAGAGAATATTTGTGGCTGTTTTCCAATCCGCCTTATATTCAGAATGAAAGTGACATACCAGTTGCTGTTTTTGAAGGCGTCGAGGTATCAAAAACAGCATATAGGGAATATTTATCTGACAAATATGGACGGTATAAAATGACTTTTTCCGGCATTCATGTCAACTATTCGTTTTCTGAGGAGTTGCTAAGGACCAACTTCGAGCTACAGGAGGAGACAGATTATCAGGAGTACAAAAATCGGTTTTACCTGGAACTTGCACAGAAAATGGTTGTATATGGCTGGCTGCTTGTTGCAGTGACTGCAGCAAGCCCGATTCTGGACAGTTCATTTGTAGAGAAAGGCATTTACAATCAGGATGTGTTTACGGGAATGGCATCTGTCAGATGCGGTGAAATGGGATATTGGAATGAGTTTGCACCTATTCTCGATTATAATAATATTTCTTCATATGCAGACAGTATACGAAAATATGTGGATATAGGGCTGTTAAAGGCAGTATCGGAGCTGTATTATCCAATACGGTTGAAGCCAGCAGGAGAAAATAATTTAGAGTCACTATGCAGAAACGGTGTTAATCATATAGAGTTGCGTATGTTTGATTTAAATCCTCTTGTAAGTGCCGGGGTAGATGAAAGGGATGTGGTCTTTGCACAGCTTTTAATGGTTTGGCTTGCATCGACGCCAATGCAGTCATTCAGTGAAAAGGACCAGATTCAGGCGGTGCAAAATTTTAAAAATGCGGCCCGCTATGACTTAAAGACAGTCAACATATTGACACCGAATGGAGAAACATATTCTGTGGCACATGCGGCGTTAAAAGTAATTGAAAGGATGAAAGCATTTTATAGCAGACTTTCATTAGACGTTGATGAAATTCTACAGTTTGAATATGAAAAATTTACAGATGCAGACAATCGGTATGCGTGGAAAATCAGAAAACAATTCGGAAACGGATATGTAAAAAAGGGGCTTGAGCTTATAAAGGAAAGGCAGGGAGGATAAATGTGTGAATTGTTTGGTGTAACCTCCCGCAGTAAGCTTGAATTAAATGAGCTTCTTCGGGAATTTTTCTCACACGGCATAGAACATCCAAACGGATGGGGAATGGCGTTTTTTTATGGTAATGCGGTATCCTTGGAAAAACAGCCGGAAGCATCCCATAAAAGTTCTTATTTGAAGCAAAGATTACAATTTAAAGTGGAAGCGGATAAAATGATTGCACATATACGACTTGCTACGCGAGGTAATCTTAATTATGAAAATACGCATCCTTTTGTAATGAGGGATTGCAGTAACAGGACATGGACATTGGCACATAATGGAACGATTTTTGACTGTGATTTACTTAATCCTTTTACATATAGCCAGCAGGGGCAAACGGATAGTGAAAGAATTTTGGCATACATTATAAGTCGGATAAATTCAGAGCTGGAAAAGAAAAAAGAGTTGTCAGAGCAGGAGAGGTTTGAATTGATAGATACAATTATGTGTGAAATATCGCCGGAAAATAAGGTGAATCTTCTTTTATTTGATGGTGAATTGATGTATGTACATACAAATTATCAAAATAGTTTATATACATATAAAAATGGAGATACCGTTGTAATATCTACCAGACCGCTCAATCATAAAGTATGGGAAAATGTGCCCATGAATACACTGATTGCCTATAGGGATGGAAAGCAGGTGTACACAGGAACAGACCATAAAAATGAATTTTTTGAGACAGAGGAGAAAATGCGGTTATTGTTTTTGGATTTTGCAAATTTATAATCTTACTTGAAGATTAATCTAACTATAGGCAATAGCATCATGTGGCAGATGTTTTTAGTTAAGTGTAAATGAACTATAAGAGGTAGAGATATGGACGGGCACAAGACCGTGGTTGTAGGTATGTCCGGTGGAGTCGATTCATCAGTGGCAGCTTATTTATTAAAAGAACAGGGATATGAAGTTATTGGTGTGACAATGCAGATTTGGCAGGATGAGGAGCGGCAGAAACAGGAGTCTGAGGGTGGATGCTGTGGACTGAGTGCTGTGGAAGATGCCAGAAGAGTGGCACAGGTGATAGATATTCCCTATTATGTAATGAATTTTAAACAGGACTTCAAAACATATGTCATTGACTATTTTATAAATGAATATCAGGCAGGACGTACTCCCAATCCCTGTATTGCATGTAATCGTTATGTTAAATGGGAGTCGTTATTGAGACGCAGCATGGAAATCGGAGCAGATTACATTGCAACAGGACATTATGCAAGAATATGTCAGATGGATAATGGACGCTATGCTATTGAAAAGTCTGTGACAGACAGAAAAGATCAGAGCTATGCCCTATACAATCTGACACAGGAACAATTGGCGAGAACCTTGATGCCGATAGGGGGATATGAAAAGGACAAAGTACGTGAGATTGCAGATAAAGTGGGACTGCCGGTGGCGCATAAGCCGGATAGTATGGAAATTTGTTTTGTGCCGGATGGAGATTATGCATCCTACATAGAAGATGTTAAGGGAGCAAAATCGGAACCGGGTAATTTTGTGGATATGCAAGGGCATGTGCTTGGCAGACATCGGGGGATAATTCATTATACGGTAGGTCAACGCAAAGGTTTACATTTGTCTTTAGGATATCCGGCATTTGTGGTCAGAATTAAACCAGAGACAAATGAAATTGTAGTCGGACGATTAGAAGATAATCTGTCTGAAAAAGTGTATATGTCTCAGGTAAACCATATGTCAGAACCGATTTTTTCAGAACATAAAACTTATATTGGCAAGATACGATATAATCACGGAGGTTCTCACTGTACTGTACGGCGGTTGGAAGATGATCTGTATGAGTGCATCTTTATGGAGCCACAGAGGGCGGTAACACCGGGACAGGCACTTGTATTATATGACGGTAATCTAGTAGCAGGAGGTGGGACGATACTATGAGAAATAGTCAGGTGATAGTTATAAGCTATAATATGTAATAGGAATTAACAAATACAAAATATGAGAAAAGGGATTGACAGTTTAAGAAATAGAGAATAAAATACACACCATAAACATATTAAACCTATCAAATAAATAGGAAAAAGAAAGGAGACTGCATATGAGAAGAATGAATTTATTAATGCCAATATATATGTGTTGCTGCAAGACTGAAAAAATAAATACAGTTTCCTTTTCGTATGCATGAAGTACATAATTGATAAAGCTAAATGTGTGGTTGTCATGTATATGGCAACCACTTTTTTACTTTACAGAAAAGAGGTGAGCAAATGCCAGAAATTGAGCTTTTACATATTAATAAAACCTTTGAGACAAAGGAAGGACATGTACAGGCATTGAATGATGTGAGTTTATCCATAGAAGCAGGAGATATATATGGAATTATCGGTATGTCCGGTGCGGGTAAAAGCACATTGGTACGATGTATGAATTATTTGGAAATTCCTTCAGAGGGAGTGGTAAAGCTGCAAGGAGAAGAGCTTTCCGGTTTGTCAGACAGGGAGCTTAGAAAAAAACGGGAAAAGGTAGGAATGATATTTCAACATTTCAACCTGTTGATGCAAAAAAATGTCATTGACAACATCTGTTTTCCGTTATTGATTCAGGGAGTATCCAAAAAGGATGCAGAAAAGAGAGCGGCAAAGCTTCTGGAAAAGGTGGGAATGCCGGATAAGGCAAAAGCCTTTCCTTCACAACTTTCCGGTGGGCAAAAGCAGAGGGTTGCCATAGCAAGGGCACTTGCTAGTGAACCAAAGATTTTACTTTGTGATGAAGCAACAAGTGCATTGGATCCGCAGACAACATCATCCATATTAGAGCTTCTGAAAAATATTAATCGCGAAATGGGAATTACAATTGTCGTGATTACACATCAGATGTCGGTTGTAAGACAGATATGCAACAAGGTTGCTATTATGAAGGAAGGTCAGATTGTTGAAACAGGCAGTACAATTGATATTTTCAATCATCCGAAGTCTGAGGTTGCAAGGGAACTTCTTCGTACGGATGTAGATGCACAGGCAGAGAAACAGGTGATTCAGGAAGTAAGTGATATTACAGGTGGAAGTAAATTACGAATTATATATTCAGAGAATTCTGCATTTGAGCCTGTGATTGCAAACATGATACTCAAATTTAACGAACCGGTAAACATACTGAAAGCAGCTACAAAAAATGTAGGAGGTGTGGCAAAGGGTGAAATGGTGTTAGAGTTTCAAAGAACATCTGAAAAGAAGGATGAGATGAAAGCATATCTGAGGGAGAGGAACATAGAAATAGAGGAGCTTGACGGAAGGGAGGAAGTGTAAATGTGGACACCTGAGGTAATATCCATGATAGGAAAAGGAATTGTGGAAACAATTTATATGACGTTAGTATCAACAGCAATGGGTTATGTTCTGGGGCTTCCTATGGGAGTGTTACTCTGTATAACAGACAAGGATGGTTTAAAACCGAATAAGGTAATATACAAAATTTTTGATATCATAGCAAATGTGGTACGTAGTATTCCGTTTTTAATTTTATTGATTTTACTCATACCATTTACAAGATTCCTTTTGGGTCAAAGCTATGGCTCTACCGCAACGATTGTTCCTCTTGTGGCAGCAGCCACACCATTTATCGCCAGAATGGTGGAATCATCTCTGAAAGAGGTAGATGCGGGTGTGGTGGAGGCCGCTAAATCAATGGGAGCCGGAACATTTACAATTATTACAAAAGTATTATTAGTAGAAGGAAAAACCTCTCTGATTACAGGAGTAACGATAGCAATTGGAACCATACTTGGATATTCGGCTATGGCGGGCGCAGTCGGAGGCGGCGGACTTGGTGACATAGCAGTACGCTATGGATATTACAGATATCAGACGGATATCATGTTTACTACAGTTATTTTACTGATCTTATTAGTGCAAATATTTCAGACCATTGGCATGCTTATAGCTAATCGCACGGATAAGCGCAGATAAGAACAGAAGATATAAAATAAAAAACAAAAAGAAAGTAGAGGAAAAAAGAATGAAAAAAGGATTAAAGCAGATTTTGGTTACTACATTGATAGGTGCGCTCTTGGTAGGCACACTTGCCGGATGTGGAAAATCCAAAGATGATAAGACAATCAAAATTGCAGCTTCCGCAACCCCACATGCAGAAATTTTGGAGCAGGCTAAGCCGCTGTTAGAGGAGAAGGGATATACATTGGAAATTACGGTTTTCAATGATTATGTTCAGCCGAATCTTGTGGTAGAAAGCGGAGAGTTTGATGCAAATTACACGCAGCATCTTCCGTATCTTGAAAGCTTTAACAAGGAACAGGGTACGCACATTGTGAGTGTAGGTAAAATCCATTATGAGCCGTTTGGTATTTATCCGGGAACAAAGAAAAGTCTTAGTGACATTGCAGATGGTGATTCCATAGCCGTTCCAAATGATACAACAAATGAAGCAAGAGCACTGCTTTTGTTACAGGATAATGGTATCATTACCTTGAAAGAGGGTGCGGGACTTACTGCTACTGTAAATGACATTGCAGAAAATCCGTATAATGTTAAAATTGTAGAGCTTGAGGCAGCACAGGTAGCAAGAGTAGTAGATGAAACATCTTTTGTTGTATTAAATGGTAACTATGCTCTGGAAGCAGGATATTCAGTTGGAAAGGATGCAATTGCATATGAGCAGGCAGATTCCGAAGCAGCAAAAACTTATGTGAACATAATTGGTGTGAAGGAAGGCAGCGAAAATGATGAAAAAATTAAGGCATTGGTTGAAGTATTGACATCAGATGAGATTACAAACTATATAAATGAAACATATGATGGTGCTGTTATACCATTTAAATAATTAAAAATCAGGAGGTATTATTTATGAGTCAGATTAACGAAAGTGCATTGGAGCTAATTGGAAAAACACCTATTTTAAAATTAAACAGATACACAAAGAAAGCAGGAATATCAGGAGCAACAGTACTTGCCAAGCTTGAGTATTTTAATCCGGCAGGTTCTGTAAAAGACCGTATTGCACTTGCCATGATTGAGGATGCAGAAAAGAAGGGTATCTTAAAGGAAGGCGCAACGATTATTGAGCCTACCAGCGGAAACACAGGAATCGGTCTTGCAGCAGTGGCAGCGGCAAAGGGCTATAAGGCAATTCTGACCTTGCCGGATACCATGAGTGTTGAAAGAAGAAACCTGCTCAAAGCATATGGTGCTGAATTGGTTCTTACCGAAGGAGCTAAGGGAATGAAGGGTGCTATTGCAAAGGCAGAGGAATTAAAAAATGAGATTGAAGGAGCTGTTATATTAGGTCAGTTTGTAAATCCTGCTAATCCTGCCGTACATAAGGCAACAACAGGTCCTGAAATCTGGGAACAGACGGATGGAAAGGTTGACATTTTTGTAGCAGGTGTAGGTACGGGCGGAACCATAACCGGTGTTGGAGAATACTTAAA
>JAAVIA010000030.1 GCA_014799405.1 Lachnospiraceae bacterium
ATGTGGATTGCAGTGCGCCCGCTGTTTTTATTTATGGCTGACAAAGATGCAGCCCTTCAGAGAGGGAGGGAACAACCTAAGAAAATAAAGAACGCCATACACACCCGATGAAAGCAGCCGGGACGGCTGCACTATGCTGGGTGTTTTCTATTGTTCAGAGAAAGGACAGGCCATACCGCGGAACGGCCCTGCAGGGGCTTACCATGCCCACTAAAGAAAATGCGATAAACCAACTTGAAATACTTGCTCGGCGTGGTTTTTTTTCAATTCCAATTTATGAATTTGAAGAAATACACGACCATGACGGCAATCCTGTTTGGAAATGTAAATGTAAAATCAAAGAATACGACAAAATTTATCTATCAAAATCATCATCAAAAAAAGAATCAAAAAAAATAACAGCTTTAAAAATGTTAAAGTATGTTATTGAGGAGGACGAGAAGAATATCTAAATGTTACTTTAATTATGAAACTGCTGACTATGCATATATAGACCTCACTGAACACCTCCCATTGCATATTTTTATATATTTCCATAAATTTTCACTTTTGTTCACTTGACAAGGTGGAAATTGTGGATATAATATAAGCAGATAAGTATAGGAGGAGCGCCCTATGAATTTTGAAACTGAAAATATCGAATTCAAATCCAAATTCACAGAGGAAATCTATAAGGAAGTCATTGCATTTGCCAATACCGAGGGTGGTTTTATATATGTCGGTATAGACGATAAAGGTGAAGCTGTCGGACTTTCAGATGTAGATGACGAATATACCCGCATTACCAATGGTATTCGTGATGCGATTATGCCGGATGTTACTATGTTTGTTCACTATACTATTCAAGAAAACAAAGTGGTTCGCATTGCCGTCAATGAAGGAACAAATAAGCCCTATTATCTTAAAGGCAAAGGTCCTAAGCCGAGCGGTGTATATGTTCGCCAAGGTGCTTCAAGTGTTCAAGCCTCTCCGGAACAGATTCGCAGAATGATTAAAGAGAGCGATGGGGATAATTACGAAGAAATGCGTTCTCTTGAACAAGATTTTACTTTTGAGGCTGCAAAAGTTGCTTTTAAGCGATATGGTGTAGAGTTTAACGAAGAAAAATATCGTGTTTTAGGAATAACGCATAATGACCTTTATACAAACCTAGCCCTTCTCCTTTCAGACCAATGCCTTCACACGACAAAGATTGCCGTATTCAAGGACGAAACTTGTACGGAATTTCGTGATAGCAAAGAATTTGGAGGTTCAATATTTAATCAGTTTGAGGACACTGTGAACTACTTGGCACTTTGCAATAAAACAAGCTCAACAATTAAAGGAGTTATTCGTACCGATAAAAAGGATTATCCGGAAGAAGCAATCAGAGAAGCGCTTCTCAATGCACTTGTTCACCGTGATTACAGCTTCAGCGGAAGCATTATTATCAATGTAAATGACAGTAAAATGGAATTTATTTCTCTTGGCGGGCTTCTTTCTGGACTTTCAACCGATGATATTCGCATCGGCATTTCTCAGCCAAGAAACAAAAAGCTTGCCGAAGTATTCCATCGTTTGCGCCTCATTGAAAGCTACGGCACCGGTATTCGTAGAATATTCAAGCTATATGAGAACTGCCCGTATCAGCCGGTTATTGAGGTAACACACAATGCTTTTAAAATTGTTCTTCCGAATATGAATGATGCTTCACCCGAACTTGCTATCAAACCATTAACGTCTCAAATGAAAAAGGTTCTCGCCTATATTGCAGAACACGGTCAGGCAACCGATGTTGAAATTGAACAACTGTTGGATATTAAGAAAACCCGCTTATATAATCTTACTCGTGAAATGAGCGAAATGAAACTTATTCAAATAGATGGGAGAGGTACGAATAAGAGATATTTGTTGAAGTGAAAACAAGATATAATATAAGCCAATGCTACGCAAAGTAGCATAGAAAAATGCACAAAGTAAACAATTGTTGCTAGAAGAAATATCGTCTTTTTTGCATACTAGAATAAAAAGTATAAAAAGGCGGTATTTTTTATGGAAAAAAAAGCTATTATTCAGGCAAAACATCTTAAAAAAAGCTTTGGAAAAGGGGATAGTTTGCAGACAATATATTCAGATTTGAATGTTGATATTTATGAGGGTGACTTTACCGTTATTATGGGCTCGTCAGGAGCAGGAAAGTCAACGCTCATGTATTCCCTTTCGGGAATGGATAAGCCTGACGGCGGCGAGATTGATTTTGCGGGAACGGATATTACTAAGCTTACAAGTGACAGGCTGGCTGTATTCAGAAGGGACAAATGTGGATTTGTGTTTCAGCAAATTTATCTTATTGATAAAATGAGTCTTATGGATAATGTAATAACGGCAGGCGTGCTCACATCTAAGGACAAGACAGACATTGTAAAGCGGGCAAAGGAGCTTTTTGGGCTTGTAAATATACCTGAAAACACACAGAAAAAAATGCCTTCGCTTATTTCAGGCGGAGAGGCTCAGCGTGCAGGAATTGTACGTGCAGTTATAAATAATCCTAAGGTTTTGTTTGCTGATGAGCCTACAGGAGCGCTTAATTCAGCAAATTCAGCAGCAGTGCTTGATGTTTTTTCATCACTTCATAAAAAGGGACAAAGTATTGTCATGGTAACGCATGATAAAAAATCCGCACTTAGGGGAAGCAGGATTTTATACATAAAGGACGGTCAGATTTTTGGCGAGTGTGAGCTTGGAAATTATAGTGAAGACCCTGAGCGTGCAGCAAAATTTGAAGCTTTTATTAAGGAAATGGGGTGGTAACATGAGGCTTGCAATGCATAATCTGAAAAAAACAAAGGGGCAGTACATATCCTTTGGTTTTATGATTCTTATAACTGCGCTTATTATGAATATTGCCCTTGTTCTCGCATTTCAGACGTCAGATGCATATGACGATTATTTCGAAAGCTTAGACACGGCAGATGTAAATGTACTTATTCCTAAATTTCAGGATTATGACGGACTTGAAGATAAAATTGCCAAGGTGGACGGTGTTGTGGAAATAGAAGGGCATGAGGGTGTATTTGTATCAGCTACCGTGCGTGATTTTGCCGATTCGGATTTTGACATGAATACTGTTTTTTACAATGCAGATAGTGAAAGAAGGCTGAACAGTCTTGATGTCAGTCGGTGTACGGATATGACGGAGAAAGCGGTATATGTACCTATGTATATGACGGAGCTTGGCGGGTTTTCGGCAGGGGAGGACATTACCTATTCCATAGACGGAATTGACTATACATTTACAATAGACGGCGTGGTTTCTGAAATGCAATATGGCAATTATGGTACGGGTCTTATCGGCGCATATCTTCCGGCAGAAGCATACGATGATTTTGCAAAGGAACATGAAGCAGGGCTTGTTATGGAGTATTCCGTGAAGTTGAAGGACGAGGCGGACTTAACAGATGTAAAAAAGGATATTATGGAGCTTCTTTCCGATAATGGAATTGCAATGCTTAAGATAAATGACCGCGACACCTCAAAGCAGGCGCGTACAATGGTATGTAATCTTTTGATTGTAATATTTATTGCCCTTGCGGCAATTATACTTATTGTTAGTATTTTTTTAAGCAATTTCCGTATAAGAAATACAATCGAGGAAGAAATGACGGATATGGGGGTTTTAAAGGCACTTGGCTATACAAGCAGTATGATTATACGCTCGTCGATTATTCCATATACATTAGTGGGCGGAATTTCAGCGCTTATGGGAACAATTATTTCCGTATTTTTAGTTCCTTCGGTTGCCAACATATTGGCTGTGCAGTCGGGATTTTCCTTTACGCCTGACTTTGATATTATGGCTGTGCTTTTGACAATATTGATTCCGACTGTCGTAATACTTGCCTTTGCATATATTTCAGCAAAAAAGATACGCAAGCTTCAGCCGATAAATGCAATCAGGGGAATTACAGGTTCGGGTGTGGACAAAAATCATTTTCCTCTTGAAAGCACGAAAACAGGAATCGGCTTTACATTGATACTTAAACAGATTGCCTCATCGGCAGGTCAGAATGTGCTGCTTTTTGCAGTTTCATTTGGCATAACAGTATTGTTGGCATTTGCAGGTACGCTTTTTTATAATGTAAATATTAAGCCTGACAATTTTATGGATACACTTTCTGAGGAGACGCCTGCCGTAATATTTACAGCGGAGGAGGGTAAGATTGAGGAATTAAAGACAAAGCTTGAAAATGATACGGACGTGAAACTTGTGCTTGAATATGCATCTGTACAGGTAAGTTATGCAGACGGAAGTCTGACTGCATTTGTGTGCGAGGATTTCTCGCTTGTTACAAATGATATATGCTATGAGGGAAAAAATCCTGTGGCAGATAATGAAATTGCAATAGGAAGTGCTTTGGCAGACAAGTATGAGATAGGAAACGAAATTGAACTTACAGTCGGAGATAATTTCGCCGTGTATACCGTTACAGGGTATGTTCAGAGTATAAATAATACCGGTGAGGTATGTGAGTTAAGTAAAAAGGGTTATGAACGAATAAGTGAAAATGCCTTAAGTACCCTTAATGTTTACGCAGATAATGTTTCTGTAGAGGATTTTATTGATAAATGGCAAAGGGATTACCCGAAGCTGATATCCGATTCGGTTAATTATAAAAAGTTGGCGGAAAACGGGCAGAAAATGTATTCTGGCATTGTTTCGGTAGTGACGGTTGTTCTCTTTATAATATCAGTGCTTGTTGTACTGCTTGTTATGTATATTATAATAAATTCAATGCTTACACGCCGCAGACAGGAATTTGGAATCTATAAGGCAATCGGATGGTCTAACAGACAACTTGTTACTCAGTCGGCACTTGGCTTTGTTCCGATAATCGGTTTGGCATCCGTTATATCTGCAATTATGGCACTTTTGTATATGCCGGCAATTGACAATGTCATTTTTGGTATGCTTGAGGCAATGAAAAATCATTTTGAGATACCGCTTTGGTTTCTGCTTATTTTCTCGTTGCTCTTTACATCTTCAAGCTTTATAATTAGTGTGCTTCTTGCAGCACCGATAAAAAAAATAACTGCATATTCGCTTTTGAAGGAGTAAATATTATGGATTTTTCAGAAAAAATACGAGACATACGAAAAAAGCAGGGGCTGTCCCAGGAACAGCTTGCAGAAAAAATAGGTGTGTCAAGACAGGCAATAACAAAATGGGAAACAGGAAAAGGACTTCCCGACATGGAAAATATGATAATCATGTCAGAGATTTTTAAGACAACAATTGATGAGCTTATTTCATCTGATATACCTGGTAAGGAGGAGGCTAAGGTATACCAAAGCGAGACGGTGTATGATATTGACTGTGAGAATCACTTTGACATTAATCTTGGAAGTGCAAATTCGATTACCGTATCCTCAGGCACGGACGAAAAACTTCATATATGCCTTAAATCAGATAAGCTTTCCGACATTGGAAGCATATTTAAAATAAAGCTTAATGGCAAGAAAAATAAACTTGATATAGAATGTATCAATAAAAATAAAATAAGCCGTTTTGAAGCGGAGACAGCTTTAAATGTTGATATCAGACTGCCTGAAAAATATGCCGACCACTGCGAGCTTGCCGCTTCGGTGCGATATTTGGATATAAAGGGGCTTAATATTAGAAGATTTGAATATGATGGGGATGCCGCACAGGTTATGATATCAGACAGCAGCGGAAACCTTGAGTTTACCTCTAAAACTGATTATGATGTAACAATTGATTGTATAACGGGAAGACTGGATTTTTATCAATTTAACGCAAAGGCTGTTGTTCATATCAGGCGGGAATATTGTCCGAAGCTGATAAATAAGGGTAGAAGATGCAAGACATTTTTTTTGCAAAACAAAGAAGGTGCAGAACCGAATTTTGAAAATGATACGGAAAATGTTTTGAGTGTTTCCGGCATTGGCTCAGAGCTTATTGTAGACTTAACATGAAATTTCAAAGGATTTTAATACCCTACAGCAGCCGAAAAGCTGTTGTGGGTTATTTTTATTTTACGGAAAACATAATAACTATGGAAATTTGTTTTTTTGTATGGTAAAATTAATAACATATAATTTTTATGATTATTTTTATCTGAAGAAACAGGATAGTTTTTAGTTTTCACTAAAGTTACATTAGACAATGGGGGAGTAATTATGTATCATCATTCTTTTTTGTTTAAAATTATAAGCGACGACAACAAAATTGAGAAAGTATTAAAGGATATCATGCCGTTAGAGGATTGTGACTATACTTTTGAGACGATTCAGACCGTGACGGCAGATACAGGTAAGCCTGATTTGGCTTACATTTATGATTGTGTCGGCAAATCGGAGTTTAACGGACGGGATATCAGCTGCGAGGAATGTGTTTTACTTATTAATAACGATAATCCTTTGCTTCAAGATAAGGGTACGGTAGCCTTAGTAAGCGATTTGTGGATTGTATCCGAAGGGTATGACAATGAGTTTCTACAGATTTATTTTACGCGTCTTGTCAATCGGATGAAGAATGACGCCGACGCAAGAAAGTACGGCATCTGTTTCGATACCATTCTTAACAGTGTGCCAGATATTGCGTGGTTCAAGGATACTGTCGGCTCACATCTTATTGTAAATGACAGCTTTTGCGACATGGTTGGAAAAACAAAGGAACAGGTATATAAACAGGGACATTGTTATATTTGGGATGCAAGTAAAGAGGATGAGGAAATCTGCCTGAAAAGTGATTCTATTATTATGGAAAGCAGACGGACAAATACATTTGAGGAAAATATAAAGACTAAGGATGACATACGTCTGTTAAAGAGTTATAAGTCAGCTCTTATTGATACCGATGGAGAGATTTTCGGAACATGTGGAATTGCCCATGATGTAACGGAGCTTAAAAATATGAGCACGGAGCTTGATATTGTCCTTGACAGTATGCCGTATGCTGTTCTTGTGGAATCCGTTCAGAATATTGTTTTCAATAAAAATAAGAAATTTGATGAGTATTTTCCTTTATTTACTGATATTATTGGAAAATCAAGTGATGCATGGAAGAAAAGCCTGTCAAAGAAGCTTTTGGTTGCAGATGAAATTAAAGAAATTGTTACATTAGCTGGTGATGATGAACGTGTACTTGTATTTGATGAAGAGCCGATTATGGATGGTTCTGAGAGAACAATCGGTAAGATGGTTACGCTTACGGACATAACCTTAGAGCGAAGCATTTCCCGCAGAAATGAATACAGAGCCAACACAGATTTCCTTACAAAATTAAGCAACCGCAGAGGTCTTATGAGCTTCCTTGAGGAGGTGTATGGTCAAAAAAATCTTACGCTTATTATGCTTGATCTTGATAATTTCAAGCAGGTGAATGATACATATGGACATGATGCAGGAGATAATGCATTAGTAAAAACAGCCCAAATTCTTAAGGAATGCTTTTCAGAAGGATTTATTTGCAGATTGGGTGGCGATGAATTTTTGATAGTTGTATGTGATAAGGAAGAATCACAGGTAATAAGAGATACAAAGCATCTGCTTTATACAATGAGGGATGAGTACGACAGGAACAAAGAATTTAAGGGTATTACTGCCAGTGCCGGTATTGTTTCCACGGTGAAGCTTGATACAAAAGAGAAAAAGATATCTGATGTTTTACAGGTGGTAGACGAGATGCTTTACAAGGCAAAATATAACGGAAAGAATTGCTGCTATATTTATGGCGAAACCAATTAGGTGTTAAAATTTGAAACGGGATAATATTATTAAGGAAAAGATGAAAGAGTCTGTTTCATCTGTATTACCAATTGCATTAATTGTTTTTGTGCTATGTCTTTTTGTCGTGCCGGTAAGCAGCGGGTTGGTATTGTCATTTTTAATTGGAACAGTTATGATTATTGTTGGTATGGGTTTTTTTACCATTGGAGCGGATTTGTCAATGACGCAGATTGGAAGTCATATAGGCGCCAAAATGACAAATACCCGTAAGCTGTGGTTTGTTATGCTGTTAAGCTTTGTGCTTGGTGTCGTAATTACGGTTGCGGAGCCTGATTTGCAGGTGCTTGCGGCAAATGTTCCGGAAATCGATACAAAGATTCTTATTGCAACGGTATCTGTGGGAGTCGGTTTATTTCTTATGGTTAGTATGCTTCGTATCCTTTTCGGCATTCCAATGAAGTGGCTTCTGTTAGGTCTTTATGCGATTGTATTTATTTTAGCTTTTTTTTCAGATAAAAATTTTTTATCGGTTGCTTTTGATTCAGGCGGTGTGACTACGGGACCTATGACTGTTCCCTTTATTATGTCGATGGGTGTGGGTGTTGCATCCATCCGTAGTGATGAAAAAGCAAAATCTGACAGCTTCGGTCTGATTGCTCTTTGTTCAATTGGACCGATTCTTGCTGTACTAATTCTTGGCTTTATATACAATAATAATACGTCTGAAGCATCCGCTATGCTTGTTAATGAATTTGCAGTTTCCGTTGATATTGGAAAGGGATATCTTGCTGCATTTCCGGATTATTTTCACGAGGTGGTTGTTGCGCTTCTGCCGATTTTTGTTTTCTTTTTAATTTTTCAAATCTTTTCACTTAAATTGGAAAAACGACCGTTTAAGAAAATCGTAGTGGGTATTGTATTTACATATATAGGTCTTGTGCTTTTTCTTACGGGAGTGAATGTAGGATTTTCCTCCTTGGGATATGTTCTCGGAGGTGCGCTTGTAGAAAAAAACATGACATGGATTATTATCCCCCTTGCTATGGTAATGGGATGGTTTATAATTAATGCGGAGCCGGCTGTTCATGTCCTTAATAAGCAGGTTGCAGAGCTTTCAGCAGGCGCAATTTCGGAAAAAACAATGGGAAGAACATTGTCCGTAGCAGTGTCAATTGCTATGGGAATTGCCATGGTACGTGTTTTGACCGGTATACCGATTATATGGTTTGTTCTCGTTGGCTATATCATTGCGCTTATATTGGCTTTTTTTGTTCCCGCAACCTTTACCGCAATTGCTTTTGATGCAGGAGGCGTTGCATCCGGTCCAATGGCAGCAACATTTATGCTTCCCTTTGCCATGGGAATATGCAATGAAATCGGCGGGAATGTAATGACTGATGCGTTTGGACTTGTTGCGATAGTTGCAATGATGCCTCTGATTATCGTACAGATTATGGGCGCCATATCCACATTAAAATCAACGGAAAAAACTGCTATGCCGGATTTTGTCAGTGCATTTGGCGATGATGAAACAATTGAATTGTGGGAGGTATCTTAAATGGAGCTTTATTATATTCTTGCAATTATAGACAGAAGCAGGGTTAAGGAGCTACAGGATATATGTGATGAACTCGAGCTTTCCGTTGTGCTCACAAAGCTTGGAAAAGGTACTGCAACATCGGAGCATCTGTTGCTTTATGACCTTCAGCAGACAGAAAAAGCTGTTATAGGAACAATAGTAACGCAATCATCCATGAAGCAGCTTATGAAAGCGGCAAAATGGAAGATGTATATTGATATACCGGGAAACGGAATTATGATGGCTATACCTATTAAGAGCGTCAATGGCGGTAAAAATTTGGCATATTTTACAGATGGTCAGGATTTAGGAGGTACAGTACCTGATATGAATTTTAAAAATGAGCTTATAGTTGTTATATTAAATGAAGGACATGCAGATATGGTTATGGATGCAGCGAGAAGTGTAGGTGCGACCGGGGGAACGATTCTTCATGCAAAGGGAACGGGAGGACATAAGGCGGAAAAGTTTTTTGGAGTGTCCTTAGCACAGGAGAAGGATATGATATATATTCTTGCACCCTCAAACAATAAATCTAATATTATGAAAGCAATTAACCAAAATTGTGGAACAGATACTCCGGCAGGAGCCATTTGCTTTTCACTGCCTGTATCAGAGGTGGCAGGATTAAGAAGATTGGATGATGAAGCATAAATTTTACATAGAATAAATAAGCAGGAGAGCATTTATGAGCGAGATAAAAAAAATAGTAGTATTGGCAAGCGGAGGAGATGCGCCGGGTATGAACTCTGCCATACGTGCCGTTACATTCAGTGCACATAACTTTGGTATAGAGGTTGTAGGTGTTTTAAGAGGCTATGACGGTCTTATTGATTGGGAGGTAATGCCCCTATCCTTAGATGATGTTCGCAATATAAATAATCAGGGAGGCACAATTCTTTTTACAAGCAGAAGTGAGAGATTTTTAAAGTCTGAGTACAGAAGGCAGGCTGCCGAAAATCTGAGGAAAAACAACATAGATGCTGTTGTGGCAATCGGTGGTGACGGAACCTTAAGGGGAGCCATTGAGTTTCAAAAGGAAGGAATCAATATCATATGTATTCCCGGAACAATAGACCGTGATGTTGCATGTACGGAATACACCTTGGGCTTTGATACGGCTGCAAACACAGCCATGGAGGCAATAGACAGGATAAGGGATTCCTCCGTATCACACGGAAGATGCAGCGTTGTTGAGGTTATGGGAAGAAAGCGGGGCTACATTGCACTTTGGGCAGGTATGGCAACCTCTGCCGATGCCATTGTTCTTCCTGAAAAGTGGGACGGAAACTTTAACAGCGTAATAGATGCGATAAAAAAACGTCATGTTGATGGAAGAAACAGCTATCTTGTTGTTGTGGCAGAGGGAGTAGCTGATGCCGCTGAAATGGCGGAGATGATACAGGAAAAAACAGGTATTGAATCCCGTGTATCAGTTTTGGGTTATATCCAAAGAGGAGGACAGCCAACTGCAAAGGACAGAATGTATGGCTCACTTATGGGTGCATATGCAGTTGAGATAATAAAATACGGAAAGAGTAACCGTATTGTAGCCATAAAAAATGACCTTCTTATTGATTACGATATAAAGGATGCAGTAAATATACACAACAATATGTTAGATACATTCCAATATGAGCTTAGTTTAAAGCTCTCGGAATAAATGTAAATATCTTATAATATACAAAAGTACAGGAGGCCAAACGATGAAATACACATTGGATTGGAACGAATACGAAGATATTGCAAGAAAAGCAGTTGCAGAGGGACTTGTTCTGCTTAAGAATGATAATAATGCGCTGCCATTTACAAAGGGAATGGAGATAGCGGTATTCGGACGCATACAGACAAATTATTATAAAAGCGGAACAGGCTCAGGGGGTATGGTAAACGTATCTCATGTGACAAATATAATAGAGGGTCTTATGGAAAGCAAGGTTGTTACCATTAATAATGACCTGCTTAACGCTTATGTGGAGTGGGAAAAGTTAAATCCATTTGTCGTGGGTCTTGGATGGGGCATGGAGCCTTGGTCCCAGGAGGAAATGCCTGTTGGAGATGAGCTTGTGCAAAGGGCTTCTGAAAGCTCGAATGCGGCACTTGTAATTATTGGAAGGACGGCAGGAGAGGATAAGGACAGCACTGATACTGCCGGCTCGTACCGTCTCACCGATAATGAGTACAATATGATGAAGCTTGTAAGAAGTAAATTCTCAAAAATGGTTGTTCTCTTAAATGTAGGCGGTGTTATGGACATGAATTTTGTTGATGACATAAAGCCTGACGCTGTCTTATACGGCTGGCAGGGCGGTATGGTTGGCGGACACGGAACGGCGGACGTGCTTACAGGTAAGGTATGCCCATCTGGAAGACTTACGGATACCATAGCATATGATATTAAGGACTATTATGCTGATAAAAATTTCGGCGACCCGGTTGAAAATTGTTATACGGATGATATTTATGTGGGCTATAGATATTTTGAAACCTTTGCGCCTGACAGGGTAAAATATCCTTTTGGCTACGGACTTTCATATACTGAATTTAAAATGGAGGCGGAAGGCTTTACCTGTGATAAGGAAAACAGGAAAATATATGCGGAAATTAAAGTCACAAACACAGGTAAATGTGCGGGAAAGCAGGTTGTACAGCTTTATGCTTCGGCACCGCAGGGTAAACTTGGCAAGCCTGCAAGGGTGCTTATTGCCTTTGGAAAGACAAGAGAGCTGAATGTTGGTGAAACGGAAAATGTGAAGCTTGAAGCGGATTTTTACGATTTTTGCTCCTATGATGACAGCGGTATTGTGAGCCCATACAGCTTTTTGCTTGAGGAGGGTGACTACAATTTTTATTTTGGAGATAATATAAAGAACGTAACGCTTATGGAAACCGTAAGGCTTGATATGACGGTTTTAAAGAAGCTTTCACAGGCGCTTGCGCCCTATAAGAAATTTAAAAGGATACGACCTGTTGAAAATACATGTCAGGGAGAAAATGAAATCTTTTGTACAATAGCTGAGGAGGATGTACCTCTTGCCGTCCTGACGCAGGAGGAAAAATGTCTTTTACATTTGCCTGAGGAAATTCCATATACAGGACATAAGGGCATAATGCTTGCCGACGTGTTAAAGGAAGAAACTGACAATGAAATATATTCTGATAGGATGAAGGAATTTATTGCACAGCTTTCTGATGAGGAGCTTGCCTCCATAATACGTGGAGAAGGAATGGGAAGCTCACTTGTAACACCCGGAACTGCTGCTGCATTTGGAGGAGTTTCAAAGGCATTAAGGGAGCTTGGCGTACCTGTTGCCTGCTGTGATGACGGACCTTCCGGGCTTCGTTTTGACTGTGGAGCAAAGGCATTCAGCCTGCCAAACGGAACGCTCCTTGGCTGTACATTTAATGAGGAATTAAATTGTGAGCTGTTTGAATTTCTTGGTCTTGAGATGATTTCTAACAAGGTTGAAAATGTATTGGGACCGGGAATGAATATTCACAGACACCCTCTTAACGGGCGGAATTTTGAGTATTTTTCAGAGGACCCGCTTGTAACGGGAAGACTTGCGGCCGCACAGCTTAAGGGATTAAAGCGCTATGGACTTAGTGGAACGGTTAAGCATTTTTGTGCCAATAATCAGGAATTTAGAAGGAGACATTCAAATACAGTTGTGTCTGAAAGAGCGCTGAGGGAAATCTACCTTAGAGGCTTTGAAATTGTTGTAAAAAGCGGATATTGCGACAGCATAATGACAACCTACGGCAAGCTTAACGGTCGATATACTGCAAACTTATATGATTTGACAACAACGATACTTCGTGGCGAGTGGGGCTTCAAGGGTATTGTCATGACCGACTGGTGGGCTGCCATAACCTCACGTCCCGACGGCGGACAAAAAACAACTGACTTTGACCAGATGGCACGTGCGCAAAATGATATATATATGGTATGTCCTGACGGAGAGACAAATGCTTCGGGGGACAACACCCTTGAGGCACTTGCCGCAGGTACCGTCACAAGAGGTGAGCTTCAGCGTAATGCCATGAATATATGCTATTACGTTATGCACACTGAGGCAATGAAAAGGCTGATGGGAAATGGAACAGAGGTTGAAGTTATAAATCGTCCTGTGGATAAGGATGATTTCGATATGAGTGATGTTGAGTATCGTATATTGAACAAGGAGATTACAATTTCTCTTGAGGATGAGCCCTCCGAAATGGGTACAAACTATGTATTTGCATTTGATGCAAAAACCGTTGGAAAATACAGAGTCATACTTAGTGGAAGTTCTAACTTAAGTGAGCTTGCGCAGATGACGTGTACTCTGTTTATAAACGGCTTTCCAATCAGTACAATGACATTTCATGGCACAAACGGAGAGATTGATACTATTTCAAGGGAAATTCTGATAGGACAGCGTTTTACAATACTGAGGCTTTATGTGGGAGCCGCAGGCCTTGCGCTTAAGGATATTAAATTTATACTTAAAGATAATGATTAAATACACAACATACAGGTGAAAAATATGACATTAAATGAACTGGCAATAGGAAATTCGGCACGGGTTGTTTCCGTGGGCGGAGAGGGAGCATTAAGACGGCATTTCCTTGATATGGGAATTATTCCGGAGACGGAGATAACTCTTGTCAAGCTTGCCCCTATGGGAGATCCAATGGAGCTTTTGCTTCATGGATACGAGCTAACACTTCGTCTTGAGGATGCAAAGGAAATTACAATACAGGAGATAGACAGACAAAAAGAGATAAAACAAAATAACCGTAAGCAGATAGGCATTCCTCATCCCGGTCTTGGCGAGGGTGGAAAATATCATGTTAAGGCTGAGGAAAATCCTCTTCCTGATGATGAGCTGATTACATTCGCACTTGCAGGAAATCAAAACTGCGGAAAGACAACACTGTTTAACAGGCTGACAGGGTCTAATCAGCATGTGGGAAATTTCCCGGGCGTAACCGTTGATAAGAAATCAGGTAAAATAAAGGGATATGATAATACTGAAATAACTGATTTGCCGGGTATTTATTCAATGTCTCCGTACAGCAATGAGGAAATCGTTACACGTTCATTTATAATGAATGAAAAACCAAAGGGAATCATAAATATTGTTGATGCCTCAAATATTGAGAGAAATCTTTATTTGACAATGCAGCTTATGGAGCTTGATATTCCAATGGTGCTTGCATTAAACATGATGGATGAGGTAAGAGAAAACGGCGGGTCAATATATATAAATGAGATGGAGGAGCTTTTGGGTATACCAGTAGTCCCAATATCGGCCGCTAAAAACGAGGGTATTGATGAGCTAATTGAGCATGCCATGCATGTTGCAAAATATCAGGAACGACCGAAAAGACACGATTTCTGTAATTCCGATGACGGGGAAAGTGCCGTGCACAGATGTATACATGCTATTATGCATTTGATTGAGGATCATGCAAAAAGAGCTGAAATTCCTCTTAGATTTGCCGCATCAAAGGTAGTGGAGGGAGATAAAAGGATTCTTGAAAAGCTTGCTTTGGATGAAAATGAACTTGATATGCTGGAGCACATTATTGTGCAGATGGAAAAAGAAAGGGGTCTTGACCGTTCTGCTGCAATTGCGGATATGAGGTTTCGATTTATACATTCCATCAGTGACGAGACGGTTGTCAGGGTTAAGGAGAGTAGGGAACATGCAAGGAGTAGGTCTGTTGATAGAATTTTAACCGGAAAATATACAGCTATCCCTGCATTTATCGCAATTATGGCTCTCGTTTTTTGGCTTACCTTCAGTGTTATAGGTGCAGGTCTGCAAGGTTTGCTGGAGATGGGAATTGACAAGCTTACAGACTATGTGTCATCCGCATTTACAAAATTTGATGTGAATCCGGTTCTTCATTCCCTTATTATAGACGGAATATTTAACGGTGTGGGAAGCGTGTTAAGCTTTCTTCCTATTATTGTAACTCTTTTTTTCTTCCTGTCCATGCTGGAGGATAGCGGATATATGGCCAGGGTTGCATTTGTAATGGATAAGCTTCTCAGGAAAATCGGATTATCGGGAAGAAGTATTGTGCCTATGTTGATAGGCTTTGGATGTACTGTTCCCGGAGTTATGGCAAGCCGTACACTTTCCTCGGAACGTGACAGAAAAATGACCATCTTACTCACACCATTTATGAGTTGTTCAGCCAAGCTGCCTATTTATGCTTTTTTTGCAGCAGCATTCTTTCCGAATTACAGTGGACTTGTAATGATTGCCCTATATTTTGGTGGAATTATAATAGGTGTGCTATGTGCCCTTATCTTAAAAAAGACTAAATTTAAAGGGGAGCCTGTTCCCTTTGTAATGGAGCTGCCGAACTATCGTATGCCGGGAATAAAAAACGTAATGAGGCTTTTGTGGGACAAGGCAAAGGATTTTATTTACAGAGCTTTTACCGTTATATTTATTGCAACGATAGCTATATGGTTTCTTCAAACCTTTGATGTACATTTTAATATGGTTTCTGATTCACAGGACAGTCTGCTTGCACTTGTGGCAGGATTTATAGCGCCTGTCTTTAAGCCGCTTGGCTTCGGGGATTGGAGAGTGTCCACGGCGCTTATTACAGGCTTTTTGGCAAAGGAGAGCGTTGTATCTACATTATCAGTTTTGTTGCCATCAGAGTATATGCTATATGCAATACTTACACCTGTAAGCGCCGCCTCTCTGCTTGTTTTTTGTCTTTTGTATACTCCGTGTGTTGCGGCGATAGCATCGGTAAAGCGTGAATTGGGAGTAAAATGGGCGGTAGCTGTTGCGTTAGGTCAGTGCATTATTGCATGGTTTGTTGCTTTTGCAGTTTATTTTGTAGGAATGCTTATATAAAGAGGTGATTAACGTGTCAAAGACATATGCTATAGATATGTGCGAAGGTTCCATCCTTCCAAAAATGCTGAGGTTTGCATTACCACTTATGTGCTCAAGTATATTGCAGCTTTTGTTTAATGCTGCCGATGTGGTTGTCGTGGGGAGATTTTGCGGGGATAATTCAATGGCGGCTGTGGGCTCCACAACGCCGATTATCAACCTTATGACAAATTTGTTTATGGGTCTTTCCATAGGTGCAAATGTTCTTGTTGCAAAATACTATGGAGCTAAGGAAGAAAAAAAGGTACACGAGGCAGTGCATACTGCGGTTGCCTTAAGTATTTTCAGTGGAATTGTACTCACGGTAATAGGGTTAATATTTACAAAGCAGATACTTATGTGGATGAATACACCGGAGGATGTATTTCCACTTGCAACAAAATATTTGAAAATATATTTTTTGGGAATTGTGTCCGTAATGCTTTATAATTTTTGCAATTCCATATTAAGGGCAGTAGGAGACACAAAAAGACCGCTTTATTACCTGATGTTTGCAGGCGTTATAAATGTGGTTCTTAATCTGTTTTTTGTTATCGTCTGCAAGCTTGACGTGGCAGGAGTTGCTCTTGCAACCATAATATCACAGTGTGTTTCGGCATTTCTGATAATAAGGTGCTTATGCAAGGAACAGGCAATGTACCGGCTTTTTTTGGGAAAGATAAAATTTTACGGACATGCATTAAGAAGAATACTGCATATTGGTATACCGTCAGGTATTTATGGCACGGTATTTTCTCTGTCAAATGTTGTCATACAGTCTTCCGTAAATTCCTTTGGCGCAACTGTTATGGCAGGAAATGCAGCCGCTATGAATATCGAGGGCTTTGTATATATGGCAATGAATGCATTTCATCAGACGGCTATATCCTTTGTAAGCCAAAATTATGGGGCGGGAAAAATAAAAAGAATATGGAAAATTGCCATGCTAAGTCAGCTGTGCGTTATTGCGACGGGACTTGCTTTAGGACAGATTACCGTGCTTTTTGGAGGTCCGCTTTTGGGTATATACTCATCTAAGAACCTTGTTATTGAAGCGGGACTTGTCAGATTGAAATATATTTGCGGACCATATTTTTTGTGCGGCATGATGGATGTAATGGTAGGAGTGTTAAGAGGACTTGGAAGGTCTGTTATTCCTACAATCGTGTCAATGATAGGCGCATGCGGACTAAGGCTTGTGTGGATATTTACAATATTTGCGGAGGAAAAGTATCATACAACAAGGATGCTGTATTTGTCGTATCCGCTGTCATGGGGAATAACCACACTGGCACATGTCATATGTTTTTTGATAGTATGGAGAGGGATAAAAAGAGGGCATGCCGCAGAGTAAATCCTTGCTGCGGCAGCCCTTATAATAGTATTGCTATAAAAATTTGCGAAGCTTTTTGTCTAGCTCCTCCTCAATGGATATAAGGCGGTTACATATATCCTTAGCTTTATTGTCTGCGGCTTTATATTGATTCAGGTATTTATTTAGGGATTTAATTCCCATGTCGCAACCCTCGGTCATAAGGTCTGCTATGGTTTCATCTCCCTCATGCATACCTATTTTCACATTTGTTTTCATCCATGCCATACCCTTTGCCATAGGGTTTGGGTCCTTGGACTCGATACCATATTCATTTAATATGGCATGAAGGTCATTGCCAAGCTTGGAATGATGATTCTTGCTTTCGGTAAGAAGATTTCTAAGCTCTGAGCTTTCAACCTTATCAAGTACCTCGTCTATGGAGGATACAGCCATTTTTGAGCCTGAATCACACTCCTTGAGAAGCTCTATTGTATCATTATTACACATATTGCAGTTGTTCCTTTCCTGTAAATATATTTTTATTATTATATCCGCAAAAAAGGTTATTTAAACTGAATTTTATATGTCCAAAAGCTTATCAATGGCATCCTTGTATTCAGGATGCTCTCTGTATGACTCAATAAGTCTGCGTTCATGGTTGGAGAGATTAATCGGTGTTTCATCAGGCTCCGAATATCCAAATGTGGAGAGAATATCGTCAATCTTATATAAATAGCATAAGTACATGAAAATATCCGCATCAGGCTGCGTGCGTCCGCTTTCCCATCCGTATATTGTTTTTGTTGCAACTTCAATTTTACTCTCATACAGATAATCAGCAACCTGCTGTACACTATATTTATTTAATTTTCTGTAATATTTAAGCATTTTTGAAATGTTAGGATTTTTCATTCAAATGCCTCCTTTTTCTGGAACATAATCCTATATTCGATGATGAAATTCTTTATCTGTCCAAGCTATAGTAACAAATGTTTTTTTGTGGTGTCAAGGTTTCTTAATCAAAGTATTCAGTAAATTATTGAAATTCTACTAAAACAAGGATATAATAGATAGCATATCTTAAATTTCGAGAAAAATCGAGGTGAATATATGAATATTTCAAAAAGAATAATAAACTATATTGAAAAAAATTCCCTGCCAATTGAGATGATTGCAGATAAAACGGGAGTAAGTGTAGATTTACTTTCAAATAAAAGCAAGAGAAAATTAAATGCAACGGAAATGCTGGAGATTTGTAATTATCTTGATATTGATCCTAAAAGTCTGTTATAAAAAAATATAAAATGGAAATTATAATTTAAGGAGGATGACATGATTATACATACAAATATGGGAGAAATTAAAATAGGAAAATGTGTAGGTGACGTAGAGTCTCTGCCCCGGATGTGTTTTGAATGTAAAATTTTAAATAAAAATCTGTATGATGAGGTTGAAAATATAATTTCAGAAGAAAAGAAGAGACAGTTCGATAAAAATAAAAGTCATTTTAACGAATTGGGTTATGGCTCCCTTGCGGAGTTTGAAGCGGGTAATGCCGTAAATGAATATAGCTATATTATCTTCTTTCTGAGAAGGACCTCAGATAAAATAACCGCATTGTACGAAAAAGGAGGTACGGATAAAAGGAAGCTTTTGGATTACTGTGCAAGTGTAAGGCTTGAAATAGAAGACAGCAAACAGGAGCTTAAGGCGTTTATTTTATCTGCTTTGGAGCATTAGTATTTTTAAATATATATCAAAATTATTCTTATATGTTTCTTATTGGTTGATTTTTTTAATTAAAATATCGCATTGTTCGTTTGTTTTTATTTCATTTGTATTTATAATATAAATAAAATTCAGCCCATAGAGTTCTTGATTTACAAAGTAAATCGGAACATATACTACAAGTAAATTTGGAATGGGCTGATGCTCAAGATGGGAGGGCTTGCCATGGATATGCTTAAGCTGTCTGATAATTTGGTTATGTTAAGGCATAAAAAGAAAAAAACCCAGGAGGAGATTGCTGATTTTATAGGCGTCACAAAAGCCTCCGTGTCCAAATGGGAAAATGGACAGAGTATGCCGGATATTATGATTTTACCACAGCTTGCGGCATTTTTTGACGTTACAATTGATGAGCTTATGGGATATGAGCCACAGCTAAGCTGTGAACAGATTAATAAGCTCCATGAAAATTTAAAAATCAGTTTTGCGGAAAAAGGGTTCGATTATACGATGAATGAGTGCCGCAATCTTGTAAAAGAATATTATTCCTGTTATAGGTTTCTATTTACAATCTGTTGTTTATATATAAATCATTACAATATGACAAATGATGAAAATGTGCAGAAAAATATTCTTGCGGAGGCTTCGGAGCTTGCAGGACATATTCTTGATAACTGCAAGGACATACGGGTATATAATGATACGCTGGCGGTTAAGGCGATTATAGATTTGATGGCAGGCAAGCCCGCCGATGTTGTAAACAACTTAGAGGATGTTATTAATAACAGCTACATGTATTTAAGCAATGGAACTGTACTTATTCAGGCATATCAAATGCTTGGGGATATTAAAAAGGCAAACAAAACATCTCAAATGGGGCTTTATGTGTCTGTTTTTTCGGCAATAAGCATTGCCATGCTGTATTTAGTTTCCAATGCAGGGAATAAAGAGGTCTGTGACGAGACAATAGGAAGAACAAAGACGCTGATTGACTTATATAAAATAAATGAGCTTAATCCCAACATGGCAGCACAATTTTATTTGCAGGCGGCAGTAGTAAAGTGTACCCACGGCGATTATGATGCTGCACTTGCTATGCTTGAACAGTATGCTTATGACATTTACCGTCTTATGGTTGTGGATAAGCTTACAATCCATGGGGATGAATATTTTGATTTGTTTGAAGAATGGTATTCGGATTATAACATGGGACTGGGTGCACCGAGAAATGAGACACTCGTATGGGACAGTGTAATAGAAGTATTTGACAATCCCGTATTTGAACCGATTAAGGAGCATAAAAACTTTAAGGCGATTAAAAATAAAATTACAGGCTATAAGAGATTGTGTTAAGCTGATGTTCCAAATGAAAGGAGATAAAACTTATGGAAAAAATGATTGAGCAGGCGAAAGAATATTTACCGTTTCTCATACCGCTTGTTTTTTTGCAGTTTTCACTTCTTATTTATGTTATAAGGCATATTTTAACACACGAAAGCTACAAGAGGGGAAGCAGAACGCTGTGGCTTGTGGTTTCGATTGTGCTTATGAACTTTGTGGGACCTATTCTTTATTTAATTTTTGGGAAGGAAGATGCATAGATGGATGTACTTAAAATATCTGGTCTTTCAAAGTCCTTCGGGCAAAACAAGGTTATAAGGGATTTGAATTTAACAGTGCCTGAACATACCATATACGGATTTATCGGTCAAAACGGTGCAGGAAAAACAACGACAATGAAAATGATACTTGGATTTCTTGCGCCTGACAGCGGTGAGATATTTGTTAAGGGAGAGAAGGTTTCACAAGGAAAGAACAGTACAAATAAATATATAGGATATCTGCCTGACGTTCCGGAATTTTATGGCTATATGACACCTTTGGAGTACCTTAGCCTCTGCGGTGAGATAACAGGTATGGCGAAGGCTGACATTAAAAAAAGAGCGAAGGAGCTTTTGGAGCAGGTAGGCCTTGCAGGGAGCAATAAAAGGATTATGGGCTTTTCAAGAGGCATGCGCCAAAGGCTTGGGGTTGCACAGGCATTGTTTAATAAGCCGGCGTTCCTGATATGCGACGAGCCTACCTCTGCTCTTGACCCATTGGGAAGAAAGGAAATTTTGGATATTCTGAAGTCAGTAAAGGGAGAGACAACGGTGCTGTTTTCCACACACATACTTTCTGATGTGGAAAAAATATGTGACAGAATCGCATTTTTAAATGACGGTACGATAGCCATAAATGGAACCCTTGAGGAAATAAGGGCTTCAAGAAAAGGGCAGGGACTTGAGATTTCTTTTGAGAAGGCGGAGGATGTCCTTCAATTTAAAAATGTATTTCCGGACGGTGAACCAAACGGGGCCCTGCAGCTTATATTTAAAAGAAGAACAAAGGCGGATGCTGCATGCTTTATGAAATTTATTGCAGAAAATAATATTTCCATACAGAGGTTTGAAATTCTTGAGCCTACACTTGAGGACTTATATGTCAGCATTATGGAGGATAAAAAATGAGAGTTTATAAAGCATTTCTAAAAAAAGAATTTATGGAAATGGCAAGAAGCGGAAAACTTGTCGCATCAGGAATAATTTTTATACTTTTTGGTATTATGAATCCTGCAATTGCAAAACTTATGCCTGCACTTATGAAAGTGGCAGCTGAAAGTATGGAGGAAATGGGACTTGTTTTTGAGGATGTTGTTGTAACGGATATGACCTCATGGACACAGTTCTATAAAAATATTCCCATGGCGCTTATTATATTTCTTGTTATGTTCAGCGGGACTGTCACGGCAGAATATCAGAAGGGAACGATTATCCCAATGCTCACAAAGGGGATAAGCCCCGTGACGGTTTTTCTTTCAAAATATTCGGCAGTGTTGCTTACATGGACAGCGGGGTATGCACTTACATTTTGCATAACATATTTTTATAATGAATATTTTTGGGGGAATGTTACGGAAAATATAGTATACACTGCGGTATGCTCATATGTTTTAGGTATTTTTCTGCTTTCGGTCATGATGCTGATGTCCGTTATATGTAAGGGGAATACGTCTGTTATTGTGACTGTTGCGGTTATATTTTTTGTGATTTATATGCTTAGCATAATACCCGACGTAAAGGATTACCTGCCTACAAAGCTTATGAATTCCAATGAACTTATGGTTGGCAAATCGGCTTCTTCGGATTATACTGTAAGCATGGTCATTACTATAACAATATCTGTTATATGTGCGGTTGCTTCAAGTATTTTGATAAGGAGAAAAGCGGTTTAAATAAGCCGGATATAAAGGCATGAATAAACACGAACATAAAATAAAAGCGGTTTATCCCGACTCTATTGCTGAGGAGCTTGAAATAGAGGCTGGTGATGTTTTGCTTGCCATAAACAATGAAACTGTGTCAGATGTTTTTGATTACAGGTATCTTATAAATGATGAGTATATTGAGGTGCTTATAAGAAAAGCCGATGGAGAAGAATGGCTGTTAGAGATAGAGAAGGATTTCGATGATGACCTTGGTATAGAGTTTGAAAATGATTTGATGAGCGAGTACAAATCCTGCCATAACAAATGTATTTTCTGCTTTATTGACCAGATGCCGCCGGATATGAGGGAAACACTGTACTTTAAGGACGATGATTCAAGGTTGTCTTTTTTGCAGGGGAATTATATTACCCTTACAAATATGAATGATGAAGATATAGACAGAATAATAAAAATGCAGCTTGCACCAATAAATATATCCGTTCAGTCAACAAATCCGGAGCTTAGGTGTAAGCTGCTTAACAACCGTTTTGCAGGGGAAAAGCTTAAATATATAGACAGGCTCTATGAGGGGCATGTTGAGATGAATGGACAGATTGTGTGCTGCAAGGGCGTAAATGACGGAGAGGAGCTTGTAGGAAGCATAGAGGATTTGTCAAAATATCTGCCCTTTATGAGAAGCGTATCCGTTGTTCCGGCAGGAATTACAAAATACAGGGAGGGGCTTTATCCCATAGATTTGTTCAACAAAAAAGAAGCGGAAGAAATTATTGACATGGTGGAGGAGCATCAGAAAAAGTATTATGAACAATTTGGCTTGCATTTTATACATGCAAGCGATGAGTTTTACATACTTGCAGAGCGTGATTTTCCTGAGGAGGAAAGGTACGACGGTTATATACAGCTTGAAAACGGTGTAGGAATGATGCGGCTTTTAATGACGGAATTTGATGAAGCATTTTCTAACTTAAAGAAATCAAAGGAGTATGAAACGCTTTCAAAGGAACTGTGCCGCACGGTTACAATAACTACGGGGAAATTAGCGTACCCTGTAATAAAGGATTTTGCAGATAAGCTTATGGAGGTATTTTCAAAGCTTTCCATAAATGTATACTGTATAAAAAATGATTTCTTTGGCGAGACGATAACCGTATCAGGACTTATAACCGGTCAGGATTTAATAAAGCAGCTTAAGGAGAAAAAAGCTTTGGGAAATGACCTTGGAGATACGCTTATCATTCCCGGTAACATGCTGAGAACGGGAGAAAAGGTCTTTTTGGATGATATTACAACCGATGACGTGGAACGGGAGCTTGGCATAAGAGTTGCTGCCGCCGAGACAAATGGGTATCACTTTATTGAGGCAATACTTAACAGGGATTATGAGATGGACAGAATAAATGATGAGGGGTTTGTATATATAAAAGGGTATTGTTAATTTATAAAAGCGTAATTTTGATTTTTATTTTTGTTGTTAAAATAATTTTTTTGTGTTATAATCCATGACTGTAATTTATATATAACAATATATGTTATTATTTATTGAGGAGGATTTCAAATGAAAAAAGCATTAAAGAAGGCCGGCTTATTTGTAAGCATGGTTGGACTTATGTCCATGTCATTAGTTGGCTGCGCAAAGAAGACAGAATGTGAATTGTGTGGGGAGACTAAGAAATGTAACGAGTATGAAGCATCTTATGGTGGAGAGACAGAAACCGGATGGTTCTGTGATGACTGTGCCGATCAGATGGAGGCTCTCATGAATTTAGGCGGAGGAACATTCAAGAAAAAGTAATTTTTCATAATACATAATTAATAAAACAAAAATTGAATATGATAATGGCTAGGGGAGCGAAACACATATTTTATTATGTGGAATAGCTGAGAGATTATATCGACCCTTGGAACTTGATCCGGATTATACCGGCGTAAGGAAGCTTGATTTAATCGTTTGTTTTTATGTGTACAAAAGGTTTTTGGAGGTTTCCAAAAACCTTTTTTATTTTAAAATTTTTTAAGGAGGAAAAAATATGAATGCAAGTGTAGCAATTCAGGTATTACCAAATGTAACGGATGATAACGAGGTTATAAGAATCGTGGACGAGGTTATAGCATATATAAAAAGCTTTGGGCTTTCAACCTATGTGGGACCCTTTGAGACAACAATTGAAGGGGATTATGACCAGCTTATGGATATTGTAAAGGGCTGTCAGAAAGTTGCCATAGCCGCAGGCGGGACAGACCAGGTTTCAACCTATGTGAAAATTGTGTATAAGCCGGAAGGCGAGGTGCTGACAATTGAAAAAAAAGTATCAAAGCATCATTGATATAATATTCCATATATTGCTTTTTGCAGGATTTATACTATTGTGGCAGATACTTTGTATGCTGAAAATTCTGCCGGAATATATGCTGCCGTCGCCACTTGAAGTGTTTCAGGCATTTATCAATGATTTTAGTCTGCTTATGTCACACGGAAAGATAACGTTATATGAGACATTTGCAGGGCTTATTGCAGGTACTGTGCTTGGCTTTATACTTGCAGTTATCATGGATTGTTTTGGCTGGGTATACAAATGTCTGTATCCGATACTGATTGTAAGTCAGACAATACCTACGGTGGCGCTTGCGCCCTTGCTTGTGCTTTGGATGGGTTATGGCGTGGCGCCTAAAATAACGCTTATTGTGCTTATTGTTTTCTTTCCCATTGCCGCATGTCTTATTGACGGTTTTAAATCGGCTGATAAGGATGAGATACGTCTTTTGGAAACAATGGGTGCAGGAAAATTTCAGATTTTTTATCATATAAAGCTGCCCGGAAGTATCGGAAATTTCTTTTCAGGGCTTAGAATTTCCGTTGCATATGCAGTGGTGGGCGCTGTTATATCCGAATGGCTGGGTGGATATAAGGGACTTGGCGTTTATATGACGAGAGTAAAAAAATCCTATTCCTATGACAAAATGTTTGCGGTTATATTTCTTATATCGCTTTTAAGCCTGTTGCTTATAAAGCTTGTTGATTTGGCAAACAAGGCAGCTATGCCATGGAGGAAAGAGGAAACAAAATAAAGAAATGCAAAGGAGAACTAAAATGAAAAGAAAGCTGGCACTAATTTTAGCAATATGCTTGGTATTGTCATTTACCGCATGCTCATCGGACAAAAATACTACGGCGGATTCATTGAAAAAGGAGATAACAATTGTTCTTGACTGGACTCCGAATACAAATCATACGGGACTGTATGTTGCCAAGGAGCTTGGATACTTTGATGATGCAGGGCTTGATGTAAATATTATACAGCCGCCGGAAAATGGGGCAACGGACCTTGTTGCATCAGGGGCAGCGCAGTATGGAATCGATTTTCAGGAGTATCTTGCACCTGTATTTGGCACGGATAATCCGCTTCCCGTAATAGCTGTTGCAGCAATTTTACAGCACAACACATCGGGAATTGTATCTCTTAAGGAAAAGGGAATTGACAGCCCCGTTAAGCTTGAGGGAATGCGCTATGCAACATGGGAGATTCCGATTGAGCAGGCAATCATAGAGGAGTCCATCACAAAAAACGGTGGGGATTTCAGCAAGATTTCACTCATTCCTGCATATGTTGATGACATTGTAGCGGCACTTAACACGGATATTGACTGTGTTTGGATATATTACGGCTGGGACGGAATTAAGCTTGAGCTTGAAAATATTGATACAAATTTCCTTTATATCAAGGATATGTATGATGATTTTGATTTTTACAGTCCCGTAATAATTGCCAACACCGATTATATTGAAAATAATCCTGATGAGGCAAAGGCTTTTTTAAATGCAGTGAGGAAAGGCTATGAATATGCTGCTGAAAATCCAAAGGAAGCAGCGGATATTCTGCTAAAGGCTGTTCCGGAGCTTGACAGCGAGCTTGTACATGCAAGCCAGGAATATTTAAGCGGTCAATATATAGCAGACGCTGAAGGCTGGGGAATCATTGAACAGGCAAGATGGGATGCATTTTATAAATGGGTAAATGATAACGGTCTTGTTGAGAAGGAAATAGAAGCAGGAATGGGCTTTACCAATGATTACCTGAACGGAAACTAAAAATTGTGAAATGGAAAGCTTTAAGGAGAAATTTATGAAGCTTGAGGTAAAAAACATAAATGCGGCCTACGGTGATAATGAAGTATTGCATGATATAAATATTCACATTAATTACGGTGAATTTATTTCTCTGGTGGGTACAAGCGGAGTTGGAAAGACAACGCTTTTTAACATCATTGCAGGACTGATTATACCGGATAATGGCGATATATTGCTTGACGAAAATCCTATAACGGGAAAAACGGGCTTTGTGGGCTATATGCTTCAAAAGGATATGCTTCTCCCGTATAAAACCGTTATTGACAATATTTCCCTTCCGCTTGTGATAGGAAAGGAAAATAAAAAAAGCGCAAGGGACAAGGTTATGCCATATTTAGAGGAGTTTGGGCTTAAGGGCTACGAGTACAAATATCCCGCAAGTCTTTCCGGTGGAATGAGACAGAGGGCGGCATTTCTCAGAACCTATATGCAGAAAAAACAAATTATGCTTTTGGACGAGCCATTTTCTGCCATTGACAGCATAACAAGGGCAAATCTTCATGAGTGGTACAGCGATATTGCAAAAAGGCATAAGCTTTCAACAATACTTATAACACATGACATAGAGGAAGCAATTGCTCTTTCCGACAGAGTCTATATTATGTCCGGCAAGCCGGGCAGAATAAAGGGGGAGCTTACTATATCGAGGCAGGGCAATTTAAGTGAATTTCTGCTTTCAGATAAATTTTTGGACTATAAAAGGCAGATACTTGGTATGCTCTGATTTTATCTAAATTTATGACGAATATAATATGTTGCTTTTAGCATAAGATAAAATTATAATAAGTAATATATGCGGAGGTGAATTTTGAAGCTTTTTATTATATTACTTATTATTTTTTTAGTTGTAGTTTTAATTGTATTTGCAGAGAGTATGCGGGAATGCAGGCTTCTTAGTACAACAGTATATGAAATAGATACAAGAGGTATATTTTCAAGTAAAAATCCTGTTAAAATTGCTGTCCTTGCCGATTTGCACAACAGCTTTTTAAATGATGGCGAAAGGATTATAGGTGCGGTAAGAAAGGAACAGCCTGACATTATTATAGCAGCGGGCGATATGCTTTTAAGTCACAGCGACCAGCAAAGAGAAAACAAAAAAACAGCGGAACTTATAAACAGACTTTGTGATATTGCACCATTATTTTACGGCATGGGAAATCACGAAACGGCAGTGTCAAACAGAAACCATCTGAAGCATTTATGGCCTGATTTTTTAAATAATTTGACAAATAAGGAGACACTGCTAAGAAATATATCGAAAAATATTTACGTTAAGGGAAAGAAAATAAATATATACGGCTTGGAGCTTCCTGAAAAATATTATAAAAGATTTAATAAATTAAAGCCAACAGTGGAAGAAATTAATAATCTTATAGGAAAAAGTGATAACGATGCCTACAATATCCTAATTGCACATAATCCGGATTTTTTTAAACAGTATGCAAAGTGGGGTGCAGACTTGATTTTATCGGGCCATAATCATGGCGGCATGGTAAGAATTCCCTTTTTTGGAGGAATCATCTCCCCAAGACCTGCCATTTTTCCCAAATATGATTACGGTTTGTTTAAGGATGAAGGTGCCATAATGATAGTAAGTGGAGGAATGGGGTCCCATTCAATAAAAATCAGGCTGAACAATAAGCCTGAGCTTGTAATTGTAAAGCTTATTTAGAAAAAGCATTTATGTGTTTATGAACGTTATTTTAGTTGAAAAAAATTACATTTTAATATATTATATGAATGTTGTCCTTTAATATTCAAAAAGTATTATTTTTTAAGGCAACAGAAAATTTTTATATTCGAATTACAGCGGAAAAGCCGCCATGTTTCGGGAGAGAGCTATGGGAAAAAGGAATAGGAAAAGAAATAGGAACAGAAACAATAATCTGAATAATGCAAGGGAAGCAGAAAAAAAGGTGATTTCAGCGGATAAGGAGGAACTATCCGTTGATAAAAGTGATGATGCGGAAAAAGAAGTGGAAAAAGAAATTTTATCCGAAATACAGGATAAAAAAAATAACCCTGCCTCCGAGGATAAAAAAGAAAAGAGTGACCTGCTGTCTGAAATTGTTGAGGATATAAAAAAGGAATCCTCCAAGGAAGATGAAGAAACAGCAAAAGAGGACAGTGATAAANAAGAAGCGGAAAAAGAAAAGGTAGAAAAAGAAAAGGTAGAAAAAGAAAAGGCANAAGAAGAAAAGGCAGAAGAAGAAAAGGTAGAAGAAGAAAAGGCAAAAGAAGAAAAGGCAGAAGAAGAAAAGGCAGAAGAAGAAAAAGCGGAAAAGGAAAAAGCAGGAAAAGAAGAACCGAAAAAAGAGGAATCGGAAAAAGAAAAAACGGATGACAGTAAGGAAGAACCATCTTCTGATGCAGCAAAGGACGAGGCAGCCGCAGCAGTTGCCCTTGATATGCCAATTCCGTTTATTGACCCTAATATTGTAAAATACAAAAAAAAGAAAAAAACGGCAAAGATTGCATGGATCGTGTCTGTTTCTGCTGTTGCAGCANTATATATCTGNGGTTTTATAATAAGCAGCATATTTTTCTACAGCAATACAAAAATAAATGGAATAAATGTGTCAGGTAAAAATGTTACCGAGGCGGAACAGCTTATCGTAGATGACATGAATACCTACACGCTTGAAATTAATTTTTCAAATTGTACGGAAACCATTAAGGTTGGTGACGGAGGACTTTCGCTTTCACTGGAAGAGTCCATGAAGGATATTAAGAAAAAGCAGAAGCCGTACCTGTGGTTTATGCATTTTGGCAAAACCTANGAGTATGANGTTAAATTTATTGCNTCNTTTAATGACAGTGAAATGAGTGAATNTTTAATGTCATATGATGCAATGAAAAAGGAAAATATGACAAAATCAAAAAATGCAAGNGTGGATATATCATCNGGTGTTGCACAGATTATTNCTGATGAAACCGGTACGGAGCTTGATACAGACAGTGTATGTGANGTTGTGAGAACGGCACTCACAAATTGTGATGCTTCGGTTGATATCGCTGAGGCNGGCTGTTACGTTGAGGCGGACATTAAGGANGATTCGCCTTCTATTGTCAGTGGTTACANTGCCGCCGAGGATTTTCTTTCCATAGATGCCACATATGATTTTGCAGGCTACAAAATTTNAATTCCAAAGGAAGANCTTGCAGCCATGGCATATTTGGATGNNAGNGGNAATTTGAAAATTTCCAAGGACAAGGTATATGAATATGCGGNAAAATTTGCACAGNAGTATACGACNGCAGGAACGGAACGAAGGTTTAAAACTCATGATGGTGATATAATAGGTATATANGGACAATACTATGGCTGGATTATCGATGAGGAAAAGGANGCTGAGGAGCTTTATGAGCTTATATGNAAAAAGGAAAGCTTCACAAAGGAGCCTGCCTGNNAAAAGAAAGGCTATGCCATGGGTGAAATGAATGATATTGGAACTACATATATTGAAATTGACCTTACCAATCAGCATCTTTATTATTATGTTGACGGCAAATTGGTTTTGGACAATGATATTGTAAGCGGATGGCTGTATAANCCGAATAATTACAAAACTCCGGGTGGACTGTTTGGCATGGATAACAAGGCGTACAAGGTCGATTTGGTTGGTGAAAATTATAGGACACCTGTAACNTATTGGATGGGCTTTAACGGCGGAATTGGAATACATGATGCTACTTGGAGAAGTCGTTTTGGCGGAGATATATACAAATATGACGGCTCNCACGGATGTATAAATCTTCCACTTAGCTTTGCCGGACAGGTATATGANATTGCAGAACCCGGAATGCCNGTGCTTTGCTATTGGCTTGANGAGGTAACCTTTTACAATGAATAAAATACAAGGATAAAATTTANTGGTGAAGTAATGAANAGAGAATTATTNAGACAATTAATTGAACAAAAGCTTATTTTTCTTGANGGAGCTACAGGAAGCAATCTTATGCAGGCGGGGATGCCNGTNGGTGTATGCCCTGAAAAATGGATACTTGAAAATCCCAAGGAAATTNTAAAGCTGCAAAGAAGCTACATAAAAGCNGGAAGTAACATACTTCTTGCNCCGACCTTTACTGCAAACAGAATTAAGCTTGCAGAATANGGGCTTGAGNNAAAAATAGAAGAAATAAATAAGGGGCTTGTTTCCCTGTCTAAAGAAGCCGTNGCNCTTGAGNGCTATCGGGCATATGTGGCAGGAGACATTACAATGACGGGAAAGCAGCTTGTNCCNGTGGGAACGTTAGAGCTTGAGGAGCTTATTGAGGTATATAAGGAGCAGGCACGTATTTTATGTGATGCAGGAGTAGACCTTTTTATTGTTGAGACAATGATGAGCCTTGCTGAGGCAAGAGCGGCACTTATTGCCATAAGGGAGGTATGTGAGCTGCCTGTCATGGTAAGCATGACCTTTAATGAGGATGGAAAAACCCTTTTTGGCCAGACTCCTGAGGCCTGTGTGGTTGTTCTTCAGTCGTTAGGGGCAGATGCGGTGGGTATAAACTGTTCAACGGGACCTTCCGAAATGCTTCCTCTTATTAACAAAATGATGGAATATGCAAGTGTCCCGATTTTTGCAAAACCAAACAATGGTATGCCTGAGCTTGTTGACGGCAAAACAGTATATACAATGACGCCTGAGGAATTTGCAGAGCACGGAAGACGGCTTGTGGATGCAGGAGTAGGTATAATAGGCGGNTGCTGCGGAACAACGCCAAAGCATATTGAGGTTTTAAAAAGAAGCACCAGNGGNGTNCATGGTACGGAGAAAGGNCGTNTAAAAGAAAGAGTGCTTTCCAGTGAAAGNAAGGTTGTTCCAATNGATTTGTCGGGACGCTTTNTGGTTATTGGAGANCGNATAAATCCTACNGGCAAAAAGAAGCTTCAGGAGGAGCTTAGACAGGGAAAAATGGATATGGTTGTATCCTTTGCCGAGGAGCAGGATGGCTGTGGTGCNGATATACTTGATATTAATATGGGAACNAACGGTATAAGTGAGCTTGATATGATGAAGCGTGCAATNTATGAGGTCATATCCGTCACTGATTTACCTCTNTGTATAGATTCAAGCCATATTGATGTTATTGAGGCGGCNCTNAGNNTTTATCCGGGACGGGCTCTTATTAATTCCATTTCCTATGAGGAAAAAAAATGCAGACCCCTTATGAGNCTTGCGGCAAAATACGGCGCTATGTGTATTCTGNTGCCTCTTTCCGATGAGGGNATACCGGAAACCTTGGAAAAGAAAAAAGAAATTATATATAAGCTTCTTGAAGCTGCCGAGGAGGAGGGAATCTCTAAAGAAAGCCTTATTATAGACGGACTTGTTGCAACGGTTGGTGCGGATAAGGATGCGGCAAAGCTTACGCTTGATACAATAGAATTTTGTAAAAATGAACTTGAAATTCCTACTGTATGCGGGCTGTCAAATATTTCCTTNGGGCTTCCGGAGAGGATAAATGTTAATACCGCATTTCTCACAATGGCTATATCGAAGGGGCTTACAATGGCAATTTGCAATCCGTGTCAGGCTCAGCTGATGAATGCTGCATATGCAACGGATTTGCTCCTTGCAAANGAAGGTTCTGATAACATATATGTGGAGAAGGTTGTTCCGATGTCTCCTGTAGCGGCTTCAAAAGCNGCTGCGGATAAATCTGAGACNATAGAAGGAAGTAAAATTTATATTGACGTNGTAAAAGGAAATAAGGCTTCNATAATAAATGATGTAGAGGAGGCTCTTGCAGGGGGAACCAAACCGCAGCATATCATTGACAACGACCTTATACCTGCCGTAAATAGAGTGGGAGAGCTTTTTGAACAGAAAAAATATTTTCTTCCACAGTTAATTGCAGGGGCAACNGTAATGGATATGGCTGTTAAGCATATCACACCGCTTCTTAAATCTAAGAAAAAGGAGAAGGAAAAGGGATGTGTTGTAATGGCTACGGTTGAGGGGGATATTCACGATATTGGCAAAAATCTTGTTGTGCTTATGCTTAAAAATTATGGCTATAAAGTAATTGATTTGGGAAAGGATGTTCCGGCAGAAAATATAATTGCAGCAGCAAAAGAGCATAAGGCACAGATAATTGGTCTTTCNGCACTTATGACAACGACAATGATGAGAATGAAGGATGTCGTTGANCTTGTAAAAAAGCAAAAGCTTCCTTATAAGGTCATTATAGGAGGCGCAGTCGTCTCGCAAAATTTTGCGGATGAAATCGGCGCTGACGGCTATTCAAAGGATGCCAACGAAGCCGTAAAGCTGGTGGAGAGACTATTGACAGACTAGGTTTTAGTGGTTAAAATAAAGCTTAATTAATTTTTCAAAAAATAAAGTCCTAAACAGAAGTATGCTTTTGTTAAATGGGATGAAAGGTGGATACATAATATGAGAAAGATGATATTATCATTATTGGTTGACAACACGTCAGGCGTTTTAAGCAGAGTATCCGGCATGTTTAGCCGCAGAGGATATAATATTGACAGCTTAACAGTGGGTGTGACCGAAAACCCGAAATATTCACGTATGACTGTTGCTGTGAGTGGTGATGACAGAATATTAAGTCAGATAAAAAAGCAGCTTCTTAAGCTTGAGGATGTCATTGCAATCAAGGAGCTTAAGGATGGTGCGTCAGTATGCAGAGAGCTTCTTCTTGTAAAGCTTAAGGCAACAATTGATGAGAGACAGCAGATTATATCCATCGCAAATGTTTTCAGGGCAAATGTTGTTGATGTGTCCACTGATTCCGTTATGATTGAGATAACGGGAAATGTTAATAAAATTGAGGCATTTATATCACTTCTTGACGGATTTGAGATAGAGGAGATGGTTCGTACGGGTCTTACAGGTCTTACAAGAGGAGCAGGCGAATAGTCTGTATTTTAATTATGATGTCATTACTTAGAAAGTAATAACAATACATTTTAATATTTTAGGAGGAAATAAATATGTCAGAAGATGCAAGGATTTATTATCAGGAAGACTGTAATCTTTCAGTTTTGGATGGAAAGACTATAGCTATCATAGGCTACGGAAGTCAGGGTCATGCACATGCGCTTAACCTTAAGGAGTCAGGCTGCAATGTCATAATCGGACTTTATGAGGGAAGTAAGTCATGGGATAAAGCTGTAAAGCAGGGCTTTGAGGTTTATACTGCTGCAGAGGCTGCTAAGAAGGCAGATATAATTATGATACTTATAAATGATGAGAAGCAGGCTGCCATGTACAAGAAGGATATTGAGCCAAACCTTGAGGCAGGAAACATGCTTATGTTTGCACACGGATTTGCAATTCATTTCAACCAGATTATACCACCTGCAGATGTTGACGTTACAATGATTGCACCTAAGGGACCTGGACATACCGTAAGAAGTGAGTATCAGGCTGGAAAGGGTGTTCCTTGTCTTATTGCAGTTCATCAGGATGCTTCCGGACAGGCAAGGGAGAAGGCACTTGCATATGCACTTGGAATCGGCGGAGCAAGAGCCGGCGTTCTTGAGACTACTTTCAGAACAGAGACAGAGACTGACCTTTTCGGTGAGCAGGCTGTACTTTGCGGCGGTGTATGTGCACTTATGCAGGCAGGCTTTGAGACACTTGTTGAGGCAGGCTATGATGCAAGAAATGCATACTTTGAGTGTATCCATGAGATGAAGCTTATCGTTGACCTTATTTATCAGTCAGGATTTGCAGGAATGAGATACTCCATTTCGAATACAGCAGAATACGGTGATTATGTAACAGGACCAAAGATTATCACTGAGGATACCAAGAAGGCTATGAAGCAGGTTCTTAAAAACATTCAGGACGGTTCATTTGCAAAGGAATTCCTTCTTGATATGTCACCGGCAGGTGGACAGGCTCATTTCAAGGCTATGAAGAAGCTTGCAGCAGAGCATCCGGCAGAGAAAATTGGTGAGGAAATTCGTAAGCTTTACAGCTGGAATGATGAAGGAAAGCTTATTGATAACTAAAATAATATAATAATATAAATAAGGGCTGTCGTAATAAGGCGCTAAGATATATATTTGCTCCTTAATATGGCAGCCTTTGTTTTATTGATAGGAAACTGCGTTTCCTATCGGCATATGTCCTGAGGTGTCTGCGAAGCAGACGGAGTCCTGAGGACAGGTCGGTCCTTACGGACCCTGCTAAGATACGAATTACAGCGTCAAAGACGCTTTGTTCTTGAAATGTTATAATATTTTTGGTAGAATATAACCATATTTTTACTAAGCATAGGGGGATATACTGTATGGATGACATGAGAGACAAAATTAAGGAGACGGTTGATAGCAAGGTTAATGTGCTTGCTTCCACAAGGACAAGGATAACTCTTGCATTGATTGCCTTTGTTGTAATTGCAGGATTGATTATGTATTTTACATTTTCTGGAAATGTGGAAAAATCAATAAAGGAAGTAAACAAAAACTATATTACTGACATAGCAATTTCCTATGGAGAAAGTATTGATATTGATATTGAGCTGAATGGTCTTGACATGGCACTTTCGGCTGAGACTTTGGGAGCAATGCTTGCAGATGTGGGACTTGAGGGTGTTGAGAGCAGCTATATATATGTTGTGTCACCTGACGGCACAATGCTTTATCATCCTACTCCTGAAAAGATTGGACAGCCTGTGGAAAATGCAGCCGTAAAAAAGGTTGTTTCAGAAATTTCGTCGGGCAGTAAGGTGGAAAATGGGATTATACAATATGAATTTAAGGGCACCCAAAAATATGCAGGCATATATGTAAATGACAAGCAGCAGTATATTCTCGTATTTACCGCAGATGAGGACGAAATTCTTGCAGATGTTAATAAGGTCAGACATACAGGTATTGTAAGGCTTGTTATCGTGTCTATTATTGCGGTGGTGTTGAGTGTCGTTATAACTACGCTTATTATTATGCCGTTAAGTCACATATCAGAGTATACATTAAAGGCGGCCACCATGGACCTTTCTATGAATGAGGAGCAGAGCCGTCTCAATGAAAGGCATGATGAGGTAGGAAGAATAAGTCGTGCACTTTCAAGACTTTTGGAGGAAATGACAAAAGTTGTAGGAGAAATAAAAAGTAAAAGTAATAATGTTATGAATGCTGCCGACGCTTTGAATAACGATGCAATTGAAACTGCAACAACTATTGAACAGGTGGACAATGCTGTACATGAAATTGCACAGGGAGCTTCCTCACAGGCGGAGGAAACCCAAAAGGCTACCGAAAATGTTATAGTTATGGGTGATATGGTCCGCGAAACCCACGATGAGATTAAGAAGCTTCTTAAATATGCAGAGAATATGAAGGAATCAACTGGTTATGCCAAAAATATACTCACGCAGCTTGAGGAGATAAATAAAAGAGCAGAGGAATATATTGATGTAATTGCCAATCAGACAAATACAACAAATGAGTCCGCACTCAGAATAAGTGAGGCTACAAAGCTGATTACCTCCATTGCGGAGGAGACAAACTTACTTTCTCTTAACGCTTCCATTGAGGCGGCAAGGGCAGGTGAGCAGGGCAGAGGCTTTGCTGTTGTTGCTGCTGAGATACAGAAGCTTGCAGAGCAGTCAAATGAATCTGCAAGGCAGATTGAGGATATAATACAGGTACTTCTTTCAGATTCTGAGAAGGCAGTTGAGACAATGTATGATGTCAAAGAAATTATACGTGCACAGAGCGAGCAGGTTGAGCAGACAGATACTGCATTTGATCAGATAAATGATGGTGTAAAGCAGTCGATAGAGGGCATTAACCATATATCCGAAAAGGCGGAGCAGCTTGACGAGGCAAGAGTGAATGTGGTTGATGTTGTTCAAAATCTTACTGCAATTGCAGAGGAGAATGCGGCAGGTGCACAGGAAACGTCGGCATCCGTTGCAGAGGTTACATCAATTGTTGAGGATATTTCAAGTAAATCTCAGGCTCTAAAGGAGATTGCAAAAGAACTTGATGAGAGTATGGATATTTTTATAGTTTAATATTATTATGAAGGGTAGAGACTTGTAACATGACATGCTTAGAGGCACAATCGAATATTTTGTCTTTTGTTGAAAAGAATCTTCCTGAAGATAAAAAAATAGAATTTGTTAAGCACATACGTCATTGTAATGATTGTAAGGAGGAACTTGAAATATACTATACCCTTATTGTTGGAATGAGAAAGCTCGACAACAATGAGGATATGTCTTTAGATTTTAGAAACCGCCTTGATGATGAGCTTAACAGGATTGAGGCTCGGGCAAAGAAGGCAAAGAGATTCAGAGTATCAAGCTTTGGAATTGTTTTTACTGCACTTGTATGTGTTATGTTTGTTTTTTATGGCAGATGTCTTACAAAGGTATATGATGTAGAACAGTTTCTTATAAAGGAGAAGCAGGGAAATACATATTTTTACGATGCGTTTGGCAATGATTTATATTCGTATAATAATGACGTAATTGCGGAAAATGAAAAGAAAAATATAATTGTACCAATAAGCTTTTATGATAAGGTTCATATTTTTAATGTCATAGCTTCTATGGATATTTCTGAATTTGCTGATGGAGGTCTTTAATGAATAAATTATTGCTTGTTGACGGTAACAGTATTTTAAACCGTGCATTTTATGGATTGCCGGAGCTTACAACAAAGGACGGCATACATACAAATGCCGTTCTTGGATTTTTAAATATTATATTAAAGGTTATTGATGAGGAAAAAGCAACACATATTTGTGTTGCTTTTGATGTGAAAAAAGAAACCTTCAGAAACAGCATATATAAGGAATACAAGGGAACAAGAAAGCCTATGCCCGATGAGCTTAGGGAACAGCTTCCGATTATTAAAGAGGTTTTAGCCTCCATGAATATATGTACTGTGGGAGTGGAGGGCTATGAGGCGGACGACATATTGGGCACTCTTTCAAGAATGGGAGACGCACAGGGCTACATTGTTACGGTGCTGTCAGGCGACAGGGATTTACTTCAGCTTGCAACGGAAAAAATACTGATAAGAATCCCAAAGACAAAGGGTGGAAAAACCGTTGTGGAAAGCTACTATCCAAAGGACGTTGAAGCACTTTATGGTGTCACTCCTGAAATATTTATTGATATGAAGGGGCTTATGGGGGACACGTCAGATAACATACCGGGGGTTCCCGGAGTTGGTGAAAAGACCGCATCAAAGCTTCTTATAGAGTACGGCTCCTTAGATGGAATATATGCAGCCATAGATGACATGAAAAAAAGCAAGCTTAAGGACAATCTTATAGAGTTTAAGGAACAGGCATATATGTCAAAGGTTCTTGCTACAATAAAGCTTGACTGCCAACTGGATGTAAAGCTTGATGAAATGGATTTCAACGACCCATTTAATAAAGAAAGCTATGAGCTTTTTAAAAAGCTGGAGCTTAAGAGCCTTCTCGGAAGGTTTGATTTATCAGAAAAGCCCGGTAAGCTTGAACTTGATATCGTTGTACCGGACAATGGGGACGAATGCAGTAAGGTTATGGACGACCTTGATAAATATAATGAAATAGGCTTTTCCTACCTTTTTGGAAATAATGGCGCCGTCGGTATTTCACTTTGTGTGAAAGAAGGCAGAGCCTATATCATCAATTTTATGTGCATAAGCGTGGAGGTTGTTACCTTACGGCTTCTGTCACTATGTAAAAAGGGAGTGAAGCTTATATGTCTTGATGTAAAAGAGCAGCTTTCGGTTATCGGGCTAAATGAGGAGGATTCTGTATTTGACTGTGGCGTTGGAGCCTATCTATTAAACCCGATGAATGAAAAATACGATTATGATGATATAGCGGCTACATTTCTTAATATGGAAATTCCTTCAAGAAAGGAACTTGTTGGAAAAAAGGATATAAATGGTTTTGTATTTATGGATGAGGATATAAAGCGGCATTTTGCCTACTTGTCCCTTATACCGTTTATGGCTGAGAAAGAGATACGTAAAAGACTTGAGGAGGACGGGCTTTTAAAGCTTTATACTGATATTGAGCTTCCCTGTGTATTTTCCCTTTATGACATGGAGAAAAACGGAATCAGGGTTGATAAGCAGGGACTTAGCGAATATGGTGACAGGCTTAAGGAAAAAATTGCCGTTATTAAGGAAGACATATACAAGCTGTGCGACTATGAATTTAATATTAATTCCACAAAACAGTTGGGAGAAGTATTATTTGAAAGGCTTGGTCTCAAAAGCGGAAAAAAAACAAAGACGGGTTATTCAACAAGTGTTGAGGTTTTGGAAAAGCTTGCAGATGAACATCCTGTTATCCCTCTTATACTTGAGTATCGCCAACTTACAAAATTAAATTCCACATATGTTGAGGGAATGTCTGCATTTATATGTGAGGACGGAAGAATACATGGAAAATTTAACCAGACCGTAACCGCAACGGGCAGAATAAGCTCCACGGAGCCAAATCTTCAAAATATTCCTACAAGACTTCCGCTTGGAAGGGAGATAAGAAAGGTATTTATACCGGAGGATGACTATGTATTTCTTGATGCAGATTACTCTCAGATAGAGCTTCGTGTACTTGCACATATGTCGGGAGACGAGACGCTGATAGAGGCATATAACAAGGATTCGGACATACATTCCATAACGGCATCCGAGGTTTTTGGAGTACCCTTTGATGAGGTTACGGATTTGATGAGAAGAAAGGCAAAGGCTGTTAATTTTGGAATTGTTTATGGAATCAGCTCCTTTGGTCTTGGACAGGATTTGGATATCTCAAGAAAGGAAGCGGAGGAATATATACAAAAATATTTTGATACCTACAAAAAGGTAAAGCATTTTATGGATGATATGGTAGAGTCGGCAAAGGAAAAGGGATATTCGCTTACAATGTTTGACAGAAGGCGTCCGATACCTGAGCTTAAATCATCAAATTATATGACAAGAAGCTTTGGAGAGAGAGCGGCAATGAATTCACCGATTCAGGGAACTGCGGCAGACATAATAAAAATTGCCATGATAAACGTAAATAAAGAGCTTAAGAAAAGAAACTTAAGGTCAAGGCTTGTGCTTCAGATACATGATGAGCTGTTAGTGGAAACCCATCATGACGAGATTGATGAGGTAAAGGATATAATGATATCCAATATGGTAAATGCAGCAAAGCTTTCCGTTCCGCTTATCGTGGATTTGAATAGCGGAACAAGCTGGTATGATGCCAAATAAAATATATTTGCGAAAAGCGGCTTTTATATATGAGAATGTGCTGTGACGTTTAATTGGATAAGGAAGGGAAAATGAAAGTACTTGGTATAACCGGTGGCGTTGGCTCAGGGAAAAGCAGGATATTATATGATATAGAGAGAGAATATGGGGCATATATTGTTGAGGCTGACAAGCTGGCACATCGGCTTATGGAACATGGAATGTCCATTTATAACGCTGTCTGTGCGGAATTTGGCAAAGGAATATTACAGGATACGCCACCTTATGATATTGACAGGAAAAAATTGGGAGAAATTGTGTTTCATGACAGGGACAGCCTTGAAAAGCTGAATAAAATAAGCCACCCACTTGTAAAGGAACACATAATTTCCCTGATTGAACAAAAGAAAAATGAGGGAAGCTGTAAGCTTTTTGTCATTGAGGCGGCGCTTTTACTTGAGGACGGATACAAAAATATATGTGATGAAATATGGTATATTTGGGTTGATACGGAGGAGAGAATCAATCGTCTTATAAAGCAGCGGGGTTACACGAGACAGAAATGTATGGATATTTTTAGCAGTCAGAGCGATGACGAATATTACAAAAAATATGCAGATTACACCATAAATAATCAATTAGACTACGATAATTCATCAAAACAGCTAAAAGCAAGGTTGAATAAATTTTTGTGTGATGATATAATAACTTAAATATGCGTACCGGAGGAAATGTATGGCTAACATGACCAAATATCCCGAACCGTTGATTTTCGGACTTGATATAGGGACAAGAAGTATTGTTGGAATAGTGGGATATAAGGAACAGAATAAATTTAACATTGTTGCCATGGCTGTTAAATACCATGATACAAGGTCCATGGTTGACGGACAGATACATGATATCGGCAAGGTAAGCGAGGATATAATTTTTGTTAAGGACGAGCTTGAAAGACAGCTGAATGGAAGAAAGCTTACGGATGTTTGTATAGCTGCAGCCGGACGGGTTCTCAAAACTGCGGTAGGTCATGGGGAGTATGAGTTTGCGGAAAATTCTGTGGTAACACAGGAATACATTCACTCCATTGATTTAATCGGAGTTGAAAATGCGCATAACAAGGTTCTTGAGGAGCTTGCTGAAAGCTCCGAGATGACAAAGTATTATTGTGTAGGATATACGGTCATAAAATATTTTTTGAATGACTATGAGATACATAATCTGGAAGGACATAAGGCAAACAAAATCGGTGCAGATGTTCTTGCTACCTTTTTGCCGGAGGAGGTTGTAAGCAGTCTTTATTCTGCTGTTGAGGCGGCAGGCTTATACGTTACAAATCTTACTCTTGAGCCTATTGCGGCAATAAATGTTGCAATACCTGAAAGCTACAGGCTTCTTAACATTGCTCTTGTTGACGTGGGGGCAGGGACATCGGATATATGTATTACAAAGGATGGAAGCATTGTTGGTTACGGTATGATACCATCAGCAGGTGATGAGCTTACGGAAGCGCTTATAAAGAAATATCTTATTGATTTTGACACGGCCGAAAAGCTTAAGACTGTAAGTCCGAAAAAGAAAGTGATAAATTATAAGGATATTATGGGTATCACCCACAAAATAACCGTTGATGAAATATACGACACCATGGAGAGCGTAAAAAAGGATATTACATCAAAGATTGCATCAAAGATTATTTCCTTGAACGGGGATATGCCTGTCAGCGCTGTGTTTGTAGTGGGGGGTGGCGGAAAGCTTACCGGCTTTACGGATTATCTCGCAGATAAATTAAAGCTTTCACATGACAGAGTTGCGTTAAGAGGACAGGAGGTTATGAATGACATTAACTTCCTTGTTGAAAATGTTAAAAAGGACTCGCTTTATGTTACACCTGTCGGTATCTGCTTAAGCTTTTTTGACCAGAAAAATAATTTTATTTTTGTAAATGTAAATGGAAGCAGAGTAAAACTTTATAACAATGACAGGCTTACGATATTTGACGCTGCAGTGCAGTATGGTCTGCCAAATGAAAATCTTTTTCCAAAGCGTGGCGCAGATATTACATTTAAAGTAAACGGAAAGTCACGAATTGTAAGAGGCTATAATGGCGAGGCGGCAGTTATAAAACAAAATGGCAATATTGTCGGAATGAATGCTATAATTGAAGCAAATGATAAAATAGAGATTACAAAGTCAACTGAGGGAGAGCCTGCAAAAATTGAGCTGGGTTCACTTCCTGAATTTAACGGCAAATTAACCTTTATGGTAAATGGTGCAGAGATAACCTGTCCTAAATTTGCAGTCGTAAATGGTAAGCCTGAAACGCAGTATTATAATATATGTGATGGCGATGATATTGAAATGCAGACATATTACACTGTGGAACAGCTTTTATATTTTATGGATGTTTCGCCGGAAGGAAAAATTTACATAAATAATTCCGAGGGTTCCCTGAATGACAAAATATACGAAAATTTTGTTGTTACATGGAAGGATGACATAGAATTTGAGGATCTTAAGGAAGAGATTATTGATGATGAATCTGATAATTCCAATGATGAGGCTGCTGTTTCATCTGTAGCGTTAAATGAAACAGAAGTGGTTAAGGAGCAAAAAAAATCGGTTGATCTTCACATTATTGTAAATAAAATGCCGGTTACGCTTAAAGGAAAGTCGGATTATGTGTTTGTCGATGTATTTGATTTTTATGATTTTGACTTGGAAAATGTTAAGGGAAGTAAACTCAATACAAAGGTAAACGGCCATCAGGCAGATTATATGGAAAGTATAGATGAAGGATCCGTTATTGAAATTTATTGGGAGAAATAACGATGGAAAAGCTTGATTTATTAAAATTTATAAAAAGAAAATCCATATATCGCAGAATCATATATATACTTATGATTGCAATGCTTATAATTTCCAGACTTGCTAAAATATACACGAATACTATAGTTACTGTCATATTTGTAGTGTTCCTTACAGTATTTTCTATTCTTGAATACATACTTTCACAAATGAAAAGCGATGCTTCGGATACAATACTGTATGGCTCAAAATGGGTTCAGCTATATGCCGTAATGGTCTTTGAATATTTTGTGTCTGAAAATGCATTTTTGCTATCTGCAACCGGATTATTGGCAATCATTTCCATTATTGAGGTTATTCTTCATAAAATGGATTTTGATGCATTTGATATAACTGTAAAAAAGATATGCTGTGTACTGCCGGCCGCTGTTCTTGTATGTCTGATGTACGGCAGGATGAGTGTACTTACTTGGATATGCTATTTTATTTATAAAATCTGCTCATATTCTATTGCATTTTATATTGTGGCTTTTTATACTGATCAGGAAAAGATGTATCGTACAAAGAATAACAGACTGCTGGTTGAAAATTCCAATTATGAAAGTATAAATACCAAGCTTTTGGAATATCAGGAAAAGGTTGAGGCAGTAAATAAACAGATTAATTATCAAAAGATTGATTTGAACCGTGCCTACAGGGATCTTGAAGAAACAAATGTTGAAATAGAGTCTCAGACTGAACTTATGAAATATATGGCATCAACCTTTGAAGTGCCGAAATGTATCAATACGATTATTGATACAATCATTGAGGTTAAAAAGGCTAAAATATGTGCAATGTATATTGATAAGGATGTATACATGAACAATCTGCCAACCTGTGCAGTGAAATCTTTTTATACCTCCATGGTGGAAAGATTTAAACAGGAGGCAGATGCCATATTTGCAGATTTTTCTTCTGACAACTATTATCCAAAGCTGTTTAAGGGAGAGCAGATAAGACAGTTTAAATTTATCGGGGATACAAACATCTGTGCAATTGCTGTTTTGCCTTTAATAAAGGATGATAAAAAATATGGATACATGATAATCGGTTCTGATAAGGAAAAATTCTTTGACAAGGGTTTTGCTTACTATGAAAATTGTATTATGCAGTTTAATATTTCCATAAAAAGTACCCTGCTGTATCTTCAGATGAGAAGTATGGCAAGGCGTGATGGTCTTACAGGAATTTATAACAGAGTTTATTTTACTGAGCTTTTTGAAAAGGCAAAGGCATCTGCAAAAAAATATGACTATAAGCTGTCTGTTGCGCTTTTTGATATAGATAAGTTTAAGCTTGTAAATGATACCTATGGACATCTTGCAGGAGATGAGGTCATAAAAACAGTTGCATCCATAGATGAGAAATATGCAGAAAGATGCAGCGGTTTTGCATGCAGATACGGTGGAGAAGAATTTCTTCTCGTTCTTCCCGGAAAAGGGAAAGAAGAGGCGCTTGAAATATTGGAAAGTATGCATGAGGAGATAAAATCCACAGTTGTTAATTTCCAAGGTACGGAAATTAACATTAACGTATGTATAGGTCTTTCGGTATATCCTGATATATGTGACAATGCAGATATACTTGTTGCAAGAGCAGATAAAGCCATGTATTACGGAAAAGAGAACGGCAGGGGAAGACTTGTTGTTGACAATCCTGAAATTGATAAGGCTATTGGATAAATTTTTGTTGTATGAGGTTATATTTTTTATTATAATAAATTATGAATTCTAATACTGGAGGAGAAGGAAACAGTGGGATTTATTGATAATATTAAAGAGAGAGCAAAGAAAAACAAAAAAACAATTGTACTTCCGGAAACAGGAGATATGCGTACGCTTGAAGCAGCACATAAAATCCTTAAGGATGAAATAGCAAATGTTATCCTTATAGGTGATAAAGCTGACATTTTGAAACGTGCGAAAGACTTTGATTTAAGTGGTGCAATTTTTGTTGACCCTTATAACTGCGCTAAGCTTAATGATTATGTGACCCTTCTTATTGAGATTAGAAAGTCAAAGGGTATAACCTCAAGAGAGGCAAGGGAGCTTCTTCTTACCAATGTACTTTATTTCGGATGTATTATGGTAAAGGCAGGAGATGCTGATGGAATGGTTGCAGGGGCGGTTAATTCCTCGGCAAACGTACTTAGGGCAGCACTTCAGATATTAAAGACAGCGCCTGGAACAAAGCTTGTTTCTGCTTTTTTTCTTGTTGTTGTGCCTAATTGTGATATGGGAGCAAAGGGAACATTTATATTCTCTGATGCAGGACTGAACCAAAGCCCTAATTCTGAGGAGCTTGCAGCCATCGCTGAGAGCTCTGCAAAATCCTTTGAACTTTTGGTTGAGGAGGAGCCGATTGTGGCAATGCTTTCACATTCCACAAAAGGAAGTGCAAAGCATCCTGAGGTTGATAAGGTTATAGCGGCATGTAAAATTGTAAATAAAGAATGCCCAAATTTAAAATGTGATGGTGAGCTTCAATCTGATGCTGCAATAGTACCTGCGGTGGCATCCTCAAAGGCACCCGGAAGCTCTGTGGCAGGTAAAGCGAATGTACTTATATTCCCGGACCTTGATGCGGGAAATATTGGATATAAGCTTGTTCAAAGGCTTGCAAAGGCAGATGCCTATGGTCCTATTACACAGGGCATTGCAAGACCTGTAAATGATTTGTCGAGAGGCTGCTCTGCGGACGATATAGTAGGTGTTGTTGCAATTACGGCTGTACAGGCTCAGGCACTTGACGCCTAGAATATTATATATGCTTTTAGGAATCATATACCCATAATGAATAATGTGGTTATTCTACATAGGTTCGTTATGGGTATATGAATTTTTAAATTTTTATAAAAATAAATAACTGATGTTCAAGATTGGAGGTTTTTTAATGAAAATTTTAGTAATTAACTGCGGTAGTTCGTCGCTTAAGTATCAGCTTATCGATTCTGACAGCGAGAATGTCCTTGCAAAGGGTATATGTGAGAGAATAAAGCTTGACGGAACGCTTACACATCAAAAGACGGGAGGGGACAAGCTTACGATGCAGGCAGACATGCCTGACCATAGTGCCGCAGTAAAGCTTGTTTTAGATATGCTTACTGACAGTGAGCAGGGAGCAATATCCTCCCTTGACGAGATAGATGCAATTGGACACCGTGTCGTTCACGGAGGAGAAAAATTTGCTAAGTCAGCAGTTATTACAGATGAGGTTTTAGGCACCATAGAGGAGTGTAATGATCTCGCACCTCTCCATAATCCTGCAAATCTTATAGGGATAAGAGCATGTATGGAGCTTATGCAGGGAGTGCCTCAGGTTGCGGTTTTTGACACTGCATTTCACCAGACCATGCCGGATTATGCATACACCTATGGTATACCATATGAATATTATGAAAAATACAAAATAAGACGCTACGGCTTTCATGGTACAAGTCACAGCTTTGTATCAAAAAGAACTGCCGAGCTTTTAGATAGACCGCTTAATGAGACGAAGATTATCGTCTGCCATCTAGGAGGCGGTGCAAGTATATGTGCAGTGGAGGGCGGTAAATCCGTTGACACAACCATGGGTCTTACACCATTGGAGGGCATTACAATGGGAACAAGAAGCGGCAACATTGACCCTGCAATTATAGAATACATTGCCGCTAAGGAGGATAAATCCATAGCTGAAATAATGTCTATGCTGAATAAGTCCTCAGGGGTATATGGTATTTCCGGCGTGTCCAGTGATTTCAGGGACTTAAACAAGGGAATTGCTGAAGGTAATAAGAGATGTGACATAGCCATGAAGGTTTTTTGTTATCAGGCAGCAAAGTTTATAGGCGGATATGCTGCCGCCATGAATGGTGTTGATGCAATCGCATTTACTGCCGGAGTTGGTGAAAACGACCCTGTAGTGAGAAAGCTTATATGTGACAGATTATCTTATCTTGGAATATGGGTAGATAATGAGGCAAACAGTATCAGGGGAGAGGAAGTAAGGATATCCACGGAGGCTTCTGCCGTAAAGGTATTTGTAGTTCCTACAAATGAGGAACTTGCCATAGCAAGAGAAACTGCTTCACTTGTATAATTTTTACTACATCAAATATAAAGGAGATTATAGTATGGAATTACAAAAGCTTAGTTCGAATGTAAACAAGAGAGCCAGTCAGGCAATCCGTAGAATCGTTTTCGTATTATGTTTATTAGCCGGAATAGCGTTACTTGCTATTATTATTTCCTATACAATTAAAGATAATAATAAGCAGGTGAAACTGTATGGGTCAGAAATAGATAATACAATGTCAGAAAAAATAGCATTTATCAATACTGTTGCAACAGTAGCTTCTTCCGGAATATCAGATTTAGACTATTATGCATATGTGGATAAGCTTGTGGAACAGTATGATGATGTATCAGCAGTATATGTTTGCGTAAAGCAGGACGGTGTAATTTATTCGGATGGAATTATGACATATATGTCAGGTGGCTGGTTGCCGGACGCTGATTTTGTAGTGTCTGAACGTTCTTGGTACGCTGGTGCAATGGAAACAGAGGGCGTGTATGTGTCGGAGCCATACGTAGATGAACAATCCGGAAATATCTGCATCACTCTTGCGAAAGCAATATATAGAGATGGTTCCTTCATTGGTGTAGCCGGAATGGATATGTATATGGATGATTTAGTTACCCTGATTGAAAACTCTTATGATGGTGGAGATTATGTGTTTTTAGTATCAAAGGAAGGAACTATTTTAACACATCCGAATGAAGATATTGCACTGAGTAACGAAAAAAGTGTGGCGATTTCAGATGCTTTGAACGGGAAATATAAAAGCGTGTATGAAAAAAAGTTAAAAACAAAGCTGATTTGGGATTATAGTGGCGGACTAAAATTTGCAATCTGTAACATTGCGGAAACGACAGGTTGGAGTGTGGTAGCTGTTATCTCTCTTACATGGGTAATCGCAGTTATTGCTTTGATTATTATACTGACGGCCATATTGGGTATTGTTTTTGGAAAATTGGCAGAACAGCAGCTGATTAAAGGAATTAACCCGATGTTTTCACCGCTTGAAGAACTGGCAAACAATGTGAGTAAAATATCAGAAGGTAAATTGGATTACGTTTTTCAGGTAGACAGGCAGTCGCAGGAAGTGAATGCTTTATCGATTGCGCTTAATAATACAATGAAAGGACTACAGCATTATATTTCAGAAATTACAAATACCGTAACTTCTATTTCGGAGAAGAATTTGAATTTCAGCATTGATGGAGAGTATGCAGGAGACTATGAAAAAATAGAAATTGCGTTGATTGACATTATGAAAGTGCTGAATGAAAGCTTTGCAGAAATAAATGAGCAGGCAGCAACGGTGCTTCAATATTCAGAAAACTTATCAGAAACGAGTGAAAGTGTTGCTAATGTGGCAGTAACGCAAAGTGAATCTGTTATAAAGGCTTCCGAAGAAATGAAGAATTTAACAGATAATATGGAAAAAATTGCCGAACTTGCGGACTCTATCAAGAAAAATGCATATAATGTAAGTCAGCATATGGCAGTTGGAAATGCAGAAATGAATGAGCTTGTTATGGCGATAGATGAGATAGCAGGCTGCTATGATGAAATTGCCGGATTTGTAACAGAAATTAATGCAATCGCAAGCGAGACGAATTTGCTTGCGTTAAATGCATCAATCGAAGCTGCAAGAGCAGGGGAAGCCGGTAAAGGATTTGCGGTAGTTGCCGATGAAATTGGTACCCTTTCAGCCAGCAGTTCACTGGCAAGTACGAAAATACAAGAGGTAATCGCTCATTCCCAGGCGTCTGTTGAAAAAGGAAAAGAACTTGTTGCAAAAACAGATAAAACAATTTCTGAAAGTGCCGCTTTTTCGGCTAATAATACACGGATAGTGGATGAAATTGTAAATTTTGTTGAAACACAGAAAAATTCTGCGGATGAAATTTCTGCAAGTATTAAAAAGATTAGTGAAATGGTAGAGGATAATGCGGCCAGTGCCGAGGAAAATTCTGCAATTTCATTGCATTTGGGAGAATGCGCACAACTGTTGACGGATACTATTGCACAATTCCAACTTAAAAAATAAGGATTGCTATATCAATTCAAACATTTCAAACAATTTTAATTTTTTAGTTGACAATATATAACATAATTTGTATAATAGCAAAAGTGTGATTATTTACACCAAGGTAAAGAGATAAAGGAGGTGTAACCATATGTCAATTTGTCCAAAGAATAAAAGCTCAAAGTCAAGACGTGACAAGAGGAGAGCAAACTGGAAGATGACCGTTCCGGGATTAGTAAAGTGCAGCAAGTGCGGCGAGCTTATGATGCCTCATAGAGTATGTAAGGCTTGTGGTTCTTACAACAAGAAGGAAATTATAAGTGCAGAGTAATTTCTGGTCGGGTAAAGATAAAAAGTGGCTGTTGCACTAAGCGTATTTATATCATAATAGAAAAAATCGTTTGAAGACGTCGGTACTTAGGTGACGTATTTTGGCACCTTAGTACCGTTACGTCGGAGACGAGCGAAAGCGTATTTTTGTTATTATGATATAAATATTCTTGGTGCAATAGCCACTTCTTTTTATTTGACTAAATATAAGGAAAAAGTTATAATAATGAATTATTGTAGAAAGGGAATTTGTTATGGATAAAATTACGATTGCAATTGATACTTTGGGTGGGGATAATGGAGCCGAGCCTATGATTATAGGTATAAGCGAGGCTATGACAAAATATGATGACGTCAATTTTATTGTGACCGGTAAGGCCGATGAGCTTAATACCTACATTGAAAAATATAACTGTGATAAAGAGAGAATTGAAATTATAAATGCAGGAGAGGTTATTACATGTCATGATGCGCCTGTTGAGGCAATAAGAAACAAAAAGGAGTCTTCTCTTGTGCTTGCGCTTAATACGGTTAAGAAGGGGCAGGCACAGGCTTGTATTTCAGCAGGCAATTCAGGAGCTATACTTGCAGGTGGACAGCTTATTGTGGGAAGAGCCAAGGGTGTGAAAAGAACTCCGCTTGCACCGCTTATTCCAACACAGAAGTCATCCTCACTTCTTATAGATTGTGGGGCAAATGTTGATTCAAAGCCTGAAAATTTAGTACAATTTGCTAAAATGGGTACTATATATATGGAAAACATAGTGGGTGTAAAAAATCCTACAGTTGGGGTTGTCAATATAGGCACTGAGGATGAAAAGGGAAATGCACTTGTGAAGGATACAATTCCATTATTAAGAGCCTGCGAGGATATTAATTTTATAGGCAGCGTTGAGTCACGTGAAATTCCATATGGGGCTGCGGACATATTGGTTTGTGACGCTTTTGTCGGAAATGTAATACTTAAGCTTTACGAGGGACTTTCAGCCATGCTTATGTCCGAGCTTAAGACAACCTTCAAGTCATCAATCACAACAAAGCTTGGAGCGGCATTTGTAATTAAGCCGTTAAAAAAGACGATAGGCAGGTTTAAGGCTGACGATAAGGGCGGAGCGCCGCTTTTGGGTCTTAAGGGACTTGTTGTAAAAATCCATGGCAACTCAAAGAAAAATGAAGTGTCATCTGCAATATCACAGTGCAGAAGCTTTATAAAAAATGACGTAAATGAAAAGATTGTGAAAGCATTTGAGGAGTCAAAGAATGAATAATGAAGAATATGAGACACTTGAAAACATAATCGGATATAAATTCAATGATAAAAAGAATCTTGATATTGCATTTACACATAAGTCCTATGCAAATGAAATTGTGTGTGGCAAAAGGCAGTCTTATGAGAGATTGGAGTTTTTGGGTGATGCAATTTTGGAATTTATTGTCAGTGATTATTTATTTAATGAATATAAGGATAAGACTGAGGGGGAGCTTACAAAAATAAGGGCAAGCCTTGTCTGTGAATTTACCTTGTCACGCATTGCCAGAGAGCTTAATTTCGGGGAATTCGGCTCGTTCAGCAAGGGCGAAAAGAACACGGGAGGAAGAGACAGGGATTCCATATTATGTGATTTCTTTGAATCGGTTACAGGCGCAATTTATATGGACGGCGGACTTGACGCGGCAAAAAATTTTATTTATAAATTTCTTCTTACGGATATTGAGAATAAAAAGCTTTTTTATGATGCAAAGACAAAGTTGCAGGAGATTTCACAGAAAAATAACAGTACCCTTGAGTATGTGCTTTTAGGGGAAAGTGGTCCGGAGCACAATAAGATATTTAAGATACAGCTATGCATAGATGGTAAGCCGGTGGCACAGGGGGAAGGACATTCCAGAAAATCTGCCGAGCAGCATGCGGCATATAATGCACTTGAACAAATGCTAAAATAGTATAGATTGGTTAGGTATAATTTACATGTATTTAAAAAGTATAGAGGTTTACGGTTTTAAATCCTTTGCAAACAAAATATTATTTAAATTTAATAAAGGTATAACGGGAATAGTAGGACCAAATGGTTCAGGAAAGAGCAATGTTGGAGATGCGGTAAGATGGGTTCTCGGCGAACAGAGCGCAAAGCAGCTTCGAGGGGCAAAAATGGAGGATGTCATTTTTTCGGGAACAGAGCTTAGAAAACCTCAGGGTTCTGCCTATGTGGCAATTACGCTTGACAACAGCGACCATGTTCTGCCTATTGATTACAATGAGGTTACTGTTGCAAGGAGAGTTTACCGTTCGGGCGAAAGCGAATATCTTATAAACGGAGTTGTGAGCAGGCTCAAGGATGTAAACAGCTTATTTTTTGATACAGGTATTGGTAAAGAGGGCTATTCCATTATCGGACAGGGTCAGATTGAGCGTATTTTAAGTGGAAAGCCGGAGGAGAGGCGTGAGCTTTTTGACGAGGCTGCCGGAATCGTTAAGTATAAGAAAAATAAGGCGAGCACGGAAAAGGCGCTTGAAAATGAGAGGGATAATCTGTCCCGTGTAAATGATATTTTAAGCGAACTGGAAAAACAGGTAGGTCCCCTTAAAGAGCAGTCTGAAACTGCAAGGCGATTTCTTATATTTAAGGAGGAGCTTAAAAAGCTTGATATTAATGCATTTCTTCTTGATGTTGACAAAAACAAGGAGGCTCTAAAGGATTATGAGGAAAAGCTTTCCATTGTAGAAAATGATGCAACACAGCTTCGGGGTAAGTTTGACCTTGCCAAGGAGGAGTACGATAAAATTGAGGCTGAGCTTGAGGAATATGACGGAAAGATAGACGATACAAAAAATCAGATACATGAGAAAAAGCTTACAAACCAAAAGTATGAGGGTGAAATAAATGTTATTACACAGCAAATTTTATCCTTCAGGCAAAATGACGAAAATTTAGGCGAACAGCTTGAAAAGGCAAACAACGAGCTTGAAAAATATAAGAATGAATTAAAGGAGCTTTATGAGAAAAAAAGCGTTTTGGACGAGCAGCTTGACAATGCGGATACCGTTTTGGATGAGGCGAATGAAAAGCATGATAAATTAAAGCGGGCAATAACTGACGCTGAAAATGAAATTGAGGACTCAAAAAGTGAGATTATTGAATATCTTAACGAGGGTGGTACGTTAAAGGCTAAGGTAGGCAGATATGACACAATGCTGGAAAATATTAATTTGAGAAAAGCAGAGCTTAACCAGCGTTTCATAGAGACAAAGAGTGACGAGGAGCGTTGCAAAAAAGAAAGAGAGGAGCTTTCAGAGCATTTTGAAAAAATAAATGCGGAATATGCGAAACAGGAAAATGACATATCCGACATAAATAAAAGACTGGATGACAATACATTAGAAAATAATAAAATAAAGGAAAATATTTCAAAATACAATAATGAAATTGTAAGTCTGAACTCAAAGGGCGAGGCATTAAGAAACCTTACAGAAAGATATGACGGCTATGGAAACAGCATAAGAAAGGTAATGGAGCAGAAGGCGAATAATCCAAAGCTTATCGGTGTTGTTGCAGATATTATTGATGTGGACAAAAAATATGAGACAGCCATTGAGACGGCTTTAGGTGGGAGCATACAGAATATTGTTACTGAGGATGAGGCCACCGCAAAAAACATGATTGCATATCTCAAGGAAAACCGTTTCGGAAGGGCTACGTTTCTTCCTATCAATACAATCGTTGACAGGACAAATAAAAGGGAGACGGTGAGTGAAAAGGGATTTATTGATTATGCGTCAAGCCTTGTAAAGTGCAGTGACAAATACAAGACAGTTGTAAATTATCTTTTGGGAAGAATCATTGTCGTTGACAATATAGATAATGCCATTGCCATATCAAAAAAGTACAGGCAGTCATTAAGAATCGTAACCATTGAGGGAGAGCTTATAAATCCGGGCGGCTCCATGACAGGAGGCGCATTTAAAAATTCATCCAATCTTCTTGGAAGAAAAAGGGAGCTTGATGAGATTAAGGAGCGTATTGAAAATACGAAAAAGCTCCTTGAGGAAAGTGAAAAAAGACGGACTGCACTTATAAAGGAGCGGGATGAGCTCAAGGAGAGTAAGGAAAGCATTACAAAGAGCATGTCAGAGCTTTCCATAAGTATTAATACATATTCCCTTAATATGGAACAGGCAGAAAAAAAGCTTAGTGACATAACGAAGCAGTATGACAATATTCAGAGGGAAAAGGCTGAGCTTGACACTCAGGTTAAGGAGATTAACCTAAATAAGGAGGAGCTTCTTGGAAACAACAAAAAGCAGGAGGAGGCAATCAAAGGTCTTGAGGAAAAAATTGAAGAACTGGAAAATAAGCTTGCCTATGACAAGAAGGCTCTTGAGGAAGCTGCCGAGCATATAAATAAATATAATATTGACTTTAACACGGTAAAACAGCAGTACGACTTTGTTTTACAAAATGTGCAGCGAGTGAAGGGCGAAGAGCATAATGCAAATGAAAATATTGCTGTTCTTAAGCAAAAGATAAACAGCGGCTCAAAGGAAATAGAAGCTCTTACAAAGAAAATAGAGGAGCTTAAGAGCTTTTTGGAGGAAAATAACAGGATAATCGGCATTAAGGAGCAAAAGCTTACTGAGATTACTGAGCAGAAAAACGCACTGAATGAAAGCCACAAGGACTTCTTTAAAAAGCGTGAGGAGCTTTCAGAGCAGATAAACGGACTTGACCGGTCTGCATTTAAGATTAATGCGGCAATCGAAAGGCTTTCAGAGCAGAGCGAAAACCTTAACAATTATATGTGGGAGGAATATGAGCTTACATATAATCTTGCCACAGGCTTTAAGGACAGCGAGTTTACTGATTCAGCAATGCTCAAAAAGGAAATTTCTGCTGTAAAAGGCAAGATAAAGCAGCTTGGCGATGTAAATGTGAATGCCATAGAGGATTACAAGCAGGTAAATGAGCGCTACGAGTTCCTTAAGGCGCAGCATGACGATATTGTTAAGGCTGAGGAAAATCTTGTGGGAATTATTGCCGAATTAGACCGAGCCATGAGAGAGCAGTTTGCGGAGAAATTCAAGGAAATAAGAATTATGTTCTCCAAGGTGTTTAAGGAGCTTTTCGGTGGTGGAAAGGCGGACCTTGAGCTTGTTGATGAGGAGGATTTGCTGGAGACGGGAATAAAAATAAATGCACAGCCACCCGGTAAAAAGCTTCAGAATATGATGCAGCTTTCCGGTGGTGAGAAAAGTCTTACGGCAATTGCACTTTTATTTGCAATACAGAGCCTTAAGCCGTCGCCGTTCTGTCTTCTTGATGAGATTGAAGCTGCCCTTGACGATTCAAATGTAAAGCGGTTTGCCAAATATCTTAACAAACTTACGACGGATACACAGTTTATTGTTATTACGCACAGAAAGGGCACTATGGAGGCTGCCGACATTCTTTACGGTATTACAATGCAGGAGAAGGGAGTCTCGACTCTTGTTTCGGTAAATATGATTGAAGGTCAGCTTGATGAATGATAGAGCGGGGAAAGGAGGATGATTTGATGGAAGAAAACAATGAGGTAAAAGAAAAAAAAGGCTTTTTCAAGCGCCTGAAGGAGGGACTTACAAAGACAAGAAACAACATTTCCGATAGCTTTGCAAATTTGTTTAAGGCAAATGAGATAGATGACGATTTTTATGATGAGCTTGAGGAAACTCTTGTAATGTCTGACATGGGAATTGAAACCACCGAAAACATTATAGAAAATCTTAAGGCGAAGGTAAAGGAGTTTAAAATTAAGGAGGTTGATGCATGCAGGAATCTTATAGTAAATATTATAAAGGATCAGATGACGGTTCCTGAAAATGCATATGACTTTGAAAACAAAAAAACGGTTATGCTTATTATCGGAGTAAACGGTGTAGGTAAAACAACCTCAATAGGAAAGCTTGCCGCACAGTACAAGGCACAGGGAAAAAGGGTGCTTATGGCTGCGGCGGATACATTCAGGGCTGCGGCAATCGATCAGCTTAAGACATGGTCAGTGAGGGCAGGCGTTGATATAATTGCACAGAGCGAGGGCTCGGACCCATCGGCGGTTGTGTATGATGCGGTTGCGGCTGCAAAGGCAAGAAATACGGATATTTTACTTATTGACACGGCAGGAAGGCTCCACAACAAGAAAAATCTCATGGATGAGCTGGCTAAAATGAGAAGGATAATAACAAAGGAATATCCTGATGCAAATGTGGAATCCCTTATTGTTCTTGACGGAACAACAGGACAGAATGCTTTGGAGCAGGCGCGGCAGTTTAGCTCTGTCACTGATATAGACGGTATCATAATTACAAAGCTTGACGGCACAGCAAAGGGTGGTATTGCCATAGCAATCCAATCTGAGCTTAATGTGCCTGTGAAGTATATAGGCATAGGCGAAAAAATCGAGGACTTACAGAAATTTGACCCGGGAAGCTACGTTACGGCGCTGTTTGCTGATTTTGACGTTAAATCAGACATAGAAATGATTATAGACAGCGATATAGAAAAAATACCATCAGATGATGATTTGTTTGATATTTAAATTAAGATATAACTAGATGGGAGTGTTATTAAATGTTGACATTAGAGAAATTTGAGGAAGCTTATGAAATTGTAAGAAAGGTTGCACACACAACAAAGCTTATTGAGAGTGAATTTTTTTCAGAGGCATGTGGAAATAAGGTCTATTTTAAGCCGGAAAATATGCAGCTTACCGGTGCATATAAGATAAGAGGCGCTTACTACAAAATAAGTACTTTATCGGACGAGGAGAGAAGCAAGGGACTTATAACAGCATCAGCCGGAAATCATGCGCAGGGTGTTGCATACGCTGCAAAGGCTTACGGTGCAAAGGCGGTTATTGTTATGCCTACATCCACGCCTCTTATTAAGGTAAACAGGACAAAGGCATATGGTGCGGAGGTTGTGTTATATGGTGAGGTTTACGATGAATCCTGCCAGCATGCATTAAAGCTTGCTGAGGAGCATGGTTACACCTTTATACATCCCTTTGATGATTTGGATGTAGCTACGGGACAGAGTACAGTGGCAATGGAAATTATAAAGGAGCTTCCTTTTGTTGATAAAATCCTTGTGCCTGTCGGAGGCGGAGGTCTTGCAACAGGTGTTGCAACACTTGCAAAGATGCTGAACCCTAACATACAGGTTATAGGTGTTGAGCCAAAGGGCGCAGCATGTCTTAAGGAATCCTTTGCAAATAACGAGGTGACAACACTTGAAAATATTGATACAATAGCAGACGGTACAGCGGTTAAGACCCCTGGAAAAAACATATTCCCATATCTTATGGAAAATTTGGATGATATTATTACTGTTGATGACAGCGAGCTTATTGTGGTATTTCTTGATATGCTGGAAAACCATAAAATGCTTGTGGAAAACAGCGGACTTTTAACTGTTGCAGCCCTGAAGCACTTAGAGCCTAAGGGGGAAAAGGTTGTAAGCATATTAAGCGGTGGAAATATGGATGTCATTACATTTTCCTCTGTCGTACAGCATGGACTTATTGCAAGAAGCCGTATATTTACCGTGTCCACGCTTCTTCCTGACAAGCCGGGTGAGCTTCAGCGTGTGGCGGGAGTTATCGCTGCGGAAAACGGAAACATTATAAAGCTTGAGCACAACCAGTTTGTAACAATAAACCGTAATTCTGCAGTTGAGCTTGTTATGACGATAGAAGCCTTTGGCGTGGAGCATAAGGAGCATATACTTAAGGTATTAAATGACAAGGGTTACAGACCGATAGAGAAAAAGCCTAAGGCAATATTTTAGATGTAAGTGAGATAGGAAATGAAAGGTATTTCAGACAGAAAGTATGCATATGCCGTTGACCTGGGCAGTACAAGCATAGACACGGCAATTGTTGAAATTGAAACAGGAAAAAAGCTTATGGAAAGGAGCTTTAAAAACAGGCAGTCCTTGTATGGAAGCGACGTTATAAACCGTATTCTTGCAGCAAGCCGTGACAAAAAGAAGCTTACAACCATGAAGGCTATGGTTTCAGATGACCTTAGGGAAAATGCGTCAGAAATGCTTAATGACCTCTCACTTAAAAAAGATGATATAAGAAAAATATGCATATGCGGAAATGCAACAATGATAAGCATACTTTTGGAATATGACATTGAGAGCATGGGACATGCCCCTTTTGACACAAAACTGCATGAATCGATTACATGCTCCTCGGATTTACTTTTTGAGGATGATTATTTTTGTGGGGCGCAGCTTTTTCTTACAGGGACTGCAAGCGCTTTTATCGGCGGCGATGTTTTGGCAGGTATGACATATATCGAGAGAAGGCTTATTGCCCCAAAATGTAGTTTAAGTAAAATCAAAAATTGGATGTTGCTTGATTTGGGAACAAACGGTGAGATGGTTATTTGCTCATCGGGAAAATATTTTGCCACCTCCGCCTCCTGCGGACCCGCATTTGAGGGCTCTCTAAGGAGACAGCATGTGTATGGAAGCGGAGCGCTTTCTGCAATAGCCCTTGGCTTAAAAACAAAAAATATACTGAAAAACGGGGCGCTAAAGCCTCCCTTTGATGAAAAGGGTATCACAATATCAAATGTCAGATTAAATTCGGACATAATAAGAGATATTATTTTGGCAAAGGCTGCCATAAGAACAGGTATTGATTTTCTTTTGGATGAGGCGGGTATTGATGCAGACAGCTTAGACGCAGTATTTCTTGCAGGCGGTTTTGGTTTTTATCTTGACCTTGATGCAGCGTATTATCTTGGGCTTCTGCCTAAGACCTTTGACGGAAGAGTTCATGTTATAGGAAATTCATCTCTTGAGGGTGCGTGCTGTATTTGTAAGGACAGTGACTTTTTAAGTTTCATTGATGATTATATTGTTAATAATAAAATAACTGTTTTGCAGCTTGCAGACAGGAAAAACTATCAGGATGCATTAATGGAAAACATTTATGCAGCCGAAGGCGGTATGACATTTTGAAAAGGTGGTATTATGGGTATTGGGCTTGATATGAAATTTATGGATTTTGTGCTTAAATATGCTTCGGGAAAAATTGATGATATGCCTCTTTATCAGGGGAATGACGTACCTTATTTTCTCCGTGCAGATGAAAACAAGGGTATAAAACGCACAAATCCTTATAAAAAGGGTGTTTTAAACGCGGGGATTAAAAAGCTTTTTGATACTCTTTCAAGGGATGAGAGTGTGGGACTTGCAGGCTTTGGCATGATGACCGGTGGAGAGGTGATTGCGGAAGCTTATAATCCGCCATATAATTGTAGGTACCGGCATGTTTCATTTTCTATGTGCAAATCAGTTGTTTCCATGGCTGTGGGAATTGCGGAGCATGAGGGGCTGTTAAAATTAGATGAAAAGCTTGTTGATATATTTAAGGCTTCCAATAATGTTTTCATGAAAAAAGAGATGAAGGGCATAACAATAGAAAATCTGCTCACCATGCAGACAGGGATATGCTTTGATGAGGTAAGCTCCGTCTTTACACTTGACTGGTGTAGAGAGTATATGAGCAGTGTTTTTTGTATGGAACCGGGGGAGGGCTTTTCCTATAACAGCCTTAATACTTACATGCTTGCTGCCATAATCGTAAAGCGGTCCGGTAAGCCGCTTATGGATTATCTTAAGGAAAAGCTTTTCGATTATATGGAAATTAAGGATATTACCTGGGATAAATGTCCTATGGGTATTGAAAAGGGAGGCTTTGGCATGAAGCTTTCCATAATTGACATGCTGAAGCTGGGACAGCTTTATTTGAACTACGGAACATGGACGGTGAATGGTGAGGAAAAGCAGCTTGTTCCAAGAAAATGGCTCGAGGAAAGCACAAGGGTACATGTAAAGCTTGGCAGGGATGTAATTGATGGTTATGGCTATCAGATATGGTGTCTTAAGGATGGAAGCATATTATTTAATGGTGTTTTCGGACAGAATGTATATATAAACAGAGATAGAAATTTGGTAATTGCAACAACGGCATCTGCATATGATATATTTCCTGACGGAAAAATTGTAAACTATCTCTGCGATTTTGCAGGGGATGATAAAAACTTTATAAATGAAAATACACTACTCTTTACAGTGCTTGATTTTGGAAACAGTTTTATATCAGAAGCTGACAAGCTTGCAAAAAGGCTTTATGGAAAAATATCAAATAATCAGTACAAAAACAAGTACAGACAGTATTTTAATGACTATCTGGGCGTTGAATATAAATTTGATGAGTATGCAGGGAGCATAATTCCTGTTATGATACAGGGTGTGTATTCCATTTATTCGTCGGGAATAACAGGTATGTCCATTGGCTTTAAGGGCTCTATGTTATATCTTAAGGTTTGTGAAGAAAATACGACATATAAAATTATGCTTGGATATAAAACGGAGGAGCCATATATATATCAAATTCTTAAAATAAAGGGTAAGGATTTTCCAATAGCGGCATCTTCCGGTATTGTTTTTGATGAGGATAGCAGACCGCTTATTAAAATCAGGGTGATATATTTGGAGGAGGTAGGCTCCATGACCTTTAAGCTTATATTTTCAGGGGGCAGGCTTAAGCTGAAAACACTGGAAATACCGAAGCTTAAAAGGGTTGCCGAGAAACTGGCAAAGGAAGAATATATTAAGAAAAGGGAAATAAAGCTTTCACGTAAAAAAACACTAGAGTCGCCGGAATATGTTAAGTATAAGATTAACAAGGTTCTTGAACCTGTTGTAATTGGCAGACCGGATTTATAAGTTTTACAGACAAAAATGGAGCATATTGGAATGCAGATGAAAACGATAGCCAGCGGAAGCAGTGGAAACTGTATTTATGTAGGAACAGATAACACAACGCTGCTTGTGGATGTTGGAATAAGCAAAAAAAGAATAAGTGACGGGCTTATGGAGATTAATCGTAAGCTTAATGAGGTTGATGGAATTTTAATTACCCATGAGCATATTGACCATGTAAAGGGTCTTGGTGTAATATCAAGAAGCTTAAATATTCCCATATATGCAACAAAGGATACATGCAATGAAATATGCCGCATGGATACTCTTGGGGATTTTAATTATGGACTTTTGAATCCCATAGAGCCTGATAAAAGCTTTAAGATAGGCGACATAAGCGTAGAGCCTCACAGCATATGGCATGATGCCGCAGACCCGGTATGCTACAGCCTGACCCATAAGGAAAAAAAAGTATCAATTGCAACCGATTTGGGTGATTATGATGATTATTTAATACATTCACTCAGCGGCTCGGATGTACTGCTTGTGGAGGCCAATCATGATGTGAGAATGCTTCAGGTAGGACCTTATCCGTACATAATAAAGCAGAGAATACTGGGAAAGAGGGGACACCTCTCCAATGAGGCAGGCGGAAGGCTTATAAGGTCGCTTTTAAATGACCATATTAAGAAAATAATACTTGGACACTTAAGTGACAAAAACAATTATCCTGAGCTTGCATATGAGGCGGTTAAAAATGAGCTTTCAGGAAATGAATATGCAGATGATGTAAGGGAATTTAACCTTACGGTGGCAGGCAGAAACACACCGGGAGAGCTTGTATGCTTGTAGGTGATATTAAAATTGGTGATTATACTATGTATACAGGAGGATTAACTTAAATGAAAAAAACAATTATTACCGTACTTGGC
>JAAVIA010000031.1 GCA_014799405.1 Lachnospiraceae bacterium
GTCTGTCTGTCTGTCTGTCTGTCTGTCTGTCTGTCTGTCTGTCTGTCTGTCTGTCTGTCTGTCTGTCTGTCTGTTAAGATTGTGTTTCCTGACTCAACAAATGTCAACAGGGTATCCCTATAATATTCATATTGTTTTTTTCTTGCCTCAATCTCTGCCGGGAGCCCTATATTAAGATCAGAACATATTGTGTCAAAATTATCAAGAACCTTGACAATTCGTTGTTGAATTTCTAATGATGGAACAGAAATCTTTTCCTTTTTTAGCATTGGAGCTGTTAGTTGCGGTATCCCACTAGTTGGCACCTTATACTGTTTACCCTGTAAACAATAATACAAATACTTCGTATTAAGTTCTGTTTTATCTTTAGGAATTACAGAAAGCAATCTAATAATCGGAAAATACGGGTAATCTCTAAATTCAGCATATCCAATCGTTCCTCTGGCTGCTATTGTTACGGCAGGTTCCATAATCTTGGGAACATCTGTATATCCATATAACGCATTGTCGCCAATCCCATTACTGATAATAGGAACACAATAATTGTCTGTCCGCACTTTAGACATGCTCTCTTTTGGCGCATCACTACCAGCAGAAATATGACACAGCTCGTCCAAAGTTTTTCTCTGAATATTTATATCATATGTTAAAAGTTTTTCTTTATAATATTCATACTGCTTTCTGCGTGCTGAAAGTTCCGCTGAAAGTTCCGCTGAAAGGAACGTGAACTTATCCAAAATCCGAACTATTTCGCGTTGTACCTCCAATGGAGGTACTGGAAATCTGTAACCCTTTGTGTCAATATCTGATATTGCTGGATAACTTGCACCTTTCTGAAATTTTTCAACATATACAAAAAATTCCTTTGAAGAAATAACATGATAAAGGAATCTCGCAAGTACAATTTCTTCTCTTGCTCTTAAAACACAAAACCCTGTACTACATATTTCACCATCATATTTTCTAGGAATAATACAAAATCTTTTCAACAGCGGTCGTGTAGTCCCCAATAATACATCATTTTCTCGCACAACTTGTTGTGCACGACTTGGAGCTGTATCCTTCGTGATAATCTGAGTATCTGTAATGGTATGTGTTTCTCTATTTACAGATGTTAAATCAATATATCGATACTCTTCATCCGAATGTTCTTTCCAATTAATTTTTTTTATTTTTTCAACGCACTCACCAATATTTTTATACTCCACTCCATTCGGACACAACTCAGCAATTAATTCGTCCAACTTAATCATCTAATTCGCCGTCCTTTCTGGAAGTATTAAATAAACATATGCATTAAATAATACTAGTAAGAATAAATCTTCCATTGTTTTTATCTGCTCACTTAGTGGTTCACAAAACCATTCTTCTGTATTAAAAGAAAAATCAATTTCCTCGTAAGCAAGGCAATTTGCAACTACTGCACAAATTTCACATGCAACCAATTCATCCACACCGGAAAAATTAAATTCTTCTGAAAATTGCTTTATAGGATTGAAACAATGGTCATTGCATTTTTTATATTTAAATAAAAGATCTGTAAATCTATTATTCAATTCATATAACTTAATGGGTATGTATTCATTTTTATAACTTTTTATACATTTATGTAAATATTTAGCACCCTCATAAAAAATTGAAAAATTATCCCCTTTAGAATTATACTTATATTGTTGTTTGCTTATTGCATTTACACACTGATAATAGAAATCATCACCTAATTTTTCAGGTTTCTGCAGTTTTAAATTCATATACTCACATATTGCATTTTTTACATCTTCTTCTAACATGTTATATTCTCTATACATTTCTCTATGATACGAAAGCGTAGAATCATAGATAGCTGAAATCCAACACAGAGAAAGATAATAAATATCATTTGCATCATTTTTATATTTGATGATAAATTTATCTCTTTGTTGTTTTATATACTGTTCTCTATACTTTTGCTCTATCACATTTTGCCTAACTGCAAGTTTTTCCATTCTGACACTCTGCTTATATTGAAATACCGCAATAACTATGGTAGTTATTACTGATATACAAGAACATAGAATATTAATAATCAACTCAACCATATTAAAATCCTTCCTTAAATGTTATAATCTAGTACTTTTATTTCTTCTCTATTTCATATATAATTTTATCTATTTCATCTCGAAGTACCTGTTCTCTAGCAACAATTTCCGCTATTTGCCTATTCAACACTTTAATATCAATCACATCCCTTATCTCTTCTGACTCTACATAAGTACTAACAGATAAATTGTAATCCTGCTCTACAATTTCGGAATTAGAAACCCTCTTTGAAAAATACTCAAGTTCCTGTTGCTTTACAAATGTATCAACAATTTTTTGAATATTTTCATCCGTCAATTTATTATTATTTGTAACTTTAACATATTCCCTTGAAGCATCAATAAATAAAGTTTTATTCTGTGATTTTGATTTTTTTAACACCATAATACAAGTTGCAATGGATGTTCCAAAAAACAGATTATCCGGCAACTGAATAATACAATCAACAAAATTATTATCAATCAGATACTGACGTATTTTCTTTTCTGCTCCACCACGATACATAATACCCGGAAAACATACAATAGCTGCTGTTCCATTCGTAGCAAGCCATGCCAGAGAATGCATGATAAAAGCAAGGTCTGCCTTTGACTTTGGTGCAAGCACTCCTGCTGGAGAAAATCTCGAATCATTTATAAGTACTGGATTGTCATCGCCCTCCCACTTAATGGAATACGGAGGATTTGATACAATAGCCTCAAAAGGCTCATCATCCCAATGTTACGGAGACAGCAATGTATCCTCATGAGCAATATCAAACTTGTCAAAATCAATATCATGTAAAAACATGTTTATACGACAAAGATTATATGTTGTCAAATTGATTTCTTGTCCAAAAAACCCTTGTCTTACATTATCTTTCCCTAAAATTTTTGCTGCTTTCAGCAATAATGACCCCGAACCACATGCAGGATCATATACTTTATTGACTTCCTTTTTTCCTGCAACGGCAAGCCTTGTAAGTAACTCCGATACTTCCTGTGGTGTGAAAAACTCACCGCCAGACTTTCCCGCATTGGAAGCATACATACTCATAAGATATTCATAGGCATCGCCAAAAGCATCAATCGTGTTATCCTGATAATTTCCTAATTTCATTTCACCGATACCATCAAGTAACTTTATGAGTTTTTCATTTCTTTTTGCCACAGATGCACCTAACTTATTACTATTTACATCAATATCATCAAACAGTCCTGAAAAATCATCCTCACTCTCACTTCCTTTGGCAGATTCTTCAATATGACGAAATGCCTGTTCCAAAGTCATATTAAGATTTACATCTTCTTTTGCCTTTGCCCTAACATTACAAAATAATTCAGATGGCAATATAAAGAAACCCTTAGTTCTAATCATATCTTCTCTTGCCTGCTCAGCATCTTCATCAGACAATATCGTATAATCAAATTCTATATCTCCTGATTTCCATTCATCTGCATTAATATAATTCGTTAAATTTTCTGATATGTAACGATAAAACATAATTCCAAGTACATATGACTTAAAATCCCAACCATCAACACTTCCACGCAAATCATCTGCAATAGACCATATTGCTCTATGGAGTTCTTCTCTCTCCTGCTCTTTTCTTTTATCAGCCATTGTGCCGCTCCTTCTGCATTTTAAATAATTTAATCCATTATCTCACATTTACTGTCCAACATTCTGGACTTTTTATATATTTTCTTATTTTCTTTCACACACAATAAAAACTTTACCTACACTTATACTGCATAAATATAGTTATATCCTCATTAGCAAATTTATTCTGAAGCTCTTTATCCTGCTCGTTTGTTAGTTCATTTAGTACCTTCACGCTATCATAAGCGCCCTTCAAAACGATATTATATTCTTCTCCGGAAAGTTCATTATACAATTCAGGTAATGGTAACTCATCTAAACGCTTTAAAGGTCCATACATAACCATTCGCTTAACTTGGCAGATTGCAGAATATAGCACATTGTCAGACCTGACATCAACAATAAATTTCTCTATATCCTCTCGATTTATCAGCCAAAAATTTGTTATGTAATATTGCCATTTCTTATAAATTTGTACATCCTTTTTTAGGTCATCTATTTCAGACATTCTCTCAAATAAATCTTTACACATATCAAAAAAATTCATTTACTCTCAACTCCTTATCTTTGCAATATTACAAATTATCATAAAAAACAACACTTTTAACAAACCTATATTATTTTGCAAACAAATCTATTTTTCCTCTTTTACTGTAATCAAATGAAGTTTTACCATTTGCTGCGTTTCGTCATCCCATTTATTCCAAAGGTCAGGGCTTATTACCATATTCTCAGAGTTTAAAGGTAAAATCAACGAAAAGTAAAATATAATTTTCTCTAATGGTGCGTTATTTATCTGTTCAAAAAATTTAGCATATATATGCTTCTCACTAGATAAATAACTCAAAAGTATGTATAACTTTATATCCTCTGGAAAAGCAGTTATGGTACCATTACGATTGTTTTGGTCAGAATGCATACAACATTTAACCATAGATTTTTTCATCTAATCCATTATATGTACTTCTGGAGGCTTGTTACTCTGCATAGCCTCCTAATCTAGTTTTCCTTTGCAGCATTTCTTAAACCTCTTTCCAATTCCACAAGGGCAATTTTCATTGTTAAATATCCTAAAATATGCTAACGAGTTCATCTGTTTCACCGCTTTTGCCTTTAAAATATACTTAATATTTTACCACATCAACACCCATTTTACTATCCGAAAAAGAGCAAGAAAAAAGCCGATCGGGAATGAAAACCTCTCAGCTATGTAAAGTATTTATTTCAAATTAGATAGTGTTGATAATGCATTGATTAATCTAATACAATTTATTTTATCTCCAACCATACTTGTTCTTCCATGTACCAGCCAATGTCTATTTGCTTCATCTGGCTCTGTTTGCGAAAAATCACTTTTCTCGAAAAGCAATTTTGTATACTCGTATACTGACTTCCAACACAAGCTTTTAATCATATTACCATTATTTCGTTCCTCATCTGCATGAAAATGACAAATTCTCATTATTCGTACATCGTTTGGGTCATCCCCAAAAGTTGAAATATAACCTTCTAAAATTGTGGTCAATGTTGTTAAACAAGACGAATATAATCCTTGCTTAAAAATAACATAACACTCTTCAAAACGTTTTTTTTGTCCGGGATTATTAATCGCATCATGTATTATTTCATACAAATTTTCTAATTCCTCATCTGAATAGAATGTAGAAAAGAAATTATCTATATCTTCTTGAGTGGATGAATTATCCTTTAATTCAACTAATCGCTCAACATTTATTGTCAAAGGAATAGTCCAACCTGCTTGTGCAATTTTGGAAATTGTATCATCAAACTCTTCCTCTATAATATCCGTCGCAGGTAATAATTCTTTCGACGGCTCTCCCTCTATCTTGTGAAAAGGTAAATCTTTATTATGAAGAACCATGTCTTGCATTTTTCGCATCATAGCAGCTTTTCTTTTTGCTTTAGGAAGTCTGTTAATTTTCATCATTTCAACTTTTGCAGCAAGCTTTGTATACGAATCATAAATCTTATTTACTTCATCTCTGCAAATATTAAAATGCTCTGCAGCTTTGTCAAAAACAATTTTATCATGTTTATGAGGATAATACCCGTTATCTTGTTTCTTTAAATCTGTATACATTTTTTCACAATACTCAAAAACATCTCTTTCCCTAAAAGTAGCCATTTTTATCATCCTTTCATTAAAATAAGTATAGCAAAATCAAGTTATACACAATACCATTTACTTTTTATTCAAAACTATTTGCAACTCGTCTAAATATTTCTGCATCATTTCTTTGAATTATTTCATTCAATATCGTCCAATCAGATGATGAAAGAATATTCTTAAGTTTCCTACATATAATTCGGTATAAATTTTCTTCAAAAATCAGCCATTTCTCATCATAAATAATCTGATCTCTCGCAGAATTTAAATTCAAGTCACTATTTACGCCAATATCCAATCTAAATGAAAAAGGAAATGGTATTTTAAGGACTGCTTTTGACATCCTATTAGAATAATCAGGAAACAAATTGTAAGGAACTTCTATTCCATGTATAGATAATGAAGATTTAGATTTAAATCTTTCCGCCCATGACGTATTTGTATCAATCTCACCGTCTTCTCCTACTGAAATATTTGTTGAAGTTTCTGTAATGCAATTAGTTTTATATTTTATATTTGATGACAAAGTGAAAATCTCACCATCTATTACAACATCTTTTGATAATATTTCAATTTCATCTACGGGAAAGCCATTTTTAGTAAGTATTCCTATACAACCTCTGCCTTTAAATCCATACTCTTCGCAATTCAAATCAATATCTATTTTACGGATATTTTTTGTGTTTTTCCAAGAATAATCTAATAAAGGTTCTAAATCTAAATCATCAAAATAATCACTTGAGTATAATTCACTTCCTTTGTCTGTTTCAATTTCAATTTGTATTGCCGGATTCGGCACAATAGCTTTTATACATTGCACAAATTCATCTTCATTCATTCTATCCCACGGATGTACTGGACGTAATGTTAATATGGTATCTGTTCCAGGTTCTTTTTTATCTGAATCAGAAATTATAAAAAGACTTTCATAACCTTCAATAGAAACATGCAGTGCTTCATCACACTCAAATCTTTCTCTAATTCTCCTAGTTGTCACTTCCATAGAATCACATACCATAAAACACGAAAGAATGCCTATCCCAAATCGAGATATCGGAGTAAATGAAGATTTAAAAGAAACCATTAACTCACCAAATTCTCGAGAAGAATAATATGAACATCCCACATTGGTGTAATAATTATCAATTATGTGTTGATTCATACCAATCCCATTGTCACTTACTCGCAAATAATCAACATTATTGATAGTATATAATGACACTTTAACTTTAGGAGTATACTCTATTCCCCATGATTCAGAAAGCTTTTGTCTGAGCAAACAAGCATCAATAGAATTTTGCAACAATTCGCGCAGAGCAACTTCTGGTTTTCCATAAAGTTTAGTCCCCATTAATAAATCAATTATTTGTTTTTTGCTTAATGAAAATTTTGTATCATGATAACGATAAATAGGTTTCCCTGATACTATATCTTTTTTAGCTTGTACTTTTCTTCTATCTACTTGTGGCGGCAGTGAGATTTTATAAACTTCTACATTAATATCCATTCCTTCATCTGATAGATTCGACAAAATAACTGTTCCATTCCTCAATTCTTCATCAATTTGATCACAAAATGAAAGAATAGTGGCTTCAATTGCAGGATGCTCACACTGAGCCGAAAATAAAAGTTTTTTAGACGATATTGTCCATGCATTTATACTTTGATGCTTTTTCCACTCCATCAATGATACAGGATTTTTTACAGCTAAATGAGAAAACAAAACGGGAGGTGTTCTTTTAGGGTCAAAATCAATTATATCTGCTCATCGTAATATTGTTGCCACAAACGGAATGCATAAATATTCATCTTGTCCACAAACTCTAAAGGTTTCCATTTGAAGCAAGTATGTATAATTTTCATTGTGACTGAAACAAATTGTTGCCAAATCCTCTGTTAAATCTGTATCTTGGTAAACTATTTTCCCTGCCCAATACTTTGCGATAACTTCCCTTGCTCGAATTGAATGAGTAGTTCTGATATACTCAGTAACAATATAATCTTCAAGAAGTTGCACTTTTGAAAAATTTTGTTCTTCTATAAGTCGTTTAATATCAGCTAGCTGATGTGTATATGTCAAGCGAAAACGAACAAATTTTTCTCGTTCTTCTTTTAATTCCTCATCATACTCTGCATCAGAAAGCTGATTTTTCCATGCCAATATGTGCTTTTCATCAGGAGCCATACCTATATCATGCAAAAATACTGAGATAATCAACATAAATAAATCTGGTGTAGATAACCTTCTCATATTCTCTTGAGGAATAAGTTTTCCAATAATAGTGAGCATATTAAAAATATGAGTTTCATCATGTAATGTAAACTCAGGCATATTTTTAATTACTGTCTTTAAGCGTTCGACTGCAAAAGTGCCAACTTTCGTTATCAGAGCTAATACTTCATGTTGGTTATTTTTTTCGCAATTATCTTTTAATTGCTGATAAACTACCGACTTACTCAATTGATTTTCTAAATATTTATTCATATAATATTCCTTTCATGCATTTAAAAGTTTTAAGATTATACTAATATTACATTTTGTTATACCACATTGATTAGCTATTTTTATCTCTTCTGATATGTAGGTTTGTGTCAACACTCAGTTGGTAACTTAACTATCAGTTTTTCCCAGATGCATTTTTCTGTTTTTATTTTTTATAGCAATACTTTCATAAGAACTCTCCTTGATACTATCTGAATTGCATCTCGCATGGGAACGCGCATATTTATCACGCCTGTATACGGATTTCCCTTTCCATCTTTTTTCGATGCTTTCGCCGCACTCAGCGAGATTATGATTTCCTTCATTCTCACACTAAATATCATATTCCCCTTGTTCTCTCTTTAATTGACTTTCAAATAGCACTACCGATACACCACCATTTTCATCAATTTCATCTTCCATAATTTTACAGTCATCCAAAGCCTCATCCAATAATGTTATACCACTCATATTTTCTGTGCAAAAATGATTACATTCATTGCTTCTCGAAAAAGACTTCAAATGGGCATTTTTTCTCTTTGTATATTTGAAAGCAGCAATTGCTAATAAATCCCATATCATTTTCGACCAGCCGTCTTCTGTTGAATAAGGATTACTATCAAATGTATGTCCTGACTTAAATTTCAATAGGTTAATAAGTTCCTTTGATAAGCTGTTATTAATAAATAGCACATCATCTGGCACTGAACATCCCATCGGAAACATTCCTTTTCCACCAAGGATTCCATTTGTTAATGGATTATCATCTATTAATAAATATTGTGCACCATCATTTATTGCTTTAGGTAAAATATTTCTTTTCACCCCATTTAAATATCCTGCTCGACAATATGTAAATTCAGGCCATTTTTTATATAATTCCAACTGATGACTCTCACTTTGGTGTATTTTTAACCACGGATGCTTTGATATCTTCGCTTGTAGCAAAAGGGAATTTAGAATTTTTTCGCCATTTTGTTTTCTATCTGCGTAAACAAATATAATGTCTCCTAACTCAGGCTTCTTATCCAAATTTATATCTACTATTGGTTTTTGATGACAATATACTCCCGAAACAGAAAAATCATAATTAGGAAAAACTGCCACTAGTATATTAAAAAAGGTCTTTAAAAATTTTGTTGATAATGCTGCCACATAATCCGGTTCCTGTGGTCCACATCGATTACTAATCCATACCACAGTATCCAAAAGTGCCCTCTCAATTAAAGATTCTAAAATATGTTCATTACTATTGATGTCATATGTATTCATTTTGTATCTCCCCTTCAACTTTTTATTTTCACAATCGTATTGGAACACTCCACAAAGATTGTAATTTTGTATAAAATATTATCACATCTTATACCTTATATATAAATATTAACTCTTTGTATCCCCTCCACATGGAATGTCTGGTTTGAATTGATGTCTTGTACATTGATATGTTACCTAACATTTCCTCAAACGATAATTCTTAAGTGTCATTTTGGCACTTTGAAGTCGTTTTATTGACACTTTCTTTTTGCCAATCTATCCTCAACATAAATCTTACAACCAATCCACTGCTCCAACTGACCGTAAGGCGTGATTGGATGTCAAAAATGGATATATGTAAGCACTGTTATAGGGAATATATCCATGAGTATGCAAAGTTCAAGAGAATATGTCGAAAAGATAATTACATCTATATGCAACTGAATACCTAGGGGTATTCTCTTAATGATTCCTTAATCACTCAAGCCATTACGTTATTATGCACTCGGAATAAATGAATTCTATTAGTTCATTTCTTCACCATCCAAATAATCATCACGTCCAATTTCCATTTCAGAAATTGCTATACTATCTAAATTTTCTATATTAAGAAACACTGTATTATACTTTTCACTAGCATTCTTAGTACTTAATACATATACATATCTTTCTTTCCCAACTGCCGAATTTAGCAAACTAAGTTTATTATTTTTCCCATATTTACAGTCAGAGATTAGTTGTTCATGAATAATACATTTAACTATTTTGGAGGAGTCTAAAAATGTTTCTAAAAATGCAATACTATAACTATTATCCTTCCTCTTTTGTATTTTAGCTTTTCCATAATATATATAGTGATTTCTATCTTTGTCAGTATTTTCCTTCTCCTCACTTATTCTTTTAAATAAATTATCTAGTGAATATGTATATTTTCTACCTTTCCCAAAGTCTATTTCAACAGAATCAGTTTTTGTTCTATCACCCTTGTTAGACTCTACAAAAAACCATACCAAAGAATTTAACCAATAATAATTAGATTTTCGTTCTATATTTCTTCCGACATATTTTTTTCTTTTTTTGTCTCGCTCTTTTTCTTTGTTTTCACATATGCTTGCATCCACTTTATTTACTATCCCATGATTTTGAGGACGTTCCAAATGGAAGCAAACTTTTCTACCTATAATTGGATTCCCATCATTAGATATGTGATAATCTTTTGTCTGTATATTTAATTTATTTTCTTTATTTATTTGGCAATCAGCACTATGCATGTTCACTCTACTCGCCATTATAAAATGTGGATTCATTTTTCTTTTATCAGCATAAGTATCCATATTTTTGCAGGTTATTCTTGCATCACAGGTTGGATCTGGACATACAAACGCTTTTTTATCTAATACTTGTCCATCTATCCACATCTCATTTGCTTCCATTGCATCAATAACATCATCTATTTCCAAGCTATATGCTAAATCTATTTTTGCCACATTCATTTCTCCTTATCTAATTGATTTACTTATTATTCCTAAATACTCCCCAAAATCATAATCGTATTTCATACAATTTTTAATTGCTTGTTCTATACTTCCTAAAAAAGTGAAAATATGATTATACGGATTTCTCTCATCCGAAATTATTGTATGTATAGTACAATCATATATTTCAGGAACATTATCAAATGTCAAAATATGCTGTGAATACTGCCAATCACATACTCCACTCTCGACATTATATCCTCTTTCTGCATTAAAACATTTACTTTTATAACCCAACTTATCAAATGCTAACTCATATGTAATTATTCCATCTTCTAAGCTCAAAATACAATTATGCCAGTATAACCTTGGAATTCCCTCATATATCTCAGAATAATCAATTTCTTCAAGATTAAAGTTCAATTTGTTACATACCAGAAACGTTGGTATTGGATCGAAATTTCCAACATAGACTTCTGGTTTAATCTTTAGAACCTTTCTAGGGTCTCCCAACATTTTGTTATTGGCCAATTTGCGTAAAGCTGTTTCAAATTCTTTTTTACTTAAATTAGATTTTATTTCTCCAATTCCACAAATATCCTCGACCGGGAAAAATTTTGCATAAGTTCCATCTATTAGTGGTTTTGCATTATAACGATGAACTAATACATCACACTGCGTTGATACTTCATCCCTAGTATTGATTATAAACCCATCAGCAACCACATAATCTTTATCTAGTATAGTCTGTAATAATCTTTTGAAGCACTCTTCTCGATACATTCCGTATTCTCCGGGATGTATCAATTTTCCCTTCATATCTTTAAACAAACTATTGCTATCTTGTCCAAACGTATCTATAAAATTATCTATTTGCCTTTGTAACAGTGTTTTATATATTTGACTACTCACATCAACACCTCCACTGCTTTTAGTTATTCAAACTGATATGCTAAAGAATATGTTAATTATCTTTTTTGACAATAATCCAGCGTCCACTTCTATTCGTACCTTCTCTTTTTATAATGTGTAACTCCTGTAATTCTTTCATATCCTTTTGAACTTGCTTTCTAGTCAAATCTAATTCTTTCATAATTTCAACCTGTGTAATAGTTGAATTTACTTCAATTAACTTCAAAATCTCCTTTTTTCTTTCGGCTCCTTTTATTGGCTCCTTTTTGGCTCCTTTTCTGATTCGCTTGTTTTTATCGATTGTTTCTTTGCAAATTCAAGCGATAAACGAGTTCTATCTGGATTATAACTTTCCTCTACAACAGGCATTGACCAACCTTCATTCTCCCAAACTTGATAAATATCTGGTATACCACTTCCGGCTCTTTCTCCAATACCAATCATATTAAACATCTTCATTAGTGTTTTATTTCTAGGATCTGAAATACCACCACGAAGCATCTGTTTCTTACCAGTGCGGATACTGCCTAGGTTCTCGATAACCAACTTGTCATCTTCCTTCTTAATCACTACTCCGCAAGGTAAGAAATAATTCTGTATTAACCAAGCAATTGACTAATGCCTCTCGAACTGCCTTATGAACTGGAGTATCATCAACCCTTGTAATACCTTCAAGTTTAAAAGGTTTCTTGATACCTTTTGCAATTTTGCTATTTACTCTAAAAAAGAAATCAAACACATTGCCACTCCAATCACCAGAACTAGACTGCAAACGGTCTGTCCAACGTATTGTAGGGTCAAGCATCTCTCTGTAATCTAGGAAATACTCTGGAAACTCTCTAACAATATGGTATTCCTCACCAAACATAAGCAAACCTGCTGTAGTAGGATGTAGTTTACCATCTTCACCATATCCTGCTGCACCTATTCTCTCCAAATACTCTTCATCTGGTAAATTGTTAAATACATGCTCTGGGCGGTAGCTTTTATGATGATTTCTGAATCCCTTTAAGGACTCTGTATCAATTGCAGAAATATCAAACTGCTCAACAATCTTCATATCCTCTGTTTCATCAGCAGCATCTCGAAACATACCTTTAATTTCTGCCTTGGAACAGTGATAATCACCTTCCCAATCTCTACGATAGCAACCTCCAAACAAATCATTGTTAATATAAACAGGCTTCTGCTCACGCTTAGCCCTTGGCACATAGATGACCAAAATGGTATCGCCATTAACCTCGTAGGATTCCACATTTTTATCAGATAACAAATTAATGCTTACTTTCTTGGTGTCATGGATTGTGTTTCAAAAGTTTCTCTTTAACTTGTCCGCATTCTTCAAACCGGTAGTATACCAAGTTCCATCCTAGCGTTCACCAACACCAAGAATAATTACTCCACCATTAGAATTAGCAAATGAGGAATATGACTCCCATAATGCTATAGGCAATCCACCTTCTGCCTTTTTCACTTCTCGGCAGTTATCTTCTTTATAGTTATCAAAGTTCGATAAATCAAATAAATCTGACATATGAGATTCTAGGCTCCTTTCCTCTATACACATAACCGAATCGTCAACTAATATCAATCCAATTTTTCAGACCATTCCACTTCCTTAAAGCCAACCAGCACAGTATCACCATCTACAATAAGTGGGCGCTTTACCAACATTCCATTTGTAGCAAGCAACTGTAACTGTTCCTCTTCGCTCATTGTAGGAAGTTTGTCCTTAAGCTGCATTTCTTTATAAAGAAGTCCACTGGTATTAAAGAACTTCTTGAGCGGAAGTCCGCTCTTTGAATACCATTCCTTCAATTCGTCGTATGTAGGATTCGTATCTACAATATGACGCTCAGTATATTCTATATTATGCTCATCCAACCATTTTTTCCCTTCTGGCAAGTTGAACATTTTGGGTAACATATAAATAACATTATTCTATATCTCCTCATTTAAACTTAGTCTTCTGCGTCGCCATATAATATTTTGATGTTTAATTCATAATCATCATATGTGTTGGATCTTATAGGTCTGATTTCTTTTAATTCCTTATATTTAAAACCTTCTTCATCAAACCAAACCGCAAAACTCCTGTCTGTATCATGACATATTTGATTACCATATAACTCATAAGCTTTATGAGAAGGACTACGATATACCCTAAACACCCAAAACAACTTATAGCCATTTTCTTTTAACACAGACTCCAGTATAGAAGTGTTGACTTGTAAGCATTCTTGTTGGTTTTTCCAATTCTTCCCTACATCAGAAAATTTATATATTACTTCGTTATTTTCATTTACATACTCATACCCATCTCCATATGTTATACCAGTTATCTTTCTTGCAATTCCACTCGGCAAATAAAAACTCTTTTCTGTATCCTCATTATGCGCAGATAGACATGTAGAAATTAGTTTATATACTTGAACACTACTTTCCTGTTCACCAATATTTATAATATCATTTGTCTCTTTTGCAGTCTGAACCGTGCATATTTCTTGCGGTGTATAAAAACCTCTTGTTTCAACATATGAATGGAAGTCTGACACATTTAATAATTCTGCACGATCTTCTGCATATACATCCAATGCCGCAATGAATTTTTCAAATTCATCACTTTTAACAATTCCTGAAGAAATCCATACAGCTTCTTCTATTCCTAATATTTCATTAACAATATTCGTAAATGCATATAATATTTCAGTATCCGATTTTCTGTCAAACCATGCTGGAAAATTAGGAGCATCCTTCTGTTTCATCCATTTCTCAATATTCTCAATAGAGAATTCTTCGTATGACGTTACAACCATTTGATCCGTATGAAGCCATTCATCTTCTTTCCTAGTATGTCTAGAATTAACATAATCCTGATATGTATTGGTGAAATCATTAATTTCATAATAATCATTTATATATCTAGTGCCTTGGTCATAATCGTTATATTTCATTTGGCTAGCGAATACAGCTTCCATGCGATGTTTTACACACCAAACGTACTTTTCGGTCACAGTCATTACTCTTGACATTGCACCATGCGTAGATGGAGAATGCGTATGACGTATACATATATCAACACCCAAATTATTCTTATCTTCATATTCCCAAAATATCTTTTTATCCCAGCCTTGATCCAGTAAATACTGATATGCAAGCGAGATAATTAACCCTTCTGGCTCAAGCGTATCTACATCATATTCTTTCTTGTATTGCTCGATAAAGTCTGCGGTTTCCTTCAGATATTCACGAGTTTTATAGTTGCTACAAAAGAACCTGTCCAAATGATCACATAATACATATCGCGCCAAATCATAATCTATTGGACCATATCCAGAAAGTCTTTTTGAATCAAAAGAATCCTTATAAGCAGGCATAAATGAACCTTTTCTGATATATTTTTCTGATATTTTCATTTCGGACTCTGCCTCACATATTCCTTTTGATATTGCTATCTTAACAATACCTTTACAATAATACCTTACCGCAGAATTCTCATACTTAAAAAGACCTTCGTCTGAATAAACATTTTCAACTATCCATGAAGATAATTTTACAAGATACTCTTTTTGAACAAACTTACCCAGTGCAATTCCGTATGCTATCGCAAATATATCTTCTACAATCTGTTCATCATTGATATCTGCGCAGTATAGCAATAAGTCCAAATACTCATATGGATTGTTGATTCCCCACTCTGTTAACTTAAGTCTGCAATCACGTCTAATATCATTATCTACTGAAGACAACCTCCATACCAAGATTAATGGTGCTCCCATATAATGATCTTCATCAGATAACGTAATCATAGAAATATCTAACTCTGAATATGTTCGCCAACTAGCATTATAATTATTTCGTAAATATGTTGGAATCGACCACCATATATCTCTTTGGGCTGGTTTATCAAAACTTCTCAAAAACTCATCAAGTAGATTTCCTCCCAATGGATGATTATCAACAATACTTACTGGAATAATAATTTTATTAACAATTTCTCTAAACTCTGCCTCTGAATACTGCATTAATTGTTTAACATAATCACGATATTTAGCCGCAATTTCAACAGATGTATTGGCTAATGTATAACATATCAAGTCAAACAAATCGGATTCTTCTAATTTAATATTTGAATATTCTGAAATTAATTTTCCATCTTCCTCTATCACTATAAGTGAAAGCATCTGATAAATACCATTTGTATACTCAATATCAATATTTTTTCCTGTCTTAATTACATCATATATTTTTCTCCCAATAAGATAGTCGAATGCAGGCTGCATTCCCCATGAATATACAGTCTCCGGCGCACTAAACTCATCTTTACATATTTGATGCGAATATATGAACCCTTCTTTTTCAATAAAAAATAACAAATCTTCCAAATGACTTTTTATAGGTTTTTTACTCTCATTAAAGATATCCTCAAAAGTCAATTCGTTTTTATTGGTTAGCAATATAGCTACAGTAACCAATATTGTTTTTATCATACTTTGTTGTTGTGTTTCTTTTTCTTGTTTTCTATAAGACTCTTCAACAGAATCAATTTTCTTCTGAAACAACTTAGTAATAACAAGTGAATTTTTATCTAAATTTCCCACACTACTATTGCCATATAAATCGCAAAACAATTTAAGTGCCATAGGTGTATGCAATATTCCTTTTATCCAGTGATTGCCACATAAATCAATCTTATAAAATGCTACATAATCACCAAACAATTCATTTACAGACACATCTCCACTACTTGGCAATGTATAAAAACACTCTCGATAATCAAAATCATAATATCTATGAAATACATATGGTCTTGATAAAAAAACAAACTTTACATTAGGAAAAATATTTTCATAGGCCTGCGTTTCCTCTATTCGTTCCTTCCAGAAATCCCATGAAGAAGCTTCATCTATTCCGTCAACACATATCAAGCATTTAGGTTGAACTACAATATCATGTTTTTCACGCAAATATCTGTTTCTGAGCAAGGCTGCATTCTCAAACGCACGAAATAACTCTGATTCGCTCCATGTCGTTGACAGTCCTATAGTTCTTGTCAAAATAGATAACCAACTATCGTCTTTTCCATAATCTTTTGCTTGCACTAATATCGGAAGATAGGTTTTGTCCTGGATCATCAAATTAATTTCGCTAACAATTCCTGCCGTCTTTCCAGTCCCTTGATTACCGAGAAAAATAATTTTATTATCACTATCAGTAATCACACAACGCAAAAACTGTTCAAAATCATCTTCAATATTTTCCAGAATACTTTCTGCTGCATGAAAATGGGTATAATAACTAAAGTGTAACGAACTATCCTTTAATTCTGAAGCTTTACAATTAAGTTCAAATTTCTTTTCAATATTGCCCTTTTCTATATCAGAGCCACTTGCAACTAATGAACCTATTTCTTTTATAATACATAACCAATCTCCAAGAATAGAAATATCTATTTTTATCTTTTCAATAAGTTCTTTTTCCTTTTCTGGAAATTTCAATCTCAATATATCTTCGTATGCCTTTTTCAGTTTCTGAACTGTAGCATAAATATTTTGAGTCATATCATATTTTTTCTTTGTAGCTTCATAACTACCTGTAAAATACGAAAGTTTGTCATGAATATAACCAGTCGAATACAAATCTGGTATATACTTTGTTTTTGCCCAACTATTTATTGCTCTTTGATAAGATATCATAATCTCTGATTCAAACACCTCAGAAGATTCAAACCAATACTTATAGCATCCCAATGTTTCTGGCATACATAATTTTTCCTGTATGCTAGTCTCGTCCCATAATTCAATCACAACATCCAGATATTCTTTATTAATTTTCTCACACAGATTTATCCATTTTGCTTCTTCTGTATTCTTAGCGACTTGATTATTTTTCACCATTCTCTTTGATGTCAAATCTCTCGGAACACAAACAATATACCTTTTTAATTCCGGACGAACTTTTATTGCTGTATAAAATGAATTCTCAATCTGTGTAAATTGAGAAGCTTCCATTTTCTGTGGAAACCACTTTGATTGAACACCAATAACGCCACCTGACTTTAAAAGTCCATATGCTTCTACACCGCCATCTCCACCACTTCCATTTACAAAGGCAAAGTGAGAAATGTTATCTTTGTATTCTTTTTTCAGCCAACATTCAAACAGAATATTGCACATTACTTCAAATGCATGATTGGAAGATTCTCCATGATTATTAAATTTACTCCAATCCATATTGTATATCCTCCAACAAATGTTCTTGTGTCTTCTGTTTTTGCTTTTTCTTCCTCACCATCTTAATCCCTGTCTGTGCTAAAAATATCGTTACATGGTGGTTCCAAATGTTCTATCAAACGAACTTCATAATCGAATAATTTGTATCCATATTTATTTCTTCTATTGATTATATTAGTACTTGCATTCTTGGCAGCCTTAAGGCTTGCTCCGCAGAATGAAACAATCTCATTTTGAGAATCTATCTTCTTTAATAAAAGGTACGGTATCGGACACATAAAATATCTCGCAAAAAAATCAGCCAAATCATCATCTTCTTCATTATCATCTTCGAACACATAATGCTTTAACTCATGAAAGATAGTAAATCGTACCGCTCCATCGGATTCAATAGAATCATTGTAAAATATAGTCGGTGGTGTCAGCTTTGTAGCTTTTGCGAAGAACCCTAAAGTAGATCTTTTTATCAATAGCTTTAGTTCATCACCCTCATACTCAGAATATGGTATCAAGGCTACTCCCATTTTTTTACAGACTTCTTTCTCATCAATCGGAAATAATTTTATTACATAATGAGTACCAAATTAAAACATATCCCCACAAAATCACGGAAATGTTGGCAATATTTATACGGTACTAATACCGTTCGTGCAACCCTTTTCCCACAAAATATAAATTCCATCAATTTTGCACCACTCTGATGCAAAATTTCTTCAGATGGTATTCATCGTGCGAACTGCTTCATATAATTAAGATTTTTAACGGAATTTCCTTCTCTGCTAGGATAAGTCATTCTCAAATCTTTTGATAACGTTTCAACAAATTTATTACCCCATTGACTGTATTGGAGAAGTACATTTCCTATGTTCCAAAACAAAATATTGCGTTCAACATTTGCACTTGTCATTACCTGATACTGTGCTTTTGTTATTCGTTCTTTTATTTTCTCTAAGACATCAATATACTCATCTCATCCATAATTATTTCCGTTTTCCTTGCCATATGTTTTTCTTCGTCCTTTCAACAGATACATTTCCCACATCAAAATCATATTAGCAATTCATTTAAACACTCTCCAACATCCAATGCTGTCTCCATTTTTCTATATCCTAATACTAACATTTTTTCTATTATTTCTTCTGTATATTGTATTGGATTATCATTAGAAATTTTTTTCTTTGTTAATTGGCTAAGAATTCCCAACAAATCATGCCCATTACATATATACTTGTAATCATACTCTCTTTTAATTAGTTCCTCAATTTCCGAACACACTTCGCTCCTTTGAACTTTTTTTAAATCCATTTTAGACAAGAAATATTGCAAGAATTTCTCTTTGTCATAATCCAATAATTTTTTATAATCCACATCTTCAAAGCTAAAATTATATTTCTCTATGTCATTCACTAACCTCAGTATTCCTAGAATGTATGACTTTTCATATAAAATATCCTTTAAATCATCGTCTCTTAATTTCTTTTTTGAAGATGAAATAAGTGCATTAACCTCGGAAAATGCAGATGATTGAACCAAAATATTTTCTAAATCGATATACCTATAATAGTATAAATTATCTATACATTCTATATTATTCTGAACAAAGTCATAATCCAAATCAATTATACCAATTACATTTTTCCTATTCCTTTGATTCATTATGGTAATAACTCTCTTAATGTATTCTTTATTCCCAGAACACTGTTTTTTATTTGCAACTCTAATTTGCCTTTTTTTCAATCCTTCCTGTTGTAAATGTTCCCAAAAATTTTTGTCACTTTGACCTTCAACCACTAAATAGTCTTTATTTATCATCGAAAGTTCATCAGCTAACTCAACAGGAGAAAGGCTCATTTTTTCTATAGTAGTACCTTTAACCATCTATTCCAATTCTCCCAACGTTTCTACCAAATCCCAATTATCATTAATTATTTGCGGTGAATGTGTTGCAATTAATATTGAAAATTCATTTATTTCAACAATTTTTTTCATATCATCCAAAAAATCTCTTTGCCAACTAACATTCAACGAAATTTCCGGCTCATCAATTAGAATTATTTTTTCTTTTTCTCCCTTAAAAACGAGATTATATAATAACACTAATTCCTGTTGTTCTCCTGAAGATAAGAATCTTAACTCCACATTCTTATTTGTTGGTTTTTGTAATACTATAATCCCATTATCTTTACTAATAGAAATCTCCTTATTTGTGCCAAATTTATTAGCCATCATATTTTTAAATAAAACAATCCTATCCGATATACTGTTAAGTGAGTCAAGCTTTATTTTCATATCTTGATAATAAACTGTTAGAATCGCAGCGGTACTTTCGTCTAAACTTTCAGGGTTTACATTTATATTAAGAAACTTATCGTTATTTTCTTCCAATACTCCTGCCTTTACATGCTTTGTCCTTAACTCATCAATTTTCTGAATATTATCTTTTAATTCCACTCCTGAAAATTGTTCATGCTGTTTTATCGCTTTTAAAATCTTAGAAGGAAATTGTTCATCAAGTTTTTGGGAAGTATTGGCATACTCTGATAAAATGTTTTTTACATTATTACGCAGTTCTTCAGAACATTCCTCAACTGCAAATTTCTGTACAAATTCCATTCTTCTATATTCATCATCTCGATAAATTCTTTTCAATCTTTCAGTTGTTATTAACTCTACTTGTAAATCACCAATTAATTCTTGCACTTCGTTAGGAATTGTAATAATATCATTCTTTATTTCCTCTGGTAACTCATCAAAATATACATCTATTACTTCAGATAAAGTTAACACCTCTCCCCCTCTCATATCGTAAAATGAATTCCCTGACCTTCTTCTTAATGAAGGAATAACTCTAACCCAAAATGCAGGAGAATTTATTTTACTATTTTCTCTGTAACATTTTTCTAATGCTCGTGAATCTACATAATATTTCAAACTTTTTATTGTAACTTCTTCCTCTTCAAGATATTCATCAATTACTTCAATTTTTAATACATGACTTAATATTGTCAATTCGATATAATCAAACTGATATTGAAAGAGCTGACTAGGATTCTTTGAAAAAACGGCATTTAAAATATGCAACATTGTAGTCTTTCCACAGCCATTTTGACCAACAACAACTGTTATTCCTCCATTTCTGAAATTTATCTCATTATCAAATATGCCAAACAATTTCTTAACGAAAAGTTTTTCTATCATTACAAACACTCCTTTAATTTACTTAAATAATTTGAAAATATTTCAACGCATCCTTTATCGCTTCTACTTTCTCCGCTGTCGGATGTTTCCTCGGCTATTTCAATTCCTCTACCGCATTAGGGGCATCATACATCGACAAACCCAAATCTCTTTTTACCTATGCGATATATGCGGTATGTACCTTAAAGCCATACTTCGCTTGTATGTACTCCTTAATCATTTTATAAGTAACTATCTCTTTCAGCTTGTATGCTACGCCTCTCTTAATAATATTTTCAAGAGGCACTTTGCTCTCACCCTCCCCAACCTCCATTTTTAACACTGGTTATACTATCATTTTTTGCGAGCCCCACCACACATTCTATATGCCCCGTTCCCGGGAACTCATCTATCGCACATGCCCTCGTAACCTCATAACCCCTATTCGTTATTACTTCCAAATCCCTTGCAAGTGAGGTTGGCTTGCAGCTTATATACACCATTTCATTTACGTTAAATGCCAGAATTTTTTCCAGTGCCTTAGGGTTTATTCCGTCTCTCGGTGGATCTAATATGATAACGTCCGGCTTATCCTCCACCAAATCAATCGCCTTAAGAACATCCCCTGCAATAAATTCACAGTTGTCAAGACCGTTGAGCTTCGCATTTTCCTTTGCTGCCTCCACAGCCTCCTCGACTATCTCTATTCCAATGACCTTTTTTGCAACAGGTGCCATCATTTGGGCAATCGTTCCCGTACCACTGTACAAGTCAAAAATGACTTTATCTTTCGCGCCATTCATAGTAGACTCTTCATTTAATCTGCTACCCATGACGCTTCCCGACATGATGTACTCCCTCGCCTTGGAGTAAAGCACTTCACATCCCTTTGTATTTGTCTGGAAAAATGAAAACGGAGAAATCCTGAATTCCAGCCCCATAACTTCCTCAATAATATAATCTTTTCCGGTAAGAACACACATTTTGTCACATGCCACCACATCACCCAAGGAATCATTTTCCGTATATAAAACACCTGCCACATTGCCGTCAAAGCCCGCATTATCTGCCAACATAACAAGTCCATCCGCAAACTCATGCAAAACGGTTTCCTTATCAAAGCCATACTTTTCCCACTGGGTTGACGCAACAAGATTTACAAGAAATTCTCCTGTTGCAAAGGATTGTCGCACAACAAGATTACGGAGAATTCCCTCATGCCTCATCTTATGATAATAAGGCACTCCCCTGCTCTTAAAAAAATCCAAAGTAAAATCAAGTATTTTACCCCATTCCTTTTTTATAATACGGCAGTTGCTTACCTGCAATATATCATGGAAGCTTCCCTTTTTGTGAAGCCCTAAGCACAAAGGACCATCCTTAAACTCGTCCCCAAAGGTAAACTCCATTTTGTTCCTGTATTCGTACCTCATTGGAGATGCAACGATACCCTCCCAGATATGCTCTGTATCTGCACCATTCATATTTTCATTTTTTTCCTTGGCATCAAAAGCCTCATCAGATTTACTATCACCAACATATTTTCCGATAAGCTTCCTTACCATCTTTTCTTTTAATAAAAGCTGATTTTCATATGACATAGTCTGATAGGAACATCCTCCGCACATCCCAAAATAAGGACACTCCGGGGACTCATTTTCCATTGGAGATTTTTCCAGAACTTCAAGAAGCTTTCCCTCTGCCATTCCACTCTTTTTTTTCGTAATCATAAAACGCACTCTTTGACCCTCAAGTGCACCCTTTATAATCACCTTTCTATCCTCGTATGTAAGACTTCCCTTGTTAGGGAAATCATAACATGTTATTCTCCCCTCGCATATATCGCCCTTTTTCAAACTAAAGCGTCCTCCTCATGTTTATACAAAAAATCTAATCCATATTATAATATCAAATTTTAAATTCTGCCTAATTATATATGGTCAAATGTATAGGTTACATTATCGTCGTCATCTATTTCCATAATAAGAAATGTTTTCTCATGTCCCTGCTGCCTCGGAAATGTAAGGCTTCCCGGATTCAGTATCGTCACGTCACCCTCGTCAAGAAACGGCACATGGGTATGTCCGTGCATAGCAATATCGCAATCATTTTCAAGTGCATTATATCTTACGATATCAGGTCCGGAATAAACTCCATGCCGATGTCCGTGGACGGCATAAATCTTATGCCCGCCAATCTGAATAATAATTCTGTCTTTAATCGGCAGCCCATAATCATTATTTCCTGATACCATATAGGTAGGAACATGAGCCATACGTTCAATCTCAAGATAATCATATCCGATATCTCCAAGATGAATCATAATATCAATCTTCCCCGCTTTTTTAATTGCCTTTTGAACATTCTCATTATTTCCATGTGAATCACTGACAATCAGAATCCTTTTCATAATTCCTCCAAAAAATCTGAGCAATAGGCAATTGCGAAACTCTTTATTTTGATTAACCAGTTGTACAATATAGACAATATCACACACAGGGTACTTTGGAGCCGCCGGTACTTAGCGAGGTTTTTTCGAGCTTAGTACCGTTGCGAGCGACAAGTAGCAAAAGCGTACCCTGCAGTGATTTGTCTGTATTGTACAACGGATGATAGCAGAAACAGAGCTTCACAATTACCTATTAACATCTGATTCTACAACACTTCCTTAATCATCTGCAATGCCTTACCCCTATGGCTTATTTTGTTTTTCTCCTCAGGGTCAAGCTGTGCTGTCGTCCTGCCATANTCCGGAACATAAAATATCGGGTCATATCCAAATCCATTTTCNCCTGCCGGCTCATGTGCAATNGTTCCCTCAATNGTTCCACGCCTTGTTTCAACTCTGCCGTCAGGCCATGCAGCAGCGATTGCACACACAAATCTTGCTGTCCGCTCCTCNTCAGGAAGTCCCTCAAGCCTGTCCATGATTATTTTATTTTTNATGGAGTANGGTGTATCAACGCCCTCAAATCTNGCTGAATAAATTCCCGGTGCTCCGTCCATTGCGTCCACNTCAAGTCCNCTGTCGTCGGCAAGTACAAGACATCCTGCCACCTTGCTTATAGCGGTCGCCTTGATAATGGCATTTTNCTCAAATGTACTGCCATCCTCAACGATATCCACGTCAATTCCAGCCTCCTTCATTGACACGATTTCGTACCCTGAATCCGCCAGAATCATTCGGATTTCCTTCATCTTATCCGCATTTCCTGTCGCAAANATTAATCGTTCCATACATTCCCTCNCAATCACCTATTATTTGTAAANGCCTTCAANCANACATTACAGTTTTCAGTTTCCTCGGCACTGTGCCACATTTCACCATAAAGACTGATATATCCCTGTCCGTCAGATATATCGAAATTGCTNGTTCTCTCATCATCGGGAACAGCNTATTCTATGGCTATCGGATGGATTGCACCCGGTGTTTTTATTCTGACAACAACCGCAAATGTTTCATTNTCCCCAAGCTCCACCGGCTTAGAAAATTTCACCGTATAATAGCCNGCATATTTCGTGCTTCCCGCTGCTACGGACTGCTTTTTGTCAAAGGATTTTGTGTCCTCAAAATTATTTACCACAAACACCTCAAACTCTGTATCCTTACCCGTGGCATAAAATGAAACCGCAGAAAGCTCCTCCCCGCTGCCAGCTGTATATACATTGGCAAAATAAGCATCTTCCTTTCCAAAGCCCATTTGACCAACCCATCCCAAAAGATCAGACTGATATATATGATCGAAATTATCCGCATTTCCTACCCTTGTGTAAACAACCGACTTCTGACATAAATTTTTATCACAATAGGAAACATAGAAATATCCGTTCTCACCAAAGGCCTCACCCCAACTATTCTTACATATAAATGCTCCGTTTTCCGNCGGCTGCATTGTAAAATTTTCCTTTGGGTAATTGTCATCCCATCCTACGATTACAACATCATGATTCGGTCCCTCATCCCCATCATAATAATAAGANTGTTTTTCCTCTGAGTAATACTGTGATACGCTGTCCACATATTCCATTTGGAGATAAAGAGAGGTTTCTATTGCTCCATATCTGTATATGGCACTCTTTATGGTTTCCACNTCCTTCTCATTTATGACAAGCGCCTCCTCCAAATGTAAAACGGCTTCAAGGCTGGAATCGCTGACTCCATCTCCATAAGGGTCGTCNTTCTCAAAAACAGGTCCCTTCCACGCAGCAAGATAGGCAATACTCATTGTATTCTCCCCNCCCCTATTAATGTCAAGGTTATAGCTGTTACAAAGAGTCATATGGTCCGTGGAATATATTTCATACCTTTTCGGCATAACCGTGGTTTCAAGAGCCCCAAGAGANGCAAAAGCCCAACAGGTTCCGTATCTGCCCTGGTCCCTNACAGGAGTTACACGTCCATAGTCTCTCATGTCGTATGCCTCNGGCAGCTTATTCTCCTCATTTACAAGCTGTAAATCAACCCACTGCTCATCAAAATAATAATTTACATTNTAGCTTAAATACTCTGCTATATCATCAACAGGAACAAACAGCTTATTTCCNTCTAAATATACCATGCTGCCCAGCCCTATTTTTTTATAACCNTTTACGGTTGCCTCATTGGAGCCTACCTGCATATCGATACGGCTGTCACCCTTCATAATAATAACATTACCATTNCTGTACACAAGCACNGAGCATGACAAAAGACTTCTTAAAAAGTCTCCCTCAACCATAAGGCGCATATCATCACTCACATAAAAGTCATATCCCATATCCATTACGCTNCTTCCCATAACAGTGTATACGGTATCCTCTTCATTNAGGCGTGCCACAAGACTAAGCTCAAAATTCGATGCATGCTTTTGAAAATCAGGNGCCTTATCTATCGTTATAACAGGTGTCTTGTTCAACAAATATGTAATTGCAACAAGTGTCAGAAGCACTGCTAATGTAGTGCATATTTTTCTCATTTATATATAACTCACTTTCTTGGCGGCTTAGGTCCCATAAACTGATAATAATAGGACTTTATCATGCCGTTGTATATCTTTCTGTTTTTATCGGCTTTTCTTCCAATGTATTTCTCAGCCTCCTCCCATGAGGTAATGAGATACATGGACCAATCAGAAAGCTCCTTAAAGCTCTCCCCTAATGTTCTGTACAGCGCAGGAAGCGCTTCCTTATCCTCAAGTCTCTCCCCGTATGGCGGATTTGTGATTATAAATCCATAATGCTTCGGATGTCTTAAATCTTTCACATCCCTTGCCTGAAAATGTATATGCTTGTCCACTCCTGCTGCCCTTGCATTTGCCATGGCACACTTAATAATATCCGAATCAGCGTCGTAGCCCTGTATATTCATTTCCACATCATGCCTGATTACATCATGTGCCTCATCATATGCATCCTGCCATATTTTTTCCCGGATAACCTTACTCCATGCCTTAGCCGTAAACTCCCTGTTCATGCCGGGAGCAATGTTTGCGCCCATAAGGGCCGCCTCAATTGGAAATGTACCGCTTCCGCAAAAAGGGTCTACAAGAATCCTGTCCTTGTGCCATGGGGTAAGCATAATAAGTGCCGCTGCAAGGGTTTCCGACAGTGGTGCTTTTCCCACAAGCTGTCTGTAACCCCTCTTATGCAGGGATACCCCAGACGTATCAAGTCCAATTGTAACCATATCCTTATAAATAAATACACGGATTGGATATTCGTCTCCATCCTCAGCAAAATTACTGACTCTATAGGTCTGCTTCATTCGCTCAACAATAGCTTTTTTTACAATGGATTGAATAGCGCTTCCCGAAAAAAGAGCGCTCTTATTTGTGGTTGCTTTCGTAACCCAAAACTTAGCATCCCTTGGAAGAATTTTCTCCCATTCAATAGCCTTTGTCCCCTCGAAAAGCTCATCAAAGGTTTCCGCCTTAAAGCTTCCCATTTTAAGCAGGATTCTCTCTGCGGTTCTCATAAAAATATTTGCCCTCGGAATTGCGGTCTCATCACCACAAAAAGTAATCCGTCCATCCTGAGTGGAAACAATCTCATATCCAAGTTCAAGAATCTCCTTTTTTAAAATGGCCTCCAGTCCAAAATGACACGGCGCAATTAATTCATAAGAAGTCTCAGGAGCATTTCTTATATCATTATCCATACTTTTCCTCACTTAACATACAAAACATAATGACATTTTATCCCAAATATCATTGTAAGGTCACAACACACGCCAGTCAAGTGATAATAATTACCTATTTTAATGGCAAAGAAGCCATTTCTTTTATGCAAAATTTTAGGGACTTCCATACACAAGGTGAGCCACAATAGGTAGTGTCACGCCGTGTACGTCAGCCCCGTTGCCCTATGCTTCCTTTGACGGTTTTGTCAGAGGTCCTTTATATTCCTTAAGGCCTCCAATCGAATTTATAACACTAAAGCCTCTTTCTGCAAGAAGCTTTGCTCCAAGGGAGCTTTTTCCTGAATTTTCGCAGTACAGTATCAACACCTTTGATTTAGGCAATGAATATCTTCCACTCTGTATATCCTCCAGAGGCAGATTAATAGCCATGGGAATATGTCCCTTGGCGAATTCACTACTGCTTCTTACGTCTACTATTATTCCTCCATAGTTAAGTGCTTCACTTAGAATATTTCTAATATTTATATTATGAAACCTCAAAAAGATCCGCCTCCTTTTATCTTTACTTATAGGATATTCAGACTAGAAATAAAGGTGCGAAATCAAAAATTGTAAAAAGCATCGAGCTTAAATAAATAAAAACGCCACAGCAGGGAATTTCCATACCATGGCGCCTTTTTTTCTTTAATTCATTCTACAGTGTAAAACACTGACTTCTCAGACTAATAGCAGTTATTGCTGTTTGAAGACTCAGAAGAATTCTTCTGTGAATTATTCTTCTGGCTGTTAGTCTGATTGCTCTGATTATTCTGATTTTTCTGAGCATTGCTTGATGAATTCTTTGTGTTGTTTGACTGATTATTCTGTGCCATAACATCCTCCTGATTAAGGGTTCTACCCATATGTTTTCATCTGTTTAACAGATGTGACATAATTAATTATGTCCAATAGAAAAATTTTTATACAGCACAGATAAATATAAATTAAAATAAAATTACTATTTTATACTCTTATGATAAATTCATCAGAAATGCCAAGCTTTATTTTTCCAGTCTTGCAAGAAGCTCCTTACGTCTCTCCTCATTGCCAGGCTTGCCGAGAAGTGCAAACATATTCTTCTTGTAGCTTTCAACACCTGGTTGGTTAAATGGATTTACACCGAGAACATATCCGCTTATGCCGCATGCAAATTCAAACACATAGAAAAGCTCTCCAAGTGAAGCCTCGTCAATTTTCTCCATATTCACAAGGATATTTGGAATACCGCCGTCAACATGAGCAAGAATTGTTCCGTTCATGGCACATTTATTGACAAAATCAACGGACTTGCCTGTAAGATAATTAAGTCCGTCAAGGTCAACAGGCTCCTCCTCCATAATGACCTCAAGCTTAGGGGTTTTAACATTTATTACAGTTTCAAAATGGTTCTTTGTACCTTCCTGAATAAACTGTCCAAGGGAATGAAGGTCAGTCGTTAAGTCAACAGCAGTTGGGAATATGCCCTTTCCATCCTTTCCTTCACTCTCGCCGTAAAGCTGCTTCCACCATTCTGATACATAGTGAAGGGATGGCTCATAATTTGCAAGAATTTCCATTCCAAGTCCCTTATTGTAAAGTACGTTGCGGACTGCCGCATACTTCATTACATCACTTGAATCAAAATCATCTGCAATGCAGTATTCACGTGCATTTGCTGCACCTGCCATAAGAGCGTCAATGTCAGCACCGCTTACTGCTATCGGAAGAAGTCCTACAGCGGTAAGAACGGAGAAACGTCCGCCTACATCATCAGGAACTACAAATGTCTCATAACCTTCTTCCGTTGCAAGTGTCTTAAGAGCGCCCTTTGCTGCGTCAGTTGTGGCATAGATTCTCTTTGCTGCTTCTTCCTTGCCATACTTAGCCTCAAGCTTTTTCTTAAATATACGAAATGCAATAGCAGGCTCTGTTGTCGTACCTGACTTTGAGATAACATTTACTGAAAAATCCTTGTCAGCCACAGCGTCCATGAGCTGTGAAAGATAAGTGCTGCTTATATTGTTTCCACAGTAGTAAATCTCAGGAGTTTTTCTCACTGACTTGTCCACCATGTTATAAAATCCATGTCTTAAAGCTTCAATTGCCGCTCTTGCTCCAAGATAGGAACCGCCTATGCCTATAACGATAAGTACATCCGAATCTCCCTGTATCTTTGCTGCTGCCTTCTTTATTCTTGCAAACTCATCCTTATCATAATTTACAGGAAGGTCAATCCATCCAAGGAAATCGTTTCCCTCACCGGTCTTCTCAAGGAGGGTTTTCTTAGCAGCCACAACCTTCTCGGATATTGCTGCAACGTCTTCCTTAGAAGCCATAAACTCAGTGTTACTAAAATCAAATTTGATTGTCTGTGCCATGTTTTTATCTCCTTATATTTTTTTCTGTGTAATATTATACCTATTCCGTTATTTTTTTACAAGAAATATATTAATTATTAAGCTTCAGAAATTATGAAACGGAAATATAAATTTAGGTTTCTATTTCCCCGTCGGATATGGTAAGTCTTCTTTCTGCATACTCCGCAACAACACTGTCATGTGTAACCAATATTATGGTTCTTCCTTCACTATGTAATTCTTTGAGAATTTCCATAATCCGTTCAGTATTTTTTTCATCCAAAGCACCTGTAGGCTCATCTGCTAAAAGATACTTTTTTCCGGAAACATAAGCCCGCGCTATAGATACCCGTTGCTGCTCTCCTCCGGATATCTGTCTTGGATACTTACTTTTTAAATCGGTAATTTCCAACCGCTCCATTATATCATATATCCTTGATTTCTTTTCCTTTGCGCTAAGCCCTTGAACCATTAGGGGCAATTCAATATTTTCATAAACGGTATAACGATTCAAAAGCTCATATCTTTGAAAAATAAAGTTGATATTAAGCAATGTACTTTTTCCCGAACCAGAACGTCCTTTTACAGCAACAAATTCACCGTCATTAATTTTAAGGCTTACATTATTAAGTGCATACGTTTCATATGTATCACCCTTATAAATTTTACTTGCGTTTTCCATTACTATCATAGTTTCTCTCCTATCATATCCTTGGGAAGCTGTTTCTTCATATATAAAAAAGGTATTATATTTATTAATGCGGTAATGCATACAAAAAATAAAATATAAACAGGAAACATAGTATGATACAATTCCATTTGATTATATTCCGAACTTTTATCAAGAGTATTCAATTTTATAAATACATATATTATTGAAAAAATAAATGCCAATATGCTTTTTATAATCGTTTCAAATATAAAAATCCATGTCAAATCCATTCTTGTCATTCCATTTGACAACATTATTCCCATATCTCTCCTGCTTGACTGCATTGAATAAATTATCGAAACGGTCATTGCAATACCTGCGCATAAAAACATGATTAACGGCATAAAATATCTGCCGCCGGCATCTTCAAATGCAGCCCTCGACAGTTTTTCAAACATTTCCTCCATAGATGTAATTCCATATAAATCAAGCTCATGCTCCTTTGCAAGAGCAAACACATCATTTTTAATCCGGTTAATATCAGCATTTTCCTCAACAACAAAATATATATTATTTAATGCATTCAAAAGATACCAATGAAAACAATCAATACTATCATCCAGCGAAATTAAAATGTATTCATTTAAATCAAGCAGAGTGGTGTATTCAGTGCCGCTAAAATATGCATCTCCTATAAAATAAGCATCCTTTATTACTCCATTTACCATGATTGGCAAATCCAGCATTTTTATACACTCGGCTTCATAGCCCTGTCTGCAATCTGCTCCCATAACAGCATTTATTTTGCCCTTTTTTGAAAATACATCATCAATACCGCACATTTGAAGCAAATCGTCACTTATAAATAATACTTTAATGTCCTCATCCTCATATATTTGTTCATCAAATGCACCAAAATACTCAATACCGTCAATATTTCCTATATCATAATAAAAGTCTACAAGTTTATCTGTATCCTCATCACTGCAAAATCCCATATTATATTTTGACAGATTCAAATTATAGACAGCATCATATTCACATGTAATAATATCCTTAGCCTTAAATTCCGCATAATGAAAAATAAAATAGATAACACCTGCATTTGCTACAACAATAAAGCTTATTGTAAGCATTGCTACAGTTATACAGGACATAAGCTTCCTGTTAAATAAATTACATATTGCAAACCATAATCTATATCGCATTTATACATCCTTATCTACAAGCATTTTAATTGGATTGTCTTTTACTAAAATTACAAGCGGCACTATCAGCAATATTGGCAGTGTTCTTAAAATATAGTTTGAAAGGCAAATCAATATTTCCATAAATCTTTCTTCATTGAATAAAATCAATTCCTTTTCTATTACTGCCATCATTAATACACCGCCTTCTGCCAGAACAATTGCAACTCCAAGCATCGCAATAAGCTCCTTTGCAAATTCAGCTATAAGCTTCATATTTGAATATCCAAATGCCTTTTTTACTGCATATTCCCTTTTATGCTCCAGCATCCACAGATTAACAATCAGTATAACCATCAATATGGAAAAAACATATATTATGGACGCATACGTACGATATTGCTCATCTACACTGGATGTTTCCAAAAATCTTCTATACTCATAAAGCTTTGAAATACCATAATCCGGTACATCAACATAGCTTTTAAAGTACTCCATCATTTCATCCTCTGTTATATAATTACTGCATGCCTTAATCACAAGTCCTCTGCTATTCCTGAAATAATATATATCCTTCCGCGCTCCCTCGCCAAGACATTTTGAAAAGAGTATGATCCTGTGATTATATATGCTTGAATTTTCTGCCGACACAAATCCCGTTACCTCATATTCATCACCGCATATTTTAATATACCTTACATTGTCCCTTTTATATGTATACTGATATAATTTTTTCCCTAATACCGCACAAGGCTTACCCGTTGCAAGCCTTTCTTCGGTGGGATAGCTTCCCGTATATATAGGAAACAAAAAATCTTCCCCCGATATTATTATATCAGCCATATAAGAGCTGCCAAAATCATCCATATATAAAGACAAATCTATTATGGATATTGTACACTCCTTCATAGGTATATCGTAAAACAGATCCATAGTAAAATCAGCTTCAGCAGTAGCAAACGTTAATTCATAAGCATATTGTAATGTATCTGCGTCCATAGCTTCCTTCATATCCATTATTTCAGCTTCGCTGTGATATTGGAAAACAAATACGGAAACCGCAAGAATAATTGAAACTAAAACCTTTTTACTATCAACTTTTTTAATTATATTCATATTTTCCCCTATAGTCTAAAAAAGCCTTTAATACGTCCCCGCAAAAACTGCCAATTTGTATAATAATGCTTTGTAATGAAATTCCCCGAAGCAGACACATATTCCTCTTCATCCGGCAGCTCGGCATCCTCCGGATAAATGCATGTATAATAGCTTCCATAACCAAGGTATGACAAGTCATACACATATGTACCTGATTCATAAATTCGTTCCTCTCTTACAAGCGTGTATTTATCTTTTTCTTCAAATTCAAAGCCGTTCGTATTATAAACAAAAAAAATGATTGCCCCCTCGTCAACATTACATTCAATTATACATTCTTGATATGGTTCTTCCTCATTAATATCCATGCCTGTGCCAATCCAATAATTATATTCATTTTGAGGATAATACTTAAATCCCGCTGACGAACTGCCATAATTCTCTGAACGTTCATTTGCCCAATCTGAATTATACAGGACAACCCCTGTAATTAGGATACCTGCCAAAAGTACAAAAAACAGGTGTCCGCAGTTACGAATATACAAATATAACCGTAGCTACGGACACCTGCTTTTTATCTATGGAAGTTCATTCAGGCTTGCAAACCTGTAGCCCTCCCTTTTCATGTTCTGTATAACAGTGGCAAGTGCCTCCGAATTTGACTGCGACACATTATGCATAAGAATAATTGCACCATTATGGTGATATTTTTCAAAATGCCTGATTACATAGTCGGTCCCAGGCTGATTATTCACATCATAATCCAAATATGCCATGCTCCAAAATATAGTTTTGTATCCTAAGTCATGGGTAATTGTAAGAGTTCTGGCACTGTATTCTCCCATAGGTGGGCGCAGGTAAGGATCCATATCATATCCTGTAACCTCTTTCATATAATTTGCAGTGCCCTCTATCTCGTCAATTATTTCCTCATATGACTTCTTCGGCAATGACGGATGGGTTATGGTATGATTACCAACCTGATGTCCCTCCTCCTTCATTCTTTTCACCAGTGATACATCATCACGTATGTACGTTTGTGTTACGAAAAAACATGCCGGAACATCCTCCTCCTTGAGAACGTCCAATATATGCTCTGTATATCCGTTTTCGTATCCGCAGTCAAATGTCAGATATACAACCTTATCATCCCACTGTTTAGAAGCATCATCCTGAGTAGCCGCATTATAATTTGACAACACTCTGTAGTCCACATAGTAGGCGCCATACTCTGTGAGGTCTACTTTATCATCACAGCCGCTTGGCATATGGTTATCATTCCTTTTAAACCACCATGCCAGCTTCTCATTTGGATAATCATAATATTCATTTTTATCACGGATTTGACTGATTATCGGAAAACACTCATATCTTTTATTTATTTCCTGCTCTTTATCATCAGGCCCACCTGTGTCATGTTCCGCATCATTACCCGTTGCCTCATTATCATTTTTATAGCTTATAAATTTGAATATATCACATGATAAAATACCCTCCTTGACCAACAAAAAAACAATTCCCACAGCAACAATAATTACACAACAAACCTTAAATATTTTTTTCAAGAGAAGAATTCACGCAGAAAGCTATCAATCATTACATCGTTATTTGGTGAGGCTCTGACCTCATCATTTTTTCCCTCTTTTTCAAGCTGCTTTCTTTTTACCTCCTCCTGTATATGGTTTACCATTTCAGGGGAGGTGCAGTCCTTTTTTACATCGTCAGTTTTTGTAACGGCTGCCTCCTGCTCCGACAGCTTACCCGACGGGTCGGCTCTTATACTGCTGCGCAGCTTTACCGGTTCTCGTGCAGGTGTTACATTTTCGATATAATCCTTGATATTTGCTTTCAATATCTCCACTTTATTATTTATTAAAAATATATTCTCAAGTGCAAATAAAAATGCACATACACAAACACTATTTGCCATTAACACAATCATTTCAGGACTCCCTCGCCAGGATACGTCATAATACAAAAACGACCCGGCGGCGAGCGCAACAACAACGAACGCAAGTGTGTTTCCGCATTTTCGCCAAAACTCAAAGGGCATGGCGGCAAATTTCATTCTCCTGATATTTTTTTCCACAAAAGCATCTCCATTACAGTTATTCATGCCGAGGCTCTGCCTGTTCTTATATTTTCTCGCTATTATCTGAAGCTTTTTCTTTTTTGTAGTTGCCATATTTTCGGATGCCTTTATCAGTGATTTCAGGTAAGTATTTGCCATCATTTTAAGTAGTAATCCCAATACTCCTACTCCCCATAGGACATAAACATATGTATCCATTTCCATGATTCTTTTTAACATACTTTCCCTCTTTTCATTATTCCTTTTTTTCATTGCACGATAATCGGCTTAAATTTTTGCACTCTCACATAACAGTACCGACTGTAATTTTACGGGCATACCCATAGTGCTTTTAAGATTTTCGATCCCGATCCGTGTTTTGATGTGGTGATTATAGAAAAGGCGAAGTTAATAAATCAAGGTTTTTTATACTGCAAATACTTATCTATTCCGACATATTTCATACTTTAACAGCTTAATGTTTTATGTTAAAATGAAATCATAATATTAAGTAAACAATTGTGAACCTCCTTATTTTCAAAACCTAGTTTCACAACGGACGTTCACAAAAACCAAGTTTCACAATAATCTAAGTATTATTCATAGAAAAGGAGGATATGCTATGACATATAAGACTTCCGGAACCTGCTCACAGGCAATAAATTTTGATATAGTTGACGGTAAGCTTACAGGAGTTAAATTTATCGGAGGCTGCAACGGCAACACTCAGGGCATATGCAAGTTAGTTGAAGGTATGCCTGTAGCGGAGGTCATTGAGCGACTTGAAGGTATTAAATGTGGCTTCAAGGAAACCTCATGTCCCGACCAGCTTGCCAAGGCATTAAAGCAGGCACTGTAAAAACATTCATGCATACTGTAAGATTATTGACAATTATACATATAATATAATAAAATAATCTGACCTGTCAGAAAAGCTGCGGGCAATTACGAAAGAGCTTTCAAACACATATATGAAACGGTTGGGATTTATAAGCTGCGACATATAAGAAATGTAAAAAAGTGTGAGGTATATATATGAAACGAATTGTACTTACAGGCGGGGGAACTGCCGGTCATGTAACGCCAAATATGGCAATTATTCCTTCTCTCAGGGAAAAGGGCTATGACATACATTACATCGGCTCCTACGAGGGTATAGAAAAAAAGCTTATTGAGGAAATGGGAATATCATATCACGGCATAGCAACAGGAAAGCTGCGAAGATATTTTGATTTGAAAAATTTTTCTGACCCCTTCCGTGTTATAAAGGGCTTCTCACAGGCAAAGTCACTTATGAAGGAGCTCAAGCCTGACGTGGTATTTTCTAAGGGCGGATTTGTGTCTGTTCCTGTTGTACTTGCAGCAAGCTCAAAAAAAATCCCATGCATTATACATGAATCAGATATGACACCCGGACTTGCAAACAAAATTGCAATTCCAAAGGCTGATAAAGTATGCTGCAATTTCCCTGAAACAGTGGAAAAGCTTCCCGAAGGAAAGGCAGTCGTAACGGGCACCCCTATAAGGAAGGAATTGTTTGACGGCAACGCAGCAAATGCAATGTCCTTCTGCCAATTTAAGGAGGTTCGTCCTACCCTGCTTATTATAGGAGGAAGCTCCGGAAGTGTCAGGGTAAACGAAGCAATATGGTCCTGCCTGGATGAAATACTTAAAACATACAATGTAATTCATCTTTGCGGAAAGGGCAACCTGAACAGCAGCCTTACCGACAAAAAGAACTATGTACAGTTTGAATATATAAAACAGGAGCTTGCAAATCTTCTTGCACTTGCGGACGTTGTCGTATCCCGTGCAGGCGCCAATGCCATCTGCGAGCTTTTGGCACTTAAGAAACCAAGTGTCCTTATTCCCCTCTCACTTGAGGCAAGCAGGGGTGACCAGATTTTAAATGCCCGCTCCTTTGACAACAGCGGATATGCGAAGCTTCTCATGGAGGAGGATGTTAACGACACATCACTCCTTGAAGCAATTAACTATGTATATAACAATCGCGACACATATATCCGTGCAATGGAATGCAGTGCAAAGCAGGATTCGGTTACCATGATTGTAAATATGATAGAGGAACTTGCAAAATAAAAGAGGGTTTGTCGCACTAAGAGTATTTATACCACAATAACAAAAACACGCTTTCGCTCGTCTCCGACGTAGCGGTACTAAGGTGCCCAAATACGTCACCTAAGTACCGACGTCTTCAAACGGTTTTCTTATATTATGGTATAAATACGTTTAGTGCGACAAACCCCTTTTTTACTTTCATATCAGCGTATCCTAAAACATTTCTCCCATTACAAACCACTTTCCACCGGTTTTATATAATAAAGCGGTATCAGTTTCCGTTTCCCATTCGCCGTCATCTTTTACTTCACATTCAAATTCAACATAAACCAGTTCCGATATTTTTATTTTAACGTCATAATAATCCTTTATCTCATCCTCTAAATCTCTTATGTCAGATCTATCCAATTTTTCTTTATCAGTAATTTTTATTTTTCTGACATCTTCTGCATCATCATACCAGTACGAAGAGTACCAGTACATCCTGGCTTCAATTGCGTCTTCAAAATCATCATATAAAACGGTATATGTGTCTTCCAAGTCATTTTTAACGCCCTTCAGGAGCTTCTTTGGAAGGCATGCATCCAAATAATCACCTGCATCCTGATCTACCAGCGCCTCAACATATGACTTTAGAGCTGCCTTCTGTGTAGGAGCGCCCGGTCCTATAAACTTAGTTACAAGTACTATAGCAAGTACAAGCAACACCGCAATACCTGCAATAATTCCTATCTTTTTACCATTTACAGGCTTCTTGGCACCAGACTGACTCTGCTGTGGTTGTCCGTAGCCCTGCTGCATGTTTTGTCCGCCATATCCCATCTGTTGATTCATCTGCGGCTGACCGTAGCCCTGCTGCATGTTTTGTCCGCCATATCCCATCTGTTGATTCATCTGCGGCTGGCCGTAACCCTGCTGTGGTTGTCCATAGCCCTGTTGCATATTTTGTCCGCCATATCCCATCTGCGGATTCATCTGCGGCTGGCCGTAACTCTGCTGTGGTTGACCATAGCCCTGCTGCATATTTTGTCCGCCATATCCCATCTGTTGATTCATCCCCGGCTGCTGAGTATTCATTTCATTAATTAAAACCGTTCTTTCTTCCTGAGCGGCTCCGCAATATGGACAGGTTGTCTCTTCCTTTGAAATCTGTTGTCCACAGTTAACACAATTTTTCATATAGTCTTCTCCTCTCAAAACTTGTAGTGTGAACTGATTTAATATCACTGATTTTCATTATAAAGTTTTTTATTTCAATGCACAAGTGTAAAATATGAGCTTTAGAATGGAAAAAGGAGACTGTTGCACTAAGAATAATTAAAACATAAATATTCTTAGTGCGACAGTCCCCTAAAAAAGTTCTTTTTCAAGCTGATATATATAATCCTCAATCAGCTTCATTCTTTTTGTATATTCAGCTCTTGCAGCATCCGTCTTACATCTCCTGATTTTCGGCTTGTTTATTCTGTAAAAATTCTTTATTCTGTAATACGCCTTTTTGTATGTTGGATCCTCCTCAACTGCTGTTGCCATGGCATCCCAAATTATACCAATAGCTCCTACTTCATCCAACAAATCGGCATCCATAACAATCTTACATTCAAGAGATAACTCAGCCTCTGTATCCTTATCGGAATGTGCCATAATAATTTCGCCGACCCGCTTAATAATATCAGGGTCAACACCTATACTGTCAAGATATTCCACCGCAAGCTCGGCACCCACCTCTGCATGTGGTCTTTCGTCATCCCAGCCTATATCATGAAGCAAGGCTGCCAAAGCAATGACATCCAAATCACCACCAAGCTTCGACTGAAGCTTTATCGCCCATCTGTATACCCTCATGGTATGCTCATATCGGCTTCTAAACGGATAATTTGGTGGACGTCCGTTTTCTGTGGTCATTTTTTTTACGTATTCCATTACCTCTGCGTAATTCATAACTCCGCCCCTTTAGTCCACATTTATCTAATGATAACATTTTTTTAGGTAAAATACTATATTTTTATATAATAGTTTATTATAAACCCGCGCGACCGGCTTCGTGAAATCCTCATAGACGTTACCCTGACAGTTAACTCAGCCCAGGCACCCTTGCGGCGCACAAGACATCCTACTTAGTGCTGCTCCGTTCCCGACCTGACACGGTTCATAGGCTCCTGTCGCGCAAGACCCAAACATCAACGCCACTTATCAGGGGCTGCCCTACAAGCAACAACCCTAAGCCAGCCATCACTCCTGCTGTAGCGGATTGCAGGTACAGGGCACCGCTAACTCCCCAGCTGCGCGGAAATTTTATAACATATTAAAGCAAAAACAAAAATACATAATAGAGTATATCTAAAATATTATGTTAAGTCAAGGTTTTTCCTTTTTTCCTCTCTAAGCCATGCAAAAAAATCCTTCATCATGGCAGAACATTCCTCCTCCATGACGCCCTTTACAACCTCAACCTGATGATTAAATTCTTTAATATTAAATAAATTTATGACGGAGCCTGCACAGCCCGCCTTGGGATTCATGCACCCGATAACAACCCTTGGTATGCGAGCCTGAACAATGGCTCCCGCACACATTTGACAAGGCTCAAGCGTTACATACATTGTACACTCCTCAAGCCTCCAATCACCAATGACTCTCGAAGCCTTTTTTATTGCCATAATTTCCGCGTGTGCAAGGGACGTCTTATCTGCGTTCCTTCTGTTGTAGCCTCTTGCTATGACACTGCCCTCGTAAACTATAACACACCCGATAGGCACATCCTTGTTTTTCCACGCCTTCTTTGCCTGAGTTACGGCCTGCCTCATAAATTTTTCATGCTGCTTTATATCATCTGCATCTGAATTCATTATATTTTTTCTCCTATATTCTGCAAAAAACTATGTACAATTTATATGTTTTCAGTATACACTAATAACATGCTTTGTGAAAGAGGTACAAAATGGGTCCGGGAATTAAATATACCGACAATTTAATTTTAAAGGTTGAAAATGAGGACAGTGCCCGTAAGGTACTTGAGCTTTATCAGCGCAATAGGACTGCCTTTGAACGCTTTGAGCCGACAAGACCATACGATTTCTACACTGTGGAATATCATCGTCAGATACTTGCCCGTGAATATAAAATGTATATTTGCGGTACATTCTTACGGTATTATATTTTTCTGAAAATACGTCCCAACCGCATAATCGGCTCGGTAAATTTTAATATTTACCATGATAACGACAACCCCTTTGCAGAAATCGGATATAAAATTGATGCCCTGCACCAAAATCAAGGGTTGGCATATGAGGCATGCATGTCCACATTTGAGGTAATAAAAAAACACTACGGCATAAACAGAGTTGACGCCCGAATACACCCTGATAACGGGGCATCAAAAAGGCTGGCAGAGAAAATCGGCTTTATGCCGATTCGCCTTGAGCCAAAATGTGCAAATATCCTCGGAAAATATGAGGATTTGATACGTTATTCCGTCAATATTTCAGATATCCAATAACCAAAATTACCTGTCAGAAATTTTGTAGGTTTCGCAGGTATAAATATATTGAATCCAAACATGTTTGCAAGATATTTTTCCTTGTTCGTGTACACGCCCGGCACACCTATCACATATGCCTCCTTGCGTTCAAACTTAACCTTTCCCATCATTATGTATCTGTAATGATAATATCCGTGTGACAAAAAGCTGTTTACACCAAGCTTCCAGTTGCTCATTGCAAGTCTTCCTATATCATGGGGCACAATTTTCACACACTCCATAAACTGACTGTCTGCAAGTAGCGGCAGCTTTGGAAATGTATTAAGCATCTTTTGGCAGATATTCTCACCATTCCCATTTATCTGCTCCAATTCTTCCTTCTCCTCGGATGATTCAAAAGCCGCCTCCGTTTTTTCCTTCTCTACTTCCGACGACTCAAAAGCCATCTCCGTTTCTCCCTTCTCCGATGGTTCAAAAGCTACACCCGTTTTTTCTTTCTCATCCGACGATTCAAAAGTTACATCCGTTTTTTCTTTCTCATCCGACGATTCATAAACTGCTTCCGTTTTTTCCTCCGCCACTTCCATCGACTCAATAACAGTCTGCTGAGAAACAACTTCATTTTTATTCACTCGTTTTCCGGCGGTTCTCACCGTATCGGGAGAAAACACATATTCATTCCACATTCCCACAAGGATTTCACCGTCATCGCATACAAAAAACACCCCGTCAAAGCAATCAAAGGACATGCCGTTATTTAACGGATTGTCCCAATCCAGCTCAAAACGCTTTACCATCGTATCCCGTTCCTTGGAGTTAAAATGTATCTCCTCAAGAAACTCGATACTTGGCGAAGAATTTCCCTCCTGTCTGTACATAAGATATATTTTACAGTTGCAGGTATATTCCTTATACATTTTTATGCCGATTTGTATTCTTGCCGTATCCTCATGCTTTTCCTGAGGGCTCATTCTTTGGGAAATGACCCTGTATTCCGATGCTATGCGCTGTACTTTTATAAAGCCGGCATTTTCACATCTTATGTTATTCCTATACCTGAATATGTACGACACCCATCTGCCCTGCTGCATTACAAACTCCCCCCTTATACTTATAACAAATATATGCGGAGTTTTATCAAATTATAACAGCGGAATACAATTAAGTATATTGGCAAGCTCTGCAAACTGCTCCAAGGTTAATGCCTCTCCCCTTATATTTTCATCAAGTCCCATACTGCAAAGCGCATTTGAAACCTCCTCCTTTGTAAAGGAAAGCTCAGGGAAATTATTAATTCCATTTTGCAGCGTTTTTCTGCGCTGGTTGAAGGAGGCTCTTATAAGCTTAAACATTAATGCCTCATCCTCTACCTGAACGACAGGCTTATCCCACTTTGTGAGACGTATAACTGCCGAGCCCACATTTGGTCTTGGAATAAAACAGTTTGGAGGCACATTAGCAGCGATATAAGCTTCCGCATAATACCTTACTGCAAGCGTCAGCGCTCCATAGTCCTTGGTTTTTGGAGCCGCCTGCATTCTCTGGGCAACTTCCTTCTGAACCATTACGGTAACTGACTCAGCAGGAATATGCTCCTCAAACAATCGCATTATGATTGGAGTAGTTATATAATAGGGAAGGTTTGCAACTACTTTACATGTATTTTTTTCTCCCAAAAGCTTCTTAATGTCAACCTTAAGTATGTCCTCGTTAATCACATTAACATTATCATATTCACATAAGGTTTCCTCCAAAACAGGAATAAGATTTTTATCTATCTCAACCGCATAAACCTTTTTTGCCGCCTCTGCAAGATACTGTGTCAGGGTTCCTATGCCAGGACCAATCTCAAGAACAATATCATCCTTTGTTATATCTGCCGCCCTTATTATTTTTTCGATAACATGTCCATCTATGAGAAAATTCTGACCGAATCTTTTTTGAAAGGCAATGTTATGTTTTTTGATTATGTCTATCGTAGTCTGTGGATTACTTAATTTTTCCACTCTATTTTCCCTCCATCCCATACAGCTTCATGGCATTTTCCCATGTTACGGCATACACATCATTGACGGAAATATTTTTTATCTTAGCGATAGCCTCTGCCACATATGGGATATAAAGCGAACAGTTTCTTTTACCTCTGTATGGCTCAGGTGCAAGATACGGACTGTCCGTTTCAAGCACAATTTTATCCATAGGCAGATACTCCACCGTCTCCACAAGCTTTCTTGCATTTTTAAATGTCACGACGCCTCCTATTCCAAAATAAAAGCCCATATCCAGAAATATTTTCGCAAACTCCTTCGTATAAGAATAGCAGTGTACCACTCCACCAAGAGCTGCCGCATCTGCCTCCTTCATGACATTTACCGTATCCTCCGCCGCATCCCTACTGTGAACCACAATAGGCATATTAAGCTTATGGGCAAGCTCCATCTGCTTTATAAACCATTTTTTCTGCTTCACCTTATCCGTATTATCATAGTGATAATCAAGTCCGATTTCTCCTATGGCAACTACTTTTGTATTTGATTTTACCATCTCCTCAAGCTTTTCAATTGCCCCAAGATCCCCGCCCTCGAAATTTTCCAAACAATCAACCTCAGAGGGATGCACGCCTATCGCCCCATATATAAAGGAATACTTATCCATTAACCGAAGCGTATTTTGAGAGGTTTCAATGCTTGCCCCTATGTTTACTATTTTTTCTATTCCATTTTCCTTCATTGATAAAATAAGCTCATCCCTGTCCCCATCAAATGCCTCATCATCAAAATGTGCATGGGTTTCAAATATTTTATACATACTCTACCTCCGATAAATATACCTATATTCTAATAACCACTTTTAAATTTGTAAATATTTTTGTTATATTTGACATAATCATTGTTGAAATTTGCTCGGAAATTGTATAAAATGGTATGTACAAATATTTTGCATCGGAGGTAATTTATATGTCTATAAATGACTATTTAGATATGGAAGCTTTAAATGAGCTTCTTCAAAAATGGGCAGCTTCCACAAACATGATTTGTGTTGTCCTTGATGATGAAGGCAATTTCCTTTCAAATGTATTGGGATTTTCACGTAATAACATCGAAGCCTTTAGCGAGGATATAGAGGTAGATGATGTTATTGTTGCATCAGTTATCGGTGGTCCATTAGATGAGGATGAGGACGAGGAAAAGGTGGAGGCGGCAGCCGGACTTCTTACAACATCCATCCAAAATCTCCTTGAGGCATCATATCGTAAGATGGTTTACACGGAGAAGCTTTCCTCATTCTGTGGAGAGATTGATAATGCTTCAACACTTATTAAGGAGCTTACGGTTAAATCCCAGGGACTTAAAAAGATTGAAAATAAACAGAATATCCTTGCTCTCAATGCTTCCATTGAGGCAGCACGTGCAGGTGAGGCGGGCAAGGGCTTTACAGTTGTTGCACATGAGTTTGGAAAAATGGCACATGAGTCAGGCGTAATAAACGACTCAATACAAAAAACCTTAAAAGAGCTCGATGCGGCAGTTGAAGGTTTAGGTGAGCAGTGTAACGAATAAAAATTATTAAGATTTTGTGAATTAGATTTCACATTGAAAACATAATTTAGACACAATTCGATGTTATATTACATTTTGTAAGAGCTTTTCATATATTTGAATCCTCTCTCCCCTCAAACAAGTGATGATTTTTTTCTCCCCGAAATTATTCATCACTTGTTTTTTTATTTCAAACCCAACAGACACTGCCCATATGTCCCTTTACAACAACGATTTTGACATTTATAATGTTTGTATGATTGTATATGCGGCTATGTTCAAATGGTTGTGTCAAATTTAGGAGGAAATATATATGATTAACCAGCTTTACAAGGATATGACAGGCAAAGGCTCTGTCATAAGACAATTTTTTACTTATGCAAATCAGCGTGCAGCAGAAATTGGCGCTGATAATGTTTTTAATTTTTCAATCGGAAATCCTTCTGTTCCTACACCTGAAGCCTTTACCGATTACATGATTGAGCTTCTTAAGACAAAGAACCCTGTTTCGCTTCATGGGTACAGCCCTTCCCTTGGAATAGACTCCACAAGAAAAGCAATTGCCGACTCCTTAAACAGACGTTTTGGCATGAATTATACAATGGACGAAATATTTATGGCAACGGGAGCAGCAGGCGCCATCGCACATGCAGTAAGATGNGTGGTTACTGACGGAGATGAGGTTCTCACCTTTGCACCATATTTCCCTGAGTATGTCCCTTATATAGAGGGCACAGGTGCGAAATTAACAATNGTTCCNGCNGATACGGAAAGCTTTCAGATAAANTTTGATGAATTTGAAAANGCNCTCAACAAAAATGTTCAGGCTGTTCTCATAAATTCACCAAANAATCCTTCNGGTATCGTTTATTCAACGGCTACCATCANAAGGCTTGCNGACATATTAAACAAAAAGCAGGAGGAGTACGGACACGANATATATCTTATATCAGANGAGCCGTACAGGGAAATTATTTTTGAGGGAACCGANTCCCCATTTATATCAGCNTTTTATGACAACAGNATTTGCTGCTATTCCTTCAGCAAGTCTGTTTCCCTNCCNGGTGAAAGAATCGGTTANGTTGCAGTAAATCCTGCATGTAAGGATGCAAAGCTCATTATACAGATGTGCGGTCAGATTTCACGCTTCACGGGACATAACTGCCCACCGTCCATTATACAGCTTGCAGTGGAAAAAATTCTTGACACAACNAGCGANCTTAGCATATATGAGGAAAACAAAAATATTCTNTANAAAGAGCTTACACGAATAGGCTATCANGTTGTAGAGCCGGGNGGNACATTTTATATGTTCCCACGCTCACTTACAGAGGATGCCAANGAGTTTTGNTGGAGAGCGGCAAAGGANCTTGACCTTATTTTGGTNCCNGGCGACAGCTTTAACTGTCCGGGGCATTTCAGNATATCCTACTGTGTCACAACCGACATGGTTAAACGTGCNATTCCTTTATTTGAAAAGCTTTATGAACTGTACAACTAGAGCAATATTTTTCGATGTGAAATTTATTCATTCATGTGAAAATATTATTCATTCGTATGAATAAATTGTTGTGTTTTATGTGTATATTTTGTATAATGGAAATTAGTGTGTTAATAAGTATTCTTAGGAGGAAATTTAAATGTTATCCAATAACAGTGCCGGAAAAAAACCAAAAAAATATACCGGAATATTATTACACCCTGTTTCCCTTCCCGGACCTTACGGAATTGGTGAGCTTGGTGACAGTGCTTACAGATTTATAGATTTTCTTGAACGTTCAGGCTTAAATACATGGCAAGTTCTGCCGCTTGGACATACGGGCTTTGGCGATTCACCATACCAGCCTTTTTCAGCCTTTGCAGGACAGCCGCTTATTATAAGCCTTGACCATTTGAAAAAGCTTAGACTTCTTATGGACTCTGACTTTAGGGATATGCCAAACTGGAATCCCGAACANATAAGCTANGGNGANCTGATTGAATTTAAAACAANGCTTTTAAANCTNGCATATGAGCGTTTTACAGATGAANATTATTCNGACGAATTTTCCAAAAGCGANGAAATGATGGAAAAATATAAAGANTTTTGCGATAATTCNTACTGGCTTGAGGATTANGCCCTCTTTATGGCAGGCAAGGACTANCATGANGGAGCNCCTTGGTATATGTGGGAGGATGACCTTAAAAAGCCTACCAAAAANCAAAAGGCAGCCTGGATTANCAANCTTTCCACAGAAATGGGCTATTACAAATTTATACAGTTTNTNTTTTTCACTGAATGGACTGACCTTAAAAAATATGCAAATGACAAGGATATTTCCATAATCGGAGANATTCCTATATTTATGGCNTGGGACAGCGTTGATGTATGGGCTAACCAAAATCTGTTCCTACTTGAAAAGGANGGNTACCCTACTGTTGTTGCAGGTGTTCCCCCTGATTANTTNTCAGCTACGGGACAGCTTTGGGGAAATCCTTTATACAATTGGAAAAAACATACGGAAACAGGCTATGAGTGGTGGCTCAACAGAATACGNCACCAGCTTACTCTGTCTGATTTCTTAAGAATCGACCACTTNAGGGGCTTTGACAANTTTTGGGCTGTTCCTTATGGTGANGAAACNGCCATTAACGGAGAGTGGCTTTCCGCTCCGGGCATAAACTTCTTCACGCACCTTGAAGCAACNTTNGGCTACCACCTTCCTATCATAGCAGAGGATTTAGGTGAAATTGACGATTCCGTTATTGAGCTTCGTGATAAATTTGGGTTACCGGGCATGAAGATTCTCCAGTTTGCCTTTGAAAATCCGAATGAAAATGATTTTCTTCCCCATAATTTTATCAGAAACTGCGTATGCTATACGGGAACACATGACAATGACACTACTCTTGGCTGGTATAATCATGCATACGAGGCATCAAAGGATAAGTTGAGGAGATATTTCTCCACTGACGGTTATGATATATGTTGGATACTTATAAGAGCCTGCTTTGGCTCTGTTGCAAATATGGCAATTGTTCCTATGCAGGACGTCCTTTGTCTTGACTCATGGGCAAGGTTTAATACCCCTGGTGTTGGTGAAGGTAATTGGGCATGGCGATATAAGGAGGAGGCTTTAACTCCGGCACTTGAAGCACGTCTCTATGAGACATGTAAAATGTTTGGAAGGTGACATACATGAAAACTGTAGGAGTATTCATAATACTTATGCTGGCACTGTTTTTCTCCCTGCCGTATCATCTATATTTGAGAAAGCTATGGCAGAAGAATCCGGAAAAGTCATGGAAGAAAAGCCGTAAATATGTTTCAGGCTTCTTTAAAACAGAGCTTAAGATAGCAGGCTGTACGCCTGAAATAAGAGGAAAAGAAAATATACCTGACGGTCCTGTGCTTTATGTGGGAAATCACAGAAGCTATTTTGACATTCTCATTTATCATGAAGCCATCGGTAAGCCTGTAGGCTTTATTGCAAAGGCAGAGATGAGGAAAATTCCTCTGCTTCCTCTTTACATGGATGACATCGGATGCCTTTTCCTTGAGAGGGACAACATAAAACAGGGACTTGAAATAATAAATCAAGGGGCTGAATTTTTAAAAATGGGACATTCCATGATTTTATTCCCTGAGGGACACAGAAATCAGGGCGAGGAGTTCCTTCCTTTTAAGGAGGGTGGCTATAAAATGGCGGAAAAAGCAAAATGTCCGATTGTTCCCGTTGCAATTTCAGGTTCTGATTTGCTCCTTGAATCTGCGCCAAAAAAGCACGTGCGCAAAGGAAAGGTTATTATAGAATTTGGCAAACCGTTAAATCCTTCAGCACTTCCCCCAAAGGAAAGAAAGGCACTGCTTGCCACGCTGCCTGATATAATACGGGGAATGATGAATACACACGAACTATAAAAAAGGAGGTACCACATATGCCTTGGTGGGGAATATTACTTATTGTATTAGCTGTAGCTCTTATACTTCTCTTTGTTCTTTACAAAGTAGGTGACAAGCTGCAAAAGAAACAGTTAGCTCAGAAGGAGCAGATTGCAGATGCGGCACAGCCTGCAACCATGCTTATTATAGATAAAAAAATAATGCCTCTTAAGGATGCCGGTCTTCCTAAAATGGTTATGGAACAGACGCCTAAGAGATACCAGAAGGCAAAGCTTCCTATTGTTAAGGCTAAGGTTGGTCCTCAGATTATGAACTTTATCTGTGATGAAGCAATATTTGATGATGTTCAGGTTAAGACCGAAGTTAAGGCAATGATTAGCGGAATATACATAATAAGCGTTAAAAATGTCCGTGGAAAGAAAAAACAGGCTGTTGCTGAAGAGGAAAACGGAAAGAAGAAAAAGAGTTTTAGAACAAAATTGGCTGCAAAGCAGGCTGAATATCAGAAGCAATTAAATGACGAGCTGCTTGCCAAAAAGCAGAACAAGGCAAAGGAAAAATCCAAAGAAGAGATTAAGAAAGAACAGGAAAGAGCGAAAAAAATAAAAGATGCAATCAAGTAAAAGCTTAAAATTTAAAGATATAGTTTTTATGTTTCTACCCCTTCTTGTTATGCTTTTAATACAGTATGGGGTAATTATCGTAGACATCATAATTATATTTATAAAAAATATTATATCTGACGAGAAATCGGCAAATGCATTTTCCGTAGAGCTGATTATGACAAGAGATTTTAATCAGCCTATGAATTCTGCATACGTTACTCTCGCCAGATATATTGTTTATATTGTTGTTTTCGGAATTTGGCTGCGCAAAATAAGCTCTGACAGTGAGCGTAAACAGCTTATAAAGCGTCCTGCTATACCAACCATTCTTTTAATAATTCCTGCGGGCATTGCCGGACAATTTTTTATAGACAGCGCCCTTACACTTGTGTATCCATTTTTTCCAAATGCATTTTCACAATATGACCAGCAGGTTACATCACGGATTCTGGGGGCATCAGCCTCCTATGTGTTATATTTTGCCGTGTTTTTTGTGGCACCTATTGCCGAAGAAATATTATTTCGGGGTCTGATACAAAAATATGTTGGAAAATTTTTCCACGGAATTATGGATAAGGGAGCCGTTCTTTGCACGGTATTATTTCAGGCATTATTATTTGGCATTTACCACGGCAACGTAGTTCAGGGAGTCTATGCATTTGTTTTGGGTATTCTTCTGGGATTTCTCGCTGTACGCTTTAACAGCCTTATTCCGGGCATTATTTTCCATATTTCCATTAACACCAGCATGCTTTTAACTCCTATCACATCACTTTTGTTTAAAACCACTGCCAGAACAATAATAAGCGGAGTGGTCTGCATGGTGATTTTATTAGGGTGTACATGGCTGTCTGTTAAGGTACAAAAACGGACATACGATAAATGACCGTTGCTGCCAAAATGATTATTTTTACTTAGCTGTTACAAAAACGGAGCTGTCGTATTAAAATAACTTTAATGCGGCAGCCCCGTTTTTTTTAACACGACAAAAAACGCAAAAACATGTCGTTTCAATTTAATTTATTGAGTTTTGTGAACAACCAATGTAAAATTATGAAAATTTGACATGTAACCTAGGAGGTTTATGCGATGGAGGAAATTAAACTGATATACAAAGAAGCGGAAGGAAAACGCGCAGGATATACCGCATTATTGAATTTGCTGATTAATTGCAGAGAAGCTATAGCGGAATATTATCCCCCTTGGGAGCCACCAGTTTCCCGCTTGAGAGCCACCCGCATGTTTCTTCCTTGAGAGCCACCCCGGACACAAGATATAGTGGTACTGCTCCTGCCGCTTAAAAACAC